>NZ_KB912058.1:0-547002 GCF_000383695.1 Thioalkalivibrio sp. ALJ15
TCTTCCTCCAGCTCCCGGATCCGTCGCTGCTCCGGCGTCAAAGGCCGGCCATCGCCGGCCTCCCCGGCACGATCCGCCTTGAGTTGCTCGACCCAGCGCCGAACGGCCGTCTCGCCCACCCCGGTGTCCCGCACCACTTGCAGCACATTCTGGCCCTCATCCACCACCATCCGGGCCACCCGAAGCTTGTACTCCGGATCAAAATTCCTGCGTCCCATATCGTCTCCTCGATCAGATCCCAATCATTCCACCGATCGAGGTGTCCACGAAAATTAGACCAGCACACTTCTTTGGGTACTTTCTTGGGCAAGCAAGAAAGTACCTCGCGGCGCGCTGGCGAGACAGCGCAGGCAGGCGGTCGGACGAAAGCACCGTAAACACCAGATGCTGAACAAGGCCCAGCCTCACAGCGGCTGGTTGCCAACCACCGTTCAGGTGATAACCGAGGGTGGCAACTTGCAGACATACGCCCCGGCGTGCCGGGCGATGAGGGGGGAAGCGCGGAGTGGCGGGATTTGCGAGACTGATCCTATGGCGATGAAGAAGCGAATCACGGTTGGGCTCATCGTGCTGGCAGGGGTGGCCGCGCTGGTATGGGCGCTGCGCCCGCAGCCGGTGCCGGTATCGCTGACCACGGTCGAGGCCGGCCCGTTCGAAGAGACCGTGCGCGAGGAAGGGCGCACGCGGCTGCGCGACACCTTTACGGTGTCGGCGCCGATCGCCGGCTTCCTGCATCGCGTCCGGCTCGAAGAGGGCGATGCCGTCGAGCTCGGCGACGCGCTCTTCCGCATGGAGCCTTTGCCGACCCCGGCGCTGGATGCACGTTCGCGTGAGCAGGCGCGCGAGAATCTCGCCGCTGCTCGGTCGCGGCTGCGAAGCGCCGAGGCGAATCTGGAGAACCTGCAGTCGGAGGCCCGCTTCGCGGAATCGGAATATCGCCGTTATCAAGAGCTGTTCGATCGGGGTGCGGTTTCCGCCACCGAGGTGGAGCGTATGGAGACCGCACGCGATCGGGCGCGCTCGGCGGTGCGCGCCGGCGAATCCGCGGTGGAGGTCGCGCGCAGCGAGGTCGAGAGCGCGCGGGTGGTGCTGGATATTGCCAGTGGACAGATGCCGGAGTCCGAGGCCGATGCCCTGACGGTTCGTTCGCCCGCCGCAGGCGTGATCCTGGAGCGGTATCGCTGCTGCGAGGGCACGATCGGGGCCGGCGAGCCGGTGCTGGTCGTGGGCGATCTCGACGACCTCGAGGTGCAGGTGGATCTGCTGTCCATGGACGCGGTGCGCGTGGTGCCGGGCATGCGCGTGCGCCTGACCGACTGGGGCCGCGATGCCGAACTGGAGGGCACCGTACGCCGGGTGCAGCCGTTCGGCTTTACCAGGATCTCCGCGCTGGGCGTGGACGAGCAGCGCGTGCCGGTGATCCTCGACCTCGACGCGGTGGAGGCACGCATGGCCGGGCTGGCAGTGGGCTACCGCGTGGAGGCCGAGTTCCTGCTGTGGGAAGGGGATGACGTGCTGCAGGTTCCGACCAGCGCGCTGTTCCGCGACCGCGGCGAGTGGTCGGTGTTCGTGGTCGAGGACGGCCGTGCCGAGCCGCGCCAGGTCGAGGTGGGGCGTCGCTCGGGCTTCGCCACGCAGATCCTCGAGGGCCTGGAGGCGGGCGAGCGTGTGGTCACTCGCCCGGGGGACCGCGTGCAGGCCGGTACGCGCGTGGTCGCGAACTGACCGCTGTAGATGGCGAAAGAGTTGAATGAGGCGCCGCAGGCCCGGGCGCTGGAAGACCTCCTGGACCCCCTGGATGCCGCGCTGCAGACGCGCGGTGCCGCCGTGCTGGTGGCCGAGCCGGGCGCCGGCAAGACCACGCGCGTCCCGCTGCATCTGGCCGCCTCCAGCCCCGAGGACCGGGTGATCGTGCTGCAGCCGCGTCGACTGGCCGCGCGCATGGCGGCGACCTTCATGGCCGCGCAGCTGGGCGAAGCGGCCGGGCAGACGGTCGGCTATCGCGTGCGCGACGAGCAGAAGGTCTCGGACCGCACCCGGGTGGAGCTGGTCACCGATGGGCTGTTCCTGCGGCGCATCCAGGGTGACCCGCTGCTGGAAGGGGTTGGCACCGTGGTCTTCGACGAATTCCATCTGCGCCGGCCGGAGGCCGAGCTGGCGCTGGCCTTTGCGCTGCAGGTGCGTCGGCTGCTGCGCCCGGAGCTGCGCATCGTGGTGATGTCGGCGACCCTCGACGACGAGGCCGTGGCCCGGCTGCTGGCCGGACCGGAGGCGGATGCCGTGCCGGTGCTGCGAGCGCGTGGGCGGCAGTTCCCGGTCGAGGTCCGTTACGCCCCAACGGCGAAGGATGCCCCGCTGGCTGACGGCGTGGCGCAGGCGGTTCGCGACGCGCTGGCGGCGGAGACGGGCTCGATCCTGGTCTTCCTGCCCGGCGAGCGCGAGATCCGCGAGGTGGCCGCGCGTTTGGGCGACGGGATGGGCAAGGGACTGGGCACGCCCTCCGGCCCCGCGCGCATCGCGCCGCTGTTCGGGCGGCTGTCGGCGCAGGAGCAGGCCCGGGCCGTGCGCCCGGCGCTGGAGGGCGAGCGCAAGGTGGTGCTGGCCACCGACATCGCCGAGACCAGCCTGACCATCGAGGGCGTGCGTGTGGTGATCGACGCGGGGCTCGCCCGCGAGCCGCGCTTCGATGCGGCGACCGGGTTGTCGCGGCTGGTGACGCTACCGGCGTCGAAGGCCGCCGCCGAGCAGCGGGCCGGGCGTGCCGGTCGCACCGAGCCCGGTGTAGCGATCCGCCTGTGGTCGCGGGCCGACGAGGTCGCGCGCCCGGACTACGCGACGCCGGGGATGCAGCAGGTGGACCTGCTGCCGCTGGCCCTGGAACTGGCCGGCTGGGGCGAGGCGGTGGCCGAACTGGACTGGCTTGAGCCGCCGCCCGCGCAGGGCCTGGCCTCCGCGCGGGCGGTACTCGCGGAACTGGGTGCGGTGGATGCCACCGGTCGGATGACCGGGCATGGGCGGGCCCTGCTACGCCTGCCGACCCACCCGCGGCTGGCGCACATGCTGTTGCGGGGCCGCGAGCGGGGGCTGGCACGCCTGGCCTGCGAACTGGCGGTAGCCGTGGAGGAACCGGGTGTGGCCGGGCCGGGGGCTCCGCTGGAGCTGGGTGCGCGCCTGGAGCGCGCGCGGCGCTCCGGTGGCCGGGCCTGGCAATCCGGTCTGCGGCGTCTGGAGCAGGCGCTGGCGCGAGCCGGGGACCGCCCCGCCGTTATGGATGCGGTACTGGACGAAAGCACGGCGGTGGGCGTGCTGGCGGCGCTGGCCTGGCCGGAGCGCATCGCACGCCGCCGTGGCGAGGCGGCCGGTCGCTTCGTGATGGGGAACGGTCGCGGCGCGTGGCTGCCGGAACGCGAGCGTCTGGCGCATGCCGACTACCTGGTGGCGGTGGACTGCACGGATGCCGACCGCGAGGCCCGCATCCGCTGTGCGGTGGCGCTGGATCTGGCCGCACTGGAGCAGGAGGCGCCGGAACTCTTCCACCGCGAGACGCGCTGCGACTGGGTGGAGGACGGCGCGCGGCTGGAGAACGCGCGGATTCGACGGATCGGCACGCTGGTGGTGGAGCGGCAGATGGTCGCGCTGGACGACCCCGCCGCCACCATCCCGCGCTGGTGCGAGCGGCTGCGCCGCGAGGGCCTTGCGCTGCTGCCCTGGGATGACGCGGCGACCCAGTTGCGTGCGCGTATCCAGCTGCTGCACGACGCGATGCCCGCGGCGGGCTTTCCGGATCTGCGCGACGCCGCGCTGCTGGTGACCCTGGAGGACTGGCTGGGGCCGTATCTGGCCGGGATCACGCGGCGCCGGGATCTGGAGCGGCTGGATCTGGCGGCGATCCTGCGCGCGCGGCTGGATTGGGACCATCAGCAGCAACTGGAGCGGGAAGCCCCGGCGCGGATCGAGGTCCCCTCCGGCTCCGCCCACCGGATCGACTACACCCAGGACCCGCCGGTGCTGGCGGTGAAGCTGCAGGAGCTGTTCGGTCTGGGCAAAACGCCCCAGGTGGCGGGCGGCCGCGTGGCACTGGTGCTGCACCTGCTATCGCCGGCGCGGCGCCCGGTGCAGGTCACGCAGGATCTTGCCAGCTTTTGGGAGAACGGCTATCCAGAGGTGCGCCGCGAGCTGAAGGGGCGCTATCCCAAGCACCCCTGGCCGGAGGACCCGTGGAATGCGCCGGCGACTCGGCATACGAAGCGGCGCGGGTAGGAAGAGTCGGGTCTGGCGGGGGCTTCGCCTGCAAGCAGGCTCCCACAGGAGCTTGAGCAACACAGGACGCTGTGCGTCACCCTCTGTGTCGTCATCCCGGAAACCGCGGAGCGGTTAGCCGGGATCTCGGGCGTCGGGGTGGTGCATGGCCGCGGAGATCCCGGCTCTTCGCTGCGCTGCGGCCGGGATGGCGAAGTGGGGTGCGGCGGCGGGATGACGATGCGGCGGGTGGCGTTCTCGGGTAGTGTCGCGTTCAGAGCCTACCCGGGCCGAGTGCGAGGAAACGAACCGCGATGCTGAAGTTCCTGACCGTTGTCCTGATCCTGCTGTTTGTCTGGTGGCGGGTATCGCGCTGGCTGGAGGTGAGGCGGCGGCGGGCGCGCGGCGAGGATGTTTCCTACGAAGTGCGGGTGAAGGGCTTTCGCCCGATCACGATCCTTAGCGTCATCTTTCTGATTCTCTACGGGGGATACGTGATCTGGTTTGCCCTGACGGAGTGGGCGGATTTGTTCTAGCTGATTGAATCAGCGTCCCTCGGGAGGGGCCGCGCGTACTCGGGCCTGGGTCGAGCGCCATATTTTTGTGATGCAGTGCCTGAAACGATGGTGCGCACCGTGGCAGATCATGGCCGGGTGGTTACGGTCGAACGACCCCCTCATGCGAGCCCTCCGTGGAAAACCAGCCGCAATCGAATATCGAATTCAGCGCCTTCGAGCGGACCTTGTTCCGCTATGTCGCCGTGCTCGCCGCCTTCATGGTGCTGACCGGGCTGGTGGCCCTGCTGGTCTGGTTGCTGGGGCAGGTGGTGTCGTTTTTCTACGCGCTGCTCTTGCCGCTGTCGGTGGCCGGGGTGCTGAGCCTGATCCTCTACCCGGTGGTGCGCTGGCTGCAGCGGATTGCGGGATTCTCGCGGATGGGGGCGGTGAGTTCGCTGTTCGGTGTGGTGTTGATTGCGCTGGTGGTTGTCGCCGTACTGGTGGTGCCCACGGCGAGCCATCAGGTTCAGGAGTTCATCAAGGGTGCCCCGGAGCTGGCGGAGAATGCCTATGAGTCATTCTCGCGCAATTTCCCTGACGCCACCGAGCGGGTGGCCTCGATGCTGGAGGACCTGGATCTCCAGAGCATCATGCCCAACCTGGAGGGTGTGGGCTCGCAGCTGATGCACTACGTGACGGTAGTCGTCGGGCTGGCCTTTGTGCCCTTGTATCTGTTCTTTGCGCTGCTGTCCGGCGAACGCCTGAAGGAGGGCGGGCGCGAGGTCTTGTCGGTCTTTCGGCCCCAGACCCAGCGCGAGCTGATGTTCCTGGGCCGCCTGTTTGTCGGCTACGTGACGGCGTTCTTCCAGGGGCAGGTGGTGATCGCCCTGATCATGGGGGTTCTGCTGGCCGCCGGGTTCTCGCTGATCGGCCTGCAGGCGGCGATCCTGTTCGGGTTGATGCTGGGGTTTCTCAATATCGTGCCCTATCTGGGGACGATCGTCGGCTTGACGCTGGCTCTTCCGGTGGCCTATCTCCAGCCTGAGGGTGGCGGATTGACCCTGGTTGCGCTGGTGCTCGTGGTGTTTGCCCTGGTGCAGCTGATCGAGAGCTGGCTGCTCACGCCGAAGATCATGGCGGATCGCTCCGGACTGCATCCGGCGATTGTCGTGATCTCGATCTTCTTCTGGGGGACGGCGCTGGGTGGCATCATCGGCATGATCCTGGCTGTGCCGTTGTCGGCGTTTGTGGCCAGCCTCTGGAAGCACTTCAGGGTCAAGTGGAGTACGGCCCTGGTGGATACCTCGGAAGTGGCCGAGGAAGACCCGGAAATCCTGACGGGGTTGAGTGGTTTCGATGACCCTGCAACCAATTCCGCGGGGGATGGGTCGGAAGATGATCCAGGCCCGCGATAGGGAGTGCGTGTAATGGCAACGACGAAAAGCAGTAGTGCGAAGAAACAGGACGAAGCGGAACATGACGCCTCCACCACTGAACGTGTGGCGGCCCAGGCCCACGAGGCCGTGGACCGCGTGGCGGAGCATGCCGGTACGGCCGAGGAACGCATCCGCGAGGGCCTTTCGCATGCGGATGAAGAGGTTCGCGAGCGGGCGGAGAAGGCGCGTCAGAGTTCCGAGGACGTCTTGCGCGTGGTCGGCAACTACGTACGCGACAACCCGCTGACCGCGATCGGCCTGGCCTTTGTGGCGGGGACCCTGTTCTCGGCCTTGACCCGCCGCAAGTAGGCCATGGCCGCGCAGGACGACGGGCCGGCGCGCGAGCGACCGGACTCCGATACCGCCGACCCCGGGGACGTGATGCAGGACCTCGGCCGAATCCTGGGTGATTCGCGCGAGTTGCTGGGGACCGAGACCCGACAACTGGTGCGCAATGCGGTGGGGGTTATCGTGTTTGCGGTGGTGCTGGGGCTGCTGCTGGTCACGGTGTGGCTGGCGCTGGTCGCGGCCGTGGTGATGCTGCTGCAGGCCTATGCGGGGGTGTCGCCGGCGTTGTCGCTGGTGATCGTGGCGGCGCTGACCGGCGTGCTGGCGTGGCTGGTTGCGCGCGGCATTGGCCGGCTGCTGCACGGCATGACCTACCCGGAGACGCGCGCCCTGGTACGGAATCTGGTCGCACGGCCCGAAAGCCGGGATACCGAGTAGCTCATGGCTGGCACCTGGCTGGGCCTGCGGGGCCGTTCTCGCGAACTGCGCCTGCGGCTGCAGGGTGAGGTCGACGAACTGCGCGACGATGTGCGTGCCACCGGCTGGTGGCGCGCGCTGCAGCGTCTGGGTTCACCGGAGATGATCCCCAGGGCGTTCCTGCTGGGATTTGCAGTCGATCAGCTGCGCGGACTGCGCCTGCTGCGGCCCGTGAAGGCACTGACAGCGGGTGTGCTGGCGGTGACGAAGCTGAGCTGGCTGACCCGGCGCTGGTGGTGGAAGGGCCGGACTCATCCGACCGAGTAAGGTCGAACCCCGGTTTCTCCTTCAGCCGCTCTTGAGGATGCGCGCGCGCTCGCGTTGCCAGTCCTTGTCCTTCTTGGCTGCGCGCTTGTCGAAATCCTTCTTGCCCTTGGCCAGGCCGATCTCCAGCTTGGCGCGGCCATGTTTCCAGTACAGGGCCATGGGGACCAGGGTATAGCCCTTGCGCTCCACCGCGCCGATCAGGCGGTTGATCTCCGAGCGGTGCAGCAGCAGCTTGCGCGTGCGGCTCGGGTCCGGGTTGATATGGGTGGAGGCGGTGGGCAGCGGGGTGATGTGGGCCCCGAACAGGAACGCCTCGCCCTTGCGTAGCAGCACGTACGCCTCGCTGAGCTGGGCGCGCCCGGCCCGCATGGACTTGACCTCCCAGCCCTGCAACTCCAGCCCCGCCTCCAGGCGGTCCTCGATAAAGAAATCGTGGCGCGCCTTGCGGTTCAGCGCGATGGTGTTGGAACCGGCGTCCTTTTTCTTCTTTGGCTTTCCCATGGCCCGCGCAGTGTACTGCACGCGCGGGGCGAAAGCCGAGGAAACACGCACGAACGTACAGGATCGCGGACGCGTCTCGGGTCGGCGTTGGCCGCGTACAGTTGAGCCCGTGGGAAGCCTGCCCCACAATTCCGGGCGACTCGAAGCCCCGCTTGTGCCGCCTGCGCCGTTGACCGCAACTCGATCTGGCTGCGCTGAACGATGGAACGGGTACCACCAACAAGGAGCCGCTGATGCCTGCCACGACTTCCATCCACGGTCAGTGGACGACCCGCCTGGCCTTTATCCTCGCGGCCACCGGGTCGGCTGTCGGGCTTGGCAACATCTGGCGTTTTCCCTATATCGCCGGCGATAACGGTGGCGGGGCCTTCGTGCTGGTTTACCTCGGCTGCATCCTGCTGATCGGCCTGCCGGTGATGATGGCGGAGATCCTGCTGGGGCGGCGCGGCCGCCAGAGCCCGATCAATACGATGGTGACGCTGGCGCGCGAAGAGGGCCTGAGCCGTGGCTGGGGCATGATCGGGTGGATCGGTGTGCTCGCCGGGTTCCTGATCCTGTCGTTCTACAGCGTAGTGGCCGGTTGGTCGCTGTCCTATGTGTTCAAGTCCGGCACGGGCGGCTTCTTGGGCCTGGATGCGGATGGCTCGGAGGCCATGTTCGACGGCCTGCTCTCCAATCCCGAGGCCCTGCTGGCCTGGCATACGATCTTCATGGTGATGACCGCGATGGTGGTCGCGCGCGGCGTGCAGTCCGGTCTGGAGAAGGCCGTGACCATCCTGATGCCGCTGCTGTTCGTAATGCTGGTGGTGATGGTCGGCTACGCGATGGTGGAAGGGAACTTTATCGCGGGGCTGGAGTTCCTGCTGTACCCGGATTTCTCGGCGCTGACGGCCAACGCGGTGCTGCTGGCGATGGGGCAGGCGTTCTTCACGCTGAGCCTCGGCATGGGCGCGATCATGATCTACGGCAGCTACCTGCAGAGCGATGCCTCGATCGCGAGGACTTCGGCGGCCGTGGTGGGCGCCGACACCCTGGTGGCGATCATGGCCGGGCTGGCGATCTTCCCGATCGTGCTGGGCGCGGGCCTTTCGCCGGAGCAGGGGCCGGGCCTGATCTTCGTCACGCTGCCGCTGTCGTTCGCGGAGATGCCGGGCGGGCTCTACTTCGGGACGATGTTCTTTGTGCTGCTGGTGTTCGCGGCCTGGACGTCGTCCATCTCCATCATCGAGCCGGCCGTCGCCTATCTGGTGGAGAATGTCGGCATGACGCGCGTGGCCGCGAGCGCCAGCATTGCTATCGCCGCCTGGCTGATGGGAATTGGCGCGCTGCTGTCGCTGAACGTCTGGTCGGATTACACCCTGTTCAACATGGGGATCCTGGACCTGCTGGACTATGTGACTGCTAACATCCTGCTCCCGCTGGGCGGGTTTCTGATCGCGGTATTCGTAGGCTGGCGCATGACCGAGCGCTCGGTCCAGTCCGAGCTGCGCATGAAACTCGGGGGTCTGTACCAGATCTGGTATTTCCTGGTGCGCTTCGTGGCCCCGATTGCCATCCTGTTTGTGTTCCTGCGCGCGGTGGAGCTTATTTGATGTCCTCGACAGTCCGGCGCTCGGCGGAGGTCCCGTACTCCCGCGAGCAGATGTTCGACCTCGTTAATGACGTGGATTCCTACTCGGAATTTCTGCCGGGTTGCCGCAGCTCGCGTGCGCGCATGTGCGGAGAGGATGAGGTGGAAGGGACCATCGAGATGGCCAAGGGCGCCCTGCACAAGTCGTTCACCACGCGCAATCGCGTGCAGCGCCCCGAGCGCATCGACATCCGCCTGGCGGACGGGCCGTTTCGTCGCCTGCACGGCACCTGGAGCTTTACCGAGCTGGACAATGGCCAGACGCGTATCGCGCTGGAGCTGGAATTCGAGTTTGCCAGCCGGCTGATGTCGTTCGCGATCGGGCCGATCTTCCACCAGCTCGCCAACTCTTTTGTCGACGCCTTTGTGCGGCGCGCGCGCGAGGTCTACGGTGCCCGATGATCAGGATGCCGTTAGCCCCGAGGCGGGGCACGGCACAATCCGTATCGAGGTCGCCTATGCACGCCCCGACCGCCAGGTGATCCTGCCGTTGGTCGTGCCCGAGGGCACGACCGTGGACGCAGCCCTGCGCCAGTCGGAGATCGACGCCCAGTTCCCGGAGATCGATCTGGAAAACGCCAAAGTGGGGATCTTCGGAAAGCTCACCCGGCGTGACACGGTGTTGCGCCCGAAGGATCGCATCGAGATCTACCGCCCGTTGATCGCCGACCCGAAAGAAGTGCGTCGTCAGCGGGCCGGCAAGAACCGGAAGAAGCCCGGCAAGGGGGACGCGCAGAAGGCCGGCGATCAGGCGTCCGCAAAGCCCGCGGGCGAGAAGCCGGAGGACGGCGCCGGGGGCGGCAAGGATTCGGCCGGCGATTGAGCCGGCCGGTTGCGATCAGTTGTCGTCGAGCTCGACCGGGTACTGGTCCAGCGCGATCGGCTGCGGCACGTCGGAGTCGACGTAACTGACTACGCCATTCTCGAAGAACACCGTTACGCGGCGCTGCTCCGTCGGCCCGATCCCGGGACGGCGATAGTAGACGTAGTCCCAGCGGTCTTCGCGCTTGAACGCGCCGTCGATCTGCGGCGTACCCATCAGAAAGCGGACCTGCTGCGGGGTCATGCCGGGCTGGATCTGGGCGACCTGTGTCGCGTCGATGACGTTGCCCTGCTGTACATCGAGGCGGAACTGATTGAAGCCACTGCAGGCGGTGAGCAGGCTTGCAGCCACGGCAATAGAAATGAGAATCTTGATCATCGAGCCGGCGGGTCCCCAGAAGTCGGATGGGCCGTTGAACGCGCATGGTACACCAAAGCGTCCGGATGCTCTCAAGCAATCGGGTGACGGGAATCGAAGGATGGAAACAAGCGATCTCAAGAAAGCGGGGCTCAAGGTCACGCTGCCACGGATGAAGATCCTCGAGATCCTCGAGAACTCGGAAACGCGCCACCTGACGGCCGAGGCCATTTACCGCGAGCTGCTCGACTCGGGCGAGGAGATCGGGCTGGCCACGGTCTACCGCGTGCTGACGCAGTTCGAGGCCGCGGGGCTGGTCTGCCGGCTCCACCTGGAGGGCAACCAGGCCGTGTTCGAGCTGGAGCGCGGCGGGCACCACGATCACATCGTCTGCAACCAGTGCGGCCGTGTCGAAGAATTCTTCGACGAGACCATCGAGACCCGCCAGCGCGAGATCGCGCGCCAGCACGGCTTCTCCATCAAGGACCACGCCCTGGTCCTGTACGGCGACTGCAACGACAGCGCCTGCCCCCACCGCCCCGTCTGACGCGCCCTCGCGCGGCTTTTCAGTCCAGCCGCTTTTCAGGCTGGGCCTGGTTCGTCCTCTGGAGTTTACGGTGCCTTCGGTCCGCCGCCTGCCTGCGCTGTTTCGGCAGCGCGCCCCGAGGTACTTTCTTGCTTGCCCAAGAAAGTATCCAAAGAAGGGCACCCGGATTCCGCCCGGGAACCTTGCTCCAGGACCCTCGGGCCGGCGGCGCTGAAACTCGCTGCGCTCAGACAGTCAGCGCCTCTCTTCCGGCCCGAGGACCCCTCCGCAAGGGGCTTCATACGGGGGATGAAGGTCAAGACAACGGCCGCTCTGACGTTCGTGCCAATGGATGGAGGCAAGGTGTTCCGACATCCTGGGTACGCGCGGCCTGCAGCCCTGGCGTGCCGCGCCCGCCAGCGGGCGCCAGACCCCATCGTAGGATGTGATGAGCGCAGCGAATCGCATCAGGGTTGCCCCGACGTTGGCATGGTGCGTTTCGCTGCGCTCAACGCACCCTACAGCTCGGCCTTGTAGCGGGTGCTCGAATACCGCCTGTTTTGACCTACCCTCCCGATATGAGCCCCTTGTGGAGGGCGTGACAGGCCGGAAGAGAGGCGCTGACTGTCTGAGCGCAGCGAGTTTCAGCGCCGCCGGCCTGGCGCGGCCGGAGCAAGGTCCCCGGGCGAATCCCGGGCGTGTTTCTTGGTTCCTTCTTTGCACGAGCAAAGAAGCCCGTTTTTGATCAACAACTGGCGCGGCGCGCTGCCGAAACAGCGCAGGCAGGCGGCGGACCGAAGCCACCGTAAACTCCAGAGGACGAACCAGGCCCAGCCACAAAGACGTGTGCTGCTGCCACGTCCAACCCGTCAGGGCCCGGGCGCCCGGAGGCCTGGCCTCAGGCCGTGTCGGCCAGGCGCGAGGCGATGTGCGCCGGGGCGAAGCCTTTCTGTGCGCGCAGGTAGGCGGCCAACCGCGCCGCAAAGTCACCGGGGACCGAGGTAGAGACCGCGTCCATGTCGCGCAGCATTTCCCAGCGCGCGGCCAGGCGCGGAAACGCCTCTGGCTCCCAGGGATTATCGATGTCGTCGATCAGGCCGTAGCGCAGCAGGATCGGCGCGAGGGTGGCATCGATCAGGGTGAAGGCATGCCCCGTGAGCAGCGGATCGGCTGCCAGCTCCCGTTCCAGTCGCTCCAGCCCGCGCGAGGCCGCATGGCGTTCCATCTCGAAGGCCTCTTCGTCCGCCGCCGTCATCCAGCGGTACTGCGTCATGGTCTGCTCGCCCAGGTATTCGATCCAGGCGCGCGTGCGGGCCTGCTGCAGCGGCGTGTCCGGCATCAGTGAGGGCGGGGTGATCGCATCGATATATTCGTTAATCACCGCCGATTCGAACAGCACGGTGTCGTGATCAACCTTCAGGATCGGCACCTTGCCGAGCGGAGATTGTTCGCGAAACCAGTCGGGCGGGTCCGCGAGATCGATATAGGTCACTTCGAACGGCGCCTGCTTGTATTTCAGCGTGATCACGCTACGCTGAACGAAAGGACAAAGGTCAAAGCTGATCAGGTGCAGATGCGGGAGTTTCATGACGTATCGAAGCCCCATGCGGGGCCCCATCCTCTGATGGTGGAAAGGCGCGCATTGTCCATGCCCGCGATCCGGCGGGAAAGTCCAGTGTCTCCAGTGCGAGGGTTCCTTGGCCAGGGCTGAGGCGCGCGCCGCGCCCGCCGGCGGGCTGCGCATCGACAAGTGGCTGTGGGCCGCGCGCTTCTTCAAGACCCGCGCGCTGGCCACCGAGGCCGTCAGTGGTGGCAAGGTCCATGTGAATGGCGAGCGCTGCAAGCCGGCGCGCCGGGTGCACCCGGGTGATCGCCTGACGATTCATCGTGGCCAGCAGACCTGGGACATCGACGTGCGGGCGTTGAATGATCAGCGTCGGCCCGCGACCGAGGCGCGCGAGCTGTATGCCGAGACGCCCGAGAGCACGGCCCGGCGCGAGGCCGAGTCCGAGCGCCGGCGCTCGGAGCGGGCGGTGGCCGACAGCGCGCCTATTCGCCGCCCGGACAAGCGCCAGCGCCGCCAGATCCGGCGTTTCATCCGCCAGGACGGACAAGACGAATGAGTGGCCCACCACAAACCCCCTTGCTGGCCGCGGATGTGGTGATCCATCACCCCGCTCACCCTGGCCGTGTCCTGGTGATCGAGCGACGCAACCCGCCCCATGGCTGGGCCCTCCCCGGGGGCTTCGTGGATGTCGGCGAGTCGGTTGAGCTGGCCGCCGTGCGCGAGGCCCTGGAGGAAACCGGTCTGGAGGTCACGCTGGAGGCCTTGCTGGGCGTCTATTCCGATCCTGCGCGGGATCCGCGCGGGCACACCGTCAGCGCCGTATTCGTGGCGCGCGGTGCGGGCGAGGCCCATGCGGCCGATGACGCCGCGGACTGTGCCTGGCTGGACCCCGACGATCAGAGCCAGCCCCTGGTCTTTGACCATCGGCGTATCCTCGATGACTATCTGCGCTACCGCCTGACCGGCGAAACCGCGCCGCTGCGCCTGCAGTTGTCGGGGGCGGGACGAGGAGCCGGGACATGATGTTTGTCCGTCCGGTCCTTTCCCGAACCGGCTTGCTGTTACCATATTGCGCTTTCGTTCACGGAACCCGAACCGAGTGACTCAGGCCGATCCTGCAACCCCGTCCGCCGCGATCCCCGAACCGCGCGTGTATTCACGCGAGGAGCACGGCATCTCGCGTGCCGCGATCGACGATAACGCCCTGAAGGTGCTCTATCGCCTGCGTGATGCGGGCTACCGCGCCTGTCTGGTGGGCGGGGGCGTGCGCGACCTGCTGCTGGGGCGCGAGCCGAAGGACTTCGACATCGCGACCGATGCCACGCCGGACCAGGTGCGCGGGCTGTTCCGTAACTGCCGCCTGATCGGGCGCCGTTTCCGCCTGGCTCATGTCTTGTTCGGCCGCGAGGTGATCGAGGTCGCCACCTTCCGAGCGCCGCACGACGAGGACGAGGGCGGCGACGGGCAGGTGGCGCTGAGCGACGAGGGGCGCATCCTGCGCGACAACCGCTACGGCACGATCGAGCAGGACGCGGTGCGGCGGGACTTCAGTGTGAACGCGCTGTACTACGACATCGACGATTTCTCGGTGCTCGACTACACCGGCGGGGTCGAGGACCTGCGCGAGGGCGTGTTGCGCCTGATCGGAGACGATGTCGAGACGCGGCTGCGCGAGGACCCAGTGCGCATGCTGCGCGCGGTGCGTTTCTCCGCGAAGCTGGGGCTGCGCGTCGCGCCCGAGGTCGAGGCCGGGATACACGAACTCGCGGGCCTGATGCAGACGGTCGCCCCGGCGCGGCTGTTCGACGAGGTGATCAAGCTGTTCCACAGTGGTGCGGCGGTCACCTGCCTGGATGAACTGGAGCGCTTTGGTCTGTTCGCGCCGATGTTCCCGGAGGCGGCCGAGTGCTTCGCCGATCCGGATGTGGGCGCCGAGCGGCGGCAGTTCCTGGTCGAGTCGTTGCTCAATACTGACAAGCGCATCAACGAAGAGCTTGGGGTCAACCCGGCGTTTCTTTATGCCGCGATCCTGTGGGCCCCGGTGCAGGTGGCGGCGACCCGGCGCATCGAGGACGGCGAGCAGGAGATCCCGGCCTGGCAGCAGGCGATGGCCGAGGTGCTGGATCGCCAGGTGAAGACGGTGTCGATCCCCAAGCGCTTCAGCCTGATCGTGCGTGAGATCTGGGAGCTGCAGGCGCGGCTGGAACGGGCGCGGGGTGGCCGCGCGCTGCGCCTGCTGACGCATCCGCGTTTCCGAGCGGGATACGATTTTCTCTGCCTGCGCGCCCGCGCGGGCGATGCCGACCCGGAACTGTGTCGCTGGTGGACCGAGTTCCAGGAGAAGGACGAGGGCGAGCAGAAGAAGATGGCTGGGGGCGGCGGCAAGGGTAAGGGCCGTGCCCGCCGTGGCGGGCGTCGCCGAAAACGTCGACGCACGGGCGATGGCGAAGCCGGCAGCTCGAATGACGGCGGGGATGCGGCATGACCGACGCTGGTTTGCAGGTGTTCGTGGGCATCGGCGCCAATCTTGGCGACCCCGAGGATCAGGTGCGCGAGGCCTTTCGGCGCCTGGCCGGTGACGTGCCGCAGACGCTGCTGACGGGGCAGTCGCGGCTGTACCGAAACCCGCCGATGGGCCCGCAGGACCAGCCGGACTACGTGAATGCCGTGGCCCGGCTGCACACCCGGCTCGAACCCCTGGAGCTGCTGCATGCGCTGCAAGCGATCGAGGCCGACTGTGGCCGCGAGCGCGATGGCACCCGCTGGGGGCCGCGCCTGCTCGACCTGGACATCTTGCTGTACGGGGATCAGGTGCTGGACCTGCCCGGGCTGCATGTACCCCATCCGGGCCTGGCCGAGCGCGACTTCGTGGTCCTGCCGCTGGCCGAGCTGGCACCGGGTCTGAAGATTCCGGGTGAGGGCCTGATCGAGCGGCTCGCCCGCCGCTTCGATGGCGCCTCGCTGGTCGCGCTGGAGGACCCGAACGTTGCCCGTGCTGGAGGGCAGCGGTGAGTCTGAGCAACTTCGATTTTGTTGCGGTGGAAGGACCGATCGGGGTGGGCAAGTCCAGCCTCGCGCGTCTGCTGTCGGAACACCTGCGGGCTGAGGGAATTTTTGAAGCACCGGACGAGAACCCGTTCCTCGAGCGCTTCTACCAGGAGCCGGACAAACACGCCCTGGCCACGCAGCTGCATTTTCTGGTGCAGCGTGTGCGGCAGCTGACGCCGGTCAGCCAGAAGGGCCTGTTCGAGCAGCGCCACGTGGCCGACTACGTGATGGACAAGGACCCGCTGTTCGCCGAGCTCAACCTGCACCCTGACGAGCTGGAGATCTACCGCGAGATGTTTCGGCATCTGCGCGCGGGTCTGCCACGACCTGATCTGGTGATCTACCTGCAGGCGCCCGTGGAAGTGCTGCTGGACCGCATTCGCCAGCGTGCGCGACCGTACGAACGTCACATCGAGGCGCATTACCTGGAACGCCTGAACGCCGCCTATGCGGAATTCTTCTATCATTTCGAAGGGGCGGCACTGGTGATCGTGAACGCCACCGAGATCGACTGGGTGAACAATCCGGCCGATTTCGAACAGCTGGTGCAGTTCCTGGAGCCGATCCAGGGTGGCCGACACTATTTCAATCCGCTGCCGATCACGCTCTGACGTGCGGCAGACCGATCCCGCCCGGGAGGCAGACTGATGCGGCCGATCACGGTCAATACGCTGGCCAGGCGCAAGCAGGCCGGCGAACCGATTACCTGTCTGACGGCGTATGATGCGTCCTTTGCCGCGCTACTGGATCGCTGTGGCGTGGACGTCATCCTGGTCGGGGATTCGCTCGGCATGGTGGTGCAGGGGCACCCGACCACGCTGCCGGTGACAATTGACGACATGTGTTATCACGTCGCAAATGTTGCTCGTGTGACCCATAACGCAATGATTATGGCGGACTTGCCGTTTCTTGGCGACGCCGATGCACCGACCGCGTTGCAGCAGTCCGGGGCCTTGCTGCGTGCCGGTGCGCACATGGTCAAGGTCGAGTGCGGTCTGGCCGAGCTGCCGATCGTCGAGCGCCTGGTGGCCGCCGGGATTCCCGTTTGTGCCCATCTGGGCCTGACGCCGCAGGCGGTGCATCGCATGGGTGGCTATCGTGTACAGGGTCGTGACCCGCACGCCGCCGCCGAGATGGAATCGCTGGCCGCACGC
Source organism: Thioalkalivibrio sp. ALJ15 (assembly GCF_000383695.1). NCBI lineage: Bacteria > Pseudomonadati > Pseudomonadota > Gammaproteobacteria > Chromatiales > Ectothiorhodospiraceae > Thioalkalivibrio > Thioalkalivibrio sp. ALJ15. Next base: position 16,811 of record NZ_KB912058.1, read on the forward strand.
CTGGAAGCGGCGGGTGCCCAGGGCCTGCTCCTGGAAAGCGTACCGGAGGAGCTGGCGAACGCGATCGTGCGCGCGACCGATATCCCGGTGATCGGGATCGGCGCCAGCCCGCGCTGCGATGGCCAGGTCCTGGTGATCCAGGACGTGATTGGTCTGACGCCCGAGCCGCCGCGTTTCGCCCGCGACTTTCTGGGCGACGGTGGCTCGCTGGAGGGCGCAGTTCGCGCCTATTGCGAGGCGGTGCGTGCGCGCACGTTCCCTGAATCCGGCGTGCACACGTACCGTTAGTTCTTTCTTTTTTCCGTCCATGAGGACCCCGGCCCAAGAGACCCCTGGCCCATGAGAATCCTGCGTGACCGGCCCCAGTTGGTGGCCATGCATCGAGAATGGGCCCGCAAGGGCCGCGGAACCATTGCCCTGATCCCCACGATGGGGCACCTGCACGAGGGGCATATGACGCTGATCCGGCATGCCCGGGCGCGTTCGCAGCGCGTGGTGGTTTCGATTTTCGTGAATCCGATGCAGTTCGACCGCCCCGAGGACCTGGAGCGCTATCCGCGCACCCTGGAGGAGGACTCGCGCCTGCTGACCGAGGCGGGTGTGGACGCGGTGTTCTGCCCGTCGGAGGAGGATATGTACCCGGACGACGGCATGCCTCCAGTGCGGGTGGTCGTCCCGGGACTGTCGGAGATGCTGGAGGGGGCTTTTCGCCCGGGGCACTTCGATGGCGTGGCCACGGTGGTGACCAAGCTGTTCAATCTCGTGCGGCCGGATATCGCGCTGTTCGGCGAGAAGGACTACCAGCAGTTCAAGCTGGTCGAGCGCATGGTGCAGGGGCTGGATATCCCGGTACGGGTCGAGGCCATCCCGACGGTACGCGAGAAGGATGGCCTGGCCTGCAGCTCGCGCAACGACCAGTTGCCCGAAGAGGCGCGGGTGATCGCGCCGGAGCTCAAGCGCGTGCTGGACGAAGTGGCCACGGTCTGCCGGGGCGCGACCGTATTCGATGCCGAGCGCATCCCCGAGGTCGAGGGGCGTGCCTGCGATCGTCTCCGCGAGGCCGGCTTCGACCCCGAATACCTGTCCATCCGCCGCGCGCAGGACCTGGCCGAGCCGGAGCATGGCGTGGCGCTGGCCGATCAGGACCTGGTCGTGCTGGCCGCCGCGTGGCTGGCGGAAGTCCGTCTGATCGACAACGTCCGCACCCGCCCGACGAACTGATCCGTGCCCGATTCGGGGTGGGGCATTTGCCGCGCCTGGCACAATCGCGGATAATTTTGCGCCCCCAGAGGTTATCGCCGGGAAAATCGCCGATGCACGTCACCATGCTCAAGGGCAAGCTGCACAAGGCCCAGGTCACTCATTGTGAGCTGGAGTACGAGGGCTCGTGCGCCATTGATACGCGGCTGCTGGAAGCCGCCGGCATCCTGCCGTTCGAGCAGATCCAGATCTACAACGTGGACAACGGCGAGCGCTTCACCACCTACGCGATCGAGGGCGAGCCGGGCTCCGGCATCATCTCGGTCAATGGCGCGGCCGCGCACAAGGCGGCGGTGGGGCACCGCGTGATCATCTGCGCCTACGCGCAGATGGAGGCCGCCGCGGCCCGCGAATTCACCCCGAACCTCGTGTATCTCGACGCCCGCAACGCGATCGTGCGCACCGGCCACGGCATCCCGGTGCAGGCCGCCTGAGAAACCACCCCTCGCGTTCGCCCCTGCAGTTGTAGGGCCCCGTAGTTGTAGGGCAACGGGCGCACCGCTATCCTCCACACCCATGAATCTCCACGAATTTCAGGCCAAGGCGCGCTTTCGCGACGCCGGCATCCCCGTTCCCGACGGACAGGTGATCACCCACACTGACGAACTCCCCGCGGCCTGGCAGGCACTGGGCGCCGAGCGTGTGCTGGTCAAGGCTCAGGTGCATTCCGGCGGACGCGGCAAGGCCGGTGGCGTGGTGATGGCGGATTCCCCCGAGGCCGCGCGCGAGGCGGCGGAGAAGCTGCTGGGCTCGCGTCTGGTCACCGGGCAGAGCGGCCCCGAGGGCCTGCCGGTGGATCAGCTCCTGCTGGAGCCAGCCGCGGACATCGCCCGCGAGTTCTATTTCGCCCTGCTGGTGGACCGGGCCCGCGAGCGCCTGGCGCTGGTGGTCTCCGCCGAGGGGGGCATGGACATCGAAACCCTGGCCGCCGAGCGGCCCGAGGCGGTGATCACCCTGCCGATCCACCCGGCCACGGGCGTGATGCCGTTTCACGGACGGCGGGTCGCGTTTGCCCTCGGGCTGTCGGGCGAGCCGGCCAAGGCGATGGCGCAACTGGTGACCAATGCCCATGCCCTGTTCCAGCAGGTGGATGCGCAGCTGCTGGAGATCAACCCGCTGGTGCTGACCGCTGACGACCAGCTGCTGGCCATCGACGCCAAGCTGACCGTGGACGACTCCGCCGCCTACCGCCAGAAGGCGCTGATGGCCGAACGTGACGCGCGCCAGCGCGACCCGGCCGAGGAAGAGGCGCACGAGCACGACCTCAACTACATCCGCCTGGACGGCTCCATCGGCTGCATGGTGAACGGCGCGGGGCTGGCCATGGCCACGATGGACCTGATCAAGCACCACGGTGGCGAGCCGGCCAACTTCCTGGATGTCGGCGGCGGCACGACGGTGGAGCGGGTCACGGCCGCGTTCAAGCTGATCCTGTCGGACCCCTCGGTGAAGGCGGTGCTGGTGAATATCTTTGGCGGCATTGTGCGCTGCGACCTGATCGCCGAGGGCATCATCGCCGCGATCCGCGAGGTGCAGGTCCAGGTGCCGGTGGTCGTGCGGCTGGAGGGTACCAACGCGGAACAGGGCCGCGAGGCGCTGGCCAGCTCCGGTCTGGACGTGATCCCGGCCGCGGACCTCGACCGCGCGGCGCGCACCGTGGTGGAGGCCGTGGCATGAGCATCCTCGTCGACCGCGATACGAAGGTGATCTGCCAGGGCTTTACCGGCAAGCAGGGCAGCTTCCACTCCGAGCAGGCGATCGCCTACGGCACCCGTCTGGTCGGGGGCGTGACGCCCGGCAAGGGTGGGCAGACGCATCTGGACCGTCCGGTGTTCGATACCGTCGCTGATGCGGTGGCGCAGACCGGCGCGACCGTCAGCATGATCTATGTCCCGGCCCCGTTCGCGGCCGATGCGATCTGCGAAGCGGCGGATGCCGGCATCGAGCTGGCCGTGTGCATCACCGAGGGCATCCCGGTACAGGACATGATCCGCGTGAAGCAGGTCCTGGCCGGCAGTTCGACGCGCCTGATCGGGCCGAACTGCCCCGGCATCATCACGCCGGATGCCTGCAAGGTCGGCATCATGCCCGGCTATATCCATCAGCGCGGGCGCATCGGCATCATCTCGCGTTCCGGCACCCTGACCTACGAGGCCGTCAAGCAGACCTCGGATCGGGGCCTGGGCCAGAGTACCTGTATCGGTATCGGTGGCGACCCGATCCAGGGGCTTGACTTCGTCGACTGCCTGCGCCTGTTCCGCGACGACCCGGAGACCGACGGCGTGCTGCTGGTCGGCGAGATCGGCGGCGATGCCGAGGAACGCGCCGCGCGCTATATCGAGAACGAGTTCGACAAGCCGGTGGCGGCCTACATCGCGGGCGCCACCGCGCCGCCCGGACGTCGCATGGGCCATGCCGGGGCGATCATCGCCGGCGGCCAGGGCACGGCCGAACAGAAGATGGCGGCCCTGCGTGCGGCCGGGGCGAGCGTGGCCGAGAGCCCGGCCGAACTCGGCCAGGCCATGCAGTCCGCGCTCGATCGCGCCTGATACGCCGCGATGGCGTCCACCGATGACCTGCCGCTGGCCCTGGCCCAGATCAACCCGATCGTGGGCGGGCTGGATACGAACCGCCACCTGATCGAGGACGCGATCGAACAGGCCCGCGCCGCCGGTGCGCGCGCGGTGGTCTTCCCCGAACTCGCCCTGACCGGCTACCCCCCGGAGGACCTGCTGCTGCGCCCGGCCTTCCTGCGCGCGGTGGAGCAGTCCCTGGCCGCGATTACACGCTCGGTAGCGGGCATCGACGTGATCCTCGGCGCGCCGGTTCCCACCGAGAAGGGTCTGGTGAACGCCGCGCTGTGGCTGCGCGACGGTCGCGAGATCGCGCGCTATGCCAAGCAGGTCCTGCCCAACTATTCGGTATTCGACGAACAGCGCTATTTCGTCGCGGGCGATCAGGCCTGCGTGGTTGAGCTGGCGGGCTGGCGGATCGGCCTGACCGTCTGCGAGGACATCTGGCAGGCGGCGCCAGCCGCTGCCGCACAGGCGGCCGGCGCCGAACTGATCCTGAACCTGAATGCCTCGCCCTATCATCGCGGCAAGGCCGAGGAGCGCCTGCAGGTGGTGGGCGCGCGGGTCGCCGAGACCGGCTGCCCGGTGGTCTACGTGAACCAGGTGGGCGGTCAGGACGAGCTGGTGTTCGACGGCCGCTCCTTCGTGCACGACGCCGCGCATGGCGCGCGCGCGGTGCTGCCGGCCTGGGCGACCGGGTATGCCCTGGTGCAGGGCCGGCGCGGACCGTCCGGGATCGAACTGCAGCCCCGTCCCGAGACCATGCACCTGTCCGCCTGCGGCATCCGCCCGACGCTGACCGACCCCGGCCCGGAGCCGGACGAGGCGGATGCCCGCGACCTCTACCAGGCCCTGATGATCGGCATCCGCGACTATGTCGCCAAGAATGGGTTTCCCGGCGTGCTGCTGGGCCTGTCCGGCGGCATCGACTCGGGGCTGACGGCCGCACTGGCGGTGGACGCCCTGGGTCCGGCCGCCGTGACGGCGGTGATGATGCCGTATCGCTACACCGCGTCGATGAGTATCGAGGATGCCGAGGCACAGGCCCGGCTGCTGGGTATCGAGTACCACGAGATCGCGATTGAGCCGATGGTGCAGGACTTCCTCGAGGGCCTGTCACCGGCGTTCGACGCGATGCCCGCCCATGCGGGGGATGTGACCGAGGAGAACCTGCAGTCGCGCGCCCGCGGGGTGCTGCTGATGGCACTGTCGAACCGCAGCGGCAAGCTGCTGCTGGCGACCGGCAACAAGTCGGAGATGGCCGTCGGCTATTCCACGCTGTATGGCGACATGAACGGCGGCTTTGCCCCACTCAAGGATGTCTCCAAGCAGTGGGTGTACCGCCTGGCGCGCTGGCGCAATACGCGTGGCGCGGCGATCCCCGAGCGGGTGATCGAGCGTCCGCCCAGCGCCGAACTGGCGCCCGACCAGAAGGATGCCGATTCGCTGCCCCCCTACGAGGTGCTGGATGCGGTGCTGGAGGCCTTCGTCGAACAGGAGCGCTCGGTGGAGGAGATCGTGGCCGATGGCTTTGATCGGGCCACCGTGGAGCGCATCGCGCGGCTGGTTTTCCTGGCCGAGTACAAGCGCCGCCAGGCCCCGCCCGGGGTGCGCGTCAGCCGACGGGCCTTCGGCCGCGACCGGCGCTACCCGATCACCTCCGGCTACCGCCCGGGCTGAGGGCCCTCACGCGCCTCTGGCCCACGCAACGGCTGAGCCGGGGCGCGGGCGCCGCGGTGGCGGTTTGGTACACTTTCGGATGCAAGACGAGCGCCCGCGCGGCGGGCACAACCAAAGGGATTCGCATGAAGAAGATCGAGGCGATCATCAAGCCGTTCAAGCTGGAGGATGTCCGCGAGGCCCTGACCGAGATGGGCATTGCCGGCATGACCGCGACCGAGGTCCAGGGCTTTGGCCGGCAGAAGGGCCATACCGAGCTCTACCGGGGTGCGGAATACGTGGTCGACTTCCTGCCCAAGGTAAAGCTGGAGCTGGTGGTGGATGACGACCGCGTGGACGCCTGTATCGATGCGATCGTGAAGGCCTCGCGCACTGGCAAGATCGGGGACGGCAAGATCTTTGTCTCCGACATGGCCCGCGTGGTGCGTATCCGTACCGGCGAAGAGGGTAGCGAGGCGCTGTAACCCTCGGCCTCGGGCTTTGTCCCGTCATTGCGAGGAGCGCAGCGACGAGACAATCGGCCGGCTCCGGTAATCCCCGGATTCAGGCCTGCGGGTTCAGGAAACCGATTGCCGCGTCGCCTTCGGTTCCTCGCAATGACGGTTTGATTGCGAAGCCGGGGGAGTGCGGATGCTCCCCGGTCAGTTCGTGAAGAACGGCAAGCGGTCGAACACGCGCCACAGGCCGCCGCGCTGCTCGCGGGTCTCGATCGGTTCGCCCGCGCGCACGGCTACGGCGGCGTCGGGATAGTTCAGTTCCAGGACCATCATCGTCGCGTCGGCGTAGTCCTCGAGCCCCAGTTCGGTATAGGCACGCCACAGCACGCCCAGGGCCTGTGGCTGGACCTCGGCACCGGGGTAGGTGGCCAGCAGGTGACGCGCGCGCTCGGCGCCCGCGACCCAGGCGGTGCGCTCCATATAGAACTCGGCCACGCGCAGTTCGTAGGCCGCCAGCGCATTGCGGATATAGACCATCCGCAGGTAGGAATCCTGCGCGTAGCGGCTGTCGGGGAACTCGCGGATCAGACGGTCGAAATCCTGGAAGGCCTGCTCGAAGGGCTCCGGGTCCATCTCCGCCGGATCCCGCGGGAACAGGTTGGCGAGGAAGCCCTGCTGGCGGTTGAAGTTGATCAGCCCGCGCAGGTAGTACGCATAATCCAGGTTCGGGTGGCGCGGATTGAGCTGGATGAAGCGGTCCACCGCGGCGATGGCGGCCTCCGGCTCGCGCGCCTTGTAGTAGGCGTACGGGATCTCGATCTGCGCCTGCTGGGCATAGCGGCCGAACGGGTAGCGAGCCTCGAGGATTTCGTAGTATTCGACGGCCTGATCGTAGTTCCCCTCGTTCAGGGCGTTCTTCGCCTCGCCGTAGAGCTGACTGGCGGACCAGCCCAGCGTCGGGTCCTCGCGTCCGGCGCAGCCGGCAATCACAAGTGCCAGGAGCAGGACGGCGAGCAGGCGCAGCAGGTTTGGAGCAGAAATCACGATGGGGCCTCGCAGATGAAGCGGTGTCCGCGGATTCTACAACATCATGCCGTGCCTGGCCGTTCGCGGGTGCGGGAAAATCGAGACGAGTATCGCCAATGAACGAACCGCGATCTGCGGAACTCCCCGAGGAAGAGGCCGGCCAGCGGCTGGATGCCGCGCTGGCTAGGCTGTTCCCGGAGTATTCGCGCAGCCAGCTGACCCAGTGGCTGAAGGAAGGGGCCTTGACTGTGAACGGTGGCCAGCCGAAACCGCGCACGCCGGTGCAGGGCGGCGAGCATGTCGTGCTGGAGCCCCCGGAGGCCCCGGTCCTGGAGGCCGAGCCAGAGCCCATTGCGCTGGATATCGTCCATGAGGACCCCGCCGTACTGGTAATCAACAAGCCGGCCGGGCTGGTTGTGCACCCGGCGGCGGGGCATCGTGCCGGTACCCTGGTCAATGCCCTGCTGCACCATGACCCGAACCTCTCGCAGCTGCCGCGCGCCGGGGTGGTGCACCGGCTGGACAAGGACACCACCGGGCTGATGGTGGTTGCGCGTACGCCGCAGGCGCAGACCGCGCTGGTGCGCCAGTTGCAGGAGCGTACGGTCCACCGCGAGTACCGGGCACTGGTGCAGGGTCGCGTGATCAGCGGTGCCACCATCGAAGAGCCAATCGGCCGTCATCCGGTGGATCGCAAGCGCCAGGCGGTCACGGGCGGTGGCAAGCCGGCGGTGACCCACTATCGGGTAGCGGAGCGTTTCCCGGCTCATACCCTGCTGAATGTGCGACTTGAGACCGGGCGTACCCACCAGATCCGCGTGCACATGGCGCATATCCGGCACCCGATCGTGGGCGATCCCGCCTATGGAGGGCGCCCGCGCCCGGTGCGTGGCATGAGCGAGGCGGCGAAGGGGGCGCTCGCGGCCTTTCGCCGTCAGGCCCTGCATGCGGCGCGGCTGGAATTCGAGCATCCTGACAGTGGCGAAGTGCTCGCCTTCGAGGCACCCGTGCCCGAGGATTTCGAGGCGCTGCTCGTCGCCCTGCGTACCGACCGGGAGGCCGAGAATGACCGCTGAACTGATCCCCACGCTCGCACCGGACTTCGGCGACCTCCCGTCGGGCGTCTGGGCGGTACAGAGCACGCGGGAGGGGGGCGTGAGCACGGGCCCCTGGTACTCGCTGAATCTCGCCCTGCATACTGGCGATGACCCCGAACATGTCGCCGAGAACCGCTACCGCCTGGAACACAGCCTGGGGATCGCGGAGCCCGTCGCCTGGCCGCGGCAGGTCCACGGCACGCGCGTCATCCGGGCCGAGGACCTGCTGGAGGCGTGGGAGCAGGGCGAGGTGATCGAGGCCGATGCGGTATTCACCGACGCGCCCGGTGTGGTCTGTGCGGTGCAGACGGCGGACTGCCTGCCCGTCGTGCTGGCGACCGACGATGGCGAGGCGGTGGCCGTGGCCCATGCCGGCTGGCGCGGGCTGGCCGACGGGGTGCTCGAGGCGGCCGTCGAGGCCCTGCGCATTACTCGCCCCGAGGCGGAGATCCGCGCCTGGATGGGGGCGGCGATCGGCCCGGGGGCCTTCGAGGTCGGGCCGGAGGTGCGTGATACCTTCCTCGATCACGATGTCGAGGCCGCGCCCGCCTTCCGTCCCGGCCCGAACGGGCATTTCCACGCGGACATCTACGCGCTGGCCCGGCACCGGCTGGAGCGCGTCGATGTCGTGCAGGTGGCAGGCGGCGGGCGCTGCACCTATTCGGAGGTCGGGCGGTTCTACTCCTACCGCCGAGACGGCGAGACCGGGCGCATGGGCACGCTGGCCTGGATTGGACATCTGGACGAGGAATGACGGCGCGCCACGTGTTCTAAATTCGGTGGCTATCCTTGAAGCGACGGGCATTGCCCCCATGGTTCGTGTCAGTTCACCAAGATTTGACCGAGGGGTTTCCCAATGCGAATGGATCGCCTGACCACCAAATTCCAGTCCGCGATCGCCGATGCGCAGTCACTTGCCGTTGGCCGCGACCACCAGTTCATCGAACCGTCCCACCTGCTGCTGGCCTTGCTGGACCAGGATGGCGGTACCGTGCGCCATGTACTCGACCGCGCGGGCGTCAACGTGCGCCAGCTGCGCTCGGCGCTGGGCGAGGCGCTGGACCGCATGCCCCGCGTCGAGGGTGCGGCCGGCGAGGTCCATGTCTCCAATGACCTGGGCCGGCTGCTGAATGTCTGCGACAAGCTGGCCCAGCAGAACAAGGACCAGTACATCTCCAGCGAGCTGTTCCTGCTCGCCGCCGTCGACGAGAAGGGCGGCGTGGGCGAGATGCTGCGCCATGCCGGCGCCAACAAGGACGCACTGGACAAGGCCATTCATGACATTCGCGGTGGCAGCCAGGTGGACAACCCGGATGCCGAGGAGAGCCGTCAGGCGCTGGAGAAATACACCACCGATCTGACCGAGCGTGCCGAGCAGGGCAAGCTGGATCCGGTCATCGGGCGTGACGAGGAAATCCGCCGCTCGATCCAGGTGCTGCAGCGCCGCACCAAGAACAACCCGGTGCTGATCGGCGAGCCGGGGGTTGGCAAGACCGCGATCGTCGAGGGCCTGGCGCAGCGCATTATCAACGGCGAGGTGCCCGAGGGGCTCAAGGACAAGCGCGTACTGGCGCTGGACCTGGGTGCGCTGCTGGCCGGGGCCAAGTACCGAGGTGACTTCGAGGAACGGCTGAAGTCCGTGCTCAAGGAGCTGTCGCAGGAAGAGGGTCGCGTGATCCTGTTCATCGACGAGATCCATACGCTTGTAGGCGCCGGCAAGGCCGAGGGCGCGATGGACGCAGGCAACATGCTCAAGCCGGCGCTGGCGCGTGGTGAGCTGCACTGCATCGGCGCGACCACGCTGGATGAATACCGCCAGAACATCGAAAAGGACGCCGCGCTGGAGCGCCGCTTCCAGAAGGTGCTGGTCGACGAACCCAGCCAGGAAGACACCATCGCCATCCTGCGCGGACTGAAAGAGCGCTACGAGGTCCACCACGGAATCGAGATCACCGACCCGGCGATCGTCGCCGCCGCGCAGCTCTCGCAGCGCTACATCACCGACCGCCAGTTGCCGGACAAGGCGATCGACCTGATCGACGAGGCGGCCAGTCGCATCAAGATGGAGATCGACTCCAAGCCGGAGTCCATGGATCGCCTGGAGCGCCGTCTGATCCAGTTGAAGATCGAGCGCGAGGCGCTGAAGAAGGAATCCGACGACGCCTCGAAGAAGCGCCTCGACACCCTGGAGGGCGAGATCGAGCGCCTGGAGCGCGAGTACTCTGATCTGGAAGAGGTGTGGAAATCCGAGAAGGCCTCGGTCTCCGGTGCCGCGCAACTGAAGGAAGAGCTCGAGCGTGCCCGCATGGAGCTGGAGACGGCCCGCCGCGCCGGGGATCTCTCGCGCATGTCGGAGCTGCAGTACGGGCGGATCCCGGACCTGGAGAAGTCCCTGGCCATGGCCCACGAGATGGAAAGTCAGGAGACCAAACTGCTGCGCACCAAGGTGACCGACGAAGAGGTCGCCGAGGTCGTATCACGCTGGACCGGCATCCCGGTCTCCAAGATGCTGGAGGGGGAAAAGGACAAGCTGCTGCGCATGGAGGAGGCGATCGGCGCCCGCGTGGTCGGTCAGTCCGAGGCGGTCAATGCCGTGGCCAATGCCATCCGTCGCTCGCGGGCGGGCCTGTCCGACCCGAATCGCCCGAACGGCTCGTTCCTGTTCCTCGGCCCGACCGGCGTGGGCAAGACCGAGCTGACCAAGGCGCTGGCCAGCTTCCTGTTCGACACGGAAGAAGCGATGGTGCGCATCGACATGTCCGAGTTCATGGAGAAGCACTCCGTGGCGCGGCTGATCGGGGCGCCCCCGGGCTATGTCGGCTACGAGGAGGGCGGCTACCTGACCGAGGCCGTGCGCCGCAAGCCGTACTCCGTGATCCTGCTCGACGAGGTCGAGAAGGCGCACCCGGATGTCTTCAACGTGCTGCTTCAGGTGCTGGATGACGGCCGCCTGACGGACGGGCACGGGCGCACCGTGGACTTTCGCAACACGGTGATCGTGATGACCTCCAACCTGGGCTCGCAGCAGATCCAGGAGATGGCCGGCGAGGAGAACTACGCGGCGATGAAGGGCGCGGTGATGGAGATCGTCGGGCAGCACTTCCGCCCCGAGTTCATCAACCGAGTGGACGACGTGGTGGTGTTCCATCCGCTGGAGCGCGAGCAGATCCGCGCGATCGCCGACATCCAGTTGCAGTACCTGCGCAAGCGTCTGGAAGAGCGCGACCTGGGGCTGACCATCACCGACGCCGCGCTGGACCACCTAGGGGCCGCGGGCTTCGATCCGGTCTACGGGGCGCGTCCGCTCAAGCGGGCGATCCAGACCCAGCTGGAAAACCCGCTGGCGCAGTCGCTGCTGGCTGGCGAGTTCGGCCCCGGCGACACCATCGAGGTGGACATGGCCGGCGAGCATCTGGCCTTCACCCGCGCCGCAGCGGCCGCCTGATTCGGCCCGCTTTCTTCCGCAACCGACAAGGCCCGCCCCGCGCGGGCCTTTTTTGTTTGGGGCGCGCAGGGGCGGGTACCACAGCGGCGGTTAACAGCAGGCGATCTGGCGTGTGCGCCGCTATCCTGAGAGGGACAGGTGGGCGGCGAGATGCACGAGCCGCTTGTTGGACTAATCCGGGCGGGCAGGAAGGCGGACATGGACGGAGCAAGGATTGCCGCACTGGTGCTGGTGGCGTGGTGGCTGACGGGCTGCGGGCTGTGGGATGCGCGCGGACAGATGCAGATGATGGGCCAGGCCTGCACGATTGCCGGAACCGTGGTGGCGGATGACGAGGTCCCGGGACCTTATGTGGTCGCGGTATTCCGCGCGCCGATGGAGGAGGGTGCCGTGCCGGAACCGGTGGACCACATGGTGAGCGCTGGAGGTGGCGAGTGGTTCTTTGGCCTGGCGCCGGGGCGTTACCAGGTCCTGGCCTTTGCCGACCCCGAGCGTGACGGGCGCCACGAGGCGGGTGCCCCGGTGTACCTGGCAAACGAGGGTGGCGTGCTGGAATGCCCTGCGGGTACGCGTTTTGGCGATATGGAGATCCGGATCGGGGGCGAAGGGGTCGCGGCACATGCGATCGCGTTGTCGCCCGCGCGCGAGCGGGGTCCGGAGGGCGGCCCCTTCAGCGTCGGTGGGGTCACGGCGTTCGGGGAAGTGACTACGCTGGATGACCCGCGTTTCGACGACGATGTCGCGCGCGGGAGCCAGTGGCGGCCGCTGGATTTCATGCTGGCCGGCTATGCCGGGGTCTATTTTCTCGAACCCTACGATCCCGGCCGCATCCCGGTTTTGTTTGTACACGGTATGAACGGCTCGCCGCGAGGGTTCGCCGAACTCATCCACCAGCTCGATCGCGAGCGTTACCAACCCTGGTTGTACTACTACCCGTCCGGGTTGCCCCTGCAGTCCATCGCGGCCCACCTGGCGCAGACCCTGGAAGAGCTGGAGCTGCGCTATGACGTGGAGTCCCTGCCGGTCGTGGCGCACAGCATGGGGGGGCTGGTGGCGAAGGGCTTTCTGCATGAGCGCGAGCGGCGGGCGGCGCCGGCCCGGATCCCACGCATGATTGCGTTGTCCACGCCCTGGCACGGGCATGCCGCCGCGCAGTCGGGGGTCGATCGTTCGCCGGTGGTGATCCCGGTTTGGCGTGACATGGCACCCGGCAGCGAGTATCAGCGCCGACTGTTCGAATCGGAACTGTCGGGGGAGACGGAGCTGCACCTGCTATTCAGCTTTCGCCGTCCGGATAGCGGAGGACGCGCAGGGACGGATGGCGTACTCACGCTGTCGACCATGCTGTACCCCCCGATACAGGGAATGGCGAGCAGCATCTACGGCGTGAACACCACGCATGCGGGGATTCTGACAGACCCGCTGGCGCTGAAGCGGGTACAAATGCTGCTCGAACCAGACCCCTGAGTGGGCCTTGAGGGCCAGAACGTGCGCGACGCATGCAGCGGTTTTGGCGTAGGCTGAAAGCCGTGCCGCGAATCGCCGCGGCACGGCTTTTCGGGAGGTCGTAATGCAGCTGTTCGAGTGTGAAGGCTGCGGTAGTGTCATTTATTTCGACAATACCTACTGCAATGGTTGTGGACGGCGGCTGGGCTTCCTGCCCGATCGCCTGGAGCTGTCGGCGCTGGAGATGGCCGGGGATGCGCTTTTCTCCTCCGGGGAGCCGATCCCGGGCGGGCTGTGGCGTGTCGCGGGCGAACCCGATGGGCCGCTTTATCGCCAGTGCCGCCACTACGCGGTGGACGCGGTCTGTAACTGGATGGTGCGCCACGATGACCCGGAGGGCTATTGCCGCGCGTGCCGGCTGAACCGCACCATCCCCGATCTGAGCGTGCCGGGCAATGCGCGCCTGTGGGAACGGATGGAGACGGAAAAGCGGCGCCTGGTCTACAGCCTGTTGCGCCTGGGGTTACCCGTTGTGTCCAAGCAGACGGACTCCGCCGGCGTGGCGTTCGATTTTCTGGCCGACCCGAACCCTGATTTCCACGAGGGCGGCGGCGTGGTAACCGGGCATGCGAACGGCGTGATTACACTCAACATCGCGGAGGCGGACCCGTCCGTGCGCGAGAGCATGCGCGAGGCCATGGCCGAGCCCTACCGCACCATCCTCGGACACTTTCGTCATGAATCGGCGCATTACTACTGGGACCGTCTGATCCGGGGGACGCGCTGGCACGAGTACTTCCGTGGCCGCTTCGGCGATGAACGCATCGACTACGACGAGGCGTTGCGCCGCCATTACGAGGATGGGCCGCCCAGCGACTGGCAGAACCATTTCGTGTCCGCCTATGCAAGCTCCCATCCCTGGGAGGACTGGGCCGAGACCTGGGCGCATTACCTGCATATCGTCGACGCCCTCGATACGGCGGCGGCCTATGGCATGGATGTCGCGCCCAGTGTTGGAGAGGCGGCGAGGCTTGGGCCGCAGGGCGGGCAATCGCATTTCGATGCCTACGCCACCGACGATCCGGATGCCCTGGTCGCGCACTGGCTGCCGCTGGCCGCAGCCCTGAACAGCCTGAACCGCAGTATGGGGCATGCCCATGTCTATCCATTCGTCTTGACACCGGAGGCGATCTCGAAGCTGGGCTTCGTGCATCGGGTCATCCAGGATTTTCGTACCGGTAACCGTTCCGCAGGCGAGCGGGAACTGCTGCACACGCATCGCGTCTGAGGGCCGGACACTTCAGGGAGGAAGCGGATGTACAACGTCGCGACCCGAGGACCGTTCAAGGGACTGAACCCGCGCGTAGCCCCGATCGCGCTGCTGCTGGTGGTGCTGATCGCGCTGTTTGCGATCTACCGCACGGATGAACTCGAGCGGGTGGTCTCGGACGCCCGCACCTTTCTGACGCCTTTCCTCGAGTGGTACTACGTGGTCGCGATGGCCGTGTTCCTGGCCATCGTGATCTGGCTGGGGGTCGGCCGTTACAAGGACGTCCGTCTCGGGCGGGATGACGAGGTGCCGGAGTTCACCACTGTCTCGTGGCTGGCCATGCTGTTTGCCGCCGGCATGGGAGTGGGCCTCCTGTTCTGGGCGGTGGCCGAGCCGCTCAGTCACTACGGGGGCAACCCGTTCCTGCTGGACAACGGCGAGACGGCCGAGGCCGCCGACATGTCCATGGTGCTGACCTATTTTCACTGGGGTCTGAATGCCTGGGCGGTGTTCGCGCTGCTGGCGCTGATCCTGGCCTATTTCGGCTTTCGCAGGGGGCAGCCGCTGGCGCTGCGCTCCGCGCTGCATCCGCTGATCGGGAAATACAGCCACGGCTGGCCCGGCGACATCGTCGACCTGCTGGCCATCCTCGCCACGGTGTTCGGGATCGCGACCACCCTGGGGCTGGGTATTCAGCAGCTGGATACCGGGTTGGTGCATACCCTGGGGATTTCCGGTGGCGAGAACGGGCAGCTGTTCCTGGCAGCCCTGCTCACTGTCATTGCGATCATTTCGGTCATTACCGGTGTCCAGGTCGGTGTACAGCGGATTTCCCAGGCCAATATGTGGCTGAGCGTGGCGCTGATGGGCCTGCTGCTGATCTGGGGGCCGACCCAGTACCTGCTGGCGCTGTTCGTGCAGTCCTCTGGCAGTTACCTGCAGAACCTGCTGGGGCTCTCGCTGTACACCCACGCCCACCAGACGGATCCCTGGCATTCCGACTGGACGGTGTTCTACTGGGGTTGGTGGCTGGCCTGGGCGCCGTTTGTCGGGCTGTTCATTGCGCGCATCTCGCGCGGGCGCACGCTGCGCGAATTTGTCCTGGGCGTGCTGCTGGTGCCTACGGTCATCACCTTTTTCTGGCTCGCGATGCTGGGCGGTACCGCGCTGCATGCCGAGGTCGAGGGGATCGCGGATATTGCCGACAAGGTCTCCGAAGACCTGACCATGGCCACCTTCGCGACCATGGATACGCTGGAACCCTGGCTGGTGGCCAAGGTCGGTGGCGGGCTGATCACAATCCTGATCGCGACCTACCTGCTGACCTCCGCCAACGCCGGGATCGTCGTGATCAATACCCTGCTGGCCCACGGTTCCACAGAGCACCGCAAGCGGCACCTGACCATCTGGGGTGCGCTGATCGGCCTGATCACCGCGGTGCTGCTGCTGGCGGGCGGGCTGGAGGTCCTGCAAAGCGCGGTGATCCTGGCGGCCCTGCCGTTTTCGCTGGTGATCCTGATGATGATCGTGGGGCTGATCCGGGGGCTGGAGCAGGAGCGCTGGGCACCGCGCCCGGGCGAGCGGTCGATCCTGCCCAGCGAGCCCTGGCAGGTGCCGGCGGATCGCGTTAGCGAGGATTATGACACTGAGGATGATGCCCCAGAATCCGGTCCGGACGACGATAATCCGGAAGATCAGGGGCCACCGCCGCGGCCGTGGTGAGGGTCGGGCGATTCGCCGGTCGTGATGGAAAGTCCCGCCGGCTTTGCGTTCACTTTTGGACGCGGCGACCTTGCCTTAGCCTGTTCACACATTCGATAACCGAGAGAGCACCATGAGCGACGATACCCTGCAGCTGTCCGGCGACCTGATCCAGAAGATCCAGGACGTTCTGGTCGAGACCGATCCCAAGGCCCAGCAGCCCATCGTGGCCGTGCAGTATCTGAGCGCGATCACTGGTTTTCTGGTGGCGCAGATGCCGGAGTCGGTGAACGAGCGCAAGGAGTATCTGAAGCAGCTCTCGCAGTTCACCGAGTCGGTGTTCGTGGATATGGAGAGCCGCAAGCAGGCCGCCCCGCCGCCGCAGGAGGCCAGTGGCGTCTGGCGCCCGGGCGATAACTAAAGTCCGTTTGCCCGCCTGATTGCGGGCATGAAGCCGGAGGCTGGGGCTCAGTCGTCCCCGGCCTCGCCCTTCTTGCGTGAGCGCATCTGGCGCAGCATGGCTTCCTGCTCGTTGAAGCTTGGCATGCGGCGCTTGCCGCCCACGTCGCGATCGCGCTCATTCGCCCCGGCGGGGCCCGGGTGCCCGGCGCGCTCGCCTTCCTTGATCGACTGGTATTCAGTCAGTTCGCGCTGGGCGTCCTCGTCGCTGGTGTAGCGGCCGCGATAATCCTGCGGCGGCTTGTGGCCCTTGCGCAGGAACACCTGCTTGCGCAGTTCCTTGTTGTAGTCGGTCACGCGGCGGTCGATCCAGATCAGATCAAACGCCGCCCAGGCCACCATGGCACCCGTCGGGATCAGCCACCACCAGCCAGCCACTAGCCAGGCCACGATCAGGATTGCCGCACTCAGGCCAATGTAGCCCGCGCCCCCCAAAGGTTCGCGCAGATAGAAACGGTGCAGTCCCAGCGGAAACAGGACCCAGGCGACGTAGGCGGGCGGGCGCGCGCGCATCTCGGCCGCGAGTTTCGCGTTGATCGCCTGCAGGCCGCCGCCCTCGAGATCCAGTTCCTTCCACGCCTTGCGCATGGGTGCCTCCCAGCTGTGGACAATCGTCCGTGCACGGTAACGAACTGTGCCGGCATGCGCGATTGTTCGGGTTCGGCTCGGGGTTACCCGGTCGGGTTCTCGTGGGTCGGATCGCGTTCCAGCAGGCGGCGGGCGGCCTCGCGTACCGGTCGCCCCTGGTAAAGCACGGCGTGGACCTCCGCGGAGATGGGCATGTCCACCGACAGGGCCTCGGCGCGCGTGCTGATCTGGCGCGCGGTCTCGACCCCCTCGACCGACTGGCCGATACGGGCGCGGGCCGTCTCCAGGTCATAGCCCTGACCCAGCAGGCGCCCCAGGCGCCGGTTGCGCGACTGGTCATCGGTGCAGGTGAGGATCAGATCGCCGAGACCGGAAAGCCCGGTCAGCGTGCCCGGCTGGGCCCCGACCGCCTCGCCCAGGCGCTGCATCTCGGCCAGACCGCGCGTCATCAGCGCGGCGCGGGCATTGCCGCCGTAGCCCGCGCCGTCGGCGATCCCGGTCGCGACCGCGAGGACGTTCTTCAGGGCTCCGCCCAGCTCCACACCAATCACGTCGTGATTGCGATAGATGCGCAGGGCGTTGCCATGCAGTGCGCCAGTCAGGCGGTCCAGGCTGTGTTCGCTCTGCGAGGCCGCCGTCAGTGCGGTGGGCTGGCCGCGGGCCACCTCTGCGGCGAAGGAGGGTCCGGAGATCAGCGCGGGCGGGAAGCCGGAGCCCAGTTCTTCCTCGGCGATCTCGTGCAGCCAGGCCCCGCTGGATGTCTCCAGTCCCTTGGTGGCCCAGGCGACCGTCTGCCCTTCACGCAGGCGCGGCTGCATCCAGCGCAGGGTCTCGCGAAAGGCCCCGGACGGGACTGCGATCAGCACCAGGTCGACATCGTCGATCACACCGGGGTCGGCGCTGATGGAGAGGGTTTCCGGGAAGGGGATGCCGGGCAGATAGCGGGCGTTCTCGCGCGCGCGGCTCAGCCGCTCGGCGGCCTCGTCCTTGCGGACCCAGAGCACGACGTCCTGGTGCAGACGCGCGGCGTGGATCGCCAGCGCGGTGCCCCAGGAACCGCCACCCAGGAGTGCGATGCGCACGGGTGCGAGCCCCGGATCAGGCCTGGGAGGTCGACTCCGGCGCGGCCGCCTGCGAGTCGCCGGATGCCTTTTTCTGGTCTTCCAGGTGTTGCTGGTACAGCGCCTCGAAGTTGACCGGCTGCAGCAGCAGCTGCGGGAAGCCGCCCTTGAGTACCAGGTCCGCGACCGTTTCGCGGGCGAACGGGAACAGCAGGTTCGGGCAGTAGGAGCCCAGCAGCTGGTTGAGCTGGTCGCGGGGGAAGCCGCGGACGATGAAGACCCCGGCCTGGTTGATCTCGACCAGGTAGGCGGTCTTGCCGTTGGACTCGGTGGTCACGGTCAGTTTCAGCTCGACCTCGAACACGCCTTCTTCTTCGCGAATCGGGCGGGCGTTGGTGTTCAGCTGAATGTTGGTGTCGCCCTTCCACTCGTTCAGAAAGATCTCGGGGGCGTCCGGCGACTCGAACGAGATGTCCTTGATGAACACCTTCTGGATGGAGAAGCCGGGGTTGTCCTGGGAGTTGCCCTGCGCGCCCGCGCCGTTACCGCTGGTGTTGGAGGTTTCTTCAGCCATGATGTTGTTCCGAGTCGTGGAGAATGGGATTTGTGTGCGGGAATCGTAAAGGAATGTGGCGCCGGATAGGAGTCAAGAGGCGGGTGAGTTTTCCCGTCGTCCTGGGGGCTCAGGCGTCGCTGGTGCGCGCGATGCCGGCCGCTTCGGCCATGCGTTGCAGTTCACCGGAGCGATCCAGCGCCTGCAGCTCGTCGTATCCGCCGATATGGGTGTCACCCAGGAAAATCTGCGGCACCGAGCTGCGGCCGGCCCGCTGTTCCATCTCCGCGCGCGCCCCGGGTTCGCGATCCACCGGGTGGTCGTCGAAGGGGTAACCGTGGTGGATCAGCAGCCGGCGGGCCAGCAGACAGAACGGGCAGCGGACCGTGCCATAGACCTCGAAGCGCATTACTTCTTCTTGATCGGCATGCCCGCGGATTGCCAGGCCTGGATGCCGCCCTGGAGGTTCACGACATCCTGGAACCCCGCAGCGGTCAGCTGTGAGGCGGCCATCGCGGAGCGGTTACCGCTGCGGCAGTACACCACTACGGGCTTGTCCTTGTACTTGGCGATGTCGTCCATGCGCTTTTGCAGGCTGCCCACCGGGATGTGCTTGGCCCCACCAATGCGGCCGGAGGCGATCTCGTTGTCCTCGCGCACATCCAGCACCAGGCTGTCGTCCTGATTGATCACGCGCACGGCCTCGCTCGGCGAGAGGGTGCGGTACTTGCGGGTCAGGCGGCGGAACTCGGTGAACAGGATCATCCCGACAACCGCCAGCAGGGCACCGGTCAGGATCGGATGATTGGACAGGAATTCAGGGAGTCTTTCGAGCATTCAGGCCGCCGCGTCGGTCAGGGAGATGTCAGGAGCTGCAGAAAACGTCCTGCATCATACCGATCAGGCGCAGCGTGCGGGAGTCCCCCACTCGGTAGTAGACACGGTTCGCATCCTTGCGGGTCGCCAGGATGCCCTTGTCGCGCAGGATGCCCAGGTGCTGCGAAATGTTGCTCTGCGAGGTCCCGACCTGATCGACGATTTCCTGTACGCTGATCTCGCGATCGCCGAGAATGCAGAGGATCTTGAGCCGCAGGGGGTGGGACATGGCCTTGAGCGAGCGCGAGGCCCGTTCAATGTCCTCGTCCTGAGACATCAGTTCTTCTTCGACCATCTTTTCTTCTTCGACCGCTTCGTTGCTCACGGCATGCCTCTTTATTGTTTTGCGAAACAGCAAGCCCGTAACCGGGTGAGAATATAAGTACCTAAACGTACCCCGATATGCGAATTTGCGCAATCTTGACTTCCCGATACCCCTTACTGCTTGTTCTGGCGGCATTTTTGCTGGCGCCCGCAGGCAGCCTGTCGGCGTTTGAACCGGAGGCCGAACTGGAGGAGACGCTGGAGGCGATCCGTGACCTGGAGCGCAGTCAGGAGGAGCGCCAGGCCGCGCTCGAACGTCTGGAGGATGAGCTCGAGCGCGCGGCGCGGGGCAGCAGCGAGTCGCGGCGCGAACTGCGCGAACTGGAGGCCCAGCGCGAGCAACAATCCGAGGTGATCGCCGAGCACGAGGCGCGCGTTGAGCAGGAAGAGGAACGGCTGCGCGAGGAACGCGTGCAGGCGGGGCGCCTGCTGCGCGACCAGTGGCAGCGCGACCGGCACCCGGGACGCGTACCCGGCACCGGAGGCGAGGGCGAGCTGAGCCGGTTGCACCCGGAGATCGCCGCGCGCCTGCGCGAGGCGCGGGCCGAGGCGCTGGCGGCCCTGGGTGAACAGCTCGAGGTGCTGCGCGCCGCGCGCGACGACCTGGAACGCGAGCAGGCGGTGCTGGCCGAGCAGGAGGCGGCGCTGCGCGAGGTGGTGGCGGATCTCGAACGCGAGGAGGAGCGGCAGCGTGTGGCGATGGACGAGCTGGAACGCGCGATCGCGGACGAAGCGCTGGAGCTGGCGCGGCTGGAGCGCAATGCCGAGACGCTGGAAGACCTGATTCGCGAGGTGGAGCGCGATGCGGCTGAACGCGAAGAGCGTGCTGCGCGGGGCGATCCCCCACCCGAGCGTGCGCCCGTTCGTTCCGATGTCGCCTTTGCTGACCTCCAGGGCGAGCTTCCGATGCCGGCGGACGGCTCGGTCGTTCGGCGCTTCAACGAGCCGCGCGGCAGTCGTCTGCAGTCACGCTGGCGCGGAACCGTGCTGGAGGTTGACAACGGCGAGTCGGTGCACGCCGTCCATTTTGGTCGTGTGGTCTACGCCGACTGGATGCAGGGCTACGGTTTTCTGGTGATCCTCGACCACGGGAGCGGTTACCTGACGCTGTACAGCAACCTGGAGGAAATCCTGGTCGCCGAGGGCGAGGAGGTCGAGGGCGGCACGCGGATGGCCCTGGCCGGCGCCGGGCGCGAGGCGATCGCACCGGGACTCTACTTCGAGATTCGGCGAAATGGCGATCCGTTGAACCCTGAGGACTGGTGGCTATCTCAATGACGAGCGTCACGAAATAATCGTGACCGTGTTTGAAGGATTTGTCGGGCGAAAACAGCAGACGCAGTCGGGCGTTCAGGCATGGGTCAGATTCCCGGTGCTACCATCGGTCCGGTAAATACCTCCGTTTCTAGAGGATCGGTAATGAAGAAGTCTTGTCGCACTGGGTACGCCCTGGTGGTGGGTTTGGTTGTCGGTGTCATGCTCAGCGTGTCGGTGGCGGTGTATGCCGATCGCGAGAATGGCGCACAGAATGCCTTGCCGGTGGAGGACCTGCAGCGGTTTACCGAGGTGTATATGCGCATCAAGCGCAATTACGTCACCGAGGTGGACGACAAGGAGCTGCTGGATAACGCCATCCAGGGGATGCTCTCCGGGCTGGACCCGCATTCGGCCTATCTCGACGAGCAGGACTTCGAGGACATGCAGGTCGGGACCTCCGGCGAGTTCGGTGGTCTGGGGATCGAGGTCGGCATGGAGGATGGCTTCGTCAAGGTCATTGCCCCGATCGACGACACCCCGGCGAGCAAGGCCGGCATCCAGGCGGGTGACCTGATTATTCGCCTGGACGGTGAATCGGTGCAGGGCATGACGCTGTCCGATGCCGTCTCCAAGATGCGTGGAGAGAAGGGCTCCGACATTACCCTGACCATCGTCCGCGAGGGCGAGGACCAGCCGAAGGAGATCACGCTGACCCGTGACCGTATCCAGGTCCAGAGCGTGCGATCCGAGATCCTCGAAGACGGGTATGGCTACCTGCGTATCAGCAACTTCCAGCAGCGCACCGCGCGTGACGTCGTGCGAGCCGTCGAAGAGCTGAAGGAAGAGGGTGATCTGCGCGGCCTGGTGCTGGACCTGCGCAACAACCCGGGCGGCATTCTGAACGGTGCGGTCGGTGTGTCCGATGCGTTCCTGGAGGAAGGGCTGATTGTCTACACCGAGGGCCGGCTGGAGGACTCGCAGTTCCGCTACCAGGCCTCGCCGGGTGATGTGCTCGGCGGTGCCCCGATGGTGGTACTGGTGAACCGGGGTTCGGCCTCGGCTTCCGAGATCGTGGCCGGCGCCCTGCAGGACCACAAGCGTGCGGTGGTCATGGGCCAGAACACCTTTGGCAAGGGTTCGGTGCAGACGATCCTGCCGCTGACCGAGAACACCGGTATCAAGCTGACCACCGCGCGTTATTTCACGCCGGACGGCCGCAACATCGAGGAAGACGGCGTAGAGCCCGATATCCGGCTGGAGAATCTGACGGTCTCGCGTGCCGATGACGGCAATGGCCGCGACGCCCAGGTGCGCATGCAGCGGGAGCTGCAGGGCGAGGACGTGCCGGAGGATGATGACGACAATGGCGAGAGCCTGGCCGAGCGCGACTACGGCCTGAGCGAGGCCCTGAATCTGCTCAAGGGGCTGAACATCTACAGCCAGCGCTGATCGGAGGTGGCCATGACGCAGGAAACACCGCGTGTCCTGGTGCCGCTGGCGGCCGGGGCCGAGGAGCTGGAGGCCGTCACCATCATCGACTTGTTGCGCCGCGCGCGCTTCGAGGTCACGGTCGCGGGGCTCGAACAGGGCCCCGTGCGCTGTTCCCGCGGGACGGTGATCCAGCCGGACGCCACGCTGGAAGCAGTTCAGGACGATGCCTTCGACCTGATCGTGCTGCCCGGTGGGCTGCCGGGCGCCGATCACCTGCGCGACGATCCACGGGTGCAGGCAATGCTGCGGGCACAGGCCGAGCGCGACGGCTGGCTGGGCGCGATCTGCGCCGGGCCCAAGGCGCTGGCGCAGGCGGGTGTGCTGGAAGGTCGCCGCGTGACCTCGTTTACCGGGGCACTGGACGAATCGGGTATCCCCTCTACCGGGGGGCTCGTGGAAGTCGACGAGCGCATCATCACCGGACGTGGTCCGGGGGCGGCGATGGACTTTGCCCTGACGCTGATCGAGCAGCTGGCCGGGCGCGAGGCCCGCGAGGCCGTCGAGGGGCCGTTGCTACGTCCTTAGCAAGGCAGACCTTTCCTGCTCCCCGTGCACGCCCTGCGCGGCTCCATCCAGCGTCCCTTTGCATCCTGGCATGAACCCGACGGCCCCAGTCGATTAGACTGTGCGGGTCTCGCGGTCGCCTGGCCGCGCCCAACGAACCCAACCCAAGGAGTCGTGACCGAATGGCAGGCCACAGCAAGTGGGCGAACATCCAGCATCGCAAGAACGCCCAGGACGCCAAGCGCGGCAAACTCTTTACCAAGCTGATCCGCGAGATCACCGTCGCTGCCCGGCAGGGCGGGTCCGACCCCGAGACCAATCCGCGCCTGCGCCTGGCGATCGACAAGGCGCTTGGCGCCAACATGACGCGGGATACCATCGAGCGCGCGGCCAAGCGCGGCGCCGGTGAGTCCGACGGGGCCGCGATGGAGGAGATTCGCTACGAGGGTTATGGCCCGGGCGGTGCGGCGATCCTGGTCGACTGCATGACCGACAATCGCAACCGGACAGTGGCCGAGGTCCGCCACGCCTTCTCCAAGATGGGTGGCAACCTGGGGACCGATGGCTCGGTGGCCTATCTGTTCCAGAACAAGGGCGTGGTCCGCTTTGCGCCCGGTCTGGACGACGAGACGGTCATGGAGGCCGCGCTGGAGGGCGGCGCCGAGGATGTGCAGGTCGAGGACGACGGCGCAATCGAGGTGATTACCGAGCCCGATGCCTATCAGGACGTGCGCCAGGCGCTGCTGGACCGCGGACTGGAGCCGGAGAGCTCCGAGGTCACCTGGCGCCCGGAGACCCTGTCGCCACTGGATGCGGAGACCGCCGAGTCCGTGCTGAAGCTCCTGGAGATGCTGGACGACCTGGACGACGTGCAGAACGTCTTTACCAACGCCGATTTCCCGGAAGGCGTGGGGCAGTGATGCCGCGCTGCTGCGCGCCGTAATCCGCGCCTCTCTGGACAAACAACGATGCGTATCCTTGGTATCGATCCCGGCTCGCGGATTACGGGCTTTGCGGTGATCGAGTATGCCAAAGGCCAGGGCCGTTCCCGCGGCCATGGCGTGATCCGGCCCAGATCCAAGGGGTTTCCCGAGCGCCTGGGCGAGATCTTCGCCGGTGTCGTTGAGGTGATCAGCGAACTCAAGCCCGACGTGCTGGCGATCGAAACGGTGTTCGTCGCGCGCAATGCGCAGTCGGCGATCAAGCTGGGGCACGCCCGGGGGGCCGCCATCTGCGCGGCGACCCAGGCCGGGCTCCCGGTACATGAATATGCGCCGCGTGCGATCAAGATGGCGGTGGTCGGCGTGGGCAGCGCGGACAAGGAGCAGGTCCAGCACATGATGCAGCAACTGTTACGTCTGACCGAACCGGCCAGCAGCGATGCCGCCGATGCCCTGGCCGTCGCGCTGTGCCATGCCCATACCGCCCAGCACCAGGCGCGTCTGGCAGGGGCCGCCTCGGCCGTGATCGGGGGGCGCCCATGATTGCCCGGCTGGAGGGGACGCTGATCAGCCGCGAGGTGAATGGCGTGGTGATTGATGCGGGTGGCGTGGGCTACGAGGTCGAGGTTCCGCTCTCCACGCTGGCGGCCCTGCCGGAGCCGGGCGGCAGTGTCGTGCTGACCACGCACCTCGTGGTACGCGAGGATGCGCACCAGCTATTCGGGTTCATGCACAAGCGCGACCGCGATCTGTTCCGGCGTCTGATCCGGGTCAACGGGATCGGGGCCAAGCTCGCGCTGGCGATGCTCTCGACCTACGCGGGCGATGAACTGGCCGGCCTGATCAGCGGCGGTGACGTGACCGGACTGGCCAAGGTCCCGGGGATCGGCAAGCGCACGGCCGAACGGGTGGTGCTGGAGCTCGGCGAGCGACTGGCCGAGATGGGATTCGCGGCCACGCCGGGTGACGCCGGCGCAGGGGTCGATGCCCCGGCCGCCGCGATGGACGGCGAGGCCCTGGCGGCGCTCGAGTCGCTGGGTTATCAGCGCGCCAGCGCGGAGAAGATGGTCGCCGCCGTGCGCGATCAGGCCGATTCGGTAGAGACGCTGGTGCGCCTGGCATTGCGCGCGACCGTCAGGCGCTGAGAATGCCGGCCCGGTATCGCCTGGGCCGGTCAGATACGGTCAGCAGGCGCCCCCCCTAGCAGTCGCCGATGCGCTGGCCTTCAACCGAGATTCGCACGGACATGGGACCCATCGGCGAGTCGATCTCGCTGCTCATCTCGCCCTCCGCTCGATCCCCCATGAACTGCATTGAGCCCTGCATGTCCATGCTGGTGCCGTCGGGATCGGTGCAGGTCATGGTGTAGTCCACACCGTCCGCGCGCATGTCCATGCTGTCCACGCTGCAGCCGTCCGGTGCCTCGATCATCTCCTCGCCGCGCGCGAGGTCGTCCTCGGTCACGCACTCGGTGTAGGTCTCGGTCTGCTCCGGCATCTGGTGCGCGCCGTCCATGGTGGTGGTGTTCGTGTACTCCCACTCGCCCGGCTGGATATTCGGTGTTTCGGCCTGGGCCACCAGTGGCAGGAACGCGAACGGGACGGCGGCCAGCAGGCTGTAAAGGCTGGAACGAGGCATCATGATGGGGCTCTCCCTGCGAAATGTGTGCGGTTCATGGTGCCTTGGCGCTTGCAGGGGAGCAAATTGGCGAATGTCTCTGATCGGTGGCATGTTGCGGTTGGGGGTCTCGGAGGGGATGCATGGCCATACCATTATGGGTGTTGGGCGGTGCGGGTGCCGTGGTGCTGGGCGGCGCCGTGCTGCTGGACGGGGATCCGCGCGATTTCCTGGCGGGCGGCGGGCATCCGGCCGCTCCCGGCTGTGCGATTCCGGTGGAGATGCATCTGGGCGAGATCGACCCGCGCTTCGAGCTGGAGCCCGACGAAGTGCGCCGCGCACTCGATGCCGCGGTGGCGATGTGGGAGACCCATACCGAAGAACGGCTGTTTACCGCCCGCGACGGTGAAGGGATGGCCGTGCGGCTGGTGTTCGACGAACGTCAGGCCGGCGCCATGGCGCGGGAGCGCTCGCGTGCGCAGCTGGATCAGGCACAGGCGGATATCGACGATGCCCGGGAGCGCCTGGACCGCCATCGCTCGGCGCTGAACGCCGACGTCGAGCTGTACGAACGCGGTGTGCGCGGGTTCGACGAGCGCCGCCGTGCGCACGAAGGCCGGGTCGCCGACTGGAATGCGGGGCGCGGGGAGCGCAGTGCGCAGGCCCGCGAGCGTCTGGAACGGGAAGCGCGAGAGCTGCGCGAGGAGCACGAACGACTGGAAGAGCGCCGCCGCGGGCTGGAGGATCGCCGGTCGGATCTGAACGCGGCCGGTCGCGACCTGGAACGCGAGATCGCCGCCTTCAATGAGCAGGTCGATCAGTTCAACCGGACAGCGGCTGCGGGCAGCGGTTTCGACATGGCGATCTACCAGCAGCAGGGCAACCGTCGCAGCATCACGGTCTACAAGGCGAGCGACTTTGACGAACTGCGCCTGACGCTGGCACACGAGCTCGGCCATGCGCTGGGGATCGGGCACGTCGATGACCCCGCCGCGGTCATGCACGCGGAGCTGGGCCCCGCGAACGCGGGCCGCGAGGACCTGGCCGCGGCGGATCGTGCCGCGCTGGTGGAGTCGTGCGGGGTGGAGCTGGTGAAGCCGTGAAGGGCCGGGGCGCGATCCCTCGCCCCGGCAGGCATCAGAAGCGGTAGCGCAATCCGGCCGACAGGACGTGTACATCGCCCCGCGTGCGCCCGCGAGTCTCGGTGGTTACCCCGACATTGGCAAACTCCGATTCGAGCTCGATCGACTCGCTGCCAACGTCGATATAGGCATAGCCGAAGTCGAAACTGAAGCGATCGCTGGCGCGGAAGCTGGCGCCGACCGTGTACCAGGTGCGGTCGCCATCCGGTGTGCGCGTGCTGCGAAATCCGTCGCGGGTCGGTGTGCGGTCGTACTGGATTCCGGCGCGCAGCGTCCACTGCGGGTTGGCCTGATATTCTGCGCCCAGGGCGATCGTATAGCTGTCGCGATAGTTCTGATCCAGGGTCTGGATGGAACCGCCACCGCTGCCGCGAACATCGATCTCGTCGAAGTTCGACCAGCGAAACCAGGTGTACTGCACAAGCCCGGTCCAGCGGGCATCGAACTCGTGCGACAGGGCGACGCTCGCGATATCCGGCAGTTTCAGTTCGGCCTGCGCGGACATGGTGTTGGTATCCGCACCGGTCCCGGCCGGGGGCGTGATCGTTGCGGTGCCACGCAGGTTCTGGCTGACCCCGTGGCGGTAGTGCAGGCCCAGCCGGGTCGCGTCGGTCAGGTCGGCCTGCAGGCCCAGGTTGAAACCGACATCCCAGCTGTCGCCCTCCAGCTTGAATTCGCCATCGGTGTCCGGATCCGGTCCCGCGGGCGAGGGGATGGCGCTGCGCAGCGTGGCGTTCGCGTAGTGCAGGTCCAGGCCGCCGCCGATGGAGACGCGCTCGCTCAATTCGAAGGCCATCGACGGGTGCAGGTTGATCACCTTCAGGTCGGTCTCGGTGGAGTCGTAGCGGCCGAAGAAGTCGTCGTCGTAGTCGTTGGCCAGGCCATAGGGTGCGGTCAGCCCCACGCCCAGCCACAGGCGCTCGCCATAGCGCTCGGCCCAGTAGAGGTTCGGGACGGGGGTCGGCTCGTACGGGTTGCCGCCGTTGCCACCGTCGGTGGCCTGTTCGCCGAAGGCGCCGGTGGCCGAGGAGCCCCGGTCGCTCATGCGTGTGCGCGGCATCAGCAGGTGCACGTTGGCCTGAAACTCGCCGCTTTGCAGACGCGTCATGCCGGCCGGGTTGAAGTAGATGGTGCTGGCGTCATTGGCGGCGGCGGCCTCGCCGGCATAGGCTCGGCCAAGGCCGGTGACACCCTGTTCCTGGATGTAGAACCCCGCTGCGAGCAGGGTGGCCGGCGCGGCGAACACGGCGCCGGCGACGGCCACACTGAGCGCCAGTCGGCGCGTGGAATAGTGCGTCATGCGGTCCCCCGGGGTCTTGTTATGGTCGGGGCAGGGCGTGCCCCCCGTCCCGGGGTGACCGCCTGCTCCCGGTCCGGACCCTACCGGGTTGGACGATATGCGCCAACCTTTTTTCGGGGTGAGAGCATTGGAAAAGTCATACGCTGGGGGATGACTGCGGGGGAGTCAGAGCAGTAGGGCAAGCCCCACGACCGCGGCGGTGACGCCCCCGATCAGCAGGGCAAGCGTGCGCCGGGTGAAGCGGCCGAAGAACAGGCGGGCGGCCCGTTCACGCAGGCCGAAGCTGTCCTGCAGTCCGACGATGGCCGCGATCAGGCCACCGACCAGCAGGACAATGCCGAGGATCTGGATCATCGCGTCTCCCTCCATGCGGTTCGTTTACCACTTGCGTGGTGCGATCAGACGCAGCAGCGCCAGCAGCAGAATCGCCCCGACGGTGGCCGCCACCAGGGTCCCGATCAGGCCGGCCGTCGGTACCCCCAGCTGGGTGAACAGCCAGCCACCCAGCACCGCCCCAATGACCCCGATCACGATGTTCAGCAGGATGCCCTGGCCGGCGCCGTGGACCAGCAAACCCGCGAGCCAGCCGGCGATGCCGCCGACCAGCAGCAGCAATAACAGTGATTCAACGGGCATTGAGTACTCCTTTGCTCTCTTGTCTGATGGATGACGGGGACGGGCGTTCCGTGCGGCCCGGATTCAGCCGACGGTGGCATAGCGCGTGGCGCTGCCCAGCCAGCGCTCGATCAGGGCCGCAGCACGCGGCCGGTCCTCGCGCACGCGCAGGGCCAGTTCCGTGGCCTCCTCCAGCAGGTCCTGATCGCGTGACCAGTCGGCCACGCGGAAGCTGCGGTCGCCCGTCTGGCGTGTGCCCAGCAGCTCGCCAGGGCCGCGCAACCGGAGGTCCACCTCCGCGATCTCGAAGCCGTCGTCGGTGCGGCGCATCGCCTCGAGGCGCTCGCGGGCGGTCTCGCCCAGCGGCGGGCGGTAGAGCAGCACGCAGGCGGAGGCGGTGTTGCCGCGCCCGACACGTCCACGCAACTGGTGCAGCTGCGACAGCCCCATGCGTTCGGCGTTCTCGATGATCATCAGGCTGGCGTTGGGGACATCCACGCCGACCTCGATCACCGTGGTCGCGACCAGCAGATCGAGCGCGCCGGCGCGGAAGCGTTCCATCACCGTATCGCGCTCGGGCCCCTTCATGCGCCCATGGGCCAGCCCGATGTTCAGCTCCGGCAGCGCTTCGCGCAGGCGTTCGGCGGTCGCCTCCGCGGACTCTGCCTCCAGTTGTTCCGATTCCTCCACCAGCGGGCATACCCAGTAGGCCTGGGTGCCGGAGCCGCAGGCGGCGCGGATGCGCTCGATCACCTCGTCGCGGCGCTCGTGGCTGATCAGTGCGGTGCGCACGGGTGTGCGCCCCGGTGGACGCTCGTCGATGACCGAGCTGTCCAGATCGGCGTACAGGGCCATGGCCAGGGTGCGCGGGATCGGGGTCGCGGTCATGATCAGTTGATGCGGCGTCTGGCCGTTGCCCTTGTCGCGCAGGGCCATGCGCTGGTGCACGCCAAAGCGGTGCTGTTCGTCAATGATCGCCAGCCCCAGGCGCTGGAAGCGGACCTCCTCCTGGAACAGGGCGTGGGTGCCGATCGCGACCTGGCGCTGACCACTGGCCAGTTCCGAAAGCAACTGGCTCCGCTCGCTGGCGCCCTGGCGTCCGCCCAGCCACGCCACCGACACGCCCAGCGGTTCCAGCCACATGGCGAGATTGCGCCCATGCTGACGGGCGAGCAGCTCGGTGGGGGCCATGAATGCCACCTGATGGCCCGCCTCCACCGCCGCCAGGGCGGCCGCGACTGCGACCAGGGTCTTGCCGGAGCCGACGTCGCCTTGCACCAGCCGGTTCATCGGAGCCGGGCGGGCCAGGTCCTCGCGCACCTCGTGGATCACGCGGTCCTGTGCGCCGGTGGGCTCGAACGGGAGCTGGTCGCGCAGTTGTCGCCACAGTGCGCCCTCGGGGCGGATGACCGGCGCGCGGCGCGTATCCTGCGGGGCGCGGCTTTGTTCCATGCGGGCGAGCTGGTGGGCGGTCAACTCCTCCAGGGCCAGGCGGGTGCGTGCGGGCCCGCGCTGCTCGGCGGTGTCCAGTGCATCCAGGGCCTCGGCCCGCGCCGGCGGGTGGTGCAGCTGCTGCAGGGCCGTGTGCAGCCCGGGCAGCTGGCGCTGGTTCAGCTCCGGGAGCAGGTCGGGCAGCTGCCCGGTCGTCGGCAGGACCTCGGTTACCAGCTGGCGCAGGAGCTTCTGCGAGATGCCCTCGGTGGTGGGATAGATCGGAGTGAGGTGGGTCTCCAACACGGGCGGTTTCGTGCCCACCACCTGGAGTTCCGGGTGCACGCACTCCATTGCGCCGGGCATACCGCGGGGCTCGCCAAAGGCGCGAATGCGCGTGCCCGGGCTCAGGCGGCGTTGCTGACCACTGCCGAAATGGAAGAATCGCAGCAGGATGGACGCGCCGTCCTCTTCCAGCGTGACCACCAGCATGCGTCGGCGGCGATGGACGACCTCGGCATGGGTAACCCGGCCCTCGAACAGGGCGGGGAGTCCCGGGCGCAGGGCGCGGATCGGGGTCAGCCGGGTACGGTCCTCGAAGCGCAGCGGCAGGTGCAGGAGGAGGTCGCGGGCCTGTTCCAGGCCCAGGCGGGCCAGACGCTCGGCCACTGCGGGGCCGACGCCCTTGAACCCCGTCAGCGGTGCCTGCAGGTCCACCGCGGTCGCCGCGCGCGGATCAGCCGCGCGGGCACCAGGCGATGGCGTCCATCTCCACCTGCGCACCCTTGGGCAGGGCGGCTACGCCGATTGCGGCGCGGGCCGGGTACGGCTCGGCGAAGACCTCGCTCATGATCTTGTTGACCAGCGGGAAGTGGGTCAGGTCGATCAGGAAGATGTTCAGCTTGGCGATGTCGGAGAAATCCGCACCGGCGGCCTCCAGCACGGCCTTCAGGTTGTCGAACACGCGGTGGATCTGGTCTTCGATGCCGCCGTCGACCAGCTCCATCGTGGCCGGGTCCAGCGGGATCTGGCCGGACAGGTACAGGGTGTCGCCGGCACGCACGGCCTGGGAGTAGGGGCCGATCGCGGCCGGGGCATTTTCGGTCTGGATGATTTCGCGCGACATGCGGGCTCCTTGGCTCGGGTCGGTGATTCGGGATGCGGGCACCTTACCGCATTCGTCGAGCGGTGGGATCGCCGGGGCAATGCATCTACAAGAGAACGAGATTGTCGCGGTGAATGAGCTCGGGTTCCAGGAGGTAGCCAAGCTCCGCCTCGACATGGTCCGCGCGCAGGCCGCGGATGCGTTCCACCTCGCTGGAGGCGTAGTTGGTCAGCCCGCGCGCGACCGGGCGGCCGTCCGGGTCGACGCAGGTCACGACCTCGCCGCGGCGAAAGTCGCCGCGCAGGCCCACCACGCCCACCGGCAGCAGGCTGCGGCCCGACTCGCGCAGTACGCGTGCTGCGCCGGCATCCAGCAGGAGTTCGCCGCGCGAATGCAGCTGGTCGGCCAGCCAGCGCTTGCGCGCGGCCAGCGGCTCGCGGTCGGGCTTTAGCCAGGTGCCCAGGCGCTCGTTCTTCAGCACGCGGCCAATCACCTGGGCCTCGCGCCCGGAGGCGATCACGGTATGCGTGCCGGAGCGCGCGGCGCGCTCCGCGGCCTTGAGCTTGGTGGCCATGCCGCCGCGCCCCAGGCGCCCGAAATCGGCAGCCACGAAGCGGTGCAGTTCGGTATCCGTGGCGCGGCCCTCGTGGATCAGCTCTGCGTCGGCGTGCTGGCGCGGATCACGGTCGAACAGGCCGTCCTGGTCGGTCAGGATCAGCAGCAGGTCTGCGACCACGAGGTTGGCGACCAGGGCCGCCAGGGTGTCGTTGTCCCCCAGCCGAATCTCCTCGTAGGCGACCGTGTCGTTCTCGTTCACCACGGGGATGGTCCCCATCTCCAGCAGGGCCTGCATGGTCGAACGGGCATTCAGGTAGCGCGAGCGATCGGCGAGGTCGTCATGCGTCAGCAGGACCTGTGCCGCGTGCAGGTCGTGGCTTGCGAACTCCCGCTCGTAGGCCTGCACCAGACCCATCTGCCCCACGGCCGCGGCGGCCTGCAGGCGATGCAGCTGGTGCGGGCGCTCGCTCATCCCGAGCCGGCGCATGCCCTCGGCCACGGCGCCACTGGAGACCAGGATGACCTCCAGCCCCTTGCGCCGCAGCGCGGCGATCTGGTGAGCCCAGGATTCCAGCGCCGGGCGATCCAGGCCCGCGCCATCGGCGGTGATCAGCGCGGAGCCGATCTTGACCACCACGCGGCGGATGGCCGGGAGTTCGCGCAGGGCGCGGGTGCTCACGCGTGATCCTCCCCGGCCTCGCCGGTCGCCGTGGGGGCCGTGGCGGGCTCCTGGTTGGCCGCTTCGATGTGGCGCATGACGGCCTGCATCAGCGCGTCCACCCCGTCGCCGGTGGCGGCGGAGATGGTGAACACCGGGCGCTCGCCGCCCGCCACCTCGCGCACCCTCGTGATCAGGGTCTCGAGGGCCTCGGCGTCCAGCAGTTCCTTCTTGTTCAGCACGATCCAGCGCGGACGGCCGGCCAGTTCATCGCTGTGGCGTTCGAGCTCGCCCAGCGCGGTCTGCATGTCTGCGACCGGATCGGCCTCGGGGTCGGGCGGGGCCACGTCGACCACGTGCAGGAGCAAACGGGTGCGCGCCAGGTGCTTGAGAAAGCGGGTGCCTAGCCCGGCGCCCTCTGCCGCGCCCTCGATCAGGCCGGGGATATCGGCCATCACGAAACTCTGGTTCGGTCCGATGCGCACCACGCCCAGCTGCGGGATCAGGGTGGTGAACGGGTAATCCGCGATCTTCGGGCGTGCGGCCGAGGCGCGCGAGAGCAGGGTGGACTTGCCGGCATTCGGCAGGCCCAGGAGCCCCACGTCAGCCAGTACCATCAGCTCAAGCGCCAGCTTTCGCAGCTCGCCCGGCGTGCCGGGCTTGCTCTGGCGCGGGGCCTGATTGGTAGAGGACTTGTAGCGGGTGTTGCCGAGCCCGTGAAAGCCGCCCTGGGCGACCAGCAGGCGCTCGCCGTCGCGGGTGATATCGCCCAGGACCTCGTCGGTATCGGCGTCACGGACCTGGGTGCCGACCGGGACCGGGATCTCCAGGTCCGCGCCGGAGGCACCGGTGCGCTGGCGCCCCATGCCGTTCTCGCCACGCTGGGCGTCGAAGCGGCGCTGGTAGCGGAAGTCGGCCAGGGTGTTGAGCCCCTCGTCGCCGACCAGCCACACAGAGCCGCCATCGCCCCCGTCACCGCCGTCCGGCCCGCCAAACGGGATGAACTTCTCGCGGCGAAAGCTCACGCAGCCGTTCCCGCCGTCGCCGGCCTTCACGGTAATGGTTGCCTCGTCGATGAACTTCATGCCGCTTCTTCCTGGTTCCCGTTCTTGATGCGCACAATAAAAAAGCCCCGCGGAACGGGGCTTTTGGCGCTACCAGTGGCGTGTCCGCTTACTGCTGCGGCTGCACGCTCACAAAGCGCCGGTTGTTCGGCCCACCGACCTTGAACACGACCTGGCCGTCCACCTTCGCGAACAGCGTGTGGTCCTTGCCACAACCCACGTTCTCGCCGGGATGATACTGCGTCCCGCGCTGACGGACGAGGATGTTGCCGGCGCGCACGACCTGGCCGCCAAAGCGCTTTACGCCCAGGCGTTTGCTCTCGGAATCGCGCCCGTTGCGGGTACTCCCGCCTGCCTTTTTATGTGCCATGGATTCGTTCTCCTGAAAAAGTGCGCCGGCGCGTCAGCCGGCGATGCCGGTGATGCGCACGGTGGTGTAGTGCTGGCGGTGCCCCATCTGCTTCTGCGAATGCTTGCGGCGCCGGAATTTCATGATGTGGACCTTCTTGGCACGGCCATGGTCCTCGACCTTCGCGGTCACCTTGCCGCCGTCGACCAGCGGGGCCCCGACGCGAACATCGTCGCCCGAACCGACCATCAGCACCTGGTCGAACTCGACCTCGGAGCCGGCTTCGGCCTCAAGCTTTTCGATGCGGATCACGTCACCTTCGGCGACGCGGTACTGTTTACCACCTGTTGCGATGATCGCGTACATTTCCCTGGGACTCCGTTGCGATACCTGTGTGGACCGGCCCGTAAAGTCTGGAACTGAAGACCGGTCTCGCGAAAGGGCGGAAATGCTAGCAGCGAGTCGCGTTCGGGTCAATGCCATTCGGCGGTGCGCGCTTGACACCCCACCGGGGCCTTCCTAGCATGCCAGCGCCTACCAACTTCCTCCTACTGGCGCGCCTACCCGCATGTCCATCAACGCAATCCGAGAGCTGGCTGCAGACGACATGCAGGCGGTCGACCAGTGCATCCGTGACCGGCTCAGTTCGCCGGTGGTGCTGATCAACCAGCTGGGTCACTACATTATCCACTCCGGGGGCAAGCGCCTGCGGCCCCTGCTGGCGACCCTGTCGGCGCGCGCCTGCGCGGTCGAGGGCGAGGAGCCGGTGGTGCTGGCCGCAGTGGTGGAATTTATCCACACCGCGACCCTGCTGCATGACGACGTGGTCGATGCCTCCGAGATGCGCCGGGGCAACGAGACTGCGAACCACATCTTTGGCAACGAGGCCGCGGTGCTGGTCGGCGATTTTCTCTACTCGCGCGCGTTCGAAATGATGGTCGAGGTCGGTTCGATGCGGGTGATGGAGATCCTGGCC
Source organism: Thioalkalivibrio sp. ALJ15 (assembly GCF_000383695.1). Lineage (NCBI taxonomy): Bacteria > Pseudomonadati > Pseudomonadota > Gammaproteobacteria > Chromatiales > Ectothiorhodospiraceae > Thioalkalivibrio > Thioalkalivibrio sp. ALJ15. The sequence continues at coordinate 51,615 of NZ_KB912058.1, forward strand.
CACGCGACCAACGTGATCGCCGAGGGCGAGGTGATGCAGTTGATGAACTGCCACGATGCCGATGTCGACGAGGCGCGCTACATGAACGTGATCCAGTCAAAGACGGCCAAGCTGTTCGAGGCCGCCTGCCAGCTGGGCGCCATCCTGGGCGAGCGTCCGCGGGCCGAGGAAGAGTCGCTCGCCCGCTATGGTATGCATCTGGGTACCGCCTTCCAGCTGATCGACGACGTGCTCGACTACTCCTCCGACGATGCCGTGACCGGCAAGCGCATGGGCGATGACCTGGCCGAGGGCAAGCCGACGCTGCCGCTGATTCAGGCGATCCGGGTCGGTACGCCGGAGCAGCAGACCATTGTGCGCCAGGCGATCGAGGACGGCGGGCGCGAACAGGTGGATGCGGTACTCGAGGTTGTCCACGCCACCGGGGCCCTGGACTACGCCCGCGAACGCGCGGCCGCGGAGACCGAGGCAGCGATTGCCGCGGTGTCCGTGCTCCCCGAGTCGCCACACCGCCAGGCCCTGATCGACCTCGCGCGCTTCGCGGTAGGCCGCGATCACTGACCGGGCGCGGCCGCGGGTCGGTGCACTCGCGGCCGCGCAAGCGCATCGGGCGTTGCCCGGATCACGTATTCCGTTGGCCGAGGGCATGGACACGCCCGGAGTGGCTCGGCATAATAGCGGGCTCGGTTCGGAGTGTAGCTCAGCTTGGTAGAGCACTGCCTTCGGGAGGCAGGGGTCGAAGGTTCGAATCCTTTCACTCCGACCAACTCTATTTCCCTGGTGTGCCGGGTCGTATCTGGCCGGCAGCCAGCCAATGATTCCATTCCTGTTCTGCTCCTGCGGACGCGTTCATGACCGCCACTTCCCAGGCCGTTCGCGGCACCCTCTACATCGTTTCCGCGCCATCGGGCGCAGGCAAGACCAGCCTGGTCGCCGCTTTGCTGGAGCGGGTGGAGCAGGTCGAGGTCTCGGTCTCGCATACGACGCGCAAGCCGCGCGCTGGCGAGGTTGACGGCGAGCACTATCACTTCGTCTCGGCCGAGGAATTCCTCGGCATGATCGAGGACGGCCAGCTGCTGGAACACGCGAAGGTGTTCGACAACTTCTATGGCACCGCACGCGCCAGCGTCGAAGAGCGCCTGGATGCCGGCATGGACGTGATCCTGGAGATCGACTGGCAGGGTGCGCGTCAGGTGCGTGCGGCGGTGCCGGATGCGCATTCGATCTTCATTCTGCCGCCGTCGCGCGACGAGCTGGAACGCCGCCTGCGCGGACGCGGGCAGGACAGCGAAGAGGTTATCCAGCGGCGCCTGCGCGACGCGGAGTCTGATTGCACGCATTTCCGTGAATATGACTACACGGTCGTCAACTCGGATTTCGAGCGGGCGGTCAGTGATCTGGCCAGCATCTTCCGTTCCAACCGTCTGCGCACGGTAGAGCAGGAGATACGCTCCGCATCGACGATACGGAATCTGTTGGCGAGCACGCCGGGCACGGCGTAACATGCAGTATTAACGACTCATAACCGGAGTACCCATGGCACGCGTCACCGTCGAGGACTGCCTCGAAAAAGTGGACAATCGCTTCGAACTGGTGCTGATGGCGGCCCGCCGGGCCCGTCACATCGCACACGGCAAGGAGCCCCGTGTATCCGAGGACAACGACAAGCCCACGGTCATCGCCCTGCGCGAGATCGCCGAGGGGCTGGTCGGCACCGAGGTGTTCGACGAGCACGATGAACGGCCCCAGAACCAGATGCTGGACTTCAGCACGATCCGCCATCTGGAGCAGCTGGAAGCCGACGAACGCTAGGGATCGATAACTCATGGCCGCTGGGCAGCCAGCCGCGCCCGGGGCCGCATCGCCGGTTCCCGGTGACTCGACCCGATTCCTGATCAGCGATCTGTGTTCCGAGCTCGAGTCCTATCTCGAGCCGGACGAAGTCGAGGAGGTCTATCGCGCCTATCTGCTGGGCGCGGAGGCCCACGAAGGCCAGACCCGCAAGACCGGCGAGCCGTATATCTACCACCCGCTGGCCGTGGCCCGGACCATGGCCGAGATGCGGATGGACCACAAGGCCATCTGCGCCGCGATCCTCCATGACGTCATGGAGGACACCGCCACCAGCAAGGACCGCATCCACGCCGAGTTCGGCGAGGAGGTGGCCGAGCTGGTCGATGGTGTCTCCAAGCTGACCCACCTGCAGTTCCAGTCCAAGGCCGAGGCGCAGGCGGAGAACTTCCGCAAGATGATGCTGGCGATCACCCGCGACATCCGGGTGATCCTGATCAAGCTGGCCGACCGCCTGCACAATATGCGCACCCTGGGCGTGATGCGCCCGGACAAGCGCCGCCGCATCGCCAAGGAAACCCTGGAGATCTATGCGCCGATCGCCCAGCGCCTGGGGATGAACGCGATCCGCCGCGAGCTGGAGCAGCTCGGCTTTTCCGCCAAGCATCCCTGGCGCGCCGCCGTGCTGGAGCGCGCCGTGCAGCGGGCCGGGGGCAACCGGCGCGAGCCAATGAAGAACATCGAGCAGGCCATCTGCTCGCGCATGGAGGCGGCGGGGATCGTCGGGCGCATCTCCGGGCGCGAAAAGAGCCTGTACAGCATCTATCGCAAGATGCGCGACAAGCACCACTCGTTCGAGGAGGTGTTCGACGTTTTCGCCATCCGCATCATCGTCGACGATGTCGACACCTGCTATCGCTCGCTGGGCGTGGTGCACAACCTCTACAAGCCGGTGCCGGGGCGCTTCAAGGACTACATCGCGATCCCCAAGTCGAACGGCTACCAGTCGCTGCATACCATCCTGTTCGGGCCGCAGGCCATCCCGATCGAGGTGCAGATCCGCTCCACCGAGATGGATCGCGTGGCCGAGAGCGGGATCGCCGCGCACTGGCAGTACAAGGCCGGGGGCGAGTCCGCGCGAACCGCGCAGAGCCGGGCCCGCGAGTGGCTTAAGGATGTGCTGGAGATCCAGAACAGCGTCGGCAACTCCATTGAGTTCCTGGAGAACGTGAAGGTCGATCTGTTCCCGGACGAGGTCTACACCTTCACCCCCGGGGGCGACATTCTGGTTCTACCGCGCGATGCGACCCCGATCGACTTCGCATATGCGGTGCATTCCGATGTCGGCAACCGCTGCGTGGCCGCGAAGATCGATCGCCAGCTGGCGCCGCTTTCGGTACGCCTTCAGAGTGGACAGACGGTCGAGATTGTCACCGCGCCTGGCGCGCGCCCCAACCCTGCCTGGCTGTCCTTCGTCGTCACCGGAAAGGCCCGCTCTGGTATCCGGCATTGCCTGAAGTCGATGCAGTCGGACGAGGCCCGGGCCCTCGGCGAGCGCCTGTTGGAGAAGGCCCTGAGCGCGCTGGACGCCTCGCTCAAGCAGATCTCGCCGGCGCGTCTGGATCAGCTGCTGGACGCGATGCAGCTACAGGACCTGGACAGCCTGCTGGTGGATATCGGGCTGGGCAACCGCATGGCCTCGCTGGTCGCGCGCCAGATGGTGGGCAAGGAGAGCGCGGACGCCGACAACACGACTCAGACTACCCTGGCGGTCAAGGGTACCGAGGGGCTGGTGCTGAACTACGCCCGCTGCTGCCACCCGATCCCGGGTGACCCGATTATCGGCCAGTTGAGCGCGGGGCGTGGGCTGGTCGTGCACCGGGAGAGCTGCCGCAACGTGCTGCACGAGAGCCGCGACCGGGCGGACAAGACGATCGCGCTCGAGTGGTCGCACGAGCCGGAACTGCAATTCACCGCGGCGGTGCGCACCCGCACCGCCAACCGGCGCGGTGCGTTGGCCGACATGGCGGCCGTGATCGCCGATCACGGCTCGAATATCGAGCACATCTCGTTCAACGAGCAGGATGGCCACTCCACCGCGATGACCTTCCTGTTGACCGTCAGTGATCGTCAGCACCTGGCCCAGATCATGCGCGGCCTGCGGCGTCTTCCGGATGTGCTGCGGATCGCGCGTCAGCGCGGCTAGTTAGCGTTTCCCGGGCGTGCGCGGCTCGCTACCGTTGGCAGGTCGGGCAGTAGGCCGAGGCGCGCTGCCCGATGCGCCGGTTGCGCAGCGGTGTCGCACACTCCAGGCACGGCTCTCCGGCGCGCCCGTAGACCCGCAGTGATTGGCGAAAATACCCGTGTGTCCCGTCCTCGCGCAGGAAGTCGCGCAGGGTTGTGCCGCCCTGTTCGATCGCCGCGCCCAGCACGGTGCGGATGAATCCGGCCAGTCGTTCGTATTCCGCCCGGGTTACGCGCCCGGCGGCCCGCCCCGGACGGATCCCGGCCAGGAAGAGCGCCTCGGTCGCATAGATGTTGCCCACCCCGACCACGATATCCTGATCCATGATGAAGGCCTTGACCGGGCCCCGGCGCCCGCGGCTGCGGTGGAACAGGTAGTCGCCGTTGAATGTGGCATCGAGTGGTTCCGGCCCCAGGGCGGCCAGCAGAGGGTGCACCTCACCGGTCTCCGGCAGCGGCAGACAGCACCCGAAGCGGCGAGGATCGTGAAAGCGCACCTGCGAGCCATTCGTCAGATGCAGGATCAGGTGATCGTGCGTGCGCAGCGGGACGTCGGGCGTGCAGTGGCGCAGCGAGCCGGACATACCGAGATGCAATAGTGCCCCGCCACGGTCGGTGTCCAGCAGCAGGTATTTGGCTCGTCGCGCCAATGTCGTGATGCGGGCCCCGGCCAGACGCCCGGGCAGCTCCTCCGGCACCGGCCAGCGCAGGCGTCCATTGCGTACCTCGAGCCGTTCGATGGTCTGGCCTTCAAGAAGAGGTGACAGGCCCCGCCGGGTGGTCTCGACCTCGGGGAGCTCAGGCATGAACGCCCTCGATTTCCAGCAGGAGTTCTGGCCGGCAGATGTCGCCCCGGGCCCACTGGATGACGGGGCCCGGCTTCATTGCCTTGTAGTGGTCCGCGATCACCCCTGCAACGGCGGTGCGATCTTTGGGACGCCGCAGGTAGACCCGCAACCACGCGGGGCCGGGGAGTTCGCGCCCTGCCGTGTCGTGCAGGGCCTGGAGGTTGGTTACCGTCTCGCGCGCCTGGGCCACCACATCGTCCGGGTGGCGGCTTTCGTGACCGACGATACTGGCCGTGCCGGAGACCATCAGCATGGGCCCGGTCGCGGTCAGCAGCAGCGTGGCGCGCGCGAAGGCCGGGCTTCTCGGGCTGTAGCGTTCGGGGTAGTGGTAGGCGCTGACCTGGCGCGGATTTTCGATCGCACGGGCCGGGGCACGGGTGGCAAGCAGGTAGACGAACAGGCCCGGTTGCCGGGTGCCGATTGCGGTGGCTGCAGGCATGCTGCCCAGCGGGACTTCGAGCGCCCCCAGCGCCTCGGCGCGCCCGATACAGAAGGCCTGGTAGCGTTCCTGGCCCTGTTCGTCACCGTGGATGTCGGAAAAATAGTTCCAGATGCGTGCCGGGTGCTCGAAGCCGCGTTCCCTGCAGGCGTTCAGGAGCTGACGGTAGGCCTGCTCGGTTTGTTCGCGCAAAGGTCGGTCCGGGCCCTGCCAGGCGGCGAACAGAACATCATCGAACTCCAGCAGATGCAGGGGCGTGGCGTTCGTGGAACGTGCTGGGCCGTTTCCACACCAGCTCTCGATATAGAGATCCGGGGCCAGGGCCTCGAGGCCGGGGGCGACCTCGATCCGGCCGGCCCTGGCCTGGATCCCCACGGGGGCATCCAGTCGCACGTGGAGGCCGTCCAGGAGCGTCGTCCCGGGCGAGACGAGTCGGTTGTACAGGTGGGGTGCCATCAGTCAGGTCCTGGACAGCGCGTCGAGTATGTCCTCGGTCCAGCGTACCGATTCCAGGTAGAGCCGGCTGGCAACCTGTGGCGCCACCGGGGATTCGCCGGCGGGGGGCGGGTTTGCCGGTCCCTCGAACGCCTCGATGGTCTCCAGCCAGGGGGCGAGCGGGCCTTTGTGTTTGATCAGCGCCTGTTCCGTCTCTGGCACCAGATGCAGTTCGTTCAGGATGCGACGCAGCGGGATGCCCAGTACGCGGTCCAATCCCGAGAGCATCCCCAGCGAGAAGTGGCACTCGCACTCCGGGGCTGTCAGGTTGCACGCCCGGGCGAGCAGCATCCCCATGCGGGCGCGGATCATGACCTGTTCGACCGCGGCCGAGGGTCCGGCCGCATTGTTGAGCACCAGCAGCATCCCGATGCGGCGGATTCGCCCCTGTCCCAGACGCTCGATCGCCGAAGCCAGATCGACCGTGGGCTGTTCCGCGCGGTACGCGGGGCTGTTGGCGATGCGCAGGATCTGGGCGGCCAGATCGGGTTCAGCGCCAATGAGACGTTCCAGTTCCGACGGTTCGGGATCGCGGTCCTGCAGTGTCTTCAGCAGCTTCAACAGCGCGACTTCCAGGCTCTCCAGGCGCTGGCCTTCGATCACGTGCGGGTGTGACAGGTGGTAGCCCTGGAAGTAGCGAAAACCCAGTTGCTGGCAGTGGTGGTAGCACTCGGCGGTTTCGACCTTCTCTGCCAGCAGCTCTACGCCGAATGCGCGCAGCGTCTCGACCTCGCGCGCCAGTGCCTCGGTGGACAAAACCAGCACATCGAGCTTGACGATGTCTGCCAGTGCCACCAGCGGCGAGTGGTGGACCTGAAACTGGTAGTCATCCAGCGCGATGCGAAAACCGCGTTGCTTCAGCCTTTGTACCGCGGCGACGACCTCGGAATCGATCTCGATGTCCTCGAGGATCTCCAGGACCACCTGTTCGGGCGGCAGGCTGGTAATGATGTCGTCGTCGAGAAAGGACCGCGTCAGGTTGACGAAGGCCAGATGCGGACCGACCAGATGGGTCAGGCCGATATCCACGAACGCGCTTCGCAGCAGGTCCGAGGTGGCCTCGTCGCCATTGGTCACCGCCGCTTCGCTACGGTGGCCGGCGCGAAACAGGAGTTCGAAGCCGACCAGGTGCTCGTGCGCATCGAAGATGGGTTGCCGGCCGACAAAAATAGGGTGCATGCTTGCGCTTTGCCAGTTGATGAACGAGGCGGCCCGATCTGCGCGTGGCCGGCCCGGGAGAGAGCGAACACATCATGGAGTCGATTGATGCGCCGTTTGGTGAGGTCGTGGAGTTGCGGCAGATCCTGCACGACTCGGGAGTCCCTCTCCTGAGAGTTATTATCCGCGATGGCGGCCGTTACACCAAGATCGAACTGGATCCGGCAACCGCCCATCAGTGGGGACGCATGATGATGCGCTGGGCAGAGACGGCGGCACAGCAGGGAGCGGCCGGGGAAGGATAGGCTCCGAATGAGTGGTGCCCGTGATGGTGCGCCCACTCGAGGCCACAGGAAATAAAAAAGCCCGGCCAAGCCGGGCTTATAGCTCTGCCATCAGGCGCTCTCGCGCCGGGCAGGGATTACTTGATCTTGGCTTCCTTGTACATCACGTGCTTGCGGATGACGGGATCGAACTTCTTGATCTCCATCTTTTCGGGCATGTTCCGCTTGTTCTTCGACGTGGTGTAGAAGTGACCGGTGCCGGCGGAGGACACCAGGCGGATCTTGTCGCGTGCGCTCTTCGCTGCCATGGGTAGCTCCTTACACCTTTTCGCCGCGTGCGCGGCAGTCCGCGAGCACCGCATCGATGCCCAGCTTGTCGATGATCCGCATGCCCTTGCTGCTCACGCGCAGCCGCACGAAGCGGTTCTCGCTCTCCACCCAGAAGCGGTGGGTGTGCAGATTGGGCAGGAAACGCCGCCGCGTCTTGCGGTGGGCGTGGGATACGTTGTTACCAGTCGCCGGGCGCTTGCCGGTCACCTGACATACTCGGGCCATCTCGGGGACTCCGGAAATTGGGTCTAGCAAAAGACGGCGGATCTTAGCCCAGTCGGCGGCCGGGCGCAAGATCATCACGGATCGTCCTGCTCCAGTGCGCACTCGCGCCGCAACGAGGGCTCGACCGTCTGATGGCGTGCCCATTGCAGTGCCTCGCCGAAGGGCATGGGGCGGGCGACCCCGAAGCCCTGGACGGCGTCGCAGCCCAGTTCGCGCAGCATGGCGAGGGTCTGGCTGTCTTCCGCGCCTTCGGCAATCACCTTCAGGCCAAGGTCGTGTGCGAGGCCCACGGCCGCGCGGGTGATCTGCTCGTCCACCCTCTGAGTGGCCATGTGGGAGACGAAGGTTTGATCGACCTTGAGGGTCGTCACCGGGAGTCGCCTCAGGTAGGCAAGAGAGGAATATCCGGTGCCGAAGTCGTCGATGGAGAGTGCGAGCCCGCGCTCTGTCAGACGCCGCAGGGCCTCGATGACTTGATCAGGATCGGCCATCAGGGCCGTCTCGGTGAACTCGATTTCCAGCGCGCAGGGCGGGAGACCGGCGGCTTCTATGCGCTCGATAATGGTTTGTGCAAAGTCGGGATCGAGGAAGTTGCGCGCCGAGACATTGATACTGACCGGGGCCTGGATGCCTTGCTCGCGCAGCACGAGGAGGTCGGCGATCGCCAGGTCCAGCACCTTGAGCGTCAGGGCGTGGATGAGCCCGGTGCGTTCGGCTTGTGCAATGAACCGGTCCGGCGGTACCTGTCCTCGGTGCGGGTGCTGCCAGCGTAACAGGGCCTCGAAGCCGCACAATTCGTCACGCCGCAGGGTGACCTTGGGCTGGTAGTACAGCTGGAACTGGTCGTCCTCCAGGGCGCTTTGCAGCTCGCCCAGAAGCTCCACGGTCTGGCGGCCGGCGTCGTTGCTGCGTCGGTCGTAGGTGCGGTAGCGCCGGCCCGACTGACTGGCCTCGTGCATCGCCATCCAGGCCTTGGTCAGCAGGCTTTGCGGGTCGTCCTGTTCGTGGAACGGAAAAGAGGACACCCCGGCGTGGGCCCCGACGTAAACCGGCAGCCCGAGCACCTCGAACGGCGCCTGCAACTCTTCCACGGCCTCCTGTGTGGTGGCCAGGCACTCCTGGCGGCTGCGGTGGGGCAGCAGCAGGGCGAAGTGGTCGTCGTGGATATGGTAGACGAGCGTGTCCGGACTCCCGGCGACGGCCTGAAGTCGTTCGGCAATCCCCATCAGCAGGGGTCTCTCCGCGGCGAAGCCCAGGGCGCTGATCGTGTCCGCATAATTGTCCATTTGCAGGCTGATCACGAATACCCGGGTCGCGGGCTGCTCCGAGCCCTCCGCCTGGGCCATCAAATGGCGGATATGCTGTTCCAGTGACTCGCGATTGGGCAGGCCGGTCACGGGGTTGTGGTAGGCCTGATCGAACAGCCGCGCTGCGTGCTGGCGCAGCTGGGAGAACAGCCAGCCGCTGAACCCCCCCCAGCACCAGATAGATCCCTGCCCGCGTTGCCCAGTTGAGGGTCGGCTGTGCAATACCTTCGTCCACGTTCAGGGGCATGAGAGGCCCCAGCAGAAGCCCGGCGAGCAGGCCGAAGGCCAGTCCGCCCCACAGGCCCATCAGGGCGGCGCCCAGCAGTACCGGGATCAGGATGAAGTTGAGATAGGCCGTGCTGGTGCCGCCAGTCTGATAGACCAGCAGTGTGATGCCGGCCATCAGGATCAGGACCAGGCCCACGCCGGTCAGGCGCCAGGCGCCGGTTACCCCGAGCCAGGATTCGGGACGCCAGGGTCGGTCAAACTCCGAAAGCTGCTCCATGCGCGTTCCTTGCTGGAATGAGTTTTGTCAGCCTGTCCCTCTTTACAAATTGATTCCCGTGAGACTGGTGAGTTCATTCCCCGGTCACTGGTGGGTGCCAGTCGCTCATGGGTGTGCCTCTGGCTGTCCCCCTTGCGAGTGGCTTGGTAGCATGCCGAATCGTACGGGTTGCGGAGTGGTGCATGGCCGATAGACGCTTGCAGGTCTTTCTTACGGTGGCGCGCCTGCTGTCCTTTACCAGGGCGGCCGAGGTCCTGCATATGACCCAGCCGGCAGTCACCTTCCAGGTGCGCCAGTTGGAGGAACAGCTGGAGACGCGGCTGTTCGACCGTAACCACAATCGGGTGACCCTGACCGAGGCCGGGCGTCTGGTGCAGCGCTATGCCGAGCGCATCTTCGATACCTACGGCGAGCTGGAGGCCGCGCTGCGCGAGCTGAAGGGTGCTGACGGCGGGGCGATCGTGATCGGCGCGAGCATGACGGTGGCCGAGTACATGCTGCCGGCCCTGCTCGGGGCCTTCCGTCGGGCACACCCGGATATCGGTATCCGGCTGCGTGTCGGCAACACCGAGAATGTCGTCGCGATGGTTGAAGAGGGCAGTGTTGACCTGGGGATCGTCGAGGCGCCGGTGAGCCATCGCACCCTGCTGGTACAGCCCTGCACGGTGGACCAGTTGCGCCTGATCGTGCCGCCGGAGCACGAACTGGCCAGCCGCAAGAGTGTGCGGGTCGCGGAGTTCGTCGAGCAGCCATTCATATGCCGCGAGGAGGGTTCCGGGACCCGCGAGGTCATCATGGAGTACCTTGGGCGGTCCGGTTACGACCGCAATACCCTGCGCGGGTGTATGGAACTCGGCAGCCCCGAGGCCATCAAGGGCGCCGTGGCGGCGGGCATGGGCGTGTCGGTACTGTCCGAGGCCGTGGTCGCCAAGGAACTGACACTGGGCGAGCTGGCGGCGATCCCGCTGGACCCGCCGCTGGAACGCCCGATCTCGCTGGTGCATGCGCGCCAGCAGTTCCGCGTGCCGACGCTGGAGGTGCTGATGCAGTTCCTGCGCGGCTACTGCACGGGCCTGGGGCCCGGCGCTGCCGAGGGTGACCCCGCGAACACAGAATCCAATCGAATAGAAGACGCGACATGAAGAATTACTGCGTAGTGCAGCATAGCTATTCCGAGTTTCTCGGCCTGATCGAATCGCAGCTCGAAAAGCGCGATATCGGCTTTTCCTATTACCGGCCTTTTGTCGGCCAGGACCTCCCCGGGTCGGCGGCCCAGTTTGACGGCCTGTGGCTGCTCGGTGGTGCCTGGCCGACCGCGGACCATGAAGAAAACCCGCAGGTCCCCGACGAGCTGGCGCTGATTGATATCTTCCGCCGTTCGCAGCGCCCGGTCGTGGGGCTGGGCATGGGCGGGCTGCTGGTAGCCGAACAGGCTGGTGGCACCGCGCATGAGGACCCGATGTACCGGGCCCGTTTCGTGACTGCGCACAAGACCGCGGCCGGCGAGGGCGACGACCTGGCCGAGGCCCTGGACGGGCGTCGCGTGCTGCAGCTGGTCAACGGCCGCGTGGATCTGCCGGAGGGGCTGGAGCCGGTCCTGGTGGACGACGATGGTGACTGGCTGGCGGTCCGGCCGGACAAGCTGACCTACGGCCTGCTGTTCCGGCCGGAAATGAAGCCGGGCATGCTGGAAGACATCATCATGGAGGCCAAGCACAACCCGCCGCCGAACATGGGCGAGTTGCTGGGCGAGGCGCGCATGGAATGGGGTGACATGCAAAAGGTCACCGAGGACGTGATCGTTGCCCTGGTGAAGGAGCTCGGCCTGATGCAGGAGCGGCGCAAGATGCCCGTGTTCAGCCTGAAGATCGAGAACGAGTAGGCATGCTCCCTCCGATGGGCAGTCCCGGCGGGCTGGGCGGGGGCGATGTCGCCTCCGCCCTGGCCCGTGGCAAGAAGAAAAAGGACGACCCGGCGCGCGAGCTGGCCGAGATCGCGTCACGCCTGTCGCCCGAGGATCAGGCCAGCCTGCTGAAATTCGCGCGATTCCTTGAACAGGAGTCGCCGGCCCCGGCACCGGAACCGGTGCCCGAGCCGGAGCCGATTCCGCGCCCGGAGCAGGAGTCGGTGGTCAAGGCGATGCGCCGGCTGTCGGCGACCTATCACATGCTGGATCGCTCCAAGCTGCTCAACGAGACCTCGGCGCTGATGGCCCAGCATGTGATGCAGGGGCGTTCGGCGGTGGAGGTGATCGACGAGCTGGAGGTTGTGTTCCAGACCCACTACGAAAAGGTACTGGCCGAGGACCCGATGCGCCAGGGCGAGGATACTCAGGCGAACGGTGGTTCGGCTGACGGGGACGAGTCGCGATGATCGACGTCCTGCGCGAGTGGTACCGGCGGCACTTCACCGACCCTCAGGTAGTGATCCTGGCGTTCCTGCTGCTGGCGGGGTTCCTGATTATCGTCTTCGCCGGGCGCATTCTCGCGCCGCTGCTCGCTTCGCTGATTATCGCCTACCTGCTGGAGGGGGCGGTGCAAAAGCTGATACGCCTGCATGTTCCACGCCTGCTGGCGGTCACGATCGTGCTGATCGTTTTCCTGGCGCTGACGGTGGCTGCCCTCTTTAGTGTCGTGCCGCTGATGTCGGCCCAGGTGACGCAACTGGTGCGCGAACTGCCGGGCATGATCCGCGAGGGGCAGGCGCTGCTCCTGCAGCTGCCCGAGCGATATCCGCAACTGATTACGGACGAGCAGGTGCGCGATCTGATGGGCGCCATCCAGGCCGAGGCCACCATGCTAGGACAGCGCGTCGTCTCGTTCTCGCTGGCCAGCGCCCGGCATCTGGTGGATGTTGTGATCTACCTGATCGTGGTGCCGCTGATGGTCTTTTTCATGCTGAAGGACCGCGACTTGATCCTCGACTGGGTACGCAGCTTCATGCCGCGCGACTCGCACCTGGCCAGCGAGGTGTGGCGCGAGGTCAACGTGAAGATCGCCAGCTACGTGCGCGGCAAGTTCATCGAGATCCTGATCGTCTGGGCAGTGAGCTTTTTGACCTTCAACTGGTTCGGGCTGGAATACGCCGTGCTGCTGTCGTTCATGGTCGGCATCTCAGTGATCATCCCGTATATCGGGGCGGCAGTGGTGACGATCCCGGTGGCCGCGGTGGCCTACTTCCAGTTCGGGCTGTCCAGCGAGTTTGCGTGGCTGCTGATCGCCTACGGGGTGATCCAGTTCCTGGACGGCAATGTGCTCGTGCCACTGCTGTTCTCCGAGGTGGTCAATCTGCACCCGGTCGCGATTATCGCGGCGGTGTTCGTGTTCGGTGGCATCTGGGGGCTGTGGGGCGTGTTCTTCGCGATCCCGCTGGCGACCCTTGTGCACGCGGTGATCAAGTCCTGGCCGCGCACCGACAAGCTCGAGGCCAGGCGCGAGGCGGAGCAGCAGTCTGCCACGGGCGAACCCGCCGAAGCCGACTCCAAGTAGCCCCGTCGGGCCGGCGTTCCGCGTCTGCGCGGGAGGCCGGCGTGGCTTGCACATTCACAACAACAAGAAGAAAAACCCAGCATGACCGGTACCGAAATCCTGATGAACGTCACCCCCCAGGAAAGCCGCGTGGCCCTGGTCGACAACGGCGTTCTGACCGAACTGCACCTGGAGCGGGCCCGTCGGCGCGGGATCGTCGGCAACATCTACAAGGGTCGTGTCGTGCGCGTGCTCCCGGGCATGGACGCGGCCTTCGTGGACATCGGCCTGGATCGTACGGCCTTTCTGCATGCCTCCGACGTGGCCCCGGTGGAGCGTGAAGAGCTTAATGGCCCAGGAGTGGGCAATGGGGCGGGCAATGGCGCCGGAAACGGCGGCGGCAATGGTTCCGGCCGTGCCGAGACCATCCGCGAGTTGCTGCGCGAAGGCCAGGATGTCCTGGTGCAGGTGATCAAGGACCCGCTGGGCACCAAGGGCGCCCGGCTGACGACCTACATCACCGTGCCGTCCCGCCATCTGGTGCTGATGCCGAATCAGAGCAATGTCGGCGTATCCACGCGTATCGAGGACGAGGGCTCGCGCAGTCGTCTGCGCGAGAAGGTGGAGGCGCTGCGCGACGAGATCGCCCCGCAGCATGGCTTTATCGTGCGCACCGCGGCGGAGCTGGTGGACGACGAGGCCCTGGAAAACGACACGGCCTTCCTGAAGAAGGTCTGGGACAGCATTCAGCTCGCCGCCGCCGAGGCCAGTGCGGGGGAGGAGGTCTACGCCGACCTGCCGCTGGTGCTGCGCATCCTGCGCGACATGGTCGGGGTCGAGATCGAGCGCATCCGTATCGATTCACGCGAGACCTACCAGAAGGTGTGCGAGTTCGTCGCACAGTACCTCCCGGAGCTGGTCGGGCGGATCGAGCATTACCCTGGCGAGCGCCCGATCTTCGATCTGTTCAATGTCGAGGAGGAGATTCAGCGGGCGCTGGAGCGCAAGGTCGAGCTGAAGTCCGGGGGCTACCTGATCTTCGACCAGACCGAGGCGATGACCACGGTGGATATCAATACCGGCGGTTTCGTCGGGCATCGCAAGCTGGAAGAGACGATCTTCAAGACCAACCTCGAGGCGGCCCAGGCGATCGGGCGCCAGCTGCGCCTGCGCAATCTCGGCGGGATCATCATCATCGATTTCATCGACATGCAGGACGACGAGCACAAGCGCCAGGTGATCCGCGCGCTGGAGAAGGCGCTCGAACGCGATCACGTGAAGACGCAGATCTGCGATGTCTCGCCACTGGGGCTGGTGGAGATGACGCGCAAGCGAACGCGCGAGAGCCTGGAACACCAGCTCTGCGAACCGTGTCCAACCTGTGCGGGGCGCGGCTATCTGAAGTCGGCCGAGACCGTTTGCTACGAGCTGTTTCGCGAGATCCTGCGCGAGGTACGTCAGTACGACGCGCGCGAACTGCGCGTGCTCGCCTCGCAGAACGTGATCGACCTGCTTCTGGACGAGGAATCGGCGAGCCTGGCGGAGCTGCAGAGCTTTGTCGGTATCCCGATCCGTTTCCAGGTGGAGACGCTATATACCCAGGAGCAGTTCGACGTGGTTTTCATCTAGGTGGTTTTGTTCTAGCCAGGGAAACGCTGGGTAAACGAGCCCCCAGCCAGGAACGGAGGAGGAAACGGACGGCGTGACAGCGATGCACGGGCCCAGACAGCGCAGGGGTCCCGGCACACCGGGCCGGCGGTGTTGCGGCCGGTCGGGGCTGAAATGAGAGCCCTGTCACACTCCGTTCGTGTCGCTGTTGGCGTCCTCCTGCTGCTGATTGCGCTGGCTGCGCTTGCCTTGCTGTCTCTGCGCCTGACGGTGGCCCACTGGGACGGGCTGGGCGAGTGGGTGGAGACCACGGCCAGCGCGCAGCTGGGTTACCCCGTTCGCACGGACGAGATCGAACTGGGCTGGTCCGGCTGGTCGCCGGCGCTGGTTGCCCGGGGGGTGAGCGTCGACCTGTCCGGCGAGGAACCGCTGCATCTCGAACGCCTGCGCCTGTCACTCAGCGCCGGAGCGACGCTGCGAAGCCGTTTTCCGTCGATGCAGATCGAAGTGGCCGGCACCGAGGTCCGGGTGGTCCGCGAGGCCGATGGCGCGATTCACGTACACGGCTACGAGGTGGGGCTGGGCGACGGCGCCTTGCTGGAGATCCCGGTGGAGCGCTGGCCGGATCTCGAGGCGAGCGAGGTGCGCATCACCTGGGAAGACCGCGGGGCCGCGCTGGAGTCGGTCCTGGACGTGCGGCGCCTGGCCGTGCGGACGGACGCCCGGGGCCGGCTGCGAGTCTTCCTCGATGGCGCCATGCAGGGGGCGGCCGACGGTGACTTCATCCTGGGAGTGGAGGTGCCGGATGCGACCGCCCGCGATGCACGTTTCTTCCTCGATACCCAACCGGTGGCACTGGGCGCCTGGTCTCCCTGGCTGGTGCGCCTGGGCTGGGAGCCGCCTCCTGGCACGACCGCTCTGCGCCTGTGGGGCGAGATCGACGATGGCCGTGTGGTCGCGCTGCGCGGCGAGCACGACACCCAGCTGGACGGAGCCGGGGGCGAGCCGGGGGGCGCCTTTGGTCATCGCTTCGACTGGCGGGTGCGCGGCGCCGCCCATGAATCCAACTGGACCGCGACGCGCCCGGGGTCGGGCGATCTGCGCCTGCGCTATACGCTCGGGGGGGAACCCGAGGCCCTGATCGTCGAGGCGCTGGAACTCGCGGCGCGGGACCTGGAGGTGGAGCCCTATGCGCCGCTGTTGTTCCTGGTAGAGCAGCGCGCGCCCGAGCTGGCCGCCCCCCTGCGCGAGGTGCGCCCGCGCGGACGGCTCGGCGATGCCTGGGTGCGGGCGCGGCATGACGGGGAACGCCTGGAGCCGGCAGAGGGGCTGGCGCAACTGCGCGATCTGCAATGGCATGCGGGCGATTACGGGCCGGGCGTGCAGGGGGTCGACGGGGAGGTCTCCTGGCGCGAGGGCGGGTTGGAGCTCGACCTCGACAGCCGCAATGTGCGCTTCGAGATGCCGACCCTGTTTGATGACCCCCTGTGGGTCGAGACGGTGCGCGGGCGGCTGCGGGCCGAGCGCAGCGAGGCGGGTGACTGGCGCATCGCCGGGGAGGGGCTCGATGTCGCGAACGAGCACGCGGCGGCGCGCGGACGCATGCGGCTGTTGTTCGACGGACACGAGTCGGGCCCGCGCGTGGACCTGGCGCTGGATATCCTGCGCGCCGACGGCGACTACACCCAGCGTTATCTGCCCATCCACCTGTTGCCATCCAATACCTACCAGTGGCTGGCGGAGAGCATCCAGACGGGGGTCTCCGACGGGGGCGGTATGGTCTATCGCGGCCGTGGCCGCGACTTCCCGTTTACGGATCAGTCGGGTGTGTTCGACCTGTGGGCGGATATCGAGGAAGGCCGGCTCGATTACGAGCCCGGCTGGCCGGTGGCGGAGGACTTGCGCGGGCGCCTGCTGTTCCACAACGCGAGTTTCCGCGCGACCGATGTCTCGGGACGCATCCTCGATACGGCGGTCCACGGCACCGAGGTGTGGATCGACGACATGATGGACACCCCGGTCCTGGAAATCGAAGGGACGGGCGACGGCACCGCACAGGACCTGCTGCTGTACCTGCGTCAGGCCGGGTTGCTGGAGGACGCCGCCGAGATTCGCGATGCGGCCATGATCGAGGGGCCCACGCGTCTGGCCCTGGGCATTACCCTGCCGCTCGACGAGGACCGCCTGCAGGATGTCCGTGTGCAGGGACAGCTGGACCTGCTGCACACGCGGGCCGAAGTCGCCGGCTGGCCGACCGGCTTCGAGGCCGTGGAGGGTGCGGTGCATTTTGATACCCACGACCGGGTATGGGCCGATGATGTGCAGGCACGAGTCCATGGAGAGTGGATCAATGTCAGCGCCGACTGGCCGCTGAACGGCGAGGAGGCCACGATTCGCGCCCATGGCCCCCAGCCGCTGGAACCGTGGCTGGAGGAGATACCCGCCCTGCAGCCATATCTGGAGGGGCGCGCGACCTGGGATGCGACCCTGCGGCTGGGGGATGCCATCGATGGCGTGCGTCTCGACCTGAGCTCGGATCTGGTCGGCGTCGGGATCGACTGGCCCAGCCCGATTGGCAAGGAACCCGATGAGCGGCGCCCACTGGAGGTAACGCTCCCGTTCGGTCACAGCCGGGCGGGCATCGGGCATGTGCGGCTGGGCGAGACCTTGCGGGCCCACCTGCGCCTGAGCCCAAGTCAGGCACCGGACGACCCGGATGCGCGCGGGGTGGATCCACAGACCGCTGCGGCCGGAACGGACGTGCAGGCCATGGCGCTGGAGATAGGCATCCCGGCCGCAACCCTGCTCTCGCTTCCGGGCGAGGGCCTCTCGGTGCGGGCGCGGTTGCCGGAGCTGGAGGTCCAGCCCTGGCTGGAGGCGCTGGCCGAGGCGCCCTGGGCGCGGGATGTGGATCTGGGGGATGTGGAAGCCGCAGATGGCAGCGGCGGCCTCAGCCTGCAGCGGATCGAGCTGGACGTGCGCGATCGTATCCGCTGGGGCGAGCTGGAGATCCCGGGTACGCGCCTGCAGGGGCAGCGTCGTGACGAGGGCTGGGACCTGGAGGCCCAGTCTGCCTGGCTGGCGGGAAGCGCCTCCTGGCGTGCGTCCGGCGATGGCCGTGACCGCTGGCAGGCGCGCCTGCGTCATTTGATCCTCGAGGACGTGGAATTTGATGGCGAGCCGGACAGCGATACGACCGTTCGGGCTGTCGAGGGAGGGGGGCTGGAGGACCCGCGGGAGTGGCCGGGGGTGGATCTGATCCTGGACCGGCTGCAAGTCGGCGAGTACCGCCTGGCCGATGTCCACCTGGCACTGGAGCCCGTGGACCAGGGTCTGCGGGTGGAGAGCCTGCGCGCCCGCGGCCCGGACGGCGATTTGCGGGCGCAAGGGACTGGCCATTGGCATGTCCTCGCCGACGGACGGCCCGACAGCCGTCTGGATGTCCGGCTGTCTGGTGATGACTGGGGAGGGGCCCTGTCATCGGCACGGCTCTCCCGCGCACTGGTGGGGGGCGAGGGGGAGGGTCGACTGGACCTGTCCTGGCCTGGTCCGCTGTATGCACCGCGCCTGGCGTTACTGGTCGGGACGATGGAGCTGGAACTCGAAGATGGCCGCCTGGCGGATGTCGAGCCGGGGGCAGGGCGCCTGCTGGGGCTGGTGAGTCTGGATGTGTTGCCGCGACGTCTGCGGCTCGATTTCCGTGACGTGTTCACGGAAGGACTTTCGTTCGATCGGCTGGAGGCGACCGCGACGCTGCAAGATGGCAATCTGCACGTCCCCGATCTGGAGATGCGGGGCCCATCCGCGCGCGTACGACTGAGCGGTCGCACCGGCCTGGTCGCGCGCGATTACGATCACCACATCGTGGTGGTGCCGAGTCTGCGTACCGCACTGCCGATCGTCGGGGCCCTGGTCGGCGGTCCGGTAACCGGGGTGGTGGTACTGTTGGCGGAACGAGTGCTGGGGATTGGGGATCAAATCGAAGAGGCCGCTCGCGTGGAATATCGCGTCACCGGTCCGTGGGACGACCCGGAGGTGCAGACCCTGGTTCAGCCCGCCACTGACAACGACGACTAGCGGATGTACCGATGACACAGGTAGCGGCAATACAGATGGCCTCCGGGCCTCAGCCCCAGGCAAACCTGCTGGAGGCCAAGCGCCTGCTGCAGGAGGCCGCGGACAAGGGGGCCCGTCTGGCGGTGCTGCCTGAGAACTTCGCGTTCATGGGGATGCAGGAGTCGGACATCCTGGGCATCGCCGAGGTCGCCGACGGGGCGGGGCCGCTGCAGGCCTTCCTCGCCGAGCAGGCCCGTCGCCTGGGGTTGTGGATTGTCGGTGGCACCGTGCCGCTACAGACCGAGGACGGGGGGCGCGTGCGCTCCGCCTGCCTGGTGTTCGACGACCAGGGCCAGCAGGTCGCACGTTACGACAAGATCCACCTGTTCGACGTGCAGTTACCAGACAGCAGCGAGGCCTACACGGAATCGAAAGTATTCGAACGGGGCGACGAGGTGGTGGTCGTGGATACCCCTGTGGGGCGCATGGGGCTCGCGATTTGCTATGACCTGCGCTTCCCGGAGCTGTTTCGGGCCCTGCTGGACCAGGGGGCTGACTGGGTCGCGCTGCCGGCGGCGTTTACCGCGCAGACCGGCCAGGCTCACTGGGATGTCCTGCTGCGTGCCCGCGCGATCGAGAACCAGTGCTATATGCTTTCGTCGGCCCAGGGCGGGTTCCACGTGAACGGTCGCGAGACCCATGGGCACAGCGCCCTGGTCGACCCTTGGGGCCGGGTCGTGAATCAGTTGCAGCGCAACCCGGGTGTGCTGCTGGCCGATCTGGATCATGCCCAGGTCGAGCGCATCCGCACCGTGTTCCCCACCATCGAACATCGCCGCCTGGCCTGCCCGGGGACGGTCTAGTCCGAATGTCTGCGGCGGGCATAACCGCGTGGCGCGCGGGCTTGAAAGCCCGGCGCGGGCCCCAAGCTCCATACTGAACGCATTCCTGAACCCCGAGGATTCCATGATCGACAGCCTTGCCCAACAAACCCTGCTCGACCCGGCCGGTCTGGGCGACCACGAGCTGACCACCCTGCTCGGCACGACCTTTGGCCGCGGCGTGGACGGGGGCGACTGCTACTTCCAGTTTGCCTGCCAGGAGGGCTGGTCGCTGGAGGACGGCATCGTCAAATCGGCCAGCTTCAATATCGAGCGCGGCGTGGGTATCCGCGTGGTGCGTGGCGAGCAGACCGGTTTTGCCTATTCGGACGACATCGCGATGCCGGCCCTGCTGGATGCGGCCCGCACCGCGCGCAGCATCGCCGATGCGGGCCAGAGCGGGCGGGTCGCGGTCGCGAGCCGCATGCCGACTCGTCCGGCGCTTTACGCCCCCGAGAACCCCATGGATTCGCTGGACGAGCAGTCCAAGATCGACCTGCTCAAGGAAGTGGACGCCGCAGCACGCGCCGCCGATCCGCGCGTGACCCAGGTGATGTGCTCCCTCGCCGGGGTGCACGAGGTCGTCCTGGTACTGAATGCGCGTGGCGAGTTGACCACCGATGTACGCCCGCTGGTCCGCCTGAGCGTTCAGGTAATCGCCCAGCAGGGGGATCGCCGCGAATCCGGTAGCTCCGGGGGCGGCGGCCGCTTCGGTTATCGCTACTTCCTCGAGAATGACCGCGCGGCTGGCTATGCCCGCGAGGCGGTGCGCCAGGCCCTGGTGAATCTGGAGGCGCGTGACGCGCCGGCCGGCACGATGAAGGTCGTGCTGGGCCCGGGCTGGCCCGGTGTGCTGCTGCACGAGGCGATTGGCCACGGCCTGGAGGGCGACTTCAACCGCAAGGGGACCTCGGCCTTTTCCGGGCGTATCGGCGAGCGGGTGGCCGCAAAGGGCATCACCATCGTCGACGACGGCACGCTGGAGGGGCGCCGCGGTTCGCTGAACGTGGACGACGAGGGCACTGCGACGCAACAGACCGTGCTGATCGAGGACGGTATTCTGCGTGGCTACATGCAGGACGAGATGAATGCCCGACTGACGGGCGTCCAGTCGACCGGCAACGGCCGGCGCGAATCCTACGCCCATCTGCCGATGCCGCGCATGACCAATACCTACATGCTGGCGGGCGAGGCTGACCCGGAGGAGATCCTCGCCTCGGTGGAGGACGGCCTGTATGCGGTCAACTTCGGCGGCGGGCAGGTGGACATCACCTCCGGCAAGTTTGTCTTCTCCGCCTCCGAGGCCTATCGCGTCGAGAAGGGCAGGGTGACCTACCCGGTCAAGGGCGCGACCCTGATCGGCAACGGCCCGGACGTGCTCACCCGCGTCTCGATGGTGGGCAACGACATGCGCCTGGACCCCGGGGTGGGGACCTGTGGCAAGGAAGGACAAGGCGTGCCGGTAGGCGTGGGGCAGCCCACCCTGCGTATCGACGGCATGACCGTGGGGGGCACCCAGGCGGCCTGACGCCGGCCCGGCGTGCCCGCGGACGAGCAGCGACAAGGAGGCTTAGATGAAGCTGGATTTTCTGGATCAGGAACATTCCCTGCCCGAGGGACACGGCCACGACAAGATCGTGCAGTGGCATGTCTTCCGCGACCGCGAACGGGCCGAGCATTTCGCCGATCACGTCGAGCTGGGCGAGGGCCAGGAATTGGTTGGTGGCTGGACCCGTGACAGCGTTGGCAAGCTCTACTGGGTCGGCGTGCACGTCGAGGACCTGGAACGCTGGGGCAACGTTGGCGCCGTACACAAGCACACGGGCCGCCCCTCCTGAAGCCCCGCGGGGCTTCGCACACCACGGCGGGCCGGGATGAACCCGGCCCGCCGATTCTGTTGATCTGAAGGCAAACGGACGTCTGTATGAGCACATCCCCCGAACGCATGGCGCCGGATCTCGAGATCCAGGCCCTGTCCCATTCCGCCGACTCCCTGCAGGATCGCGTCCAGCGGACCCTGGACGTGGCCCGCGCGCAGGGGGCTTCGGATGTGCAGGCGGTGGTCAGCCACAGCGTCGGTCTGGAGCTCTCCGTGCGCAAGGGCGAGATCGAGACGCTGGAGTACGAACGCGACCAGAGCCTGTCGCTGATTGCCTACTTCGGCCAGTCGAAGGGGGCCGCCTCGACCACCGATTTCGGCGAGCAGGCCCTGCTGGATACGGTCGAGGCCGCCTGCCGCATCGCGCGCTACACCGAGCCGGACCCCTATGCCGGGATGCCCGATCCCGCGCTCAAGGCCGGGGAGTGGGATGACCTGGACCTCGACCACCCCTGGGACTGCGATGCCGAGCAGGCGACCGAACTTGCGCGTGCGATCGAGGCCGCGGGCTTTGCCGCCGATTCGCGGATCGAGAACTCCGAAGGCGCGAGCGTCAGCACCCGCCGGGCGATCGCCTTTCTCGGCGACTCGCAGGGCTTCATGGGCGGGTATCGCAGTACGCGTCACTCGATGTCCTGTGCCCTGGTGGCGCGCGACGATGCCGGCATGCAGCGCGACTATGCCTACACCGTGGCCCGCCACGCGGCGGATCTCGACGCCTGCGAGGCTATCGGGCGTCAGGCCGCCGAGCGCACCGTGCGGCGCCTGGGCGGGCGCAAGCTTTCCACGCGCAGCTGCCCGGTGCTGTTTGCCCCGGAGATGGCGCGCACGCTGATCGGCAGCTTTACCCGCGCGATCTCCGGCCCCGCACAGTACCGCCACAGCTCGTTCCTGCTGAATGCGGTCGGGGAGTCCGTGTTTCCCGACTGGATGCAGATCGAGGAACGCCCGCTGACGCCGCGCGCGCTCGGCAGTGCCCCGTTTGATGGCGAGGGCGTGCGTACGCGCAACCGTCCTCTGGTGTCTGATGGCGTACTGCAGAGCTATACCCTGGACAGCTACGCCGCCCGGCGCCTGGGACTGGAGAGCACTGGCAACGCGGGTGGCGCGCGCAACGTGACCGTCAAACCGGGCGAGCGGGACTTTGCCGCCCTGCTGGCCGAGATGGGCACGGGCTTTCTGGTGACCGAACTGATCGGCCAGGGTGTGAACGCGGTCACCGGCGACTATTCGCGCGGGGCGGCCGGCTTCTGGGTGGAGAATGGCGAGATCCAGTACCCGGTGGAAGAGATCACCATCGCCGGCAATCTCAAGGACATCTACCAGCGCATCGTCGCGGTGGGGACCGACGTCGACCGCCGGGGCAACATCCACACCGGCTCGATCCTGGTCGAATCGATGACCGTCGCCGGCGACTGACGACAGCGGCGCGCCCTGTCGTTTTCTGCTTCGCCTGGCCGCGACCCGGGCTCGGCCCGGGACCGGTGTTACCGGAATTTCTTTCGTGGTTAACTTGGCTCTGTTCACGGCCAGGGCGTTTTGTTGACGTTGATACCCTTCTTTCACCCGCGTACCCATGCTTCCGGACGCTATTCGTTCGCGGTGATCGTACTGGTTTTTGGCGGCGTGCTGACGCTGCTCGCGGCGCTTCAGGTCAAGCAGGTGCTGGATGCCGAGGCGACTGATCGCTTTGCGTTCGCCGCCGATCAGGTGACGATCCGGATCGAGGAGCGACTGGATGCCTACGCCTTGGTGCTGCGCGGGGCCGCAGGATTGTACGATGCCTCCGAGGAGGTCACGCGCGAGGAGTGGCGCGACTACGTGCGCAAGCTCCGGGTATCCGACACCCTCGAGCGCGTGCAGGGGATCGGTTTTTCACGCCTGTTGCGGCCCGACGAGTTGGCCGCACACATCGAGGAGATTCGGGTCGAGGGCTTCCCGGACTACACCGTGTTTCCGCCGGGTCCGCGCGAGACCTACTCCTCGATCGTCTACCTCGAACCTTTCGACGCCCGCAATCAGCGGGCCTTCGGCTATGACATGTTCTCGGAGCCGGTGCGCCGCGAGGCGATGACCCAGGCCCGGGATACCGGGCGTGCGGCGCTGACCGGGCGTGTGCAGCTGGTGCAGGAGACCGAGGAGGACGTGCAGGCCGGTACGCTGATGTACGTGCCCATCTATCGCATGGATATGCCCATCGATACGCCGGGGCAACGGGCCGAGGCCCTGAAGGGCTGGGCCTACAGTCCGTACCGCATGACGGACCTGATGACCGGCATCCTTGGTGACTGGGAACTGATGGAGGGCGAGGGCGTTGGGCTGCGCATCTATGACGGGCCCCAGGTGGATGACGACCGCCTGCTGTTCAGCAACAGCGGCATCGACTCGGAGGTCCCCAGCCGGTTTGCCCAGTCCCGCGAGATCGAGTTCAACGGCCGCATCTGGCGGCTGCAGTTCGATCACCAGGACCCGGATGCGGCGGTGGCCTACACCAGCGCCTGGGGCACGCTGGTGGCCGGGCTGGCGCTGAGCGGCCTGCTGTTCGGGCTGATCCTGTCGATCTCCGGCACCCGGGTGCGCGCCGAGGAGATCGCCCGGCGCCTGACCGACGAGCTCCGCGGGCAGGAGCAGCAGCTGCGCGAGAGCGAATTTCGCTGGCGCTTTGCCCTGGAGGGTTCGCGCAGTGGCCTCTGGGACTGGGATATCGCGCGGGACACGCTCTACTTCTCGCCCCGCTGGCGCGAAATCATGGGGGTGGTCGAGGCCGAACTCGGGGCCTCCCTGGAGGAATGGGAACGGCGCATCCATCCGGATGAAAAGGAGTCGGTGAAGGCCGCGCTGCGGGCCTATCTCGAGGGCCGGCGCGAACGCTACGTCCAGGAGTACCGGGTCCGGCACGCGGATGGTCACTGGATCTGGCTCGAGGATCGCGGCCTGATCGTCAGTCGCGATGCGGAGGACCGCCCGTTGCGGATGATCGGTACCTGCACCGACATCAGCGACCGCAAGAACGACGAGCTCGCCCTGCGCGCGGCCCATGCCGAGTCACAGCGCTTCCGTGATGCGCTGGACTATGTCTCCTCCTACATTTACATGAAGGACCCGCAGGGCCGATACACGTTTGCCAACAAGCCCTGCCTGCGCCTGTTCGGCGCGACGGAGGAGGATCTGCCCGGCAGCACCGACAGCCGTTTCTTCCCTCCAGACACGGTGCGCCGGTTGCGCAAGATCGACCACCGTGTGCTGGACGGCGACCAGACCACCGAGGAGATCGAGGTCATCGAGGAGGATGGCGGCCGCCGAGTGTATCTGGAGATCAAGACCCCGATCCGGGACGACAACGAGCCGGGCCAGATCATTGGCCTGCTGGGGATCTCGACTGATATCACCACCCTCAAGGAGCACGAGCGGCAGCTGGAACGGATCGCCCATTTCGATGCACTGACCGGTCTGCCCAATAGGGTGCTTCTGGCGGATCGCCTGCAGCAGGCCATGGCCCGCTCGCGGCGCCATGGCGAGCACCTGGCGGTCGTCTATCTGGACCTCGACGGGTTCAAACGAATCAACGACACCTTCGGGCATGCGGCCGGGGACCGGATGCTGGTGGAGGTCGCTGCGCGCATGAAGGCGGTCATGCGCTCGGAAGACACCCTCTCCCGCCTGGGTGGGGACGAGTTCGTCGCGGTGCTGATCGACGTCGGCGATCTGCACGGCTGCGAGGCCCTGCTGCAGCGGCTGCTGCAGGCGGCCGCGGAACCCATGCTGCTGGAAGACGACCGGTTGCAGGTCTCCGCCAGCCTCGGGGTGACCTTCTACCCGGAGGCGGACCAGGACCTGGATGCAGACCAGCTTCTGCGTCAGGCCGATCAGGCGATGTATCAGGCGAAGCTGTCGGGCAAAGGGCGCTTCCATGTGTTCGATGCCGAGCGCGACCGCTCGGCGCGCAGCCACCACGAGACCATCGAAGACATCCGCCGCGCGCTGGGGAACGAGGAATTCGTCCTGTTCTATCAGCCCAAGGTGAATATGCGCAGCGGCACGGTCATCGGGTTCGAGGCCCTGATCCGCTGGCAGCACCCGGAGTATGGCCTGCTGTCGCCCGGGGATTTCCTGCCCGAGATCGAGGACCATCCGCTGGCCGTTGATCTCGGCGAGTGGGTGATCGACCGGACCCTGCAGCAGCTGCGGGCCTGGGAGACCGTCGGGCTGTCCACACAGGTCAGTGTCAACATCGCGGCCTACCAGTTGCGCCAGCCGAACTTCGTCGAGCGCCTGGAGCGGCTGCTGCAGCACCATCCGGATCTCGCGCCCGGGCGCCTGGAGTTGGAGGTCCTGGAGACCAGTGCGCTGGGCGACATGGTGGAGATCTCCCGCCGCCTGGAGGGTTGCCGGGCCCTCGGGGTGGGCGTGTCGCTGGACGACTTCGGCACCGGCTACGCCTCGTTGACCTATCTCAAGCGCCTGCCGGCGGGGATGGTCAAGGTCGATCAGAGCTTCATCGGCGATATTCTGGATGATCCCGAGGATCTGGCGATTCTGGACGGGGTCCTGAGCCTGGCCGGGGCCTTCGGCCGGGAGGTGATCGCAGAGGGGGTGGAGACCATTGCCCATGGCGACATGCTGCTGGGCATCGGTTGCGATCTGGCCCAGGGCTACGGCATTGCGCATCCCATGCCGGCGGACCGGATCCCGGCGTGGGTGAACGAGTGGCAGCCACCGGCCCACTGGGCGGACCTGGCTCGGATCCATCGCGAGGCCATGCCTCTGATGTATGCCGCAGTCGCCCACCGGGCCTGGGTCATGCGTGCGGAGGCCTATCTGCAGGGGCAGACTTCTCAGCCGCCGTTATTGGCCGAGGATCGGGACGGATTCGTTCGCGGCCTCGAGCGTGCGGGCTCGCGGCGGGTGGACGAGGCCGAGGCCCTGCTTCAGAGGCACCAGGAGGTCCATGACCTGGCCGGCGAGCTGTTCGCCCTGCGTGAACGCGGTGAGGATAGCCGGGCTCTGGCGCGCCTGCACGAACTGCATGCGGCCCGCGATCGTCTGTTGGACGAACTCTCGGCGTATCTGCACTCGGTCCACGCGGGCTAGAGAAGCACTGATCCAAGTACAAGTCGCATCGGTGCCCGGGTTTTCCGAGGCAAGGCGTCTCGTGGAGCGCGTTACCCGCCCATTGTTGATCAAAAACGGGTGTGCGCACGGTGCTGCGGCTCCCTTGTGCAGATCGATTGCACGGTAGTCACCGCGCCTTGTTCGCACGCGAAAGCGACTCAAGTGCGAGCATGTGCATTGCTCAGTGTTTCCCTGGCGGACGCTCTTTGCGCCGCCGATGGCCACGCTGCGCCTTATTGGCTGCAGGCGGTCTGCCAGGTGCGTACCCGGAAGGGGTCGCGGGTCTCGTCGAGGCGCGCGATCGTCATTGTCCTGCCCCAGACGCAGCCACTGTCCAGTGACAGCCAGCCGGGTCCTCGGCGGTGACCGAGCGCGGCCCAGTGACCGAACACCAGGGACCAGCCTTCGCTTGGGCGGCCCGGCCAGGCAAACCACGGTGTCAGCGTTTCCGGGGCATCTTCCGGTGGCCCATTGCCTGAGAATTCCAGTCCGCCATCGGGCATCAGGTAGCGCATGCGGGTAAAGGAGTTGATCGTGAAGCGAAGGCGATCATATCCGGCCAGCTCCGGGTCCCAGTGGGCAGGCTCGTCGCCGTACATCACCTCGAACAGGGCATGGCGTCGCGCGGGGTCGCGCAGCTCGGCCTCCACCCGCCGGGCCTCGGTCTGCGCGGTTTCGAGATCCCAGCCCGGCGCAATGCCGGCATGCACCAGGGTCCAGCCAGCGTCGGAATCCGTGTGCAACAGGGGACGCTGCGCCAGCCAATCCAGCAGCTCGGCGGCATCCGGGGCGTCCAGCACGGGGCGCAGGGTGTCCTTGTTGCCGGGGGTGCGGACACCCTCGGCCGTGGCCAGCAGGTGCAGGTCGTGATTGCCCAGCACGGCGGTCGCGGCATCGCCCAGGGCGCGTACGTAGCGCAGGCAGCCAAGCGAGTCTGGTCCCCGGTTGACCAGGTCACCCACCAGCCACAGGTGATCCGTGGCGGGGTCGAAACGGACCTGCTCCAGCAGGCGTTCCAGCGGGTCCAGGCAGCCCTGGAGGTCACCAACCGCGTAAAGGGCCATGCCCTGGCCTAGTGAAGCGTACGGGGTACGGAGAGGGTGAAGGGCGGGATCGGCGCCTCGAAGGTGTTGCCGCGTTCGTCCTGCATGCCGTAGCTGCCCTCCATGGTGCCGACGGGTGTCTCGATTACCGTGCCGCTGGTGTACTCGAAGCTGTCCCCCGGCTCGATGCGTGGCTGCTCGCCCACCACGCCCTCGCCGCGCACCTCCTGCGTCTGGTCGCGGCCATCGCGGATGATCCAGTGGCGGTTCAGCAGTTGCACGGTCAGCGCGCCGGAGTTACGGATCGTGATGTGGTAGGCGAACACGTAGCGGTCGTCGTCGGGCTCCGACTGGTCCTCGACATAGGCCGTGGCGACCTCGATCTCGATGGCGTGTTCTTCGGTTTCGCGGGGCGAATTCATTCGGTTGCAGCTCCTGTCTGGAACCAGGCGCTGACGGCAGCGCCCAGCAGGCCGGGTTCAGGGTGCATGATAAGGGACACGGGCAGTCGCTCAAGCAAGTGGGTCATCGGTGGGCGATTATGCAGGGCCCGCAGAAACGTCGTGTCCTGGAAGTAATCGGCCCAGCGCGGGGCGATCCCGCCGGCCAGGTATAGCCCACCGGTCGGCAGCGCAGTCAGGGCCATGTCGGCTAGTTGTCCCGCATAGATCGTTACAAAACGCTGGACGACCGCGAGGGCCGCCGCGTGGCCGGCATCGGCCAGGTCACTGATGGCGGCGGCCGGGTCGGCCGCGGTCAGCGCTCGCGCCAGCTCGCCATCGTCCCGGCGTGCCAGTTCAAAGCGTGCGATGCGCGCAATGCCGCGGCCGCTGAGCAGGTGCTCGCGGGTGCAAAGCCCTTCCTCGGCGCTGACGAACGCCGCGAGCGCCGCCTCGTTGGCGTCGGCCGGGGAAAAGCGTGCGTGCCCCCCTTCGCCGGGATGGATGGCGGGCTGCTGGCGCGGGCCGACCAGGCAGGTCCCGAGACCCGTTCCGGCCCCGACCACC
This sequence comes from Thioalkalivibrio sp. ALJ15, assembly GCF_000383695.1. Lineage (NCBI taxonomy): Bacteria > Pseudomonadati > Pseudomonadota > Gammaproteobacteria > Chromatiales > Ectothiorhodospiraceae > Thioalkalivibrio > Thioalkalivibrio sp. ALJ15. The sequence continues at coordinate 80,294 of NZ_KB912058.1, forward strand.
AGGCGCAAACCCTCTGGATCGGCCGCTGCGTTCTGCAGGGTGATCCGGTCTCCGGGTTCCAGGGCATCCAGGCAGGCGCCGACAGCGGCGAAATCGTTGATCAGGGCGACCGGGATACCCAGTGCCTGTTCGAGGGCATGCGCATCCAGTTCTGGCCAGTCGAGGTTGGTCGCGCGGGCCCGACCGCTCTGAACGGGGCCGGCCAGGGCCAGCCCCGCAGCGGCCAGCGGCTCGGCCGGTTCGACCTCGTTGCGCCAGGCCTCGAGGATGTGGTCCAGGTCGGGAAAGTCGCGGCTGGGGTAGCGGCGGATGTCGTGCAACGACCAGTGCGCGCCGCCGCGGCGCGCACGTGCGACCCGGGTGCGGGTACCTCCGATGTCGGCCACCATGAAGTCCATGGGTCCATCATAGCGGATCGCGGTCCGCTGGCGGGGCCGGTCAGCTGGGCGCGACCATTCGCGCCAGCGCTGCGAAGCCGTGGACGTCCACGGTCTCCGGGCGGGCGCCCGGGTCCAGATCGGCGGCCTCGATCCGGGAGGCATCCACCAGCCCGGACAGCCCCCGCCGCAGGGTCTTGCGGCGGTTGGAGAAAGCCTGGTTCACGACCTTTGCGAACGCCGGATACAGTGCGCTGTCCACCAGCGGCGCCTCCAGTGGTGTGATGCGCACGACCGCGGAGTGGACCTTGGGCGGCGGGTGGAAGGCGCCGGGGGGAACCCCGAACAGCGACTGGGCCCGGGCGCGCGCCGCGAGCATGACCGTCAGTCGGCCGTAGGTCTTGCTGCCGGGGGCGGCGGTCATGCGCTCGACCACTTCGCGCTGCAGGAGGAAATGCATGTCGCGGATGGCCTCCATCTGGTCGAGCAGGTGGAATAGCAGGGGGGTCGAGATGTTGTAGGGCAGGTTGCCCACGACCCGCCAGCCACCCTCCGGTGTCGGGCCAAGGCTTGCCAGGTCCAGATCCAGCGCGTCGCCCACATGGAGCTCCAGGCGCTCCGGGGCAAAGGCGGCGCGCAGACCGGCCGCCAGGTCACGGTCAATCTCCACCGCGACCAGACGATTCAGGCGCTCCAGCAAGGCGCCCGTCAGGGCCCCCCGGCCGGGGCCGATCTCCAGCACCGGGTCGTCGGGGTGCGGGGCGATCGCGCCGACGATGCGCGCGAGCACGGCCTGATCATGCAGGAAGTTCTGGCCGAACCGCTTGCGGATCGGCGGCAGCGCGCTACCCATGTGCGGCATCACCCATGGGCGTGCGCGGCCTGTGCCTGCAGGCGATGGCGGGCCAGTTCCCGAGCCAGGCCCTCGGCCGCGAGGAAGCTGCCGACCTCTGCGCGGCCGCTGCCGGCCAGGTCGAGGGCCGTGCCGTGATCGACCGAGGTGCGCACGAAGGGCAGCCCCAGGGTCACGTTGACTGCATGCCCGAATCCTGCGTGCTTGAGCACCGGGAGCCCCTGGTCGTGATACATCGCCAGTACCGCATCGACCTCGGCGAGGGCGCGCGGGGTGAAGGCGGTATCCGCGGGCAGCGGCCCGCGCAGGTCCAGGCCCTCGGCGCGCAGCCGGTCGAGCGTGGGGGTGATGACCTCGATCTCCTCGCGCCCCAGTACCCCGTCCTCGCCGGCGTGCGGGTTCAGTCCGCACACGCCGATGCGCGGGCGTTCGATTCCGAAGTCCTCGGCCAGATCGTGGTGCAGTACGCGGGCGACCGCCTCGATGCGCTCCGGCGTGATCGCGTCGGGGACGTCGCGCAGGGACAGGTGGGTAGTCACCAGTGCGACCCGCAGGGATTCGGTGGCCAGCATCATCACGGGCATGGGCGCGCCGGCGCGTTCGGCCAGCCACTCGGTATGACCACTGAACGGGATGCCGGCACGGTTGATCACGCCCTTGTGCACCGGGCCGGTGACCATCGCGTCGAAGGTGCCATCGAGACAGCCATCGGCGGCGGCGGCGAGCATTGCCAGTACGCCTTCGGCGTGCCGGGGGTCGAGGGTGCCCGTCTGCACCGGGCCGCCGGCCGGGACCGCGACGATCTCCAGGGCCCCGCGCGGCGTAGCGGTGCGCGGTCGTTCGGGGTCGAAGGGGATCAGGTGGATCGACCGGCCCAGTTGCTGCGCCCGCTGCTCGAGTACATCCGGTTCCCCGATGGCGACGCGCTGGGCGCCACCGCCAGGCTCGTGGGCCAGGGCAATCAGCAGATCTGGCCCGATCCCGGCTGGCTCGCCGGCGGTCAGTGCCAGACGCGGGATTGCACCCGGCGTCCGGGCGTCAGGAGCCGAAGCCGTCAACGCGGTACTCGACATAGGCCTCGTCGCGCAGGCGCCGCATCCACAGCTCGATCTCTTCCTCGCGCTTGCGGTTTTGCAGGATCTCGCGGGCACGGGCGCGGATCTGCTCGCGCGAGGTGTCGACCTCGCGGTGGTCGAGGACCTCGATGATGTGCCAGCCGAACTGGCTCTCCACCGGCTCGCTGATCTCGCCCGGCTGCAGGGCATTCATCGCCTCCTCGAACTCGGGCACCAGCTCGCCGGGGCTGATCCAGCCGAGCTGGCCGCCCTGGGCGGCGGAGCCGGGGTCGTCGGAGTTCGCGCGGGCCAGGGCCTCGAAGTCGCTGCCCTCGCGGATGCGGTTGTACAAGGACTCGGCCTGGCGGCGGGCCTCTTCGTCGCTGCGGACCTGGTCGGGGCTGATCAGGATGTGGCGTACCTGCGTCTGCCGGACGCGGGTCTGGTCGCCGCCTTCGCGGTCCACCAGCTTCATGACGTGGAAGCCATTCGGCGAGCGCAGCACGTCGCTGATCTCGCCGGTGCGCATCAGCACGGCCTCGCGGGCGAATACGGAGGGGATTTCGCCGGCGGTGCGCCAGCCGAGGTCGCCACCCTCCAGGGCATCCGGGGCATCGGATTCGGAGATGGCCACACTGGCGAAGTCCTCACCCTCGCGCACCCGCTGGCGCAGTTCGCGGGCCTTTTCGCGCGCAGTGGCGATCTGGCTGGAGTCCGCGCCGCGCGGCAGCGAGACCTGGATGTGCGCGATGCGATAGCGCACGCCGCGGTCGATGGCGCCGCTTTCCGAGGCGATCAGGTCCGCGATTTCCTGGTCGCTGACGCGAATCTGGTTGTCGACCTGGCGACGCTGCAGCTGGTTGACGGTCAGTTCGTTGCGAATCTGTTCGCGGAAGGCGTTGAAGTCGACGCCGTCCTGCAGCAGGGCCTGACGCAGCTGCGGCAGGTTCATGCGGTTTTCGCGCGCGATGTTCTCCATCGCCCGGTTCAGGGTCATCTCGTCGATGTTGATGCCGACCCGCTCGGCCTCCTGCAGCTGAACGCGCTCGACGATTAGCCGTTCCATGACCTGCCGGGCGAGGGTGTCACGATCCGGCGGGCGGGTGCCGCGCTCCATCATTTGCTGGGCGACCAGGTTCATGCGCTCGACCAGTTCGCGCTGGGTCACCACGTCGTCGCCGACCACGGCGAGGATGCGATCGGTGAACTGATCCCCCTCCGGTGGCGTGATGGGCGCGGCCGGCGCACCGGCCTCGGAGGCGGCCCCCGGGGTGACCGGGGCCTCGACGGCGTCCTCGGGCTGTTCGCCGCCGGGAACCTGCGCCTGTGCGGACAGGCCGAGGCTCATAAGCACGGCGCCCAGTAGCGGGAGCCAGGAGGCCCGGCGGTGTTGGTCAGGGGAGTGCGTCATATCCGGCTATACCCTCGCTCAAAAGCGAATCCACGCCGGAGTCGAAACGTCCGAGTCCGTCCAGCGTGAGTTGGAAATAAATCGAGTTGTCGTAGGTCTCGTCGAAGTCGTAGGCGCGGCGGGCGACCACTCGGATGCCATAGCAGCAACTACGATACTGAAGGCCGGCCAGAAGTTCGAGATCACGCTCCTCCTGCAGGCTGTAATTCCAGCGCCCGATCGCATCGATGCGTGGGGTCACGGGCCACAGCACGGAGACATCGGTCTGGTCGATGGAGCGGTTGCCGGCCTCGCGCTGACGATACCCCACGTTGATGCGGGCGCGAGCGCTCGGGCTGTAGCTGACCGACAGTGCTGTGAGGGTGGTCTCGCCTTCGTCCTGGTTGTACAGGATGGAGCCCCGGCCGCTCCAGGCATCGCCGATGCGCACGCGGCCCTCAAGGGCGAGATCCGAGCGGGACTCCGTCAGCGGATCGCCGTCAGGAGCGCGGCGGACCTCACGATCTTCGAAGTAGCGAATCTGGCCGGCGGACAGGCTCATCCGTTCCTGGCCGGTCTGCTCGTCGAAGATGCGGGTGGTCAGCGCGGTGGTCAGCTGGTGGGTATCGCCGACCCGGTCGGCGCCGACGAAGCGGTCGAGGCTGAACAGGTTGTCGAAGCTGAAGTCCGCCTCGCCGGTGTCGAAGACCGGGATATCGGTCTGGTCGACGAACGGGACATAGCCGTAGAAGATCCGCGGTTCCAGCGTCTGCAGGCGACGCCCGTCCTGGATCGGACGTTCGAAGACCAGACCGGTGTCGATCGATGCCCGCGGCACGGTGCGGCTGATCGACTCGGGTCCTGGCTCGCCCCGGCGGTCCAGTTCGTAATGGGTATAGCGCACCCCGGCACTGGGCTCAAAGAAGAAGCCCCCAGTATCGAAACGCCAGGAGGCCGTGGGGTTGAGGTCGAAGCGCGTGCCCAGGGGTTCCAGCGAGTCGCTCTCGCTGCGCTCGAAGCGCACCAGTTCAGTGTCCAGGTCCCAGGCCAGTCCGCGCCCCAGATACTCGCCCGCCTCCAGGGTGATCTGCGGCAGGCGCTGGTAGGGCTCGCGCTGGGCCCGCAACTCGGGGTCGATGATCTGGTAGTCCTCGATGCGGGTGCGCAGGCGGTAGGCCGGCTGGTTGTAGGTCAGGTCCGCCCGGCGGCGCAGATAGGGGGTGCTGCCGGAGTAGCGGTCCGCGCCACCGAAGTCGCGGAAATACTCGCTGTCGGAGGCGTCGGCGGCGTCCAGGCGAAAGCGCAGGTCCGAGGTCAGGCGGCTCTGGTGAAACCACTGCACGTAGTGCCGGTCGTCGCCGAATACGCGGTCGCTCGGCAGGTAGCGGATATCGGCCACGCCCTCGTGGCGAGGCTGCAGGTAGCGGAACTCGGTGCCGAGCTTCACCCCGCGATCCGTCATGACGCGCGGGGTGAAAGTCGCGTCGTAGTTCGGCGCGATGTTCCAGTACCACGGCGTGCTGATGTCGACCCCGTGTCTTGAGCTGACCCCGGCGCTGGGCAGCAGGAAGCCGCTCTGGCGGCGGTCGTCCAGCGGGAAGTGGATGTACGGCGTGTAGGCGATGGGCACGCCCTTGAAGTCAATGCGGGCGTTGCGGGCAACCCCGATGCCGCGTTCGCGGTCCAGTTCCAGATCTCGTGTGCGCAGCCACCAGCTGTCGTTGTCGATCGGGCAGGTGGTGTACTCGGCGTCCTCGAACTCGTGCAGGTGGGGCGCGAGCTGGATGCCCACCCCGGCGCTGCCTCGTGCCGGCACGGACTGCACCAGGTAGTCGATGCGCCGGAATTCCCCGGTTTCTTCGTCCAGGCGGTACTCGCCACCGTCGGTGTGCAGCAGCAGGTCGCCGTCGAACAGCCGGGTGTCACCCTCGGTGCGAGCCACGCCCGTCGCCCGGTCGTATTCGAGGAATTCGGTATCCAGGCGACGTCCTTGTTCGAAGAGCTGGACGTTTCCGCGGGCGCTGATCAGTTCACCCTCTCGGCGTACGTAATCGGCGTCGATATCAGTGATTTCGGCCGCGAGCTCGCGCATCTCGGGCCACTCCATGCCGGGAGCGAAGTCGCAGCCCGGGGGGCGCTCCATCCGCTCGAGTCCGGCCTGTGCCGCCGTGGCCGTGACGCCGAGCACGCAGGCAATGATGGTCCGCGCCGTGGCCCGGCGGTGCAGTGGGCGTGCGTAGCCGTCAGGCGATGGCGTCATGCGGGTTTCAGTCTGGGGAAACACGGATCATGCTGGATCAGTGTTTCCCCAGCAGCTGGCGGACTTCGTCGAAGATCAGTGCAATGTCGCGGGTGCCATTCACATGCTTGAGCAGGCCGCGGCGGGCGTAGTATTCGATCAGCGGCTGGGTCTGTTCTTCATAGACCTTCAGTCGATTGACGACCGTCTTCTCGGTGTCATCGGCGCGGTGGACGAGTTCGCCACCGCACAAATCACAAACCCCTTCCTGCTGGGGCGGGAAGGTATGGGAGTTGAATACCGCGCCGCAATCGCCGCAGGAGACGCGTCCGGTCAGGCGCTGTTTCAGTTCATCGAACGGCACATCGATCTGGATCGCCTGGTCCAGCGGTGCGCCGAGCTTCTCGAGCATGGTGTCCAGGGTCTCGGCCTGGGCGACGTTGCGTGGAAAGCCGTCGAGGATGAAGCCCTTTTGTGCGTCCGGTTCCTGCAGCCGGTCGCGGATCAGGCCCAGGACCAGGTCGTCGGGTACGAGCTGGCCGGCGTTCATCGCGCTTTCGACCTGCTTGCCCAGTTCGGTCTGGGCGGCCATTGCGGCGCGCAGCAGGTCGCCGGTGGAGATTTGGGGGATACCGAAGGTGGCGACCATCTTCTTGGCCTGGGTGCCCTTGCCGGACCCCGGTGCGCCCATCAGGACGATACGCATGGCTGACTCCTGCTGCCGGGTGCGACGCCGAACCGCAGCACAAGCCGGGTACGAGGCGGCACGGTGAATGGCTATCGTGAAAGGGCCGCGGTGGTGCGGCGCAAACCGTTTCCCGAGCGCGGTCTTATACCGCCTGAGGGTAATCGGCCGCAACCGCTCAATACAGCCCGTGGCTCCCTGGCCTGACGGCGACGGGTGCCATTGCGGAGGCTCTCCCCTGTATAATGCCCCGCTCTTCAAAATAATCGGAATATACTCAAGCATGGACCTCAACCAGATCGAAGCCGGCAAGGATCTCCCCAACGACATCAACGTGGTGATCGAGATCCCCACCCAGGGCCAGCCCGTCAAGTACGAGATGGACAAGGACAGCGGGGCTCTGGTGGTCGATCGCTTTATGGCGGTCGCAATGTTCTACCCGTGCAACTACGGATTCATCCCGAACACGGAGTCGGAAGACAACGACCCGGTGGACGTGCTGGTGATCACCCCGGTGCCGCTGTTGCCGGGCTCGGTCGTGCGCTCGCGCCCGATTGGCATGCTGAAAATGACCGACGAGGCCGGGGTCGACGCGAAGATCCTGGCGGTTCCGGTGAGCAAGCTGTGCACGCAGTCCGAGCGATTCAAGGGCCCGGAAGACGTGCCGAAGGAACTGCTGGACTCGATCAAGCACTTCTTTGAGCGCTACAAGGAGCTGGAGAAGGGCAAGTGGGTCAAGGTTGAGGGCTGGGTAGGCGCCGAAGAGGCCAAGGCGGAGATTGTTGCCAGCTACAAGCGTTACCAGAAGAGCAAGATCTGAGCCGGTAGCGGCCCGGCGTCAGCGCGTGGCGTGGATCGTCCCCGTATCCCCGGGGTCGGGGGTCGCCGGGTGCGCGGCGTTCGTTGTTGTGGCGGTCCGCTGAGATGGCCGGGCGCGATGACTACGGGCAGGAACAACAGGACCAGCAGCGGTATGCCGTGCGCATCCTGCTGGCACTGGTCCTGCTCGCCGCGGTCCTGCTCCTGATCGGCTGGCGCCTGTCGGGGCTTCAGGTCGGCGCGCATACCCATTTCACCACGCTGTCGGAGAACAACCGGCTGCGGGTGGAGCCGATTGCGCCCAGTCGCGGTGTGATCCGGGATCGCAATGGTCAGTTGCTGGCGGGCAACCGCGCCTCCTACCAGCTGGAGGTGACGGTTGAACAGGCTGGCAATCTCGATGACCTCCTGGAACGACTGCATGACTTTGTCGAGCTCTCCGACGCGGATATCGAACGCTTCCGCCGCGGCGTGCGTCAGCGCCGACCCTTCCAGCCGGTGCTGCTCAAGGCGGGCCTGGACGACACCACGGTGGCCAGGATCGCGGTCTCGCGGCACGAGTTGCCGGGGGTGGAGATCGAGGCCCGTCCGATGCGCTTCTATCCGCTCGGTGACAAGTTCTCGCATGTGGTCGGGTACGTGGGCCGGATCAACGAGCAGGACCTGGCACGGGTGGACCCGCGTGCCTACGCCGGCAGCTCGCATATCGGCAAGATCGGCATCGAGCGCTACTACGAGGACCTGCTGCACGGCCGCCCGGGCTACCGTCAGGTAGAGGTGAATGCCCAGGGACGGGTGATCCGCGAGTTGTCGGTGACACCACCGGAGGCCGGTACCGACATTACGCTCACCATTGACGCGGACCTGCAGCGTGCCGCTTACCGGTCGCTGGCGGGCCGGCGGGGTGCGATTGTCGCCCTGGACCCGAACAACGGCGAGGTGCTGGCGCTGGTTAGTGCCCCGGGATTCGACCCCGAGATGTTCGTGCACGGCATCTCCCAGGCCGCCTTTTCCGATCTTCAATCTGACCCCGCGCGGCCGTTGTTCAATCGCGCCCTGACCGGGCAGTATCCGCCGGGCTCCACGGTCAAACCCCTGGTGGGGCTGGCCGCGCTGGACGAGGGGATTACCACCGCGGATCGACGGATGTTCGCCCGTGGCTATTTTCAGATCCCCGGCCATGAGCGTCGCTATCGTGACTGGCGCCGGGAGGGGCATGGCTGGGTCGACATGTCGCGCGCCATCGCGGTCTCCTCTGACGTGTATTTCTACGACCTTGCGCATACGATGGGGATCGACCGCATGGTGCCGATGCTGGGGGCATTCGGGCTTGGGCAGCGCGTCGGTATCGACGCCACGGGCGAGCGCGCAGGTATCCTGCCCAGCCGTGACTGGAAGCGAGCGACGCACGACCAGGTCTGGTTCCCCGGCGAGACCCTGATCACCGCGATTGGCCAGGGCTACATGCTGTCGACACCGCTGCAGATGGCGGACTTCACGGCGACGCTGGCCGGGCGCGGGCAGCGCATCCAGCCGCGCCTGCTGCAGTCGATGGACAATGGCAACGGCGAACTCGAACGGCTGCTGCCGCAGCCTCGCGAGCCGGTGCAGGCGGCCCCGGAGCACTGGGACACGATTCACGAATCACTGATCGAGGCCGTACATACGCGCCATGGCACCGCCTGGGGTTCGATTGGCAGCCGCCCGCCGACGAACTACCGCATCGCCGGCAAGACCGGCACTTCGCAGGTCTTCGGGCTGGGCCAGGACGAGGAGTACGACGAGGACGAGCTGCCCCGGCATCTGTGGGATCACGCCCTGTTCGTGGGCTATGCGCCCGCGGACGATCCGCAGATCGCGGTGGCCGTGCTGGTCGAGCACGGCGGCTCGGGCGGTCGTGTGGCGGCCCCGGTAGCCCGCGAGGTGATGGACGCCTTCCTGAAAGGCGATGCCGGAATGACGCTCGACGTGGCGGAGGACGAATGATCAGCGTGACGGGGCGCGAGATGCCGCTAGGGCAGTGGGTGCTGGGGCGCCTGCGCCTGGATGGCGTGCTGCTGGTGCTGATCGGCATCTTGCTGCTGGTGGGGCTGGCGGTGCTGTTCAGTGCCTCCGGCGAGAGCATGATTGCCCTGGAGCGTCAGGCCATGCGCATCGGACTCGGCGTGACCGCGATGGTGCTGGTCGCGCAGATCCCCGTGCGTACTCTGCGGTCCCTCGCGCCTTGGCTGTTTGTGGCTGGTGTCGCGCTACTGCTGGCGGTCATGGTCGCCGGCGAGATCGGCAAGGGGGCGCGACGCTGGCTGGATCTCGGCTTCATGCGCTTCCAGCCCTCCGAGATCATGAAGCTGGCGGTGCCGATGATGGTCGCCTGGTACCTGTCCACTCGCAACGATCGGCCGCGTTTTCGCGACCTGCTGGTGACGGTGCCCCTGATCCTGGTGCCCGTTTTTCTGATCATGCGCCAGCCGGATCTGGGGACCGCGATGCTGGTGGGTGCCGCTGGTTTCCTGGTGATTTTCCTGGCGGGGCTGAGCTGGCGCTGGTTCGTCGGGCTGGGACTGGCCGCGGCCGCCGCGATCCCGGCGTTGTGGTTGCAGATGCATGACTATCAGCGCCAGCGGGTGCTGACCCTGTTCAATCCGGAGTCGGATCCGCTGGGGACCGGTTATCACATCATCCAGTCGAAGATCGCGATCGGCTCCGGCGGGCTGTACGGCAAGGGCTGGCTGAATGGCACGCAGTCGCACCTCGACTTTCTGCCCGAGCGTTCCACGGATTTCATTTTTGCGGTATACGCCGAGGAATTCGGGTTTATCGGTGTCGCACTCCTGTTGTTGCTGTATTTTGCGATCGTGGCGCGCGGGCTGTGGATCTCGGCCCTCGCTCAGGATCGCTTCGCCCGTTTGCTGGGCGGCAGCCTGGCGCTGACCTTCGCCGTCTATATGGTGGTCAACATCGCGATGGTGACAGGGCTTCTGCCCGTGGTCGGCGTGCCGCTTCCGCTGGTGAGCTACGGCGGCACATCATTGGTGACGCTTATGGTCGCCTTCGGTATTCTCATGAGCATTGCGTCGCAAAAGCGCCTGGTGAATCGATGACCCTCAACCTCCGCCCGCTGGGCACCCTTCGTTCCGTCCTCTTGCAGGCCGGGTTGATCCTGTCACTGGGGGCCTGCTCCCTGTCGAACGTCTCGGGGTCCGAGTTTCGCGCCGGTGATCCGCCGTACCTGGAGCGCGAGGAGGTCCAGGCCTTTATCGACGAACAGGTCGAGGCGGGCATGGATCGCGACGAGCTGGAGAGTATGTTCGCCGAGGCCGATCCCCAGCAACGCATCCTCGACCTGATCTCGGCCCCTGCCGAGGCGCGCCCCTGGAAGGACTATCGCCCGATCTTCGTGAACGACCTGCGCATCGAGCGCGGCGAGCGCTTCATGGAAGAGCAGGCCGAGACCCTCGCGCGCGCCGAGGAGACCTTCGGCGTCGAGCAGGCGATGATCACGGCGATCATCGGCGTGGAGACCAACTACGGGCGCAACACCGGGGGCTTCCGAGTGTTCGATGCGCTGGTCACGCTGGGATTTGACTACCCGCCGCGCGCGGACTTCTTCCGCCGCGAACTGGGCGAGTTTTTGACCCTGGTGCAGGAGGAGGACCTGGATGTCCGCGAGACACGGGGCTCCTACGCCGGCGCGATGGGGCGCGGACAGTTCATCTCGTCCAGCTACCGTCACTACGCGGTGGACTTCGACGGCGATGGTCGCCGGGACCTGCTGAACTCCTGGCCGGATGCGATCGGCAGTGTCGCCAACTACTTCCGCGAGCATGGCTGGCAGACCGGTGAGCCGGTGGTGGCACGCGCCCGGGTCGAGGGGGATGCCCACGAGGAGCTGATCAGCCGCAATTACCAGGCCCGCTTTGATCTCGACGAACTCGCCGAGCACGGCATCTATCCCGACGAGTCCGTGGCCGAGGACGGGAAGTACTCGTTCATTCGCCTCGAGGGCGAGGACGGGTATGAATACTATCTTGGCTATCCCAATTTCTATGTGATCACCCGCTACAACCGGAGCCCGCTGTATGCGATGGCCGTCCACCAGCTGGCCGAGGCCTTTGCCGAGTAAACGGTGCCGCCCTGGCGCGGCCGCCGCCGCGCCGGCGGTGTTGTTCGCGCTGATGCTGGCCGGCTGCTCGTCGGCCCCCGATCGCAAGGCAGACCCGGATCGCCCGCTGGGCGATGCGGCGTATGACGCCTACCCGGACCCGGATGACATCCCGCAGGATCTGGCGCTGATCCCCGACGCAGTGCCGACCGACGAGCCCCCGAGTCGCTACGGGAACCCGCCCGAGTACGAGGTCTTCGGGCAGCGCTACCGTACCCTGCGCACTAGCACCGGCTTCGAGGAAGAGGGTCTGGCCTCCTGGTACGGGACCAAGTTCCACGGCCGGCGAACCTCCAGTGGCGAGCCCTACGACATGTATGCGATGACGGCAGCCCACAAGACGCTGCCGCTGCCGACTTATGTCGAGGTCGTGAACCTGGAGAATGACCGTCGCGTGATTGTGCGGGTCAATGATCGCGGACCCTTTGTGGATGAACGCATCATTGACCTCTCCTATGCGGCGGCGCATCGGCTGGACATGACCGATGCCGGTGTGGCCCCGGTGCGCATTCGTGCCGTGGGGCCGGAAGACGTCGATTCGCCGCGTGTGGCCGAATCGCGCCCGCCAGTGCCGGAACCCATCGTGCTCGCCGAGGCCAGCCAGGGGGGCGGCAGCAGCCCGGTCGCGACATCGTCTGATGACGCGCGCGCTGCTTCCGAAGCGAACGCCCCAGAGGCCGCCGCGAACAACGGCCGCTGGGTGCAGATCGGGGCGTTTTCCGAACGCCGAACGGCGGAGGAGATCCGGCGCGATCTCGAGGCCCTGGGCTTCGAGTCGATCGAGATCTCGACGCTGGAACGCGACGAGCAGGCGGATCTGCATCGGGTGCGTATCGGCCCGCTGGAAGAGGTCGAGCTGCAGGAGGCGACCGAGCGCCTGCAGGAGGCCGCCCACGTCGACTACCGCATCGTTGACGACTGACATCGCGTATCGCTCAGTTTTTGTGCCGCCGGGCCCGTTTGCGTTCATCTGCTCGGGCCCGGTCTGCTATCGTTAGCCATCTCTACAGGAGGCCTCGAACCACCATGATCCCCCCGCTCCATTCTGTCGCCCGCCGCGCCCTGATGACCCTCTCCCTGGCCGTGTGCGTTGCCGCCATGCCGGCGATGGCGGGTGAGCCCCTGCCGGTTCCGGGCAGTGGTGGGGCCATGCCAAGCGGGATCCCCAGCCCGCCCTCTGACGTGACGGCGAAGAGCTATGCGCTGATGGACTTCGATTCCGGTCTGGTGCTGGCCTCGCGCGAGGCGGATGTTGATCGCGAACCCGCGAGCCTGACCAAGCTGATGACGGCCTACGTCGTGTTCGGCGAGATTCGCGACGGGCGGCTGGGGCTCGAGGACACGGTGACCATCAGCGAGCGGGCCTGGCGCACGGGTATGCGGGGCGCGTCGCGCATGTTTATTGAGGTCGGCGACGAGGTGAAGGTCGAGGACCTGCTGCGCGGGATGATCATCCAGTCCGGAAACGATGCCTCCACCGCGCTCGCCGAGGCTGTGGCCGGTTCCGAGGGGGCGTTCGTCGACATGATGAACAGCCAGGCGCGTGAACTCGGGATGATGAACTCGTATTTCACCAACTCGCACGGGCTGCCTTCCGATGAGCCGCAATCCACCTCTGCTCAGGATATGGCGCTGCTGGCTCGGGCGCTGATTCGCGAGTTCCCCGACCTTTACGGCTATTACAGCGAGCGCTCGTTCGAGTTCAACGATATCTCGCAGAGTAACCGCAACATGCTCCTTTGGCGTGACGCCGGTTTCGATGGCCTGAAGACGGGCTGGACCTCCGCGGCCGGTTACAACCTGGTCTCGTCGGCGAAGCGCAGCGATCGCCGCCTGATCGCCGTGGTGCTGGGCATCGAGGCCTCCAACCACCAGGAGGGTGGTACGCGTCGGGCCAACGAGTCGCAGGCCCTGGTCAACTGGGGCATGCGTTTTACCGAACCCCAGCGTCTGTTCGAGGCGGGGACGCAGCTGGGCAGCCCGCGCATCTATCGTGGTGCGGATAGCGAGGTGTCCGTCGGGCTGGCCGAGGATTTCTGGGTGATCGTGCCCCCGGGCCGCGGTGACAACCTTGAGGCCACAATGGAATTGAACCAGCCGCTGGAAGCGCCGCTGGCCGCAGGGGCCGCCGTGGGCGAGGTGCAGGCCCGTCTCAATGGCGAGTTGATCGGGCAGCAGCCGGTCGTCGCCCTTGAAGAGATCGAGGAGGGCGGGCTGGTGCGTCGCCTATGGGATGGTGCTGCCTTGTCGCTGCGCTCGGTCTGGCCGTTCTGACTCGGGGCGAGTGTGAGCGTTGCGTATTTCAATGGCGACTTCATGCCGCTCGAATCGGTGCGTATCTCCCCGCTGGATCGCGGATTCCTGTTCGGGGACTCGGTCTACGAGGTAATCCCCAGCTACGCCGGGCAGCTGTTTCTGCTGACGGAACACCTTGAGCGGCTGCAGCGCTCGCTGGACGCCATCCGCCTCGAATCGCCGCTGTCGTTCGACCAGTGGCGGGGCATGCTGGAGGAGCTCGTCCGGCGCAACGAGGGGGATGTGCCCATCGATCTCGGGCTGTACCTGCAGGTCACGCGAGGCGTCGCCCCGCGCGACCACGCCTTTCCCGCCGGCGGGCCGCCCACGGTCTTTGCGATGGCGAATCCGATCGCGCCACTGCCGGACACGATCCGCCAGGCCGGGGTCGCGGCGGTGACGGGGCCCGATACGCGCTGGTCCCGCTGTGACATCAAGGCCACTACGCTGCTGGCCAACGTGCTCGCGCGTCAGGAGGCCCGCGAACAGGATGCAGTCGAGGCCATCCTGTTGCGCGACGGTCAGGTGACGGAGGGTGCGGCCAGCAATGTGTTCGCCCTCGTCGACGGCACGCTGGTTACGCCTCCGCTGGCATCATCGCTGCTCGCGGGGGTAACAAGGGCCCTGGTCCTGCGCTTGGCCGCCCAGTGCGGTCTCGATGTTGTGGAGCGTGATCTGTCCGAGTCCCAGTTGCGTGCGGCCGACGAGATCTGGCTGACCAGTTCCACCAAGGAGCTCCTGCCGGTTTGTCGGCTCGACGGCCATCCGGTCGGAGCCGGGGTCCCGGGCCCGGCCTGGCAGGCCGTTCATGCCGCGTATCAGCAGGCAAAGCGCGACGCTCACCCGTCCCGGGCACCAGTCGAGGGGTGCGCATGACAGACGAGCGCGAAAGCCTGATCGAGTTTCCCTGTCGTTTTCCGATCAAGGTCATGGGCGACTCGCACCCGGAGCTCCTGGAGGCCGTGGAGGCCTGTGTGGCCGAGCATGTGCCGGACCCGGACGACGCCGTGATCCAGCAGCGCGCCTCCAGTGGCGGGCGTTTCGTCGGCATCACCATCACCTTCACCGCGACCAGTCAGGCCCAGCTCGATGACCTCTACCGGGCCCTGGGGCGCTGCGACCGGGTCCGCATGATCCTGTGACCGGTCCGCTCGTTCCCGGGCCCGTGGTCCGTCTGCTGGGTGTGCAGCCCTACGTCCCCGTCTGGCAGGCGATGCAACTCCAGGCCCGGGAGCGCGATGCGACCCGGCCGGACGCGTTCTGGTGCGTCGAACACCCCCCCGTCTTTACCCAGGGCCGTAATGGCCGCCCCGAGCATCTGCTGGACCCCGGCGCGACGCCGGTGGTCGCGATCGATCGCGGGGGGCAGGTGACCTGGCACGGCCCCGGACAACTGGTCATCTACACGCTGGTGGATCTGCCGCGACTGGGGATCGGGGTCCGGCGTCTGGTCGAAGGCCTGGAGCAGGCGGTGATCGATACGCTCGCGCAATGGGGTATCCACGCGCAGCGCCGGGAGAAGGCGCCAGGGGTCTATGTCGACGGGGCCAAGATTGCGGCGCTCGGGCTGCGCATCCGGCACGGGCGCAGCATCCATGGGCTGGCGCTGAACATCGCCCCGGATCTGGCGCCGTTTCAGCGCATGAACCCCTGTGGCTATCCCGGCCTCGCCGCGACCTCCATGCAGCATCTGCTCGGCCCGGTGGACGCCACCCGCGTCCGCGAGCAACTGCTCGCCCATCTAGCCGAACAGCTGTTTCCCGCCGCGGTCGCGAGCATCAGGCATGAACCCTCTTTGCCGCCCGAGCTCGTCCGTATTCTGGCGCTGGGGCGTTGTCCCGCATCCTGAGGCTGGGCCTGGTTCGTCCTCTGGAGTTTACGGTGGCTTCGTCCGGCCGCCTGCCTGCGCTGTCTCGCCAGCGCGCCGCGAGGTACTTTCTTGCTTGCCCAAGAAAGTACCCAAAGAAGGGCACCCGGATTCCGCCCGGGGACCTTGCTCCAGGGTCCTCGGGCCGGCGGCGCTGAAACTCGCTACGCCTTTGGCTTCGTTCAGACAGTCAGCGCCCCCGTTTCTATTTTGAATCGTCCGTCCCGAGGCCCCTTCCGCAAGGGGCTTCATACGGGGGGATCAGGTCAAGACAACGGCTGGTCTGATATTCGAGCTTGTAGAAGGAGGCTAGGTATTCGCACATCTTCGGCACGCGCGGCCTTCGGCCTTGGCGTGCCGCGTCCGCCAGCGGGCGCCAGACCCCATCGTAGGATGTGATGAGCGCAGCGAATCGCATCAGGGTTGCCCCGACGTTGGCATGGTGCGTTTCGCTACGCTCAACGCACCCTACGGCGTACGGGATAGGCAGAAGCGCTGGAAGACAACTGGTTTTGATCTTCCCTCCCGATATGAGCCCCTTGCGGAGGGCGTGACAGGCCGGACGATTCAAAATAGACACGGGGCGCTGACTGTCTGAGCGAAGCCAAAGGCGCAGCGAGTTTCAGCGCCGCCGGCCTGGCGCGTCCGGAGCAAGGTTCCCGGGCGAATCCCGGGCGTGTTTCTTGGGTACTTCTTTGCACGAGCAAAGAAGTACCTCGCGGCGCGCTCGCGAGTGAGCGCAGGCAGGCGGCAGGCCGAAGCTACCGTAAACACCCAAGGTCGAACCAGGCCCCGCCTGAGGGCGCGGGGCGCCGCCCCGGCGGCAGGGGACGGTAGGGCGAGTCAGGCGGTTTCGAGGCCCTGGGCCTGGAGGTCGGCGTGGTAGGAAGAGCGCACCATGGGCCCGCTGGCCACCTGCTTGAAGCCCATTTCGCGTGCGGCCTCGCCGAGGTCGTCGAACTCCTCCGGTGCCAGGAAGCGCGTGACCGGAAGATGATGGCGCGAGGGCTGCAGGTACTGCCCCAGGGTCAGCATGTCGCAGCCGTGTTCGCGCAGGTCCGCCAGGACCTCCAGCAGCTCCTCGCGGGTCTCGCCGAGCCCGAGCATCAGACCGGACTTGGTCGGCACCCCGGGGTGCTGTTCGCGGAAACGCTTCAGCAGCTCCAGCGACCATTGATAGTCGGCGCCGGGACGCGCCTCGCGGTAAAGCCGCGGGATCGTCTCGAGATTGTGGTTGAAGACGTCCGGCGGGGCCTGGTGCATGATCTCCAGCGCCCGGTCCATGCGGCCGCGGAAGTCGGGCACCAGGATCTCGATCTTCGTGTTCGGATTCAGCGTGCGGACCTCGCGGATGCAGTCCACGAAGTGGCCGGCGCCACCGTCACGGAGGTCGTCGCGATCCACCGAGGTGATGACCACGTACTTCAGGCCCAGCGCCTGGATGGTCTCCGCCAGGTGGCGGGGCTCGTCCGGGTCGAGGGCCTCGGGGCGGCCGTGGGCGACATCGCAAAACGGGCAGCGGCGGGTGCAGATGTCACCCATGATCATGAAGGTGGCGGTGCCGTGGGCGAAGCATTCGCCCAGGTTCGGGCAGCTCGCCTCTTCGCAGACGGTGTGCAGCTTCTGGTCGCGCAGGATGCGCTTGATACGCTGCACCTCGGGCCGAGCCTGGCTCTGGGCGCGGATCCACTTCGGTTTGCGCTGCGGCTGCTCGGTCGGGCTGATCTTGACCGGGATGCGCGCGACCTTGTCGGCGGCGCGTTGTTTTTCGCCAGGTTGGGGTCGTGTTCGAGTGGTCATAGGGTCTTCCCTGAATGGGTTGCGGTCGCTCCGCCCGATCAGGGGGCGATAGCGGCGCGATCGGGGTCAGGCGACCTCGCGGATCAGCGCGTCAATCTCGCGGCGGGCCGTGTCGATTGCCGGCAGCTGGCCGTCGTCGTCGAGCACAAAGCCGAATCGTGCCACGGCGTTCAACTTGGCCAGTGGCGTCCGGTCCGCCAGGGCGTCGTCGCCATCGCGCGTGCAGGCGCTGCGAGCGATGCGCACGATATCGGTCAGGGGTGCTGCCGTAGCGGTTTCCGGGCCACCGGAATCGCGAATGGCCGCCATGATATCGGAAGCCAGGCCCCACTGTTGAGCAACCAGTTCGCCGATCAGGCCTTCCAGGCGATAGAGGATGCGCTCGATGTCCTCGGCACTGCGGTCGGGGTGGCTGCGGGCGACCTCGCCAATGATGGGCAATGCGCCGACGCGATGCAGCAGGCCGGCCAGCAGGGCCTTTTGCGGATCGACTGCCTCGCTCTGGTCCGCCAGTACGCAGCTGATGGCCGCGACGCGGGCCGAACGCCGCCACAGGCGTTCCAGCAGGCCGTGGTAGGGGCTGTCGCGCCGAATGAAGACCTGGTGCGCAGCGAGCGCCATCACCAGTTGCCGGGTCCGTTCGAGGCCGAGACGGGAGACCGCATCGGCCAGTCGCGAGACCTCGCGCTGGCTCCCCATCGCCGGGCTGTTGGCCACCGACAGCAGGCGTGCGGCGACGCTGGGGTCTTCCTCGATGATGCGGGTGACGCGCTCGATATCGACGTCCGGGTCCTTCAGCGCCGCCTGCAGGTGCAGTGCCACTTCCGGCAATTGCGGCAGTTGCAGTTCGCCGGAGAAGGCGCGGGTGTAGATGCTGGTGAACAGCTCGCCCTCAAGGTCGGACAGCTCGATCTCGCTGACCTCCACACCTTCGCGCGCGCCATCGATCAGGTTTTCGTAGACCTTGCGGTCGAACAGGGCGATACGCCCGCTACTCGCCGCGATCGCGTGGCTGTGGTAATCGCGTTCGTTGAACAGTGGGTTCAGGGATTCCGGGCTGCCGCCCTTGAGGATGACCGACTGGCCGTCGTCAGACAGGATTACCCGGCCTTCAAGGAGAAAGATCAGGTGGCGCCATTCGTCACGCGCATGCAGCTTCAGGCCGGGCTTGATGTCCAGGGTGCTGGCGTGCTGGAGGAGCTTGTGGCGCGCACGCTCGCCGAGGTCGGCGAACGGGACCAGTTGTGGAAGACGTTCCTCGATCACCGACACCTCTACATATCAAAGAGTTTTTGCAATTCCGCCAGGTCGGCGGCCCGGGCCTCCAGGAAGGCGATCGGTTCCCCGGGGGCGGGGGCATCGATGCCCAGGAGTTCGAAAGCCTTGACCTCGGACGGGGCCGGCAGTTCCTTGCCCTCGGCCTGCAGCGCGGCGTACTGGGCGACCAGCGCGATGCTGGCATAGTCGGGTTCCGCCGGCCGGTAGCCCCAGTCGCTGCTGTGCTCCGCGACATTGACCAGGTCTCCGCCCAGGTCCCAGTAGTTGATAACCAGTACGCCGGCCAGATTGCGCAGGCGGCGAACCAGACGGGCCACCCGCTCGGGCTCCGGGTGGTCCTCGCGTACCTCGATGAACTGGATGATCGGGACGGCCCCGATGCCGGCCACCAGGCCGGCGAGCAACGCGCGCTCACGGTCCAGCAGCTTCAGGGAGTCGGCCACCAGATAGGCATAGGCCGATTGCAGTACCCCGTGCTGCCAGACCGCCTCCATCGCCTCGCGTGTAGCCGCATGACGGGCCTTGAAGGCCTGTCGCATAGCCATGTTCATGGCCAGCATGCGGGTATTGCGAAAGCCCAGGCGCGTGACCGCGTCCCGTACCGACTGGATCTGCTGCGAGCCGCGGAACAGCGGGCTGTTCGTGGCGTGCAACAAGGCCCCGGCGATGGTCCCGTCGCGCTGGATGACATCGGTCAGCTTGTCGATGTCCGCGTCTGGATCCTTGGTCAGCTCCTGGATGCGCAGGGCGACCTCGGGCATGGTCGGCAGCTCCAGACGATTGCTGGTGATCAAGTCGTACAGCTCGCCGAAAAAGGCGCCTTCCGTGTCATCCAGCTCGGTGTCGTGCATTACCAGCGAGGCACTGTGGGCCTGCTCCAGCGCCCCTGTGGGCACCTCCAGCATGCGGCAGGGCTTTTCGGTGATGATGAAATCGTGCTGGCCGGCCCCGCCGTCGAACATCTGCAGGGGCGGCTCGCTGTTGCCATCGCTGACGGTAATGCGCGAAGGGGTGCCGCCGCTGACGCGTACCAGTTGGCCGCTCAGCAGAAACAGGTGCCGGTCCGCGACGTCCTTGGGCCGCAGCCGCTTGCCAGCGGGCAGCTCCGGGCTCGCGCATGCCTGGGCCAGTTCCGCGCGGGCGGATTCCGACAGGTGCGCGGTGAGGTCCATTTCCTGGAGCAGACTGTCGATGGTCGTCGTGTCCATGAGCGATTCCGTTGCCTGTGTTTCGATCATTCCCTGGTCCGGGCGGGGCGCCAGTGGGTTCGTGTGCCCCCGGCCCGCGGTGCCCGGCCGCGCGATCACCGCACCGGATCTGGCCGGGCATTTTGCGGGAGCGTTGCGTCTTGTGACGTGGGTCTCAGTGTAGCATCCCGCGCAGGCTCAAGGCCCCCGCGACAGGCGAAGGAAGGACGCTCGTGCGAGTCGATCAGGCCCTCGGCGCGCAGAAAGGCCCGTGCATCGTCAGCGTCCCCCTCGAACCAGCGCGCGGTCGATCCCAGGCGGAAGCTGTAGCCCCAGGCGTCCATGTCCTGCATCAGCCGGTTGCGCCCGACCCCGGGCAGGGCATCGGCGAGCAGGATCTGCAGATAGCACACCCCGCATTCCTCCAGGTCGTCGCCTCCGGCATTGGTATGCAGGGCCGCGCGGCGTTCGGGTTCCATGCAGATCAGATGGCCGGCCTCGTGCAGCGCCGAGTGCAGCGGGGTGTCCGGGCGTACATGCACGGCCAACCCGATGATCCCCGCCTCGGGCTCGCCCCACCAGGTCCCGGGCAGTGCGGCACCGGGCGGATGCATTACCAGTTGTAGCCCGTAGCGTTCGAGCAGGTCGCGTAGTGGGGTTTCGATGGTGGCATCGCCGCATTCGAGAACGGTTGAGGTCATGGGTCGGAGTTGCCGGGCAGGGCCTGGGTCTGGGCGCGGCTGCGGCGCGGGCATTCCTCCGGGTGCTTGCGGCACCAGGCATCCACCCGTTCGGCGAGGTCATCCTGAAAGCACAGGAGGTAGAAGCGGGCCTGCTCGCGGTTGGCGATGGCCGGTCGCCCGAGGGCGTCGACCACGCCGGTGCGCAATGCGGCGATGATTGCGTTGGCAGCCTTTTTTTGCGGCCAGGCGGTGATCTGGCCCCAGGCCTCGGGGCTGAAGTACAGACGTAGCAGGTCCGGGCGCGTGGTCAGCAGCATGCGCGTGACATTGCGCAGGGTCGTCTCGGCCTCGCCCCAGTCGTGGACCAGGCCGCCCTCCAGCAGGCGCTCGATCTCCTCGCGGCCCTTGGGCGAGAGCATTACCGCTCGCCGTGCCTAGGCGCTTGCGGCCTCTTCCGGCGTCAGGGCGCGGATGGACAGCGCGTGGACCTCGCCGGAGTCGATCTGGTCGCGCACGGTGGCGTAGACGGTCTGGTGCTTCTTGACCTTGTTCATTCCGGCGAACTGCGGGCTGACGACCAGGGCCTCGAATTTGCCCTCGCCCCCGGTCACCTCGACCTTCTCGGCCTCCGGCAGGCCGGCGCGGATGAGTTCGGCCACTTGATTGGCTTCCATGGTGAGTCCTTGATGTCGATGTGTATGTCGGCAGAGGCCGCATGATAGCCAGTGGCGTGGCGCTACAGAAGGGCGAGGTGGCCCGGCTCCGGGAACTCGTGGTAGTGGTGGGGTTCCGAACGGGAGATAGTCGCGGTACGCACACTGGCTTGGTGCCGGCAGCGACTACCGGTTAGTATTAGTAAATACTGATATAACGGACAGGCCCATATGGCCCTGGAGGACACCGCATGATTTTCAAGCAGCTGTTCGAGGAAGAATCGTCCACCTACACCTATCTGCTGAGCTGCCCGGACACGGGCAAGACCGCGCTGATCGATCCGGTGATCGAGACCGTGGACCGCGATCTGCGGGTGCTGCAGGAGATGGGGCTGAGCCTCGACTACGCGATCGAGACGCACATCCACGCCGACCACATCACCGGCGGCAAGATGCTGCGCGAGCGGACGGGCTGCCAGCTGGCCGGCCCGGCGCTGGACGAGCTGCCCTGTCGCGACGTCGGCCTGCGCGAGGGCGAGCCCTTCCAGGTGGGGAATCTGGTGATCAATCCCCTCTATACCCCGGGGCATACCGATTCCCATCATGCCTATCTGATGGATCACGTCGGCCTGAAGATGTTGTTCTCCGGGGACGCCCTGCTGATCGAGGCCTGTGGCCGCACCGACTTCCAGTCGGGTGACGCCAAGACCCTGTACCGGTCGATCCATGACAAGTTCTTCACCCTGCCAGACGAGACGCTGGTATATCCGTGCCACGACTACGAAGAGCGCCAGATCACCACCATCGGGCAGGAGAAGATGCGCAACCCGCGTCTGGGCAAGAACAAGCCCGAGGCCGAGTTCGTCAAGATCATGGAGGAGATGGACCTGCCGTATCCGAAGAAGATCGACTGGGCGCTGCCCGGCAACGAGGGCTGCGGGATCTGCCCGGACAACCTGCCGGACGAGAAAAAGCGCCTCTGCGAACCGGATCAGCAGGGCTGATCGAGGTGTCGGGGCCGATCACGCGGCCCCGACACTGGCATCGGAGTGTGGCGGACGGTTTTGCCCGCCCACCGGGACCCCTTACACTCCACCGTCATGACGGACACCAATCCCGTGGATCGCCTGCGCGCGATCATGGCGCGCCTGCGTGATCCCGAGCAGGGTTGTGCCTGGGACCGGGCGCAGACCGCTCAAACTATCGTGCCCCACACACTGGAGGAGGCCTTCGAGCTGGCCGATGCGATCGCTCGCGACGATGGCCGCGAGGCGGCCAGTCGCGAGCTGCGCGACGAACTGGGCGATCTCCTGTTTCAGGTGGTCTTCCAGGCGCGGATCGCGGAGGAGGCGGGGCGTTTCGACCTCGATGACATCGCACGTGCGATCGGCGACAAGCTGGTGCGGCGCCACCCGCATGTATTCGCCGATGCCGAATACTCGGATGATGCCGCCCGCGAGGCCGCCTGGGACTCGGCCAAGGCCGAGGAGCGCGCCGCGCGCGACCACCACAGCGCGATGGACGACATCCCGCTGGCGATGCCGGCCCTGGCCCGTGCCGCCAAGACCCAGCGCCGCGCGGCCCGGCTGGGCTTCGACTGGGGCGACCCGGCCCCGGTGCTGGAGAAGATCCACGAGGAACTGGACGAGGTCCGCGAGGAGCTGGCCAGCGACGCCGATCCCGAGCGCGTGGCCGAGGAGATCGGCGACCTGCTGTTTGCCGTGACCAACTGGGCGCGTCATCTGGGAGTGGAACCGGAGGGTGCGCTGCGTGGCACCACGCGCAAGTTCGAGGCGCGCTTTCGTACCATGGAGGCCCTGGCCCGCGCGCAGGGGCAGGCCTTGGAACAACTGGATTTCGACGCCCAGGAGGCTCTCTACCAGGAGGCCCGGCGGCGTGAACGCGACACCAACACGGACCCCAAATGACACACGCCGTTGAACTGCCCGAACACTTCATGCCGGCCCGGATCGAGGCGATCGAACAGGTTACGCCGCTGATCAAGGTCTTTACTCTGTCGGCCGACCCGGCGCGCTTTGCCAGCAAGGCCGGGCAGTGGCTGGATCTGGTGATCCCGCAGGCCGCCGGCAAGCCGTTTGTCGGGGGGTATTCGGTGGTCTCCGCGCCGCGCGATGACGGGCGGCTGCAGCTCGCAATCAAGTACGCCGATCACCATCACGCCACGCACTACCTGCACTCCACCGCACGCGAGGGAGATACGGTCTACATCACCCCCGGCCAGGGCAGCTTCTTCTTCGAGCCGGGTATGGCGCGGAACGTCGTGCTGCTGGGCGCGGGGATCGGGGTCACGCCGCTGTTCAGCATCCTGCGTGCGGTCAATGACGGCATGCCGGACGTCTACGCCCATCTCGTCTACAGCGTCGCTCACCAGGACGAGATGCTGTTCCCCGACGAGCTGGCGCACCTGGCCAAGGCCGAGAACATCGACGTAACGCTGACAGTGACGCGCGAGGCCGAGGACTGGCTGGGCCACACCGGGCGCATCAGCCACGAGCTGCTGGAGTCCCTGAACCTGCCGCGCGACGCCCTGTTCTACTTCTGCGGTTCGCGCGAGTTCATCGAGGATATGGCCACGCTTCTGGCCGAGTGGGGAATCCCCGAGGCGCAGCTCAAGTACGAGAAGTGGTGGTAGCGCCGCCGCGCTTGCCCCCCGTTATTGCGAGGAGCCGCAGGCGACGCGGCAACCGCCCGAAGCTGGACGTCGCTTTGGGGTTTGCTGGCTAGCGGATACCGCTTGCTTCGTCGCGAGGTTCCTCGCAATGACGGGGAGGCAGGTTACGGCCGGCGGCGGTCGCCGGGGCGCAGGGCGTTGTCCGGTGCCAGGATCGTCGGCTGGCCGTCCAGGGCCGGGTCGGTCTCGGGGTAGTCGCGAATAAAGTGCAGCCCGCGGCTTTCCTTGCGGGACAGGGCGCTGGTCACGATGATCTCCGCGACCATGGCCAGGTTGCGCAGCTCGAGCAGGTCCGGCGAGATGCGGAAATGGCTGTAATACTCGTGGATCTCTTCCTGCAGGATGCGGATGCGGCGCTCGGCGCGGTGCAGGCGCTCGCGGGTTCGCACAATGCCGACGTAGTCCCACATCAGGCGGCGCAGTTCATCCCAGTCGTGGGCGACCACGACCTCCTCCTCGGATTCCGTGACCCGTGACTCGTCCCAGGCGGGCGGTGCCGCGAGCTGCTCCGGCGCGGGCAGGTCGGTCTGCGAGAGGATGTGCTCGGCGGCCGCGCGGGCATAGACCAGGCACTCCAGCAAGGAATTGCTGGCCATGCGGTTGGCCCCGTGCAGGCCGGTATAGGAGACCTCGCCGGCCGCGTACAGGCCGGGCAGATCGGTCTGGCCAAAGTGGTTCACCATCACCCCGCCACAGGTGTAGTGCGCGGCCGGCACCACCGGCAGCGGCTCGCGGGTCATGTCGAAGCCGAACTCCAGGCAGCGCTCATAGATCGTGGGGAAGTGCTCGCGGATGAACTCTGCCGGCTTGTGGCTGATGTCCAGGTTCACGTGATCCAGGCCGAGACGCTTCATCTCGTGGTCGACCGCGCGGGCGACGATGTCACGCGGGGCCAGTTCCGCACGCTTGTCGAAGCGCGGCATGAAGCGCTCGCCGTTGGGGAGCAGCAGCAGACCGCCCTCGCCACGCACCGCCTCGGAGATCAGGAACGACTTGGCGCGCGGATGGAACAGGCAGGTCGGGTGGAACTGCATGAACTCCATGTTCGCGATGCGACAGCCGGCACGCCACGCTATCGCGATCCCGTCGCCGGTGGCGCCGTCGGGGTTGGAGCTGTAGAGGTAGACCTTGCTCGCGCCGCCGGTCGCCAGGATCACGGTCGGGGCGAGGATGGTTTCCACCTCGCGGGTCTTGGCGTCCTGCACATAGGCGCCGACCACGCGCCGGGTTCCGTCCACGGGCTGGGTGATCAGATCCACTGCCACGTGGCGCTCGAAGACCTCGATGCTGGCCTGCCCGGAGGCGCTCTTCACGAGGGCATCCTCGATTGCGCGGCCGGTCGCATCGGCGGCATGGGCGACGCGCCGGGCGCTGTGCCCCCCCTCGCGGGTCAGGTGCAGGCGGCTGCGCCCCTCCAGGGCCTCGCGGGTGAACGGCACGCCGAGGTTCAGCAGCCACTGGATTGCCTCGGGGCCGGCGGCCACGGTGCGCCGGACCGCGTCCGGATCGCACAGGTCGGCCCCCGCATCCAGGGTGTCGGCGATATGGGCATCGAACGAGTCGGCGCGGTCGAGAACGGCGGAGATCCCGCCCTGCGCATAGCGGGTCGAGCCCTCGTCCACTGGACCCTTGCTGATTACGGTGACGCGGCGATGCGGGGCCAGATGCAGGGCAGCGGAGAGCCCCGCTGCGCCGCTCCCGATGACCAGTACGTCGGCCAGGCGAGGTTGTTGTACTGTTCCCATGGCTCAGGTAACGTGCTGCGCTTGTTGCCCGAGCAAATCGTGGCCCTTTCGCAACAGTGTTGTGCGGAAAGCGAACTTAATGCGAGTCAGGCGGTCCATGCTTCATAGATTACCGGAGACCGGTGCCCTGGCGGGAGCCCCCGCATGAGCGAGAAGGCTTCCGACGAGGCTCTGGTCAAACGCGTACAAACCGGCGACAAGGCGGCTTTCGACATCCTGGTGCTGAAGTATCAGCACAAGATTATCAACCTGGTCGGGCGCTACGTGCATGATCAGGCTGCCGCCCAGGATGTGTCCCAGGAGGCCTTTATCAAGGCGTACCGGGGACTGGCGAACTTTCGCGGCGAGAGTGCGTTCTACACCTGGCTCTACCGCATCGCGATCAATACGGCCAAGAACTACCTGGTTTCCCAGGGA
The DNA here is from genome assembly GCF_000383695.1 of Thioalkalivibrio sp. ALJ15. NCBI lineage: Bacteria > Pseudomonadati > Pseudomonadota > Gammaproteobacteria > Chromatiales > Ectothiorhodospiraceae > Thioalkalivibrio > Thioalkalivibrio sp. ALJ15. Next base: position 106,491 of record NZ_KB912058.1, read on the forward strand.
CGGCGGCGGCCGGAGGCCGAAGTCGACGCACAGGACGCGGAACAGATGAGCGGTGACTCCGCTCTCAAGGACAATGCAACCCCGGAGGGGGAGCTCTTGTCCGAGGAGATAGAAGGCGCGGTGCAGCGCACCATCGAGAAACTGCCCGACGACCTTCGCATGGCGATTACGCTGCGCGAAATCGAGGGACTGAGTTACGAAGAAATCGCGCAGACGATGGGATGTCCGATCGGTACCGTACGGTCGCGCATCTTCAGGGCCCGCGAGGCCATCGACCGGACCTTGCGTCCTTTGTTAGACGAAGAATGACGAGAAGCACCATGAAAGAACAAGTCACCAAGAATGAACGTCTATCCGCCCTCGTAGACGGAGAAACGGATGACTTCGAGACGCGGCGCCTGATCGACGAGCTGGTCAAGTCCGAAGAGGATCGCAATCAGTGGGAACGCTATCACCTGATCGGTGACAGTCTCCGCGGCGGGCTGCGCAACACGGCCCCCGCACATTTCATGGATGACATCCGCACGGCCCTGGCGGACGAACCCGCCCTGCAGGGTGTGCCCCGGCGCGAATCGCCGCGCTGGCTGAAGCCCGTCGCCGGCACCGGAGTGGCCGCGGCCGTGGCGATGGTCACGCTGGTGGGTATGCAGATGCTGGGGGATCAACCCGGTCAGGATGCGACCCCGGTGGCCGTGGAAAGCGGTACCCCGGCGGCTACGGGCGACGTGCAGACGGCCAGCTCCCGCGCCGGTGCCGAAGATCCCGCACAGGCGGAAGTTGGCGAGTCCCTGGATCCGCGGTTTGCCCGCTACCTCGAAAATCATGCCGAACTGACCGGCCCGGGCTCTTCGGCCTTGGGACGCGTACGCTACTCGGTCAGCGACGAGTAATACGTCATGTGGCGTGGGCTGCCGCTCGTTCTGGCCGCAACCGCGCTCTGCCTTCCGGCGCAGGTACTGGCGGACGAGGTCTCGCCGTCGGAATGGCTTGAGCGCATGACGACAAGCCTGCATGCGGAGAGCTATCAAGGCACCTTCGTGCTGCAGCGCGATGACCGCATCGATACCATCCGTGTGGTACATGTCGCCGATGATGGCGGTTACCGAGAACGCCTCGAGACCCTGACTGGCGCCGAACGCGAGATCCTGCGCTCGGTGGATCGCCTGAGTGCAATCAAGGGCGCGCGCGGTGCCTCGGGAGACGGGGCGCAGTCACCGTTGGGCCCTGCCGGCGCGCCGGTCTCCCTGTTGGAAACACATGACCTCTATGCGCTGAAGATCCAGGGCCTGGACCGCGTGGCCGGTTATCCATGCACCCTGATTATGGCGCGCGCGCGGGATGCCCTGCGCTACAGCCATCGCTACTGTCTCCATATGGACAGCGCCCTGCCGCTCCTGAGCGAGCTGTACGATCCCAAGGGCAAGCTGCTGGAACGGCTTGCCTTCACCGATCTGGAGTTGAGTGACGAGATCGCCGAGAGCGAACTCGAGCCGACGACCGATCAGGCCGAGCACATCGAGGTGCGCGCCGATCGCGGCCACAAGAAGCCCCAGTGGGACGACGACAATGGCCTGGGTGGCTGGAAGTTTGGTGAACTCCCCCCTGGCTTTCAGGCAGTCGCCGCCACGGAGCGCTCGCTGGGTAACGGGGACGAGGTCTCGCGCCACTTCGTGCTGAGTGATGGTCTGGCCTCGGTGTCGGTCTATGTAGAGCCGGCGGATGGCGAGAAGAGTTTCGAGGGTACAACCCGTGCCGGCGCCACGCATGCCGCTGCACGGGTGATGGCCGGACATCAGGTCACGGCGGTCGGCGATGTCCCCCATATTACGGTCCAGCAGGTGCTGGACGCGGTCTATTACCAAGGCGCCGCGGGCGAGTAAGGCCGGTGGGGCACTGGATCGAGGAACAAGGTGTCGTGCTCGCGGCCGAGGCGCACAGCGCGCGCGTGCGCATCGAGCGCCAGTCCACCTGCGGAAGCTGTTCGGCCCGCACCGGCTGCGGTAGCGGTGTGCTGTCCGAGGTGCTGGGGCGAAAGGCCGTGGAGGTGACCATCGGCCACCCGGGTCAGCTCCGCGCCGGCGATCGCGTGATCATCGGGATTCGCGACCAGGCCCTGGTCTCGGGGGCCCTGGCGATGTATCTGCTGCCACTGCTGGGCCTGGTCGCCGTGCCGGGGCTGCTGATGCTGGCCTGGCCGCTGCTGGGCGAGGGCTGGCTGATGCTGGCCGGTGCGGCGGGTTTCGTGCTGGGGCTCGGCGGGGTTCGGTACTGGATGCGCCACCGCGCACCGGATCTGGCGCCGGTATTCCTGCGCCGCGAGCCCGACGCCGGTGTGGTCCGGGCGCAGGGCCGTCCGCGTCCGATCGAATAATGCAGGCAATCGCCGGGAACTTGTCCCGGTACGAATTTTCTAGAGCATGAACGCACGAGCAAGAGCGGGTTCAATCATGACGCGACCGATGCAATGGGCCCTGCTGGGGCTGATCCTGTTTGCCTTCTCCCTGCCGGCTTCGGCGCGCATGCTGCCGGATTTTGTCCCGCTGGCGGAGGAGCACAGCCCCGCGGTGGTCAATATCTCCACCACGCGTGAGCGTGAGGGTGGCCAGACGGGCGGACACCCCGATTTCGAGGGCTCCCCGTTCGAGGACCTGTTCGAACGCTTCTTCGGCGCCCCCCCAGGTGGCGGACGAGGCGAGGGCGGCGAAGGCCGGATGCCGGAGCGCAGCTCGCTGGGGTCCGGCTTCATCTACACCGAGGATGGCTACATCATCACGGCGAATCACGTTGTGGAGGGGGCCTCCGAGGTCGTCGTGCATCTCTCCGACCGGCGCGTGTTCGACGCCGAGGTGGTCGGCAAGGACCCGCAAAGCGACGTGGCCCTGCTGAAGATCGATGCCGATGACCTGCCGACGCTGGAGCTGGGTTCCTCGGACGACCTCAAGGTCGGCGAGTGGGTGCTGGCGATCGGCTCGCCGTTCGGCTTCGATCACTCCGTGACGGCCGGGATCGTCAGCGCCAAGGGGCGCAACCTCCCGACCGAGAATTACGTCCCGTTCATCCAGACCGATGTCGCGATCAACCCCGGGAACTCGGGTGGCCCGCTGCTGAACCTGGACGGCAAGGTCGTGGGGATTAATGCCCAGATCTACAGCCGTACCGGTGGCTTCATGGGGCTGTCATTCGCAGTCCCGATCGAGATGGTCGAGGACGTGGTCAAGCAGCTGCGCGAGCACGGCGAGGTCACGCGGGGCTGGCTGGGCGTGCTGATCCAAGAGGTTACGCGCGATCTGGCCGAGTCGTTTGGCATGGACAAGCCCAGCGGCGCCCTGGTCGCCCGTGTGCAGTCGGACAGCCCGGCGGAGAAGGCCGGCTTCGAGACGGGAGATGTGATCCTCAAGTTCAATGGGATCGAGGTCCCGAACTCCTCCGCGCTGCCGCCGATCGTGGGACGTACACCGGTCGGTACCGAGGCCGAGGTGGAGATTCGTCGCGGCGAGGAGACCAGGACCCTGACGGTCGAGATCGAACGCCTGCCGGACGATGTGGCGGCGGAACGCGGCGGTCGCCAGCCGGAGCAGGAGGAGCGTGCCGAGCCGCAAAGCCTGCTCGGGATGCACCTGGAGCCGCTGGATGCCGCCGAGGCCGACGAGCTCGGGCTGGACGGCGGGCTGGTGGTTACGGAGGTGACGGGTAATCCGGCCCGTTCCTCCGGCATTCGGCCAGGCGACGTGATTGTGCAGTTCGGTCGCCACTCGGTGGATTCGCTGGAAGAGCTGGAAGAGCAGATCGAGGCGGCCGGCACCGGGCGTACGGTGCCGGTCCTGATCCAGCGCGACGGCAACCCGACCTTTATCGCCCTGCGCATCCCGTCCGAATGATGGTCGTGCCCTGGCCCGGGCGTTGTGCGCCCGGGCGGCGGCAGCGATCATGATGCGTACTTTGACGCTGTATCACCGCGAAGGCTGCGGGCTTTGCGAGCAGATGCTCGCGGAGCTTTCGGCCCTCAAAAGTCGTTATACTTTCGCCCTCGAGATCGTCGACATCGACGAGGACCGGGACCTGCGCGTGCGTTTCAACGCGAAGGTCCCGGTGCTTGCGGTCGACGGCGACATTCTTTGCTGCCATTTCCTCGACCGAAAGGCACTGCTGGACCTACTGGCCCCTGCATGACCGAAACTCGCCTGACCCGCAATTTTTCCATCATCGCGCATATCGACCACGGCAAGTCCACGCTGGCCGACCGCCTGATCCAGGGCTGCCATGGCCTGACCGAGCGCGAGATGTCCGAGCAGGTGCTGGACTCGATGGACCTGGAGCGCGAGCGCGGGATCACCATCAAGGCGCAGAGCGTCTCACTGTTCTACGACGCCCAGGACGGACAGCGTTACCAGCTGAATTTCATCGATACCCCGGGGCATGTGGACTTCTCCTATGAGGTCTCGCGTTCGCTGTATGCCTGCGAGGGCGCACTGCTGGTGGTCGATGCCTCCCAGGGTGTGGAGGCGCAGAGTGTGGCCAACTGCTACACCGCGATCGATCAGGGGCTCGAGGTCGTCCCGGTGCTTAACAAGATCGACCTGCCGGCGGCCGAGCCGGATCGGGTGGCGGCCGAGATCGAGGATGTGATCGGCATCGAGGCCACCGACGCCGTGCGGGTCTCCGCGAAGACCGGCGAGGGGATTGCCGAGCTGCTGGAGGAGATCGTGCGCCGCATCCCGCCGCCGGAGGGGGACGCCGAGGCCTCGCCCAAGGCGCTGGTGATCGACTCCTGGTACGACAACTACCTGGGCGTGGTCGCGCTGGTGCGGGTGAAGGCCGGGCGCTTCTACGCGGGGCAGAAGATCAAGGCGATGTCGGTCGGGCGCGCCCACGAGGTCAGCCGGGTCGGGGTGTTCACGCCGAAGCCGGTGGACCGCGAGACCCTTGAGGTCGGCGAGGTTGGCTACCTGATCGCGACCATCAAGGACATCTCCGGGGCCAAGGTGGGCGACACCTTCACCGACTTCAACAACCCGGCCTCCGAGCCGGTGCCGGGCTTCCAGGAGGTCCAGCCGCGGGTGTTCGCCGGCCTGTTCCCGGTCAGCGCGGATGACTTCAACGACCTGCGCGAGGCGCTGGACAAGCTGCGCCTGAACGATGCCGCATTGTCCTTCGAGCCGGAGACCTCGCAGGCGCTGGGGTTTGGTTTTCGCTGCGGCTTCCTCGGCATGCTGCACATGGAAATCGTGCAGGAGCGCCTGGAGCGCGAGTACGACCTTGACCTGATTACCACCGCGCCCACGGTGGTCTACGAGGTGGAAAAGAGCGACGGCGAGGTGGTGATGGTGCACAACCCATCCGGGCTGCCGCCGAGCAACGAGATTGCCGAGATCCGCGAGCCGATTATCGAGGCGAACATCCTCGTGCCGCAGGACTACGTCGGCGCGGTGATCACCCTGTGCATCGAGAAGCGCGGGGTGCAGACCAAGATGCAATACCTGGGGCGTCAGGTGCAGTTGTCCTACGAGCTGCCGATGTCCGAGGTGATGCTGGACTTCTTCGACCGGCTGAAGTCCGCAACCCGTGGCTACGCCTCGTTCGACTACCAGCCGCGGCGCTTCCAGGCGGCGCCGCTGGTGCGCGTGGATATCCTGATCAACGGCGAGCGGGTGGATGCCTTGTCCGGGATCGTGCATCGTGACCATGCGGAGTCGCGCGGTCGCGAGCTGACCGAGCGCATGGCCAAGATCATCCCGCGGCAGATGTACGAGGTGGCGATCCAGGCGGCGATCGGCTCGAAGATTATCGCGCGATCCACGGTCAAGGCGATGCGCAAGAATGTGCTGGCCAAGTGCTACGGCGGCGACGTCTCGCGCAAGCGCAAGCTGCTGGAGAAGCAGAAGGCCGGCAAGAAACGCATGAAGTCGATTGGCAAGGTAGATGTGCCGCAGGAGGCCTTCCTGGCGGTGCTGTCGGTCGGCGACGACAAATAACGCGCCCGGGTCGGAGCGGGCACGCCGCAAGGCGGTGATCGAGGACAATACATGGCGAATCTGGAACTGATCCTGGTACTGGCCACGGCCGCAACGGGCCTGATCTGGCTGGGCTGGGTGCTCCTGCGGCGGCGGCTGAGCCCCGAGCGTCAGGCGCGCATGCCGTGGTTCGTGGACTATTCGCGTTCGTTCTTCCCGGTGCTGCTGATTGTGCTGGTGCTGCGCTCGTTCGTGGCCGAGCCGTTCCGCATCCCGTCGGGCTCCATGATGCCGACCCTGCTGGTGGGCGACTTCATCATGGTGAACAAGTTTTCCTACGGGATTCGCCTGCCGGTTACGCGTACCAAGGTCTTCGATATGGGCGAGCCCGAGCGTGGCGAGGTCGTGGTGTTCAAGTATCCGCGCAACCCGCAAGAGGACTACATCAAGCGAGTGATTGGGCTGCCGGGGGATACCATCGAGTTCCGCGATCGCGTGCTGTACGTCAACGGCGAGGCACAGTCGGCCGAGCGCGTGGGTACCTTCGAGGGCGAGGGGTCCGGGGAGATGATGTCCGGTGCCTCACTGTACGAGGAGACCCTCGACGGGCGCACCTACACGACGCTGATGCGCGAGGAACGCCCGAGCCTGGATGGCTCGGTGACGGTCCCCGACGGCCACTATTTCATGGTCGGCGACAATCGCGACAACTCGAACGACAGCCGGACCTGGGGGTTCGTCTCCGAGGATCTGCTGGTGGGGCGTGCCCTCTTTATCTGGCTGCATTGGGATTACAATGAAGGGCACAGGGACTTTTCCCGGATTGGCCAGGCGATTCGCTAGGCCTGTTTCGCGGGCGCAGGCAACCAGGGGGTAGGGCGATGCGGCATTCCAGACATTCCATGCGCGGGGCGGGTGCCCTGACGGTGATGGCATTGATCCTGCTGGCGCTGCTGGTCGGGACCTTCGTGATCAAGATGGGTACGCAGTACACCCAGTACCTGACGGTGCGCTCGATCATGCAGGACGTGGCGACCCAGCCCGGTGCGGCCGAGAAAAGCGAGCGCGAGCTGTGGCGCGAGATGAACCGCCGCTTCCAGATCAACTCGGTGTACGACGGGATCGAGGAGGACGACTTCTCGGTGACCGAGGAGGGCGATCGCCGGCAGATGCATCTGGAATACGAAGTCCGCCGCGAGTTCCTGGGGAACGTCGACGTGGTCGCGCGTTTCTCGCGTAGCGAAACCCTGGCGCCCTAGGGAAACGCTGTGGGATTGTCGGACCGTAACCTTCAACGATCGAGTGCGAGTCGCGATTTTCGCGATCTGCTGCCGGAGGCGGTGCGCGAGGGCGATGGCGTCCGCCAGGCCCTGACCCATCGCAGTGCCGGCGGGCGCAACAACGAGCGCCTGGAGTTTCTGGGCGATGCGGTCCTGGGTCTGGTCATCGCCGATGCCCTGTACGAGCAGCTGCCGGACGCGCCAGAAGGGGATCTCACGCGCCTGCGCGCGGCGCTGGTCAACCGCGAATCGCTGGCGGCCCTGGCGCGAGAGTCGGGACTGGAAGGCACGCTCAATCTCGGCCAGGGCGAACGCAAGAGCGGCGGCCAGCGGCGCGATTCCATCCTCGCCGACGCGGTCGAGGCCCTGATTGGCGTGACCTACCGCGAGGCCGGCATGCAGGCTGCGCGCGACTTCACCCTGGCACTTTATGCCGAGCGCCTAGGGAATCTGCCCTCCGCCGAATCCCTGAAGGACCCGAAGACCCGTTTGCAGGAACAATTGCAGGGTCGCAATGCGGAACTGCCCGTTTACGAAGTGCTGGAGGTGGTTGGCCCCGATCACCAGCGCCGCTTCACCGTCTTCGTACACCTGCCTACTCAGGGCTGGGGGCAGCAGGGCGAGGGCTCCTCTCGGCGCCGCGCGGAGCAGGCCGCGGCCGAGGCCGCGCTGCAGCGGTTGCAGCAGCAGGCACAGGAGCAGTGAACGGCATGGATAGCACTTCCGAGTCCGGAACGCGGTGCGGTATGGTGGCGCTGGTCGGCCGCCCGAATGTTGGCAAGACTACGCTGATGAACCGCCTGGTGGGCGAGAAGCTCGCAGCCACGACGCGGCGTCCCCACACCACGCGCAATCGCATCCTCGGCATCGTGACCGAGGGGAACGACCAGATCGTGCTGATGGACACCCCGGGGATCGATACCGAGCGCACGCGTCTGGTGAACCGGGTGCTGAACCGCACGGCCAGTCAGGCCCTGGCCGACGCGGATCTGGTGTGTTTCCTGGTCGAGGCGGGACGCTTTGGCGAGGGCGACGAGCGCATCGAGCAGCTGATTCGCCAGTCCGAGCGGCCGGCGCTGCTGGTGATCAACAAGGTCGATCGGGCGCGGGAAAAAGAAGAACTGCTGCCGTTTATCGCGGCGCGCATGGAGGCGATGCCGTATGCAGGTGTTGTCCCGCTGTCGGCGAAGACGGGCTCCAACGTCGCGGGCCTGATCGACGAGATCCGCGGCCACCTGCCCGCGGGGCCCTTCCTCTACGACCCCGAGCAGCTGTCCGATCGCCCGGAGCGCTTTCGCGCCGAGGAGATGATCCGCGAGTCCCTGCTGGAGAGCCTGGGGCAGGAGGTCCCGTACTCGGTGGCGGTGCGCGTGGAGCAGTGGTCCGACGAGCCGCGGACGACGCATATCGATGCCGTCATCATGGTCGAGCGCGACAGCCAGAAGGGGATCGTGATCGGCAAGGGTGGACAGCGCCTGAAGCGGATCGGGCAGGCGGCGCGTCTGCAGCTGGAAGAGCTGCTGGGGCGGAAGGTCATGCTGCGCCTGACGGTACGTGTCGAGGCGGACTGGACCCGGAATCCCCGCGCCCTGCGCGAGCTGGGCATCGAAGAACCCCGGTGAAGGCGCCGCGGCGCGCATGAGTGGCGCGGCGACGGCCGTCACCCAGGGTGTAGTGCTGCATGCGCGGGCACTGCGCGAGAACAGCCGCGTGCTGGAACTGCTGACGGGCGAGGCCGGGCGTGTGGCGGCGGTGGTGCGTGGCAAGGCGGGGTCGGTACAGCCCTTTGTGCTACTGGATCTGGCCTGGCGCGGCCGTGGCGAGCTTCCCACGCTGCAGGTGGCGGAGCAGCAGCGGGTCTTTCCGTTGACCGGGCGGGCGTTGGTCTGCGGTTTGTATCTGAATGAGCTGGTGTTGCGTCTCTATCCGCGTGACGCGCCGATCCCCGAGGCGTTGCCGGCCCTGCTGACGGCCTACGCGCGGCTGGCGGCCCGGGAGCGCGCGGACGTGGTGTTGCGCCGCGCCGAGTGGGCGCTGCTGCTGCCGATCGATTCCGGGCTCGAGCATGTCGATGCCGCCGAGCTTGATCCGGCGGCCTGGTATCGGTACGAGCCCGAGATGGGCCTGGAGCCCACGGCACCGGGGCGCGCGGGTGCCATCGCCGGGGAGGCCCTGTGGGCGCTCGCTTCGGGGCAGCCGGTCCCCGATAATCATGCCCGTCCGGCGCGTGACTTCATGCGCGCCCTGATTGACCATCACCTGGCCGGCCGCGTGCTGCGCACGCGAGCGCTGCTGTAGCCCCGGCCCTGACACGCATTCAAGCCCATACAAGGCCACACGTACCATGTCGCATCCCGCACCGCTCAAGCTGGGGGTCAACCTCGACCACATCGCCACGATTCGCCAGGCCCGCCACACGCCGTATCCTGACCTGATGCAGGCGGTACGCCTGGCCGAGGCCAGCGGCGCGGATTCGATCACCCTGCACCTGCGCGAGGATCGCCGCCATATCCAGGATGACGATGTCTTCGGGATCAAGCCGCGGCTTACGGTGCCGATGAACCTCGAGATGGCCGCCACCGAGGGCATGCAGGCGATCGCCTTGAAGCTGCTCCCCGAGGCTTGCTGCATCGTGCCGGAAAAGCGCGAGGAACTGACCACCGAGGGCGGGCTGGATGCGGCCGGGCAGCTGGAGCGGCTGCGTGATTTCGTGGCCCCGCTGACCGCGGCCGGGATCGAGGTCTCGCTGTTCGTGGAGCCGGATGTTCGCCAGATGGAGGCGGCGGTCAAGATTGGTGCTCCGGTGGTGGAGCTGCATACGGGCGCCTATGCCAATGCCCGTGATGCAGCCGAGCGCGAACGTTTGCTGGCCGGGATCAACCAGGCCGCCACTGCCGGTCAGGCCATGGGGCTGGTGATCAACGCCGGTCATGGGCTCGACTACGACAATGTACGTCCGATTGCCGCGAATCCGGTCTTTCACGAGCTGAATATCGGCCACTCCATCGTGGCCCGGGCGTTGTTTACGGGGTTGCCGGAGGCAGTCAGCCACATGCGCGGTTTGATGGATGCCGCCCGCGCTGGCCTGCCAGTCGGCCAGTACCCGGTGTGATCGCCGCATGATCCTCGGGATCGGCACCGACCTCGTCCAGGTGGCGCGCATGCAGGGCATGTGGGAGCGCCATGGCCGGCGGCTGGCCGAGCGTATCCTGCATCCGGTCGAGCACGCCGACCTGCCGTCGGAGCATCCGGCGGGATTTCTCGCCCGGCGCTTTGCGGCCAAGGAGGCCCTCGCCAAGGCGCTGGGATGTGGGGTCGGGGCCGACATGGGGCTGGCCGAAGCCGGGGTGACCCATGATGCCCGCGGGCGCCCCGAATTCGTGCTGGAAGGCCGCGCACGGGCGACCGCCGAACGCCTTGGGGTGAGCGCCATTCACCTCAGTATTAGCGACGAGCGCGAGTATGCCCAGGCCTTTGTCGTCCTCGAGGGTGGTGAGTAACCCGCTTTTCCCTCCGGTCGTGGTTGCCCGGGTGGGACCGGCTCCCTAGAATATGGCCCCTTATGCCCATCCGTGTCGGGTGAACGGATGGTGCCAGCCCTGAGCGAGTGACGGAGTCCAGTCCATGCCCTGGAACGAACCGGGAAATAGTAACCGCGACCCCTGGAGTGGGGGCGGCGGTGGCCAGCGCGGTGGTGGTAGCGGTGGCGGCGGGGGCAACCAGCCTCCCGATCTGGAAGAAATGATGCGCAAGCTGTCGCGCCAGCTGAATGGAATCTTCGGCGGTGGTGGCGACAGTGGCTCCGGGGGTTCCTCCGGTGGTGGCATGGGCCGTGGTACCCAGGCCCTGGTCAGTCTCGGGCTGATCATCGCTCTGGTCGTCTGGCTGGCCTCCGGCTTCCATATCATCTCCGAGGGCGAGCGCGGTGTTGTGCTGCGCTTTGGCGCCTTCCAGGAAGTGAAGAACCCGGGTCCCGGCTGGCATCTGCCCTATCCGATCGAGCGGGTCGAGATCGTCAACGTCGATAACGTGCGAACCATCGAGCACCGCGCGTTGATGCTGACCGGAGACGAGAACATCATCGATATCGATATCGCGGTGCAGTACCGCATCCTCGATCTGGTCGATTTCCTCTTCAACGTGCGCAACCCGGACTCCACTGTGAATCACGTAATGGAATCCGCGATCCGCGAACGTGTCGGGCGTTCCAACCTGGACTTCATCCTCGGCGAAGGGCGTGGGGAGATTGCCTCGTCGGCGCGTGTGGTGATGCAGGAGAATCTGGATTCCTACGGGGCCGGGGTTACGGTTACCGCCGTGTCCATGCAGCAGGCCCAGCCGCCCGAGCCGGTCCAGGAGGCCTTTGCCGACGCGATCCGCGCCCGCGAGGACGAGGTTCGCTTCCGCAACGAGGCCGAGGCCTACGCCAACGGCGTGATCCCGCGGGCCCGTGGTCAGGCGGCGCGTATCATCGAGGAGGCCGAGGCCTATCGTGATCAGGTCATTGCGCAGGCCGACGGTGATGCTGCGCGCTTCGATCAGTTGCTGGTGGAATACCAGCAGTACCCGGAAGTGACCCGCGACCGTCTGTATCTGGAGGCCGTCGAGGCCGTGCTCGAGGATTCGCGCAAGGTCATGCTCGACGTGGGCAGCAGCAACAACCTGATGATGCTGCCGCTGGATCAGCTGTTCCGTGGTACCGGTACCCGATCCAACTCGGGTGATACGCCGACCCCGCAACCCATCGATACCAGCCGCGGTGGCCTCGGTGCCACTCCTGGGTCAGGTGTCAATCGACTGGGTAGCCGTGATCCGGCGGCCCAGCGCTCGCGGGAGGTGCGCTAATGCTACGCATAGCCGGTATCGCCGTTGTTGTCATCGGGATCGTGGTGGCGCTGTCGACCTACACCGTCGATGAGCGCGAGCGCGTGATCAAGTTTGCCCTGGGGGAGATCCGTCAGGTCGACCCCGAGCCTGGTCTGCATTTCAAGTTTCCGCTGATCCAGAACGTCGAGAAGTTCGATGCCCGGATCATGACGCTGAACATCCCGCCGGATCGGTTCCTGACCTCCGAGGCGAAGAACATCATCGTCGACTTCTACGCCAAATGGCGTATCGATGATATTGGTCAGTTCTACCGCGCTACCCGCGGTGACGAGCGGCTGGCCGAGGAGCGTCTGGCCCAGATCCTGCGCGACGGCATGCGTAACGAGTTCGCACGCTTCGAGTTGCAGGAAGTCGTCGCCGGCGAGCGCCTGGCGATCATGGGGGCGGTACGGCAGACCGCGCTGGAGACGGCGCTGGAGCTGGGGATTGACCTGGTCGACGTGCGCGTACGCCGGATGGATCTGCCCGACGAGGTCTCCGAGTCGGTGTACGAACGTATGCGTGCCGAGCGTGAGCGCGTGGCGCAGGACTTCCGTGCCCGTGGCCAGGAGGAGGCCGAGCGCATCCGCTCGCGCGCCGACCGTGACCGCACGGTCATCCTCGCCAACGCCTATCGCGACTCCGAGGAGATCCGGGGTGCCGGTGATGCGCGTGCCACCGAGACGCTGGGCCGCTCGTTCGGCGAGGACGAGGAGTTCTTCCGCTTCTATCGAAGCCTGATCGCCTACCGCAACAGCATGAGCGGCGAGAAGAGCACCTTTATCCTGGAGCCGAACTCCGAGTTCTTCCAGTTCTTCAACGCGCCGGGCGGGGAGCGGCCGGCGCCGCTGCCGACCCAGTAACACCGGGGCCGGGCGCCATCGCAGGTGTCCGGTGCGCGGTGACCGTTTGACTCGGGCCCGGTCTTCCGGGCCCGAGTCATGCCGGGACCCGGCCGGCGCGCATTGGGTGACACAAGGGAAACACTGATCAATGTACACACTCGCCGGACGCAAAAGCGCCTTGAGTGCGAGCGTGGACATTGATCAGTGTTTCCCTAGGACAAGGGCAGGGACGAGATGACCGAGATCAACCGCTGGCTACTGCCGGATGGCCTCGACGAGGCGCTGCCGGACGCCGCGCGGCGCCTGGAAGGACTGCGCCGTCGGGTGCTGGACCAGTTTGATACCTGGGGCTATGACCTGGTAATGCCGCCGCTGGCGGAATACCTGGAGTCCTTGCTGGTGGGCGCGGGCCATGCGCTGGATTTGCAGACCTTCAAGCTGACCGACCAGATGAACGGTCGGCTGATGGGGGTGCGCGCGGACCTGACCCCACAGGTGGCACGCATCGACGCCCATCGCCTGAAGGTCGAAGGCCCCAACCGCCTCTGTTATGTCGGCAGTACGCTGCGTACGCGTGCGGACGAGTGGTCCGGATCGCGCAGTCCCCTGCAGGCCGGGGCCGAGTTGTTCGGCCATGATGGTCTGGATTCCGACCTTGAGATCATCCGCCTGATGCTCGCGACACTGGAGGTTTGCGGGGTCTATCAGCCCAGCATGGATCTGGGTCATGTCGGTATCTATCGCGCGCTGGCGCGCGAGGCCGGTCTGGACAACGCGCGCGAAGAGGCCTTCTTCGACCAGTTGCAGCGCAAAAGCGTCCCCGAGATCGAGGGGACCCTCGAGGCATGGGAGACGGAAGGCATGGATGCGGCTGTCTGCCGGCGGTTGCGCGCTCTGGTGGATCTCAATGGTGACGCCGGTGTCATTGCCGCGGCGCGTGAGGCCCTGGCCGGTGCGCCGGCCGAGGTCGAGGCGGCCCTGGATCACCTGCAGGCGGTGGCGGAACGTCTGGAGGCGACACAGCCGAACGTGGACCTCCACGTTGATCTCGGCGAGTTACGCGGCTATGCCTATCACACGGGCCTGGTGTTCGCGGTGTTCGTGCCAGGCTCCGGGCAGGCAATTGCACGCGGCGGGCGCTACAACGATATTGGTCGCGTCTTTGGCCGGGCGCGCGCCGCGACCGGCTTCAGTACCGATCTGCGCGAGTTGCTGCGCCGTGCCGAGGTGGCGCCGCCGGTGCCGCGTCGTACGGTGCGCGCGCCGGCCTCGGGTGACGTGGCCATGGAGGCCGCAATCGCCGACCTGCGTGCGCGCGGTAATCGCGTGGTGCGCGATCTGGAAGGGCAAACCAATGAACCCCCCGCCGATGCGCGCCTGGAGCTGCGCGACGGGGCCTGGACGGTAGTGGAGTACTGAGCCGATGGGACGTTTCGTAGTCGTACTGGGCAGTCAGTGGGGTGACGAGGGCAAGGGCAAGATCGTCGACCGCCTGACCGAGGACGCAGCCGCTGTTGTCCGTTTTCAGGGTGGGCACAATGCCGGGCATACCCTGGTGATTGATGGCGAGAAGACCGTGCTGCACCTGATCCCGTCGGGGATCCTGCGCGAAGGCGTGGAATGCATGATCGGCAACGGGGTGGTGCTTTCGCCCGAGGCGCTGATTACCGAGATGGAAGAGCTCGAGGCCAAGGGCGTGCCGGTTGCCGACCGCCTGCGGCTGTCGGACGCCTGCCAGTTGATCCTGCCCTATCACGTGGCGCTGGACCATGCGCGCGAGAAGGCGCGCGGCAAGGCTGCGATCGGGACCACCGGGCGCGGGATCGGCCCCGCCTACGAGGACAAGGTCGCGCGTCGCGGCCTGCGCCTGGACGACCTGTTCCACCGCGAGCGTCTGGCCGCCAAGCTGGGCGAGGTGATGGACTACCACAACTTCGCATTGAAGCATTATTTCAAGGCCCCCACGATCGACCAGCAGGAGGTGCTGGAACAGTGCCTGGCGCACGCCGAGCGCCTGCAGCCGATGGTCGCGGATGTCGCCGGGCGACTGCACGAGTTGCGGGCCCAGGGCCGGGACGTGATGTTCGAGGGGGCACAGGGCACCCTGCTGGACATCGACCACGGGACCTACCCGTTCGTCACCTCGTCCAATACCACCGCCGGGGGCGCCTCGACGGGCTCCGGTGTCGGTCCGCGCGATATCGACTACGTGCTGGGGATCACCAAGGCCTACACCACCCGTGTCGGGGCCGGCCCGTTTCCGACCGAGCTGTTCGATAACATGGGCGAGCACCTGGCCACCCGCGGCAACGAATTCGGTTCCACCACTGGGCGCGCACGGCGCTGTGGCTGGTTCGATGCGGTCGCGCTCAAGCGCGCGGTCGCGATCAACAGCATCAGCGGCCTGTGCATGACCAAGCTGGATGTGCTGGACGGGCTGGAGAGCGTGCAGATCTGTGTCGGCTATGACTGTGGCGGCAAACGCCACGAGGTACCGCCGTCCGGAGCCGAGGCCTATGCGGCCTGCAAGCCGATCTACGAGGAGATGCCGGGGTGGCAGGAATCCACCGTGGGGATTCGCGAATACGAAAAGCTGCCGGCCGCGGCGCGAGCCTATCTGGAGCGCCTGTCCGAGGTGGTGGGTGTCCCGATCGACATGATCTCCACCGGGCCGGATCGCGACGAGACGCTTGTGCTGCGCGACCCGTTCGATTGCTGATCCAGGCGCGTTTGGGATATCGCTTGGACGTGCGGTGCGGGCCAGGCCCGTGCCGTACGCGCGGACAGACATAGTTCCACCGCTACACGGAGATCCGTGCGGAGAACGGGGCGGGTATTTTCGTCTCGGGGGATCGGGAAGCAGAGAAATGGTGCCGAGGAGAGGACTTGAACCTCCACGAGCTTTCGCTCACTAGCACCTGAAGCTAGCGCGTCTACCAATTCCGCCACCTCGGCACGAGGTCGGATCGCCGGTTCGAGACCGGGTCCTGCGCTTCAGGAGCGCGCAATATAGTGCGCGGCCAAAAGCCTGTCAACGCCCGCAAGAATGTCCTGTGCCATGGGCGCGGACGTGAGGCTGGGTTCGCGCGTCCCTCGGCGCTTCCGGCAGCAAATCTTTACTTGCCGCATAATAGGGCGCTTGCGTTGCCAGCCTTCCGCTGGCGGCCACCGAATCATCCAACGAGTTGTTTGAATGCCAAGAAAAAGAAGCAAGGCGCCGGCCGATCCCAATTTCGAGCGCGAGGCGCAGAAGTACGACAATCCCATCCCCAGCCGCGAGTTCATCCTCGGGCTCCTGCAGGAAGCCGACAACCCCCTGTCCTACGACGAGATCGCCGAGCGGCTGGAGATCGTCGACGACGACCGTCTCGAGGCCCTGCGCCGTCGCCTGAAGGCGATGGAGCGCGACGGGCAGGCCCTTTGCAACCGGCGCGGCGCCTATCTCCCGGTCAACCAGGAAGACCTGATTCGCGGTCGCGTGATCGGCCACCCGGACGGCTTCGGTTTTCTGGTGCCGGATGAACAGGACGACGATCTGTTTCTCTCGCCGCGCCAGATGCGCGGTGTGTTCCATGGTGACCGCGTGCTGGCGCGGGTCATGGGCGTGGATCGTCGCGGTCGCCGCGAGGGCGGCATCGTCGAGGTCCTCGAACACAACACGACCCAGGTGGTCGGGCGCCTGCGCATCGAGGACGGGGTGGGCATCCTGACCCCGGACAACAAGCGCATCACGCACGACATCCTGGTGCCGCCCGATGGTCTGGGCGAGGCCGAAGACGACCAGATCGTGGTCGTGCGTATCCGCGAGTCCGCGTCGCGCACGGCACGCCTGCGCGGGGACGTCATCGAGGTGCTGGGCGAACACATGGCGCCCGGCATGGAGATCGATATCGCGATCCGTGCGCACAGTCTGCCGCACGAGTGGCCAGAGGAGGTCGCTGCCGCAGCCGATGAGCTGGGGGCCGAGGTCAACGAGAAGGCCAAGAAGGGCCGCCTGGACCTGCGCGAGCAGCCATTTGTGACTATCGATGGCGACGATGCGCGGGACTTTGATGACGCGCTGTACTGCGAGCGCGACGGCAAGGGCTGGCGCCTGTGGGTGGCCATCGCGGACGTGTCGCACTACGTCGAGCGGGATGCGGCGCTGGACCGCGAGGCACGTACGCGCGGGACCTCGGTGTATTTCCCGAACAACGTGATCCCGATGCTGCCGGAGGTCCTGTCCAACGGGCTCTGCTCGCTGAACCCGAAGGTCGATCGCTTGAGCATGGTCTGCGAGATGGAGATCGGTGCTCGCGGTGCCCTGAAGAACTATCGCTTCCACGAGGGGCTGATCCGCTCGCATGCGCGCCTGATCTACGAGGACGTCGCCGCGATGCTCGATGGCGACGAGCAGCTGCGCGAGCAGAATGGGCATGTGATGCCCCACCTGGAGGTCCTGCACGAGGTCTTCAAGGCGCTGCACGCCGCGCGCAACCGCCGCGGGGCGATCGACTTCGATACCACCGAGACCAAGATCCTGTTCGGCGAGGATCGCAAGATCGAGCAGATCGTGCCGACCGAGCGCAACGACGCGCATCGCATGGTCGAGGAATGCATGATCATGGCCAACGTGGCGGCCGCGCGCTTTCTCAAGAAGCACAAGGTGCCGGCGCTCTACCGTATCCATGACCAGCCGCCGACGGACAAGGTCGACGACCTGCGTGACTTCCTCAATGGGGTGGGTCTGGCGCTCGGCGGGGGCAGCGAGCCGAGCCCCCGCGACTACACCGAGGTCCTGAAGGCGGCGAAGAAGCGTCCCGACCAGCAGCTGATCCAGACCGTGCTGCTGCGCTCGCTGAGCCAGGCGGTGTACGCGCCCGAACTGGACGGCCACTTCGGGCTGGCGCTGGATGACTACGCCCACTTCACCTCGCCGATCCGGCGCTACCCGGATCTGCTGGTGCATCGCGGGATTCGCCATGTGCTGCGCAAGGGCAGCAACAAGGCCTTCCCGTATTCGCACAACGACATGGAATCGCTCGGCGAGCACTGCTCCATGGCTGAACGCCGTGCGGATGATGCCACGCGCGACGCGGTCGCCTGGCTCAAGGCCGAATACATGCAGGACAAGGTCGGCGACACCTTTGACGGCGTCGTCTCCGGGGTGACCGGGTTCGGCCTGTTCGTCGAGATCAAGGACGTCTACATCGAGGGCCTGGTGCACGTGACCGCCCTCGATAACGACTTCTATCACTTCGAGCCGTCGCGCCACACGTTGACCGGCGAACGCGGCGGTCGCGTATTCCGTATTGGCGATGAGTTGCGCGTGCAGGTCGTGCGCGTCAGCCTGGACGATCGCAAGATCGATCTGGCTCTGGCCGAAGAGTCCAAAGTCGAGGCCGCGCCAAAGAAGAAGGGCGGCCGTGGTCGCAAGCGCAAGGACGCCGAGGCCGTGCAGCCGGCACCGGAGGCCGCGCCCGAGCAGGCCCAGGACGACGGCCCGCCGAAGAAGAAGCGCCGCCGCCGCGGTGGGCGCGGTCGTGGCAAGTCGTCAGAGTCCGCCGCTGAGGCCCCGTCCGAGGCCCCGGCTGCCGACGCTTCAGAGACGCCGTCGGGCACCGATGGCGAGCCCGGTGGCAAGTCCGGTCGGCGTCGTCGTGGTCGGCGCCGCCGCTCGTCCAGCGCCTCCTAGTCCTAGGAGGGATAGGGGCGATGGGCAAGGGCGGCAAGGGGCCTCGCGGCGAGTCCTTCGGCGGGATCCACGCGGTAGCCGCCGTGCTGCAGCATGCCCCGGAGCGCGTGCGTCTGCTGCAGCTGGCGAGCGGCACCCTGGAGCCGGCGCTGGCGCATTTGCTGGAGCAGGCCCAGGCACGCGGGATCTCGATCGAGCGGGCGGGGCGTGACAAGCTCGACCAGCACCACCCCGGGTTCCAGCATCAGGGCGTGATCGTGCATTGCGCCCCGCGCCCGGTAGTGGACGAAAAGACCCTGGTCCAGCGGGTACAGGATGGGCTGGACCTCGTGCTGGTGCTGGACGGGGTCACCGATCCGCATAACCTGGGCGCCTGCCTGCGCACCGCGGACGCGGCCGGCGCCGGTGCCATCGTCACGCCCCGACACCACAGCGCGGCGCTCACGCCGGCGGCGATCAAGGTCGCCTCGGGCGCGGCGGAAACCGTGCCGGTGGTCGCGGTCGGCAACCTCGCGCGGACCCTGGCGGCATTGAAGGATGCCGGCATGTGGACCGTGGGTCTGGACGGTGCCGCGCACGAGGACCTCTATACGGTGGATCTGCGGCCGCCGACCGCGATCGTGATGGGGGCCGAGGGCGAGGGCATGCGGCGCCTGACCCGCGAGGCCTGCGATCATCTCGCCAGGATCCCGATGGGCGGCACGGTGGAGAGCCTGAACGTCTCGGTGGCGACTGGGGTCTCGCTGTTCGAGGTCCGCCGCCAGCGCCAATCCTGACGCCGGCGGGCCTGATACACTCGGTATATGCGCGTGCATCCTCGACCGTTCCTCTGGCTGTTGTTGCTGTTGCCCCTGCTGGTGATGGCGCAAACCGTGCATGCGGCCGACATGGCGACCATGCCCAGCGAGCCCGCGGAGATGGACGCCTCCATGCACTGCGATGGTGCGCACTGCGATCATCACGCCGAGCAGGAGTGCTCCAGCCACGGGGGCTGTTGCATGGCCCCGCTGGCGACAGCTGTCTCGCTTACGACGACGCTGACCCGGGTGCCCGCCGAGCCCCTGGTCCAGCCGAACCGGTTGTCCATCGAGCCCCCGAGCCCTCCACCGAGATCCTGATTCCCCTGTCCTGGATGCGGCCTGGCCGCGTCCGTTTCAATGATTGCGACAGCGAGGAATCCAGATGTCCATTGCAACCGTTTTTCCGGTCAGCACCCTGCTGGCCATGAGCCTGATCCTGGCGACGCCGCTCGCGGCGAGCGAGGGCCACGACCACCACCACCACGGGGAGCCGACGCATGATCACCATGACCATTCCGGCCAGGGTGACCACCCCGGCCATGACCACCACACGCACGAGCATCGCTGGGAGGCACCTTCCGATGCGGCCGAGCGGGATAACCCCCACGCGGCGGACGAGGCATCCATCCGCATGGGGCGGGACGCCTACAAGGCCCAGTGCCTGGCCTGCCACGGGGAGACCGGCGCCGGTGACGGCGCGCAGGCGCGTGCGCTGGAGTCGCGTCCGGCCGATTTACGGGAACACGCCGGGGGGCACACCGAAGGCGAATACCACTGGGTGATTCGCGAGGGCTCGGGCGAGATGCCCGCCTTTGCCGGTGTGCTGGACGACGACGAGATCTGGCACGTGGTCAATTACATCCGCTACGAACTGGCCGATGCTGGCGACGACCCCTCGGATGACCACAATGGTCATCACGCGCCTGACCGGCACGACGACCACGATCACCACAATGGGGGCCATCATGGGCATGCGCATTAAGTCTGTTGGGGCGTCGGTGGTCGCGCTGGCCCTCGCCGGTCTCCTCGCCGGGTGCGGCGAGGAGACCCCGGAGGCGGCGCAGGAGCGCGCGCCGTATCCCATCCAGGGGCTTGCCAACATCGAGCTGTACGGCGATCCGCAGGTGGGTCGGGAGCGCTTCGCGCAGAGCTGCGCGGAGTGTCATGGCGCCGATGCCCGCGGTACCGGGCAGGGGCCGGCACTAGTTCACCGGATCTACGAGCCGTCCCATCACGCCGACATCACCTTCTTCATCGCGGTCGAGCGCGGGGTGGTCGCGCATCACTGGGAATACGGCGACATGCCGCCGGTCCCGGGGCTGGATCATCAGGATGTGGCGGATATCGTCGCCTGGGTGCGGCACGAGCAGCGTGACGACGGGATTATTCCGGACGACGAGTGGCCGGTGGACGAGGACTGACATCGTCACCCGGCCCGGCGCGACGGCGCTGCCGAGGGCCCTCGGGCTTGTTGCCGGGGCCCAGTTCGTTTAAGGTATCGCGCCTTTCCGTCTGCCGGTTATCCGGCGGTCGGAATCCTTGCCTCACCGCTGCGTCGGGAGGCTGATACCCGCAAGGAGTCGAAAATGCGTCATTACGAAGTTGTGTTCCTGGTCCACCCGGACCAGAGCGAGCAGGTCCCGGCGATGATCGAGCGCTACAAGGGCCTGGTCGAAGGTCACGAGGGCAAGATCCACCGTCTGGAAGACTGGGGCCGTCGTCAGCTGGCCTACCCGATCCAGAAGCTGGTCAAGGCCCACTACGTGCTGATGAACATCGAGGCCTCGGAAGAGGCGCTGGAAGAACTGGTCAGTGCCTTCCGGTTCAACGATGCCGTGCTGCGCCACCTGGCCATGCGCATGGAAGAGGCCGTCACCGAAACCTCCCCGCTGGCCAAGGGCCAGGAAGAGGAAGGTGCCAAGGGCCGTCGCCGCGAGCGTGACGACGAAGGTGGCCAGGCCGCCTCTGACGACTCGGCCTCCGCCGAGTAAGTCCCGCCCGTCCGTTGACCGAATTTTTGAAGGAGATCTGACATGGCCCGTTTTCCGCGTCGTCGCAAGTACTGCAAGTTCACCGCCGAAGGCATCGAGTACATCGATTACAAGGACCTGAACCTGCTGAAAGGTTTTGTAACCGAGACCGGCAAGATTGTGCCCAGCCGCGTGACCGGCACCAGCGCGAAGTATCAGCGCCAGCTGGCCACGGCCGTGAAGCGCGCGCGCTACCTCGCGCTGCTGCCGTACAGCGACAACCACTGATCCGCGCTCCGGTTCGCCCGGACGCACGGCCATGCGTGTACTGGCCGAATTCGTGATGAAAAGCCGGGGCCGCGCCGTGGGCGCGGTCTCCGGCTTTGGCGTTGCGGGGCTCTTCCTGCCGCCGATCGCGATCGTCAGCAGTGCCCTGATCGCACTGGTCGGCCTGCGTGTCGGTCTGGGGCAGGCCCTGCTCGTCGCCGCGTTGTCGGCGCTGGTGCTCGGAGCTGCGATGTTCGTGCTGATCCCGGAGGCCCCGCCGATGGCGGGTGTGGCCGCGGGGTTTGTGCAGTGGGCACCCGTGGTCCTGCTGGCCGAGGTCCTGCGCCGTACGGTGTCCTGGCGCATGACGCTGAAGGCCGGCGCGATGGTCGCCGGGCTTGGCGTACTGGCAGTACATGCCCTGGTACCGGATCTGCAGACGGCCTGGTCCGAGGCGGGCATGGCCCTGCTGGGACCGCTGGTCGAGGGTACGGATACCGGGGCGCAGGAGCTGGAGGCCGCGCTGCGCCGTGCGGCGCCCTACCTGACGGGGCTTTTTGCCGGGATCGTGCTGCTGAGTCTGACGCTGAGTCTGCTGATCGGCCGCTATTGGCAGGCGCTTCTGTATAACCCGGGGGCGTTTGGCGAGGAGTTCCGCGCGCTGCAGTTCGGTCGCGCCATGAGCGGCGTGACCGTCGCGCTGGGGCTGGTCGGGCATCTCGGTCCGGTGCCGCTGGCCACCGAGCTGGCGTTCATCCTTGGGGTGCTGTTCTTCCTCCAGGGCATTGCACTGGTGCATGCACTGACGCATCACCAGGGCATGAGCAGCTTCTGGCTGGTGGGCATGTACGTGCTGATGGCGTTGGCCCTGCCGCAGATGTTCCTGCTGCTGGCGACGATCGGGGTGATCGATGCCTGGGCGGACATCCGCTCGCGTCTTGGCGCGCTGGGCGGGCGCAAGGGTCCGGGTGACGGACCGGACGGTGACAACAATTCGTGAGACCGGTCGGCGACCGGTGTAGAATGCCTCGTTTTTGGGGCTGACCCAACGTTACAGGAATACCGAAGATGGAAGTCATTCTGCTGGAAAAGATCGATAACCTGGGTGGTCTGGGTGACCGCGTGACCGTGCGCTCCGGCTTCGCCCGCAACTACCTGCTGCCGCAGGGCAAGGCCAAGTTCGCCACCGCGGAGAACATCGCCGAGTTCGAGGCCCGCCGTGCCGAGCTGGAAAAGGCCGCCGCCGAAGCGCTGGCCGCCGCCGAGGCGCGCAAGGCACAGCTGGAAGGCACCGTGCTGGAAATCACCGCCAAGTCCGGTGGCGAAGGCAAGCTGTTCGGCTCCATCGGGCCCGCCGATATCGCCGATGCGCTGACTGCCAAGGGCACCGAGGTGGAGAAGAAGGAAGTGCGCATGCCGGAAGGACCGCTGCGTACTACGGGTGAGTTCGAGGTCGGACTGCATCTGCATACGGACGTGGATGTCGACATTCACGTCGTGGTCATCGGCGAGGAGTGATCCTCCGCATGTCGGGAGAGTGGCCGCAGGTCGCTGACGCCCGGCAGGCTGGCCGGTTCCCAAGGTGCCCTCGGGCATGAACCGGCCAATGACGCCGAATCCGCGCATCCCCCCGCACTCCGAGGAGGCCGAGCAGTCGGTCCTCGGGGGGCTGATGCTGGATAACGCCGCCTGGGATCGGGTGGCGGACCGCATTACCGATGAAGACTTCTATCGCCACGACCACCGCCTGATCTTCCGGGCGGTGGCCGCGCTGGCCGAACGCAACGCCCCGTTCGACATGGTGACCGTGTCGGAGCAGCTCGAGCGCAGCTCCGAGCTGGAAGACGCGGGCGGCATGGCCTATCTGGGCCGTCTGGCGGCCGAAACCCCCAGTGCCGCGAACATCGTGGCCTACGCGGATATCGTTCGCGAGCGGTCCATCCTGCGTTCCCTGATCTCGGTGGGCACCGAGATCGCCGACTCGGCCTTTGTGCCCGAGGGTCGGGAATCCAAGGAGCTGCTGGACCAGGCCGAGCAGAAGGTGTTCCGCATCGCCGAGCAGGGTGCGCGCGGAGCCCGGGGTTTCCGCGGCATGAAGCCGCTGCTGACCGCCGCGGTCGAGCAGATCGAGTACCTCTACGAGACGCAGAACCCGATCACCGGCGTGGCGACGGGGTATCAGGACCTGGATGCCCTGACGTCGGGGCTGAACCCCGGCGATCTGGTGATCGTCGCCGGTCGACCCTCGATGGGCAAGACCTCGTTTGCCATGAACATCGCCGAGTATGTGGCGATGAAGAACGCCGAACCGGTGGCGATCTTCTCCATGGAGATGCCCGGCGAGCAGCTGGCGATGCGTCTGTTGTCGTCCATGGGCCGGATCAACCAGCAGAAGCTGCGCTCCGGGCGCCTGGAGGACGGCGACTGGCCGCGACTGACCAGTGCCGTGCAGATGCTCTCCGAGGCGCCGCTGTTTATCGACGACACCCCGGCGCTGTCACCTACCGAACTGCGCGCCCGTACGCGCCGGCTGATGCGCGAGCACAAGGGGCTCAAGCTGATTGTGGTCGACTACCTGCAGCTGATGCAGTCGCCCGGCAGCAGCGAGAATCGCGCGAATGAAATCTCGGACATCTCGCGGTCGCTGAAGGCCCTGGCGAAGGAGCTGAGCGTACCGATGATCGCGCTGTCACAGCTCAACCGCTCGCTGGAACAGCGCCCGAACAAGCGCCCGGTGATGTCCGACCTGCGCGAGTCCGGGGCCATCGAGCAGGACGCCGACATTATTGCCTTCGTCTACCGCGACGAGGTCTATAACGAGGAGTCCCCGGACAAGGGCACGGCCGAGATCATTATCGCCAAGCAGCGTAATGGCCCCATCGGTACCGTGCGCCTGACCTTCCGCGGGCAGTTCACTCGCTTCGAGAACTACGCCCCCGACGTCTACGGCGGGATGGAGCAGTAGGGGGACACCCAGCCATGTACACACTTGCGTTGGCGCCCAATGCTTCTCGATCCCTGGCCCGAGGCGGCGCGTGAGGCGCGCGGCCAGCATCCAGCTCCACCCCGAGGCCCTGCGGCACAACCTGGCCGTGGCGCGAGGCCTCGCACCCGACGTCCCCATGTGGTCGGTGATCAAGGCGGAAGGCTACGGCCACGGACTGCTGTGGGCGGCCGAGGCACTCGCCAGCGAAAGCGACGGGCTGGCCGTCTCCCAGGTCGGTGAGGCGCGGGCACTGCGCGATGCCGGCTTCGACGGCGCGTTGCTGGTGCTGCAGGGTCCGCGCGATCCCTCCGAGGTGCATGCCTGCACCGAATTCGATCTGCAGCCCGTGCTGCACGACGCGGCACAACTCGACCATCTCGAGACCGCCCGAGTCACGCTTCCCATCGTCTGGATCAAACTGAATACCGGGATGAACCGGCTGGGTTTCGTGCCGGCGGAGGCGGCCTCGGTCGCCAGGCGACTGCAGGTTACCGGCCACGGGCAGGGCGGGTTGCACTGGATGACCCACATGGCCTGTGCCGACGAGCCGGAGCATCCACAAAATGCCCGCCAGCTGGACCGTTTCGCGACGACGGTGGCGGAATTTTCGGGACGCCGCAGCGTGGCCAATTCGGCGGCCCTGTTTGCCGGCTGGGGTCGGGGCGGGACGTCCGATGCCCCCGGTGAATACTGGGGCCGGCCCGGTATCATGCTCTACGGCGCGCATCCGGCCTCGGTACCCACCGAGCACCTCCCGGAGGGTCCGGACAGCGACCTGCGCCCGGCGATGACCGTGCAGGCCCCGATCATCGCCACCCAGCCGCTCGAATCCGGCAGTACCGTCGGTTATGGGGCGACCTGGGCTGCCGATGTGCCGGGCCGGGCCGGGATCGTCGCGATGGGGTATGCCGACGGATACCCGCGCCATGCCCCGTCGGGCACACCAGTGCTGGTGAAGGGGGCGCTTTGCCCGCTGATCGGGCGCGTGTCCATGGACATGCTGGCGGTGGATCTCTCCGGGGTGCCCGATGCGCAGGTCGGGGACCCGGTGACCCTGTGGGGCGAAGGCCTTCCCGTGGAACGCGTGGCGCGTGCGGCGGGGACGATCAGCTACGAGCTGCTGACGCGTGTGGCCGACCGGCTGCAGCCGGCGCGCTGATACACTGTGGCATTCCGCATTCAAGGATGCCGCGATGACCGACTTCGACCCCGCTGATTACGACCCGCAGACTGTAGCCATCCGGCACGGCTACCGGCGTACGCCCGAGGGCGAGCACTCCGAGGCGATCTTCCCGACCTCCAGCTTCGTGTTCGGTTCGGCCGCGGAGGCCGCCGCGCGCTTCGGCGGGGAGTCGCCCGGCAATATCTACTCGCGCTTCACCAACCCGACCGTGCGCACCTTCCAGGACCGTCTGGCGGCGCTGGAGGGGGGCGAGGCCTGTGTGGCCACCGCCTCCGGCATGTCCGCGATCCTCGCGACCATGATGGGTCTGTTGAAGGCCGGCGATCATGTGGTCTGCTCGCGTTCGGTGTTCGGCACGACGACCGTGTTGTTCAACAATTACCTCGGGCGTTTCGGCGTCGAGGTGACCTACGTCGAGCTGTCGAACCTCGAGGCCTGGGAGGCCGCCACGCAGGCCAATACCCGGCTGTATTTCTGCGAGACGCCGTCCAACCCGCTGGGCGAGGTGGTGGACATTGCCGCGCTGGCGGAGATCGCGCATCGGCACGACGCGCTGCTCGCGGTGGACAACTGCTTCTGCACGCCGATCCTGCAGCGCCCGCTGGATCTGGGCGCCGACATCATCATCCACTCGGCGACCAAGTTCCTCGACGGCCAGGGGCGCTGCCTGGGCGGCGCGGTGGTCGGCGATGCCGAGCGCGTGGGCAAGGACGTCTACGGCTTCCTGCGCACCGCCGGGCCGACCCTGTCGCCGTTCAACGCCTGGGTGTTCCTGAAGGGGCTGGAGACCCTGGCCCTGCGCATGCGCGCCCACAGCGACAATGCCCTGGCCCTGGCGCAGTGGCTGCAGGCCCACCCGAAGGTCACGGCGGTGCATTACCCGGGGCTTGCGGACCATCCGCAGCATGCGATCGCGAAGCGCCAGCAAAGTGGCTTCGGTGGCGTGCTGAGCTTCGAGGTCGCCGGCGGGCGCGAGGCCGCCTGGTCGGTGATTGACGCCACAAGGTTCCTGTCGATCACCGCCAATCTGGGCGATACCAAGACCACCATCACCCACCCGGCCACCACTACCCACGGTCGCGTGGACCCGGACAAGCGGGAGGCCCAGGGCATTACCGAGGCCCTGGTGCGGGTCGCCGTGGGGCTGGAGGCGGTCGCCGACATCCAGCGCGACCTGGCCCGCGGGCTTGACGCGCTCTGACGCGGCTCCCGGGTCGACCGTACGGATATGTCCAGACCCGAGTCCGGTGATCCCCATCCGAAGCCGCGCCGGCGTCCGCGCTGGCGGATCCTGCTGACCGTTGTCATCGGGTTTCACCTGCTGGGATTCCTGTCGTCGCTGGATGCGCTGATGTCCACGCGGACGCCGCAGGGCGCGGTGGCCTGGATCGTGTCACTGAACACCGTCCCCTATGTGGCCGTGCCGGCCTACTGGGTATTCGGCGCCAGCGAGTTTCGCGGTTATGTGGTCGCGCGTCGCGACGAGGACTCCAGCCTGGCGCGGGCCTTGCAGCCGAAGACCGAGGAGTTGTGGTCGCACCAGTACATCGCACAAGAGCCGAGCAAGCACCTGGACGGGGTACAGCAACTCGCTCGATGGCCGTTTCTGCACGGCAACGAGGTCGAGCTCCTGGTGGATGGCAAGGCGACCTTCGACAGTATCTTCGAGGGGATCGAACAGGCCGAGCGCTACCTGCTGGTGCAGTTCTATATCGTGCGCGACGATGAGATCGGGCGCGAACTCCAGCGACGGCTGGTGGAGCGGGCGCAGGACGGGGTCGAGGTCTACTTCCTGTACGACGAGATCGGAAGCTACCGCCTGCCCGGCAGCTATCTGGACGCCCTGCGCGACGCGGGGGTGCATGTGCAGCACTTCCATTCCACCCGCGGGCGCGGCAATCGCTTCCAGCTGAACTTCCGCAATCACCGCAAGATCGTGGTGGCCGATGGCGAACAGGGCTGGGTCGGCGGACTGAACGTGGGGGACGAGTACCTCGGGCGGGACCCGAAGATCGGCCCCTGGCGCGACACCCACCTGCGCATCGAGGGGCCGTCCGCCCTGGCCCTGCAGTCGGTGTTCCTGGAGGACTGGCACTGGGCCACCGAAGAGATCCCGGAGCTGGACTGGCAGCCGGCGACCATGGCGGACGATGGCGTCCCGGTGCTGATCCTGCCCTCAGGGCCGGCCGACGAGTTCGAGACCGCCAGCCTGATGATGCAGCAGGCGATCCATTCGGCCGAGCGGCGCATCTGGATCGCCAGCCCGTACTTCGTGCCCGACGAGGGCGTGCAGGGCATGCTCAAGCTGGCGGCACTCAGTGGCGTCGATGTACGCGTGCTGATCCCCGAGGTCACCGACAACCCGCTGACCACGCATGCGGCCTACGCCTTTCTGGGACCTCTGCTGGATGCCGGCGTGCGCGTCTACCGCTATCAGGAGGGCTTCCTGCACGGCAAGGCCTTCGTGGTGGACGACATGGGTGCGGCGGTGGGGACCGTGAACCTGGACAACCGCTCGTTTCGGCTGAACTTCGAGGTCACCGCGCTGGTGCTGGATCCGGGATTTGCCCGCGAGACGGCGCGCATGTTCGAGGCCGACTTCGCCCGCTCGCGCGAGATGACCCGGCAGGACGTGGACGACCTGCCGCTGTGGCGCCGCGTGGCCGCGCGGGCCGCCTATCTGCTGGCGCCTGTGCTGTAGCGCTCTGGGCGATGAACGGGCGGCTTGATCTGTGTCACGCCGAACGCCGGACCGGCTGCTAGACTTGCAGGCAGAATACCTTTTCGAGACCAGCCCGTGTCACGAGCCTCGCGCCATCTAATGAATCTACTGATCGTCGCCGCCCTGTTGCTGGCGCCGATCGCCGGTGCGGGGATGATGCACGGTGGCGCCGCGGGCGGCATGACCGCGGCGGACCACTGCCTGGATCATGGAGCGGGATCACCTGCAGACCCCATGTCATCGGACCTTTCGCCGGACCTTGTGATCCAGGCTGCGCCTTCGGCCTGCGAGATGCCCTGTGCGGTCTGTGGCGCCTGCGGGGTCTCGGGTTTGCCTTCACCCGCCGGCACGCCGGTCACGGCGGCCGCGCCCGTTTTCGCCCCCCTTCCCGTCGCCATGGGCCCCGGTATCCCTGCGGCACCGGATCTTCGCCCACCCCTCTGAGTCCTCCCTGGCCGGGGTTCCGCCCGGCCCCGGGTGATCGTGGATCGCCCACTCGGTGCGCGGTGTCGCGCATTGCGGTTGTCACTAGTTCCCTGGGAGGACTACACCATGATGCATGAACAAGGTTTTGGCTGGATGACGGGCCTCGGCTTCGGCCATGGCTGGATTGGTCTACTGATTCTGGCGCTACTGATCCTCGGGATCGCGGCCCTGATCAAGTATCTGTTCAGTAATCGCTGAGGAGTCGCGCGATGACGACGGAAACGAAGCCAGCGGACGCCCGCGAGGCGGTGGTGATCGTCCCCGGCATGGGGTCGGACCACTGCGCGGGGATTGTCCGCGCGGCGCTGGAGAAGACCCCGGGTGTAGCCTCGGTGGGGACCAATATCGCCCGCCACCGGGTGACCGTGGGATACGACCCCGAGCAGGTGGACCCGCAGGGGTTGCGGGCCGCCGTGGAGGGGGCCGGCTACGACGTTGCCCAGGTCGAGGGCGCGGCGGGCGGTGCCGGTGCGGTGCGCCTGGTGGTGCCCGGCATGGGGTCGGATCACTGCGCGGGGATCGTGCGCGGTGCGATCGAGAAGCTGGACGGCATCCAGGCGGTGCGCACCAACATCGGCGATCACCGTGTGACCGTAGAGCCCGGTCCCGGCGGCCCCGATGCCAAGGCCCTGCGCGCCGCGGTCGAGGGGGCCGGCTATGACGTGGCGGCGGTGGAGACCGAGGAGGCCGGCAGCGAGGCGGACGACGCCGAGATTGACGCCGCCTATCTGAAGCAGGCCTGGCGCCGGCTGTGGATCGCGATGATCCCGACCATCGCGATCATGGTGCTGATGATGCCGCACATGTTCTGGCAGGAGATCCCCGGCTATCTGCTGATCATTGCCGTGTTGGCCTTCCCGGTGGTGTTCATGGCGGGCGGTGCGGCCACCCACCGTTCGTCCTGGCGCGCGCTGAAAAGCGGCAGCCTGAACATGGACGTGCTGATCTCCATGGGCTCGCTGCCACCCTACCTGCTGGGGCTGATCGGCTTCTTCTATCCGATGACCTCGTTCATCGAGATGGCCGCGACCATCATGGCCTTCCACATGCTCGGGCGGTATCTGGAGTACCGCGCCAAGGGCGAGGCCTCCTCCGCGATCCGCAAGCTGCTGGATCTGGGCGCGAAGACCGCCCGGGTCGAACGCGATGGCGAAGAGGTCGAGGTGCCGGTGAAATCGCTGCAGGTGGGCGAGGTGATGATCGTGCGCCCGGGCGAGAAGATCCCCACCGATGGCGAGGTGGTCGCCGGCGAGAGCACGGTGGACGAATCCATCGCCACCGGCGAGTCGGTACCGGTAGACAAGGGCGAGGGCGATAGCGTGCTCGGCGCGACCCTGAACCAGCAGGGGCGGCTGAAGGTGCGCGCGACCCGCGTGGGGGCCGACACCTTCCTGTCGCAGGTGATCCGCCTGGTGAACGAGGCCCAGGGTTCGCGGGTGCCGGTGCAGGAGCTGGCGGACCGCATCACCGCGCGCTTCGTGCCGGCGGTGCTGGTCATTGCGCTGGCCGCGTTTGCGGCCTGGTTGGCGTTCTCCGGGGCGCTGCAGCCGATCCTGATCTGGGGCGAGGGCTTCCTGCCCTGGGTGGACTCGGAACGGCCGCCGATCGTGCTGGCCATCCTCGCGGCCATTGCCGTGCTGGTCATTGCCTGTCCCTGCGCGCTGGGGCTGGCCACACCCACCGCCCTGATGGTGGGCTCCGGTATGGGCGCCGAGCGCGGAGTGCTGATCCGCTCGGGCTCCGCGATCCAGACGCTGAAGGACATCCGCGTGATCGTGCTCGACAAGACCGGGACCATCACCCGCGGGCAGCCGGCACTGACCGACGTGATCGCGGCCGAGGGCTTCGATGACGCTCGCGTGCTCGGTGCGGCCGCGGCCGTGGAGGCCGGCTCCGCGCACCCGCTGGCCGAGGCCATCGTGCAGGGTGCGCGCGACCAGGAACTGGCGATCGCCGAGGTCGAACAGTTCCAGTCGCACACCGCGCGCGGGGTGGAGGCCCGCCTCGACGGGGAACGCGTCCTGGTCGGTAGCCAGCGGCTGCTGGAGGAGCAGGGCCTGGATCCGTCCGGCCTGCTGGAATCGCTGCGGCGGCTCGAGGATGCCGGCAAGACCGCGATGCTGGTGGCCATTGGAGATCGACCGGCCGGCATTGTCGCGGTCGCCGACACGCTCAAGGAAGAGTCGCAGAGCGCCATCGAACAGCTGCATGCCCTCGGCATCCGCTGCGTGATGGTCACCGGCGACAACGAGCGCACCGCCAACGCTGTGGCCGCGCAGGTCGGGATCGACGAGGTCCGCGCCGGCGTGCTGCCGGAGGGCAAGGTCGAGGCGATCCGCGAACTGCAGGCGGAGTACGGCGACCACGTGGCGATGGTGGGCGACGGCATCAACGATGCCCCGGCGCTGCAGCAGGCGAACGTCGGCATCGCGATCGGGGCCGGCGCGGATGTGGCCATCGAGGCCGCGGACGTCACCCTGGTGCGCGGCGAGTTGACCAAGGTGGTCGAGGCCGTGCAGCTCTCGCGCATGACCTTTCGCAAGATCGTGCAGAACCTGTTCTGGGCCTGGGGCTACAACTCCGCCGCAATCCCGATCGCCGCGGCCGGCCTGCTGCACCCCATGATCGGCGTGATCGCGATGACCGCCAGCTCGCTCTCGGTCATCGGCAACTCCATCCTGCTGCGCCGCAGCATGCCGACCGACGAGCGCTGAACGGGTATCCTTGGCCGCCATGAGTCAGCCGATCACCCATCCCGCGAGCCCGGATCTCTACCAAGCGGCCGAAATGGCGCTGCGCGAGTGCGATCCCGAGACCAAGTGCGAGCGCGTGCTGGCGCTGATGCAGGCCTGGTGGTCCGATGAGCTGGAGGCGGTCGCCAGCTCCGGGCCGGAACGGTTGGAGGTGCCCGGGCGTCCGGAACGGCCGGTGCTGGTGTACCCGAAGGACCTGCCGCGACGCGGGTTGCACACGACGGCCGGGCGGGTGGCGCTGGTGCATGCGGTCGCGCATATCGAGTTCAACGCGATCAACCTGGCGCTGGATGCCGTCTATCGCTTTCGCGACATGCCGGCACCCTTTGTCAGCGACTGGCTGCAGGTGGCGGCCGAGGAGGCGCGTCATTTCCGGCTGTTGCGCGCGCGGCTCCACGAGCTGGGGGCGGACTACGGCGAGCTGCCGGCCCACAACGGGCTGTGGGAGGCCGCACTCGCGACCGACCACGACGTGATGATCCGCATGGCCCTGGTGCCGCGCGTGCTGGAGGCGCGCGGGCTGGACGTGACCCCCGGCATGATCGAGCGCCTGACGGCGGCGGGTGATCTCGTCACCGTGGCGCTTCTCGAGATCATCCAGCGCGAGGAGGTCGCCCACGTGGCGATCGGCACGCGCTGGTTCCGCGAGCTGGCCGATGCACGCGGGCTCGATCCCGAGCCGCTGTTCCTCGAGCTGCTGGCCGAATACATGCCGGGCCGCGTACGCCCGCCCTTCGCCCACGAGGCCCGCCGCGCCGCCGGCTTCACCGACTCCGAGATGGCGCAACTGGAGGCCCAGGCCACCGCCGAACCGTCGCCATAGCCCCGACCGCCTGCCTAGTAGTGGCTGGCCCTGGTTCGTCCTCCGGTTTTTACGGTGGCTTCGGCCGGCCGCCTGCCACGCGCTGTCTCGCCAGCGCACCGCGAGATACTTCTTTGCTCGTGCAAAGAAGTATCCAAGAAACACGCCCGACTGCCGCGACCCCGGCCCGCTGCGCGGGCCGGGGTTCCCCTCGCTCCGAGGGTTTTCGCGGGCGGCGCTGAAACTCGCTGCGCCTTCGGCTTCGCTCAGACAGTCAGCGCCTCTCTTCCCGCGAAAACCCTCTCCACTCGGCGCGACGACAACGGGGGTGAAGGTCAAGACAACGGCTGTCCCAACGATTGTGCTTACGGATGGAGGCTAGGTCTTCGGACATCTTCGGCACGCGCGGCCTTCGGCCATAGCGTGCCGCGCCCGCCAGCGGGCGCCGGGGGGAGTAGGATGCCGATGAGCGCAGCGAATCGCATCAGGGTTGCCCCGACGTCGGAACGGTGCGTTTCGCTGTGCTCAACCGCACCCTACGGCGTTGGAGTTGGCTGCAGGCGCGGGGATAACTTCTGTTTTGACCTTCTCCCCCCGTATGAAGCCCCTTGCTCCAGGGTCCTCGGGACGGAAAAGAGGCGCTGACTGTCTGAGCGAAGCCAAAGGCGCAGCGAGTTTCAGCGCCGCCGGCCCGAGGACCCTGGAGCAAGGTCCCCGGGCGGAATCCGGGTGCCCTTCTTTGGGTACTTTCTTGGGCAAGCAAGAAAGTACCTCGCGGCGCGCTGGCGAAACAGCGCAGGCAGGCGGCCGGCCGAAGGCACGTAAACACCGGATGCCGAACCAAGGCCAGCCACAACAAGGTAGGTGGTCCGACGAACCCACCATAAACACCGACGACGAACCAGGTCCAGCCGTACAACGGCGCGAAGCGCGTGGTTCAGGCGTGCAGCAGGTGCGTGGGGTAGGGCGAGCCGTCCAGTTCGCGCAGGACGGGGCCGGTCGCCGCGACCTCCAGGTAGCCCGGGTGCTCGTCCCAGGCCGGGAGCACGCAGCGCTGCCGTGGCTGGCCGTCGACCGTCAGGTCGTGGATCGCGGGCCGGTGGGTATGGCCATGGATCATCAGCGGGACATCGGCGTCGCGGAAGGTATCCGCTACGGCGTCGGCATTCACATCCATGATCGCGTCGGCCTTCATCCGGCTGTTGTCACGACTGGTGGCGCGCATGGACTCCGCCTGCCGGATGCGTTCCTCCAGCGGCTGGGCCAGGAAGGCCCGCTGCCATTCGCCGCCGCGTACCTGCTGGCGAAAGGCCATGTGTTCGGTGTCGTCGGTGCACAGGGAATCGCCATGCAGCAGCACGGCGGGCCCGCAGGGCAGGGCCGCGTGCAGCGGCTCGGGCGCCAGCTGCATCCCGGCGCGGGCGGCATAGTCCGGGCCCACGAGAAAATCCCGGTTGCCATGGATGAAGGCCACCGGGATCTCGAGTGTCTGCAGGGCCTCGGCGAGCTGTTCGGCGGCCGGGAATCCGGCGTCATCGCCGACCCAGTATTCGAACAGGTCGCCGAGGATGTACAGCGCCGAGGCGCTGCGCGCCGGTCCCTTCAGGAAGGCGAGTGTGGCCTCCAGCAGGGGGCCGGGCTCGCGATCCAGGTGCAGGTCGGAAATGACCAGGGCCGGCGCGCTGGAAGCCACGGGGTGGCTCAGTCCTCGACGCGCTTCACGCTTTCCATCACGACCGGCTCCTGCGGCACATCCTGGTGCATGCCGGAACGGCCGGTGGGTACGGACTCGATCTGGCGCACGACGTCCATGCCCTCGGTCACCTTGCCGAAGACCGCATAACCCCAGCCCTGCGCATTCGGGGCCGTGTGGTTGAGGAAGTCGTTGTCGTTCACGTTGATGAAGAACTGCGCGGTGGCCGAGTGCGGATCCTGGGTGCGGGCCATGGAGATCGCACCCACCTCGTTCTTCAGGCCGTTGTCCGCCTCGTTGCGGATGGGCTCGCCAGCGGACTTCTGGCTCATGTTCTTGTCGAAGCCGCCGCCCTGGACCATGAAGCCCGGGATCACGCGGTGAAAGATCGTGCCGTCGTAGAAGCCGTCATCCACGTAGGACATGAAGTTGGCGACCGTCTCCGGGGCGGCCTCGGCATTGAGTTCCAGCACGATGCGGCCATGGTTGGTTTCGATCGCGACCTGCGGATTGGTATCGGCCATGGGGGCTCCTGAAAGCAGTAGGGCAAGAAGGGCGGTGGCCAGCACAATGCCGAGCCGGAAACGGGATCGCTGCACGGGACTGGCCCTCCGGATGAGTGTCGGGCGGCCATGGTACCCGGCAGGCGGGGTGCCTGCCAGCAACGCTACTAGGGAGACGCTGATTGAATCGCACGTCCGCGTTGGTGCCCCCTGTTTTCCGAGACAAGGCGCGTCGTGCAGCGGGTAGTGGTTCTACCCGTAAGCGGCGCAACGCAGGATCGGGGAACAGGGGGCACCAACCCCACAAGACATTTAGTGCAGGGGCTCGGCCGCTTTTGCGCGGGAACGGCGTTGCGGTTCCCTTGTGCAGAATGACTGCACGGCAGTCACCGCGCCTTGTTCGCACGCAAAAGCGACTCGAGCGCGGACGCGCGATTCAATCAGCGTCGCCCTAGGGCCACGGCCGGCCCGGCTGGTGGCCCGCGGGGTGCTCCGCTACCATGCGCGCGATGACGACACCGCCGACCAAGACCCGTTTCGCGCCCAGTCCCACCGGGCTTCTCCACCTCGGCAACGTGCGCACCGCGTTGTTCAGCGCGCTGTTCGCCCGCTCGCGCGGCGGGCATTTTCTGCTGCGGATCGAGGATACCGACGCCGAGCGCTCGCGCCCGGAGTTCGTGGTCGCGCTGATGCGCGACCTGCGCTGGCTGAAGCTGGACTGGGACGAGGGCGTTGACGCCGGTGGCGATGCCGGACCGTATGCCCAGTCCGAGCGCGGCGGGATCTTCGATGGCTATTACCAGCAGTTGATTGATGCCGGTCAGGCCTACCCCTGCTTCTGCTCGCCCGCCGAGCTGGAGCGGGGACGCAAGCGCATGCGCGCCCAGGGCAAGCCGCCGCGCTATCCGGGGACCTGCTCCCACCTGAGCGCGGAGGAGGCCGAGCGGCGCGCGGCCGAGGGGCAGAAGCCGACCCTGCGCTTTCGTGTGCCGCTGGGTCGGACGGTCCGTTTCGAGGACGGGGTACGCGGGCCGGTGAGCTTTCGGACCGACGAGATCGGCGATTTCGTGATCCGCCGCTCCGACGGCACGCCCGCCTTCTTCTTCTCCAATGCGATCGACGACGCCCTGATGGGCGTGACCGATGTGGTGCGCGGCGAGGACCATATCGCCAACACCCCACGCCAGATGCTGTTGCTGGAGGCGCTGGGGCTGGCGGCGCCGGCCTACCATCACCTGCCGCTGGTGATGGGGCACGACGGTGCGCCGTTGTCCAAGCGCAATGGGTCGGCCAGTGTCGAGGAGTTGCGCACTACGGGTTACCTGCCGCTCGCGATCCTTAATCACCTGGCACGCCTCGGGCATCGCTACGAGTCGGACGAGTTACTGAGTGCGCAGGAACTCGCGGCCGGGTTCAGCCCGGAGCGCATTGGTCACAGCGCTGCGCGCCACGATGCGCAGCAGTTGGAACACTGGCAGACCGAGGCCCTGCGCCAGCTGTCCGATGCCGATCTGCTGGCCTATCTCGATGACTTCGATGTGTTCGGGCAGCTGTCAGAGGACCAGCGCCCGGCACTGGCGGGGCTGTTGCGCGACAACATCACCCGCGCCGAGGACGCCCGTATCTGGGTGGAGGCCTTCGCCGCCGATCCGGCCCCGGTGAGCGAGGCGGCCGCCGCCGAGCTGCAGCAGGCGGGTGCCGATTTCTACCGCGCCGCCCTGGAGGCCCTGGACGAGGCCGAGGATTTCCCGGCTCTGGCAAAGGCCGTCGGCGCAGCGACGGGTGCGAAGGGGCGCAAGCTGTTCATGCCGTTGCGCGCAGCGCTGTCCGGCCAGACGCATGGGCCCGAGCTGCCGCGTATCTTCGAGTATCTGGGACGCGAGCGTGTACGTGCGCGCCTGCAGGTCGCGCTCGAACAGGCGGGCTGAAGCGCTTTTTCAGTCTCCCTCGGGCGATTTCGTCGCCGTCACCTTCAGTTCCAGTGCGCCGCGCGCCAGGCGGGCCTTCAGCGGCGCGCCAATCTCGGTTCTTGCGGCGTCGCGCAGGACCTGTCCTTCTTCCGTTTGCAGGATCGCATAGCCGCGCTCCAGGACCGCCTGGGGGCCGAGGGCGTTCAGTTGGCGCCGCGTCGCCTCCAGCCGCTGCTGGCGGATCGTCAGGGCCTGGCGCATCTGGTATTCGAGATCCCGGTGCAGGCGTGCCAGGCGCTCGCGGTGCGCGCGGATGTCGTGTGCCGGGGCGGCACGCGCGAGACGCTGGTGCAGATGGTCGAGGCGCATTCGCGCAGAGGCGATGCGATTGCCGGGTGAGGCCCCGGCCAGGCGCAGGCGCAGATGCTGCAGGCGCTGGCCGGCCTGCTCGTGGCGGCGCTGCCAGGCGCGTTGCAGGCGCTCGTGCTGGTCGTCCAGGCGCTGTGCGTTGCGTTCCATCAGCTGGCGCGGGTGGCGCCGCTCGAGTCGGGTCCACAGGGCGTTCAGCGTCTGCCGGTGCTGGGCAACGCGCTGGGCCGCAAGTGTGGTCATCCGGTCGCGCGCCCGCTCGATCCGGTGGCGCAGGGTGGCGCCATCCGGGCTGACCGCCTCGGCCGCCGCGGTGGGTGTGGAGGCGCGCAGGTCGGCGACGAAGTCCGCAATGGTGGTATCGGTCTCGTGCCCGACCCCCGTCACGACCGGAATCGGCGAGGCGGCGATGGCGCGGGCCACGCTCTCCTCGTTGAACGCCTGCAGATCCTCCAGCGACCCGCCGCCGCGCGCCAGGATGATCACGTCCACGGTGCCCTCGCGGGCGGCCTGCTCCAGGGCCGCGGCGATCTGGCTGGCGGCCTGCGCGCCCTGTACCGCGGTGGGGTAGAGGGTGAAGGGCAGCAGTAGCGGGAAACGCCGCGCCAGGGTGCGTTCGATATCGTGCCGCACATCGCCCTGGGTGGAGGTGATCACGCCGAGGCGGTGGGTCCAGGGGGGGAGGGGCTTCTTCCGCTCGGGGTCGAACAGGCCCTCGGCGGCGAGCTTTTCCTTGAGGCGCTGGAAGGCCGCCAGAAGCTGGCCCTCGCCGGCCGGCTGCAGCTGCTCGACGATGATCTGGAACTGGCCGCGTGCCGCGTAGATCCCGGCGCGGCCCTGGATCTGCACTGCGTCGCCATCGGAGAAGCGGGCAGCGTTGCGGGCATTCCCGCGAAAGAGCACGCAGCTCACCGAGCTGTTCGCGTCTTTCAGCGAGAAGTACTGGTGGCCGGAGGCGTACTGGCGCAGGTTGGAGACCTCGCCCTCCACGCGTACCCGGCCCAGGCGGTCGCGCAGCAGGCCGTCGGCACACTGGTTGAGTTCGGTGACGGTCAGTACGGGGGCGTCGCTCATGGCTCGGGATTCGCGGACGTGGGTTTAAGGGTATGGGGGGCGAGGGGCTACTGGCGCCGGAACACGCGGTGCAGGACATCGGTGCCGCGTCCCTGCGGGTTGGCGCGCAGACGGGCCTCTTCCTCGGCCAGCATGAAGAACAGGCCTTCCACCGCATGCTCCAGGACGTGCTCGACCGGGTCGAAGCGCACGCGCGCGAGGAAGGGGATGTCGCGCATGCGCTCCTTCAGCTCACCGTAGGTGTCCAGGGCCTCCACCTGCTCCAGGCTCTGCTGGATGGCCGGGCGCATCGTCTCGGTGATATCGGCGCGTGCGTGGTATTCGAGATGCCGTGTGGCGGCGTCGTCGTCGCCGGCGAGGATCTCGCGGGCGTTGTCCAGATTCAGCGCGAACACGGCCCGTACCAACGGCTCGCGGGCTTCCGGTATGGCGGCCTCGGCGGCCCGGTTCATCCCCTCCTCGAGCTGGGTCAGCGGCGTTGCCATGCCGATGCGATCCAGCGAGCGGCGGGCGGTCGCGAGCACCTCCGGGAGCGGGATGCGTACGTCCGGGTTGCCGAAGAAGCCGTTGCGCTGGGACAGGGTCTCGGTGGCCGAGTGGCTCGCGATGATCAGCGCCTCGTGTACCGCTTCGATGATCTCGGCCGTCGTGAGATCGGAGGCATCCGGGCGGCGGGTCAGCGCGCGCAGTACGTCGGGGTTGAAGGGCCACCAGCTGGCGCGGGCCGTCGGTGCCGCGGCGATCGCGATCAGCCCGGGCGCGAGCATCAGGGCAAGCAGTCGGCGGCGGCTCAGGCGGGGCATGCGCTCGGGCATGAACGGGCTCGGTGGCTTGAAACGAGGACGGTCATCGTAGCAGGGTGCCGACGTTGCGTCTGCCGGGCGACATGCACGGCGTTTGCCCGGTCTGCTTGTCGGGAGCTAGCCGGAAAATTTATACTGACCGGCTATTTATCTTTCTGGGAAAGAATTCGGTTCTTCCCCCCGCTGGACAGTCCTGGAGCGATGCATGCGGATACTCGATGAAGCCCTGACCTTCGATGACGTGCTGCTGATCCCGGGGCATTCGAATGTCGTCCCCCGCGATGTCGATTTGACCACGAACATCACCCGCGAGATCCAGTTGAGCGCGCCGGTCGTCTCCGCCGCGATGGATACGGTGACCGAGGCGCGCCTGGCGATTGCCATGGCGCAGGAAGGCGGGCTCGGGATCGTGCACAAGAACATGTCGATCGAGGCCCAGGCCGCCGAGGTCCAGCAGGTCAAGAAGTACGAGAGCGGGGTGATCAGCGAGCCGATCACCATCGGCCCGAGCGCGACGATCGGCGAGGTCGTGGAGCTGACCCAGGCCAATCACATCTCCGGCGTGCCGGTGGTGGATGGCAATGACCTGGTCGGCATCGTGACCTCCCGCGACCTGCGCTTCGAGACTCGCATGGAGGCCCCGGTCACCGAGATCATGACCCCCCGCGAGCGCCTGGTCACCGTGCCCGAGGGCGCGGACCGCGGTCACGTGCTGGAACTGCTGCACAAGCACCGCATCGAGAAGGTGCTGGTGGTCAACGACGACTTCCAGCTGCGCGGGATGATCACCGTCAAGGATATCCAGAAGTCCACCGAACACCCGCATGCCTGCAAGGACGATCGTGGTCGCCTGCGCGTGGGCGCGGCGGTCGGTGTGGGGGCTGGGACCGACGAGCGCGTGGCCGCGCTGGTCGAGGCCGGGGTGGACGTGCTGGTCGTGGATACCGCGCATGGCCACTCGCAGGGCGTGCTGGATCGCGTGGCCTGGGTGAAGAAGCACTATCCGGACGTGCAGGTAATCGGTGGCAATATCGCCACCGCCGCCGCCGCGAAGGACCTGGTCGCGGCCGGGGCCGACGGCGTGAAGGTCGGGATCGGCCCGGGCTCGATCTGCACCACCCGTATCGTGGCCGGCGTGGGCGTACCGCAGATCACCGCGATCTCGGATGTGGCCGAGGCACTGAAGGGCACCGGCGTGCCGATGATCGCGGATGGCGGCGTGCGCTTCTCTGGTGACCTGGCCAAGGCCATCGCCGCCGGCGCCAACTGCGTGATGCTGGGCTCGATGTTCGCCGGCACCGAGGAGGCCCCGGGCGAGGTCGAGCTCTATCAGGGCCGCTCCTACAAGATTTACCGCGGCATGGGCTCGCTGGGCGCGATGCAGCAGGGTTCCTCGGATCGCTACTTCCAGGACCCGAACAGCTCCGCCGACAAGTTCGTGCCCGAGGGTATCGAGGGCCGCGTGCCGTACAAGGGCTCGATCGTCGCGATCATCTACCAGCTGATGGGCGGGCTGCGCTCATCCATGGGCTATGTCGGCGCGCACGACATCGAGGAGATGCGCAGCAAGCCGCACTTCGTGCGCGTGACCGCCGCGGGCATGCGCGAGAGCCATGTGCACGACGTGGCGATCACCAAGGAAGCCCCGAACTACCGAATGGACTGACTCGGCCGCCACGGCCGGGTATCCCCCGACACCCACCGGCCGTCCGGCCGGTACAGCGGATGACCTCATGACCCAGGATCTTCACGCCCACCGCATTCTGGTGCTGGACTTCGGCTCCCAGTACACCCAGCTGATTGCCCGCCGCGTGCGCGAGGCCGGGGTCTACTCCGAGGTGCATGCCTGGGACATGCCGGCGGCAGATATCCGCGCGTTCAACCCCACCGGCATTATCCTTTCCGGCGGTCCGGAGTCGGTGAATATCGACCAGCCGCCGCGCGCCGAGGATGCGGTGTTCGAGCTGGGCGTGCCGGTGCTGGGCATCTGCTACGGCATGCAGACCATGGCCGCGCAGCTGGGCGGGCGGGTCGAGCCGTCCAAGCGCCGCGAGTTCGGTTATGCCCAGGTGCGTGCCCGCGGCCATACGCCGCTTTTGCGCGATATCGAGGATCACACCACACCGGAGGGCTACGGCCTGCTGGACGTGTGGATGTCGCATGGCGACCACGTGACCGAGCTGCCGGAGGGCTTCCGCCTGATGGCCTCCACCGATTCCGCGCCGATCGCCGGTATGGCCGACCCGGATCGCGGCTTCTACGGCGTGCAGTTCCACCCCGAGGTCACGCATACGACCCAGGGCCAGCGCATCATCGAACGCTTCCTGCACGAGATCTGCGGCTGCGAGGCGCTGTGGACCGCCGACAACATCATCGACGACATGGCCGCGCGGGTGCGCGAACAGGTCGGGGACGACCATGTGGTGCTGGGCCTGTCCGGCGGGGTGGATTCCTCGGTGGTCGGGGCGCTGCTGCACAAGGCGATCGGTGACCAGCTGACCTGCGTGTTCGTGGATACCGGGCTGTTGCGCCTGGGCGAGGGCGACCAGGTGATGGCGACCTTCGCCCGCCACATGGGCGTGAACGTGATCCGTGTGGATGCCGAGGAGCGCTTCATGAGTGCGCTGGCCGGGGTCGAGGACCCGGAGGCCAAGCGCAAGGTCATCGGCGGGCTGTTCATCGACGTGTTCGACGAGGAGGCCGCGAAGCTGAACAACGTTCAGTGGCTGGCCCAGGGCACGATCTACCCGGACGTGATCGAGTCGGCCGACTCCAAGACCGGCAAGGCGCATGTGATCAAGTCGCACCACAACGTGGGCGGCCTGCCGGAGAACATGAAGCTGGGACTGGTGGAGCCGCTGCGCGAGCTGTTCAAGGACGAGGTGCGCAAGATCGGCGTGGAGCTGGGCCTGCCCACCGAGATGGTCTATCGCCACCCGTTCCCGGGACCGGGGCTGGGCGTGCGCATCCTCGGCGCGGTGAAGAAGGAATACGCCGATCTGCTGCGCCGCGCCGATGCGATCTTCATCGAGGAACTGCGCAAGGCCGATCTGTACGACAAGACCT
Source organism: Thioalkalivibrio sp. ALJ15 (assembly GCF_000383695.1). Taxonomy (NCBI): domain Bacteria; kingdom Pseudomonadati; phylum Pseudomonadota; class Gammaproteobacteria; order Chromatiales; family Ectothiorhodospiraceae; genus Thioalkalivibrio; species Thioalkalivibrio sp. ALJ15. Next base: position 148,494 of record NZ_KB912058.1, read on the forward strand.
CGCAGGCGTTTGCGGTGTTCCTGCCGGTGAAGTCGGTGGGCGTGATGGGCGACGGGCGGCGTTACGACTACGTGGTCGCGCTGCGCGCGGTGGAGACCATCGACTTCATGACCGCGCGCTGGGCCCACCTCCCGTACGACTTCCTCGACCACGTCTCGCGCCGCATCATCAACGAGATCCCCGGCATCTCGCGCGTGACCTACGACATCTCCGGCAAGCCTCCGGCCACCATCGAGTGGGAATAGTCCTCCCGGACGGCGCCTCTTAGGGAGACGCTGATTTAATCGCACGTCCGCGTTGGTGCCCCCCGGTTTTTCGAGAAAAAGCGTTCCGAGACAATGCGCGTCGTGCAGCGGGTAGTGGTTCTACCCGCCCGTTATTGTCGAAAACGGGCGCGCGCACGGCGTTGCGGCTCCCCTGTGCAGAATGACTGCACCGCAGTCACCGCGCCTTGTTCGCACGCAAAAGCGGCTCGAGCGCGGACGTGCGATTAAATCAGCGTCTCCTTAGTTGGGGCAGAAAGTTGGACGTGGCAATATCGGGTATCCCCGAATCGTGCGTGGTCCAATTCCGTTGAAAACGCCTCCCTGTCCCGGCAACGAAAAAGAGCGGCTGCGAGCGCTGCGGGCTCGAGGGCTGCTGGATACCGCGGCTGAGGAGCGGTTCGACCGACTGACGCGTCTGGCGCGGCGGATGTTCGGGGTGTCCATCGCGCTGGTTTCGCTGGTGGACGAGAACCGGCAGTGGTTCAAGTCGCGGCAGGGTCTCGAGGTGGCGGAGACCGGGCGTGATATCTCCTTTTGCGGGCATACGATTCTCGGGGGCGATATCTTCGAGATTCCCGATGCGCGCGCGGACTCCCGGTTTGCCGACAACCCGCTGGTGACCGGGGAGCCGCAGATCCGGTTCTACGCCGGTGCGCCACTGACAACCGCCGACGGTTACCGGATCGGGACGCTTTGCCTGATCGACGGCCGGCCGCGGCAGTTGAGCGAGGACGAGCGACGCTCCCTGCGTGACCTCGCCGATGCGGTCGCGGCGGAAATCGACTCCACCGAACAGCGGGCGCTTTGCAATGCGCTGGGGGATCTGCGGCAGCTTGGCGAGGTGATTACCCGTGCGCAGTCGGCGTTTATTCGCGATGCCGATCAGGACCGTGGGCAGGTCTTTGACGGACTGCTGGCGGATACCCTCGAGCTGACCCACAGCGAATACGGCTTTATCGGAGAGGTACTGCACACGCCTGAAGGTTCGCCTTACCTCAAGACCAGTGCCATCACCAATATCGCCTGGGATGACGCGACCCGCGCCTTCTATGCGGCCAACGCACCCCAGGGGTTGGAGTTTCACAACCTGGAGACCCTGTTCGGCGCGGCCCTGACCGGCGCGGGGCCGGTGATTGCCAATGACCCCGCCGGAGACCCGCGCAGCGGGGGCTTGCCCGAAGGACATCCGCCGCTCAAGGCCTTTCTGGGGATACCCATCGAGTACGGGGGCGAGCGGATCGCCGTGCTGGGGATCGCCAACCGTCCGGGTGGCTACGACCCGGAACTGGTGGAGTTTCTCCAGCCGCTGCTCGCCACGCTGGGGCAGTTGGTGGATGCGGCTCGCACTCGTCGTCGTTACCGGGCGGGCCAGTTGGAGCGGGCGCGGCTGTCCCGGGTGGCGAGCGAGACGACCAATGGCGTGATCATTACCGACGCCGACGGTCGGGTCGAGTGGATCAACGACGGCTTTACCCGCTTGAGTGGCTACACCCTGGACGCAATGCTTGGCCGCCAGCCGAGTGAACTGTTGCAGGGTGCCGGGACCGATCCGGAGACGGTAGCCCGGATCGGTGGGGCGCTGGCGCGGGGCGAACCATTCGTTGAAGAGCTGTTGAACTACCACATCGACGGCCACCCGTACTGGGTGCGGATCCACTGCACCCCATTGCGCGACGAGCAGGGGGTGTTGCAGGGGTTCATCGCGATCGAGTCCGATGTGACCCGGGAACGCGAGGATGCCGAACGGATCCGCGAGAGCGAGCAACAGTTCCGCTCGCTGGTCGACAATATCCCCGGAATCACCTATCGCTGCCTGCTGGATGCGGACTGGACCATGCTCTACATGAGCGACCAGGTGGATACGCTGTCGGGCTATCCTGCCAGCGACTTCATCGACAATGCCGTGCGCAGTTACGCCAGCGTGATCCACGAGGATGATCAGGCGCGAGTCCAGGATGCGGTGGAACAGGCCTTGAGCGCCGGCGACGACTGGTCCGTTGAATACCGTATTTGGCATCGTGACGGCAGTATCCGCTGGGCCCAGGAACGGGGCTCCGCCATTCGTGATCCGGATGGCCGAGTGCGCTACCTCGACGGCTTCATCCTCGATGCGACCCGGGAACGGGAACATCGTGAACAGCATCAGCGCCAGCTGGACGCGTTCGCGGCGCTCAACGAGATTGCATCCCTGGTGGCGCTGGACCTCGATGACCAGCTCGAGCGCGCGCTACAAATGGGGGCCAACTTTCTGGGGCTGGAACTGGGCATCGTCAGTCGGATCCGCGGCGACGACTATACGGTGCGGGCGTTCGTCGCGCCGGCTGGCGCCCCCCTCGAGCGTGGTCAGCGCTTTGCGCTCGGGCGTACCTACTGTGCGCTGACCCTTGCGCACAACGACCTGCTGACGATCGAGCACATGGGCGCGTCCAAGCACCAGGGCCACCCGTGTTACGCGGACTTCGGCCTGGAAGCCTACATCGGTGTCGTGCTGGAGGTTGAGGGGCAGCGCTTTGGCACCCTGAACTTTTCGTCGGCGCACCCCAGACCGGCCGCGTTCAGCGAGGGTGAACGCATGTTCGTGCGTCTGTTGGGGCGCTGGGTGGCCGCGAGCCTGGAGCGGGAACAGTCGCACGAGCAGTTGAAGAAGCTGATCTCACTGGTCCCGGGGATGGTGTATCAGTATCGGCAGTGGCCGGACGGCCGCATGGCCTTCCCGTACAGCAGCCCCGGCATCCAGGATATCTACGGCATCAGCGCAGAGGCGGCACGCGAGGATGCCAGCATGGTGTTCCGCAGTCTGCACCCGAAGGACCGGGATCGGGTGGCGCAGTCCATCGAACGGTCGCGGCGGGAACTGAGCAACTGGCATTGCGAGTATCGCACCCTGCGGGATGATGGTCGCGTGGGGTGGGTGCAGGGTCACGCCTCGCCCGAGCCCCTCGACGACGGTAGTACGCTGTGGCACGGATATATTCGGGATATCACGGATGAAAAGGAGGCCGAGCTGGCCGTCGCGGACAGCGAGGCCCGCCTGCGGGGGCTGTTCGAGCTCTCACCGGTGGGGATCGCGCTGAACGATTACGAGACCGGGACGTTTGTGGATCTCAACGCGGCCCTGTTGCGCCCGACCGGTTATACCCGCGAGGAGTTCGTTGCACTCAGCTACTGGGATGTCACGCCCCGGGAGTACGCAGCGCAGGAAGCGCAGCAACTGGAGAGCATGGAACAGACGGGCCGTTACGGCCCCTACGAGAAGGAATACATCCGCAAGGACGGCACCCGGTATCCCGTGCTGCTCAACGGAATGGTCGTGCACGACAAGTCCGGTCGCAAACTGATCTGGTCCATCATTGAGGATATCTCCGAGCGCAAGCGCATCGAGCGCATGAAAAACGAGTTCATCTCCACCGTCAGCCACGAGCTGCGCACGCCGCTCACGTCCATCTCCGGAGCCCTGGGCCTGCTGACGGGCGGGGCGGCAGGAGCGTTGCCGGAGCGGATGCAGGAGATGCTGGAGATTGCCCACAAGAACAGCAAGCGCCTGGGGCTGCTGATCAACGACCTGCTGGACATGGAAAAGCTGGTGGCCGGCAAGATGCGCTTCGAGATGCAAGAGCAGCCGCTGTTCCCGTTGCTGGAGCAGGCTGTGCGCAGCAACCAGAGCTATGCCGACCAGTACGGGGTGCACCTGATGCTGGATGCGGAGGACGACGGGGTCCGGGTCGAGGTGGATGCCGACCGCCTGCAGCAGGTGCTGGCCAATCTGCTCTCCAACGCAGCCAAGTTTTCGCCGGAGGGTGAGGAGGTGCGGGTGGCGGTGGAGCGTGACGGCGCCCGAGTGCGCGTCTCGGTGATCGATCACGGCCCCGGGATCCCGGAGGCGTTCCGCGAACGCATCTTCCAGAAGTTTTCCCAGGCCGATGCCTCCGACACCCGCCAGAAGGGTGGTAGCGGCCTGGGGCTGGCGATCACCCGGGAGCTGGTGGAGCGCATGGGCGGTGAGGTCGGGTTCGACTCCGTGCCGGACGCGGGGGCGACTTTCTGGTTTGAACTGGGATGCCACCGTGAGGGGGCCCGCGGATGAGGCAGCAGTGGTCAGGCTCGGTGGAGCGCGGGCTTGCGACGTTGGCGCTGGCCCTGCTGGCGGTGGCCGGCAATTTCTTCCATCTGCCGCTGCTGTTCGGTCTGGACTTCATCTTCGGATCGATCGCGGTGATGCTCGCGGTGCTGCTGTTGGGGACGCTGCCCGCGGTGATTGTCGCGATCGCCGGGGGACTCTACACCTTGGTCCTGTGGGGCGTTCCGTATCCGATGGTGGTGTTCGTGATCGAGGCACTGGTAGTGGGCCTCGTTTACCGGCGCTGGCTGTACAACGTGGTGGTGGCCGACCTGCTGTACTGGCTGGTGATCGGGGTTCCGCTGGTGTTGCTGTTCTATCGCGGCTTGATCGGGATGGACTGGGAACCCACCACCATGATCGCCCTGAAGCAGGCGGTGAACGCGCTGTTCAACACGCTGATCGCCAGCCTGTTGGTGATGTTTTGGCGGTTGTTGCGGCGCGGCGAGCAGGCCTCCCGACTGGGCAGGCCTTCGCTGGCGAGCCTGTTGTTCCACGCGATGCTCCCGGTCACCCTGCTGGCCGGGCTGGCCCCGATCCTGCACCAGAGCTATCAGCAGCGCGACGAGCAGGAGGCCTTCATGGTCGAGCGCCTGCAGGAACGCGCCGAGAGTCTGTCCGAACGGCTCGCGAGCGATTACCGCGAGGGCCGGGTCCGGTATGACTACCATCTGCGGCGGGTGCAGACGCGCGAGGATCTGGGGCTTGCGATTGTGTCCCCGGAAGGTCGGGTGCTGGCCAGTCGGGGCGACGTCCGCAGCGTGCTGGAGGCGTCGGATGGCCAGGTGGAGACCCTGGATCGCGAGCTTTCGATCTGGTTGCCGGACGGTTCAATGTCGGCTGTGGGTCGCTGGGGGCAGGGGGCCTACTTCGTTGCAGCGCCGGTGGGCCTCGTGCCGGATATCGAGCAGGTGTATGCGGAGATGCCGGCGGCACCGGTGGTCCGGGCGCTGGAGCAGCAGCGCGTGGAGTTGTTTGCCCTCCTGACGGTGATCGTGGCCCTGGCCATCCTGGTCTCGGCCGCCTTGAGTTATGCCATCAGCCGTCCCTTGCGCAAGCTGGATGCGGTCAGTGCAGGGCTGAGTTCGGACATTGCCGCGGGGCGTTCGCCGGAACTGCCGGAAAGCCGGATTCTCGAATACGACGGCCTGGCCAGGACCCTGCGCGAGATGTCGCGGCAGCTGGTGGCCAGTTTCCGCCAGCAGGCGCAGGCGCGCAGCGAACTCGAGTCCGAGGTGCAGACGCGCACTGCGGAGCTTGCGCAGACCGCCGATCAGTTACAGGCGGTTCTGGCGGCGGCGTCGGAATTCGCAATTGTGGTGACCGACCGCGATGGTCTGATCACCCTGTTCAATCCGGGTGCGGAAAAGATGACGGGCTATGCTGCCGACGAAATGGTGGGCCAGCAGTCACCCGTCCTGTTCCATGTGCCGGAGGAGATCGCAGCGCGCGCGGCGCAATTGAGCGCTGCCAGTGAACGAACGATCGATGGCTTTCGGGCCTTCGTCGAGATCGCGGATCGCGAGGGAGCGGAAACCCGGGAATGGACCTTTGTGCGCAAGGACGGCATGCGCATTCCCGTTTCCCTGACGGTGACCCCCCAGACCGACAAACAGGGAAATATCAGCGGCTACCTGGGTATCGCCGAGGACATCACCGAGCGCAAGGCCGCCGAACAGGCCCTGCGCGAGAGCGAAAAACGCTTCCGGGATGCCACCCAGCAGTTGACGCTGGCGACCGAGGCGGCGCATCTGGGTGTATGGGATTTGAACCTGACCAGCGGGCGGCTTGACTGGGATTCCGGGATGTTCCGTCTTTACGGCGTGTTACCCCGCGATTTTGGTCACCATGCCGATGACTGGAGGCGCGCCTTGCTGCCCGAAGACTTGGAGCACGCAGAAGCCAGCCTCGAAACTATCCTTGAACGTCCCGGGATACCCCGCGAGTTCACGTTCCGAATTCTCCGGGGCGATGGGGCGACACGTCATATTCGCGCTATGGCACAGGCGATAACCGATGCGGCAGGTGTGGTCGTGCGGGCGATTGGCGTGAACGAAGACGTAACCGAGCGTATAGAGGCGGAGCGAGCCCTGGCGGAGCAGGCGCTTCGCACGCAGACGATCATCGATAACATCGTAGACGGGATCATTACGATCGATCGCGATGGGTTGATCCAGTCGTTCAATCCGGGTGCAAGTCGCATCTTCGGGTATACGCCCCGTGAGGTTGCCGGTCGCAATGTAAGCGTGTTGATGACCGGGCCTGATCGTGAGAGCCATGACGTATACCTGCGTAATTATCAGGCCACTGGCAACCGGCGGGTGATTGGCACCAGCAGGGAACTGCAGGGGCGTCGCAAGGATGGAACCGTGTTCCCGATGGAACTTGCTGTATCGGAGGTCACGCAACACGGCGAGCCCCTCTATGTGGGGGTTGTGCGTGACATCACCGAACGCAAGCGGGTGGAGCGCATGAAGAACGAGTTCGTTTCCACGGTGAGCCACGAACTGCGTACGCCACTGACATCGATCTCGGGAGCCCTTGGGATGATTGCCAGCGGCGCGCTTGGCGAACTGCCCGGCGAGGTGGGCGAAATGGTCACGATTGCCCAGCGCAACAGCCAGCGTCTGACGCTGTTGATCAACGACCTGCTGGACATGGAAAAGCTGGTGGCCGGCAAGATGCGCTTCGAGATGCAAGAGCAGCCGCTGTTCCCGTTACTGGAGCAGGCTGTGCGCAGCAACCAGAGCTATGCCGCCCAGTACGGGGTGCACCTGATGCTGGATGCGGAGGATGACGGGGTCCGGGTCGAGGTGGATGCCGACCGCCTGCAGCAGATGCTGGCCAATCTGCTCTCCAACGCAGCCAAGTTCTCGCCGGAGGGTGAGGAGGTGCGGGTGGCGGTGGAGCATGACGGCGCCCGGGTGCGCGTCTCGGTGATCGATCACGGCCCCGGGATCCCGGAGGCGTTCCGCGAACGCATCTTCCAGAAGTTTTCCCAGGCCGATGCCTCCGACACCCGCCAGAAGGGCGGAAGCGGCCTGGGACTGGCGATCACCCGGGAGCTGGTGGAGCGCATGGGCGGCGAGGTCGGGTTCGACTCCGTGCCGGACGCGGGGGCGACGTTCTGGTTCGACTTGCCACTGACCGGGCAGGGCCGGGGCAAGCATGGGGGTGCCCAGTGAATGAGGAGAGCGTAAGGCTCGGCCTGATGCCGCCACTGACCGGCCTGGTCAGCATATACGGACCAGAAATCCTCCGCGCCGCCGAGATCGCCTGTGCCGAGATCAACGAACAGGGCGGTGTGCTGGGCCGGCCACTGGAGCTTGTGGTCGAGGATGACGGCAGTTTGCCGGAGAGCGCGGTCGCCGCAGCGGAAAAACTGGTCAAGCAGCATGGCTGCGCCGCCATCATTGGCAACCTGCTGTCCAACTCCCGTATCGCCGTCGCCTATCGCGTGGCCGAACCGAACGGGGTTCCGCAGCTCAATTTTTCTTTCCACGAAGGCAGTATCGATAGCCGCTATTTCTTTCACTTCGCCGCCCTGCCCAATCAGCAGATCGACCGCATGATCCCCTACATGCGGGAGCAGTACGGCCCCCGGTTTTTCTTTGCCGGCAACAACTACGAATGGCCCCGCGGCTCCATTGCAGCCGCCAAGGACGCGTTGGCGAAGTGCGGCGGTGAATCACTGGGTGAGGAATACCGCGACCTCGGCGTGGCCGTAGAGGAGATCGATCGCCTGCTCGATGTTGTTGCGGCGGCTGCTCCGGACGTCTTTGTGCCGTACTTTGCCGGAGCCGACCAGATCAACCTGCTTACGCGCTTTTCCGAGCGTGGACTCAAGTCAGGTATTGCAGTGGTCATGGGGCACTACGACGAGATGATGGCGAGCAAGCTGCCGCCACAGGTGCGTGAGGGCCTGTACTCCAGCAACACCTATTTCATGAGTGTTGACAGCGATGCCAATCGTAATTTCATGGAGCGGCTTGCACAGATGCCCGGTGTCAATGGCATCTGGCCGCACGGCAATGGCACTCTCACCAACTTCAGCGAAGGCGCCTATGTCTGTGTGAAGGCATTTGCCACGGCAGCCAATGCCGCCGGCAGCACCGATCCCGAGGCGCTGGTCGACGCACTCAAGACCGTCCGCGTGACGGCGCCACAGGGCAGCGTGGTGATGGACCCGGAGACCCAGCATGCCGCGGTCAACTGCTATCTGACCCGATGCAACCGCGAGGGTGTCTTCGACATCATCCAGGCATTCGAACTACAGCCACCGGTGATTCCCGAGCGCTACCGTCACCAGAAAATCAGCAGCCACGCCACCCTGGAGGACGATATTCGACTGCAGGCGCGAATGCTGGAGCAGATGCAGGGCGGGGTGTTGCTCATCGATTCGGGCAGCCAGACAGTCATCTACGCCAATGCCGGCGCCGAGAAGATGTTCGGATACGAGCGTGGCGGACTGGTCAACACGACGTGGCAGCAGCTCGGCCCGCCTGGTCGCGAATCTGGCGCCAGTCGGCTGGAGGATGTCGCCGCCAGCATCCTGCACCATGGCGCCTGGGAAGGGGAACTGCGACAGCGGCACCAGAATGGCACCGAACTCTACTGTCGGGCTTCATTCAGTACCTTCACCCACCCGGTGCAGGGTGAGGTCTGGCTTGGCGTCTACACCGACATTACCGACCGCAAGCGGGCCGAAACCGCCCTGGCGGAACAAGTCCATCACACGCAGACGATTCTCGATAACATGGTCGATGGCATCATCACCATCGACGGGAACGGCGTCATCCAGTCGTTCAACCCGGCGGCCGAGCAGATTTTCGGCCATGCCGCCGACGCGGCAATCGGCCGCAACGTGAGCATGCTCATGCCCAGCCCGCACCGCGAGGCCCACGACAGCTACCTGCGCAACTACCAGGCCACCGGCGTGGCGCGCATCATCGGCATCGGCCGCGAGGTGGATGGCCGGCGCCGCGATGGCAGCCTGTTCCCGATGGAGCTGGCCATATCCGAAGTGACCCGCCAGGGGCAGCCCCTGTACGTGGGCATGGTGCGCGACATCACCGAGCGCAAGCGCGTCGAGCGCATGAAGAGCGAGTTCATCTCCACCGTGAGCCACGAGCTGCGCACACCGCTGACCTCCATCTCCGGCGCGCTGGGGCTGATCGCCGGCGGCGCGCTGGGCGCACTGCCGGAGCAGGCGCGGGAGATGATCGCCATCGCCAACAAGAACAGCCAGCGCCTTACCCACCTCATCAACGATCTGCTCGACATGGAGAAGATCGCCGCCGGCAAGCTGCATTTCGAGATGCAGGTGCAGCCGCTGCTGCCCCTTATCCAGCAGGCCCTGGACAGCCACCGCACCTACGGCGCGGAACGCCGGGTGGCGCTGGTGCTCGCGGGCGAGGCGGCGCACACCGAGGTGCGGGTGGACAGCCAGCGGCTGATGCAGGTGCTGGCCAATCTGCTGTCGAACGCCATCAAGTTCTCGCCCGAGGGCGGCACGGTGGACGTGGCCGTGGCATGCGACGCGGCGCGGGCGCGCGTGAGCGTACGCGACCACGGCCCCGGCATTCCCGAGGCCTTCCAAAGCCATATTTTCGAAAAATTCGCGCAGGCCGACGCCTCGGACACGCGCCAGAAGGGCGGCACCGGCCTCGGCCTGGCCATCACCCGCGAGCTGGTCGAACGCATGGGCGGGGCGATCGGGTTCGATTCGGTTGAAGGCGCGGGCGCGACCTTCTGGATCGAACTGCCGCTGGCGGCGGTGGCCCAGCCGGCCGTCCCCGGCGCACTTGCCGATGCGGATGCGCCGCGCATCCTGGTGGTGGAAGACGAGCCGGACGTCGCGCAACTGCTGAACCTGATGCTCACCCGCGCCGGATATCGCGTCGACATCGCGCTCACCGGGCAGGACGCGCTGGCGGCCGTGCAAAAAACGGCGTACGACGCCCTGAGCCTGGACCTGATGCTGCCCGACATCAGCGGCCTGGAAATCATCCGCCAGGTGCGCCAGCGGCAGGAAACGGCAGACCTGCCCATCGTGGTGGTGTCGGCCAAGATGGAAGAGGGGCGGCTGGCGATCAACGGCGACTTCTCCGCCATCGAGTGGCTGGCCAAGCCGATCGACGAGCACCGGCTGCTGGCCGTGTTGGAGCGCCTGGTTTCCCGGACCAGTGCGCAGCATCCGCGCGTGCTGCACGTGGAGGATGACGACGACCTGTACCAGGTGGTACGCACCATGGTCGGCGAGCGTTTCGATTTCGAGCAGGCCAGGACGCTCCGCGAAGCCCGCGCCCGCGTGGCGCTGGAGCGCTTCGAGGTGGTGATTCTCGACATCGGCCTGCCGGACGGCTCCGGCTGGGACCTGTTGCCGGACATCCGCGCGCGCCAGCCCGATGCGCGCGTCGTCATCTTCTCCGGCGCCGACACGACCGCGGACGAGGCGCACAGGGTCGAGGCGGTGCTGCTCAAGTCGCAGGTATCGCCGCGCGAGCTGATCGACGCCCTCGGCAGCCGCATCCGATCATTCAAAACCAAAGGGAGGGACGCATGAGCACCCTGCAACGCATTCTGTACGTGGAAGACGAGCCCGACATCCAGGCCGTGGCGAGGCTCGCGCTGGAGACGGTCGGCGGTTTTACGGTCAAGGTCTGCTCCTCGGGCGAGGAGGCCGTGCGTGAGGCGGAGACCTTTGCACCCGACATGATCCTGCTGGATGTGATGATGCCCGGGATGGATGGACCAACGACCCTGGAGGCCCTGCGAGGTATTCCGGCGCTGGCCGAGGTGCCGGTGGCCTTCATGACTGCCAAGGTGCAGCCCTCCGAGATCGCACACTACAAGTCGCTGGGGGCGCGCGACGTGATCCCCAAACCGTTCGATCCCATGACGCTTTCCGACCAGGTGCGGCAGGTCTGGGATGGGGCGGCATGACAAGTGCTGACGCCGAGCAGGCCTTGAAAGACCGCCTGGCACAACTGCGTGCTCGGTATCTGGAACACCTGCCGGATGAGCTGGCTGCACTGAGTGCTCTGCAGGGCCGGTTGGCCGGGAAAGAGCAGGACCGCGAGGTGCTGGACGAACTGCAACAGCGTCTGCACAAGCTGGCCGGCAGCGGGGGCAGTTTCGGCTGTGCGGAGTTGAGTGCCGCCGCGCGTGTGCTGGAGCAGCGGATCGGCAGCTGGCTTGGGGCGAAGGCGCTGGCACTGGATGCTGCGAGTCGTCAGTGGCTGGCGGACGAGATCGCAGGACTCTCCCGCACCGTACCCGCCCAATCGATGGAGCCCTCGGAACAACCGGATGCGGGTGTGCTCCCCGAGACTCGACCCGCTGTGGACCGTGTCCTGAAGGTATGGCTGGTGGAAGACGATGTGGAACTGGCCGGGCAACTCGGGCAGCAACTCCAGTCTTTCAATTATGCGGTTCGAGTGTTCGACGGCATTGATGCGCTCAAGCGTGCGGTGAAGGGTGAGCAACCGGATCTGCTGCTGATCGACGTGATGCTGGACGAGGGCCGTGAAAATGCAACCGCAAGGCTGGTGGACTGCCCCGATCTGCAGGCGTTGGGCTGCCCGTTGATCTTTCTCTCCGACAAAGACGACTTTCCGTCACGTGTGCGCGCGGTACAGCTGGGCGCGCAGGGGTATTTCCTGAAACCGCTGGATGTGCCCCGGCTGGTCAATCGTATCTCGCAGATCTTCGAGGAGCGCCGTGCGCCGGCGCAACGGGTGCTGATCGTGGACGACGACGCCGATCTTGCCGAGCATATGCGGCTGGTGCTGACCGCGGCCGGGATGGAAGCCCGGGTGCTGGACGCGCCGCGCAACATCATGGAGACGATCGCCGCGTTCCGGCCGGAACTGGTGCTGATGGATCTGTATATGCCCGAATACGCGGGCACCGACCTGGCGGGGCTGATCCGCCAGCACGAGGCCTGTACCCATCTGCCGATTGTGTATCTGTCCGCGGAAACCGATATCGAGCGCCAGATCGAGGCCATGGGTCGGGGCGCGGACGACTTTCTGACCAAGCCGATTTCCGACGTGCAACTGGTGGCCGCCGCTCGCTCGCGGATCGCGCGCGCACGCCAGCTGGAGGAGCGGATCAGCAAGGACAGTCTGACCGGACTGCTGAAGCACGCCAGCATCAAGGAGGCCGCCAGTCGGGAGGTATTGCGTGCTAGACGGGTCGGGCGCCCGGTCACGCTGGCAATGCTCGACATCGACCATTTCAAGAAGGTCAACGATACCTATGGGCACGCTGCGGGGGATGTGGTGATTACCTCGATCGCGACCCTGCTGCGCCAGCGCCTTCGCCAGTCCGATGTGATCGGGCGCTATGGTGGAGAAGAGTTTGTCGCCGTGCTGCCGGATTGCGGGGCAGAGCAAGGCCAGCGGGTGCTGGACGAAATTCGGCGAGCCATCATGTCACTGGAATTTACCCACCAGGGAGAGCGCTTTGGCTGTACCGTTTCCATGGGCATGGTGTGCTCGGACGACTACCCCGATCAGGATGGAAACGCTCTGTTGATGGCTGCAGACGAGTTGCTGTACCAGGCTAAAAGAAGCGGCCGGAACAGAGTTCAGTGTTAGCCTTGGGGATGGGCTTTGTTGTCGGTGTCACGAACCATTGAAGACTGTGCAATTGACTTCTTCCGATGTGCTTTGAACCCGGTCGCTATGACGTGACGAACAGGTAGGTCGCTGCGCCGGCGATGCCGATCAGAATGGGTATCGCCAACAGTTCTGTGCCCGCCAGCAGCCGATTCGTGCAGCGCGTGGCCTCGGTACAGCCCGTGGGGGTACTTCCGCACAAGTGCGCTGGATTACGGTGCTTTACTCGATGATCTGGTTGACGTGTTCCAGGCCGATGGCGTCGTTTTCCCAGTCCAGCTGCCTGGTGGGGGAACGCGGGGCCAGGCGGCGCAGTGCGGCGACCCCTTCGCGGTCGATGCTGGCCAGAGGGTGTGTTGTGCCGACATGGCTTTCGATGTTGGCCGCCTGCACGATGTCGCTATAGCTGATCGGCGATTCAGTCTCCGGTTCGCGCTGGAGGTTTTCGTGTTCGGAAATCGCGCGAATGATCTCCGTCTCGAAGTTCCAGTTCTTCAGCATCGCGCGGCCGATCGCGACATGCGCAGCATCCGCCGCCGCCTGCAGGGCACGCGGGTCCTCGTAGATCTCTGGTGTCTTCTCCGCACGGCGCAGGATCGGGATTATGCCGATGTCGTGCACAAGGCCTGCGAGCAGGGCGGTGTCCGGGTCCAGGTGGGGGTGCCGGCGGGCCAGCAGATAGCTGATGATTGCGACCTCGAGGCTGTGGTTCCACAACGCCTCCATGCGCTGACGGATCATGTCGTTCCCGCTTTGAAAGACCTCTTTCATCGACAGGGCGATGATGGTCTGGCGCGCACGTTCCATCCCCAGGCGGGTCACCGCAGAACGGATGGTTGCACAGCGACTTAGTCCCCGATAGGCGGGGCTGTTGGCATGGCGCACCAGCCGCGTGGCCAGCGCCGTATCACGAGAGATCAGGTTCACCAGGTCGGCGATGGAGCTGGAATCGTCCTGCACGATGAACAGCGCCTGCACGGAGATGTCCGGCAGGGTCGGGATATCGATCTGCTGACGTTCCAGATCCGAGCGCAGGCGCTCGAGGAATTTTTCCACTTCCGCGCGGGTGGCCAAGGGTCGTCCCTGTATGGCTGGGAGGTCAGGCGCGATTATGCCACAGGGTGCCGCTGGCGCCGATCGGACGGCGAACCTGGTTGACGGGTTTCCGGCCGCCACCGATGATGGAACCAGAACCCGACAGGAGGTCGTGATGCGCCGCTTTGTGCTGGATACCAGCGTGTTCACCAACCCGCATGTGGCGGGCCAGTTCGGTGCCGATCCGGAAGACATCCTGCGGACCTTTCTGCACCTGGCGCGGGATTGTCCGGCCGAGTTCTACATGCCGCTGTCGGTGTACGAAGAGTTCCGTGGCATGCGCGATCTCGAGGCGCTGGCCGCAGATTTCGAGACCGTGGTCTGGGTGCGCTCGCCGCGCCGCTTTGCCCTGACACTGCCCAGTGACATCCTCTACGAGTTTATCGACGAGGTGCGCACGCGCATCGACCGCGGGCTGCGCATCGCCGAGGAGCATACCCGCCAGGCGGGTGCCGCCGATTCGCTCAGGCCGGAACTGATCACCCAGCTGCGCGAGCGCTTTCGCGAGGCCATGCGCAAGGGCCTGGTGGATTCGCGCGAGGATGTTGACGCCGTGCTGCTCGCCATGGAGCTGGATGCCGAGCTGGCCAGCGCCGACGAGGGCATGCGCAAGCTGGGCAATCGCATGGGCGTCAAGCTGGTCACCGCCGACTACCTGCGCCGGGTGATGGAGAATCTCGCGGAGACGGAGCGTCCCGGCCTCTGATCCGGCACTCGGGTCAGTCGTACTGGCGGTCGCCCGAGAGGGCGGAGGCCAGCGTACCGGTGATGCGGTCGAACTGGCGCTCGAACTCCAGCAGCCAGTAGCCGTCCTCCTGGCGCGGCGCGTCCGATGCAAAGCTTACGTGGCGCCCGCCTGTGGCGTGCATGTGGTCCATGAACCGCAGTGCGTTGGCCCGTTCGCGAAAACGGCAGCGATAGCGATGGCCGACATGGCCCTGTCCACGGTGTTGCGCGACCGCGCCATAGAGCCCCGATAGCAGCGCCTGACCCAGAGCCTGATCGAGGTCCGTGTGGTGTCGATCCGGGTGCTCGGACAGGAAGATCGCGAGGCGAGTCAGGCGGTTGGTGAAGTACTCCGGCGGCAGGTCGAGCAGCTGTTCCGAACAGACCCGGATATCGGAGACGCAGGAACTCCCGGTCACATACTTGGCTCGGTGCTGGCCGTCCGCGCTCTTCAGCACCAGCCCCTCGGCGCCTTCCTCGTCCAGCCGCCGGATCAATCGCCCGAGGGCCCGGGTGTCCTCCGGGGTGAACTGCCCGTGCAGCGGCGCCGGGGGCAGGGCGTGGTGTTCGATCAGGGAGAACTTCTCCGGCTGGGACACGAAGCCGGGCTGGCCCAGACGCATCAGATCGAACACGAACAAGCCCACATCGTGGGCGACCCGGGGTGTGGAGCCCTCCAGGTAGGGTGTATCCGGCCCGGCGATCTCCGCGCACAGGATCAGGTCGGGTTCGGCATCGAAGATCGCCGGGTCCATGAAATCCGTCACCCGGTCGCTGCTGAATGCGCAGACGTAGCCACCGCGGCTGAAGGCATAGACGCGTCCCTGCCAGCGCAGGATGCGCACGTTGAAGCCGTCGATCTTCTCCTCCGCCCAGAAGGGCTGGTCGAACTGGCGGGGAAGTCCGGCCTCCAGAGACTGAATGCGCCCGATCGACGGGTACCCCGGCACCACCGAGCCATCCGGCAGCACCACGGACCCGCGGGGGTAGTGATTTACCGGCTCCAGCAATCGGGCGTATTCCAGCCCGTCAAAGGTCAGAGCCTCGGCGCGGCGATTTGCGATGGCATCCTGCAGTGTTTCCTGCTCGATCATGCGTCCTCTTCCGTCAGGGTCTTCCGCAGGCCCCGTATCTGAGACCTCAGGGCCTCGGTATGGCGACGCGCCTTGGCTGCCTGGGTGACCAGGCGCCGCGCCATGCTGATGATCCGCAGCTGGCGTTCCATCTCGGCCATGCTCAGCGAGCCAAAGGTTCCTTCGCGTAGCAGGGCGGCCTTCAGTTCGGCGTAGGTGGTTTCCACCGTGTCCACGGCCTCGGCGGCGGCCAGATCATGCCCGTTGTCGCCATCGTCCGCCTCCAGGTTGCACAGGTCCAGGGCGCGGATCGCCTGTTCCTGCCAGGCGCGGCGTTGTTCGGTCACAATCGGGTGCTCCTCGCCACTGGACTGGCGGCGCAGATCGGCGATGTCGTCGGCCAGTATGGCGACCTCGCGGTGGTAGCGGGCGATGCGTACGGCCTCGGCGATGCCGTGTCCGACCTGTTCCGGCATCGGGTGGTTGGCTGTGTTTGCCGCGAAGTCGGCGATGGCCTGGGTCAGCTGCTCTGCGGCCAGGCGCCGGCGGTCGAGGATGCCGGCCGCCGGCGGCGCGGTCTGCAGGGCCTCGCGGGCCATCGAGTGGCCGATGTCGGCCAGGCGTTCGGTCTCCTGTATCAGCGACTGCAGGGCAAGATCCGGTACCCCGGAACTGCTGCGGTCCAGATACTGGGGCCGGGCGATGTCTTCCTCGATGGTGCGAAAGCGAGTCTGCAGCCAGCGGATCATCGGCGGGGCGACCGGGATCATCAGCGCCACGCCGAGCAGGTTGAACGCGGTGTGGAACAGCGCCAGCAGAACCGCCGGGGCCGGGGCCTCGCCAGTGCTGCCCCAGATCCAGGCGATCGCGGCCAGGAACCAGGGCAGGATCAGCAGGGCGACGATTGCGGTCAGGCCGTTGAAGATCACATGGGCTGCGGCGACGCGCTTGGCGTTCGGGGTCGCACCGATCACCACCAGCAGCGCCTTGACCGTGGTGCCGAGGTTGGCGCCGATCACGGCCGCGGCGGCCGCTTCCAGCGGTACCGCGCCGCTCATCGCGGCGGTCAGGGCCATGGCCATGGAGGCCGAGGAGCTCTGCATCAGCACCGTCAGCAGCGCGCCGATCCCGACCATGATGACCAGCCCGAGGAAGCCGGGGCGGGCCAGCGCGCCCAGGTCGAAGGTGGCACTGAGCCCCTCGAAGGCCTCGCGCAGTACGTCGATGCCGAAGAACAGCAGGCCGAAGCCGGCCAGGGCCAGGCCCAGATAGCGCGGCCGCGCGGCCTTCATGAACAGGTAGAGCAGGGCGCCGATGCCGATCGCCGGCAGGGCGAAGGCCTCGATGCGGATGTTGAAGCCGATCAGCGCGACCAGCCAGCCGGTCATGGTGGTGCCGACGTTGGAGCCGAAGATCACCCAGACCGACTGTCCGAGCGTCAGCAGGCCGGCGTTGGCGAAGCCGATGGTGGCGACTGTGACCGCGCTGGAGGACTGCACCAGTGCGGTCACGCCCATGCCCGAGGCGAGGGCGCGCGGCCGGGTACGGGTCCACTGCCCGAGGATGTGCTGCAGCGCCTTGCCGCCGGCGGTCTTCAGGCCGTCGGTCAGCAGGGTCATGCCGAGCAGGAACAGCCCGAGACCGCCGAGGAAGCCGGCGATCAGGGCATAGGTGCTGACGGCTTCGGCCTCCGGCATCGCGGCTGTGGGGGTGCGGGGTTACAGGGTGATGGTCTCGCCAAAGGCTGGCACATGCGCCTCGGCCCCCAGCTCGTCGCGCAGGCCTGCGGCCAGGGCCTCGCGCGCCTCCGGCTCGCCGTGGACCAGATGGAACACCGGCTGGTCCTGAAAGCCGCGTGCCCATTCGAGCAGCTGGCTGCGCCCGGCGTGGGCGGAAAAGCCGCCCAGGGTGTGGACCTTCGCGTTCACCGCTACCTCGTCGCCCAGCAGCTTGACCTTCTCGGCGCCGTCCACCAGCCGCCGCCCCAGGGTGCCGGCGGCCTGGAATCCGACGATCACCAGATGGGCCTCGCGCCGCCACAGGTTGTACTTCATGTGGTGACGGATGCGCCCGCCATTGCACATGCCGGAGCCGGCGATGATGATCGCGCCGCCGGTGATGCGGTTGATCGACATGGATTCTTCCACCGTGCGACAGACCTGCAGCCCGGGCAGGTAGGCCGCTGGATCCCCATTTGCTGCTTCGTGCAGGCGGTCCATGTCCTCCGGGTCCAGCGTCCGCCGCAGGCGGGTGTACAGCTCGGTGACCTTGATCGCCATCGGGCTGTCGAGAAAGACCTTCTGCTGCGGCAGGCGCCCGGCGTGGTGTAGCATGCTCAGGTGGTAGAGGATCTCCTGGGTGCGGCCGACCGCGAAGGCCGGGATCAGCATGTTGCCGCCGCTCTCGTCGGCCTCGGCCAGTACCTGCGCGAACTCCTCGACCGTTTCTTCCATCGGGCGGTGGTCGCGGTCGCCGTAGGTGCTCTCCAGCAGCACGTGGTCGGCGTGTTCCGGGCGCGCGGGCTCGTGCATCAGCACGGCGTCGTCATTGCCGAGATCGCCCGAGAACACCAGGTGACGGTCGCGCCCGCCGGAGGGCACGATCAGATCCACGATCGCGGAACCGAGGATGTGCCCGGCATCGCGGAAGGTCAGGCCGATTCCGCCCGCGATCTTGCGCGCCTGGCCGTAGGGCACGGCCTCGCACAGCCCGAGGGTGGTGGCGACATCATCGATGTCGTAGACCGGCTCCAGCAGCGGCTTGTCCGCCCGCCGGCGCCACTTGTTCTCCCATTCGACGTCCTTGCTCATTACGAACGCGGCGTCCTCGAGCATGATCTCGAGCAGCTCTTCCGTGCCCGGCGTGCAGTAGATCGGGCCGCGGTAGCCGTCGCGCACCAGCTTGGGCAGTAGCCCCGAGTGATCGAGGTGGCCGTGGGAGAGGACCACCGCATCGATTGTTTCCGCCAGTTCGGCGAGCGAGGCGCGATTCGCCTCGTCCGCCTCGCTGTTGCCCTGGTGCAGGCCGCATTCCAGCAGGATGCGGGCGTCGTTGGTCTCGAGGAGATAACGCGATCCGGTGACTTCGCCGGTCGCGCCGAGAAAGGTCAGTTGTGCCATGGCAGGAAGTGTACGCACGGTCAGGCCCGTCTGCGCAACCCGCTGGTGCTTTCCGGGCGCGCCGGGCGCTTCGGTTCAGCGGCGCTCCAGGCGTTCGAAGGTAAAGGCGCAGGCGTGGCGGTCGTCGGGTTCGTGGCGTTCGGACCAGACGCAGTCCCAGTCATCGGGGTTGATGGCCGGGAACCAGGTGTCCCCGGCATGGGATTCGTGCACGCGGGTCAGGTGCAATACGGAGGCCCGGGGCAGGGCCTCGGCGAACAGCCCGGCACCGCCAATCACGAAGGCCGGACCCTCGGGGATGGAGGCCAGGGCGCTGTCGAGATCCGGATAGACTTCTACACCGTCCTCCTGCCAGTTCGCCTGGCGCGTCAGCACCAGGTTGCGGCGTTTCGGAAGAGGGCGGCCGATGGACTCGAACGTGCGCCGACCCATGATCATCGGGTGCCCGTCGGTGACGCGCTTGAAGTGCTGCAGGTCCTTCGGCAGGTGCCAGGGCAGATCGTTGTCGCGTCCGATCACATGGTCCGGGTCCAGCGCGACGATCAGGTGGATCTCGGGGGTCGCCATCAGATCGCCACCGGCGCCTTGATTGGCGGGTGCGACTGATAGTCGCGCACCTCGATGTCGTCGAAGGTGAAGGCGAACAGGTCGGTGACCTCGGGATTCAGGTGCAGGGTGGGCAGCGGCAGGGGCTCGCGGCCCAGCAGCTCGTCCACCTGCTGTTCGTGGTTGTGATACAGGTGGGCGTCGCCGAAGGTGTGCACGAAGTCGCCCGGTTCCAGGCCGGCGACCTGCGCCAGCATGTGTGTGAACAGGGCATAGCTGGCGATGTTGAACGGCACACCGAGGAAGACGTCGGCACTGCGCTGGTAGAGCTGGCAGGACAGCCGGCCATCGGCGACGTAGAACTGGAACAGGGTGTGGCAGGGTGCCAGCGCCATGCGCCCGGCGTTCGCGTTCTCCTGCGGCGAGACGGACTCGTCCGGCAGGTCGGCCACGTTCCAGGCACTGATGATGTGGCGCCGCGAGTAGGGGCGGTTCTTCAGGTTGCTCACCAGTTCGGCCAGCTGGTCGTGCCCGGCCCAGTTGCGCCACTGCGCCCCGTAGATCGGGCCCAGGTCGCCGGCCTCGGTCGCCCACTCGTCCCAGATGCGGACCTTGTGTTCCTTGAGATAGCCGATGTTCGTCTCGCCGCGGATGAACCACAGCAGTTCGTGGATCACCGAGCGCAGATGGGTGCGCTTGGTGGTGACCAGCGGAAAGCCCGCAGCGAGGTCGAAACGCATCTGGTAGCCGAACACCGAACGTGTGCCGGTGCCGGTGCGGTCCGGGCGGTCGGTGCCGTGTTCGCGAATATGGCGGACGAGGTCGAGGTATTGCTGCATGTCAGGGGCTCTCGGCATTCGGACGGGATTCCGGCACGGCGTTCTTGCGCGACCAGAGGATTAGGCCGATCCCGAACAGGATGACCGGCAGGCTCAGCACCTGGCCGAGCGTCAGCCAGTCGAAGGCCAGATAGCCGATATGCGCATCCGGCACGCGCACGAACTCGACCAGGAAGCGGAAGCTGCCGTATAGCGTCAGGAACAGCCCGGACACCAGCCCCGTGCGGCGCGGATGACGCGAGACGATCCACAGCACCACGAACAGCACCAGCCCCTCGAGGAACGCCTGGTACAGCTGTGACGGGTGGCGCGGCACGTAGTCGGCGGCCGGGAAGATCATCGCCCAGGGCAGGTCGGTGGGCTTGCCCCACAGCTCGCCGTTGATCCAGTTCCCGATGCGCCCCGCGCCCAGGCCGATCGGGATCAGCGGGGCAATGAAATCCGTCAGGCGGAAGAAGCCCACGCCGAGACGGCGCGCATAAAGCCAGGCGGTTACCAGCACCCCGACCAGACCGCCGTGGAAGGCCATGCCGCCTTCCCAGACGCGGAACAGGCTGACCGGGTCGGCCAGCGTCGCATCCAGGTTGTAGAACAGGGCATAGCCCAGGCGCCCACCGATGATTACGCCGATCGCGCCCCAGAACAGCAGATCGCCGACCTGTACCGGCTGCAGGGGCGCCCAGCCCTGCGTGCGTGCACGCCAGGCCCCCAGCGCCCAGAAGGCCACGAAGCCGATCAGGTACATCAGCCCGTACCAGTACAGGGTCAGGGGTCCCAGCGACAGGGCTACCGGATCGATAAACGGGTGCGTGGGCATGGTCGCTTGCGGATGGAAAATCGGCTGCACATGCTACCCGGCCTGGCCCTGACGTGCACCTGTGCCCGCCGGGGCGAATCCGATTTCCAGGGAGGTCGTGCGATGAACCGACTGGCTGGAGCCAGCAGCCCGTATCTGCTGCAGCATGCCGACAATCCGGTGGACTGGTATCCGTGGGGCGAGGAGGCGCTGGAGCGCGCCCGCCGCGAGGGCAAGCCGATCCTGCTGTCGATCGGTTATTCCGCCTGTCACTGGTGCCACGTGATGGCGCATGAATCGTTCGAGGATCCGGCCACCGCCGAGGTAATGAACCGCCGCTTCATCAACATCAAGGTGGATCGCGAGGAGCGTCCCGACCTCGATCGTATCTACCAGAACGCCCACATGCTGCTGTCCCAGCGCCCGGGCGGCTGGCCACTGACGGTGTTCCTGACCCCCGACCAGGTGCCGTTCTTTGCCGGCACGTACTTCCCCAGTACCCCGCGCCACGGGCTGCCGTCATTCGTCGACCTGATGAACCGGGTGGCTGATTTCCTCGCGGAGCACCCCGACGAGATCCAGCGCCAGAACGAGTCCCTGCAGCAAGCGCTCTCACGCATCTACCGCCCGGCAGGCGGGGCGATACCGGCGATCGGCGCACTGGACAAGGCGCGGGCGGAACTCGCGCAGACCTTCGACGCGCAGTTCGGGGGCTTCGGCGACGCGCCCAAGTTCCCGCACCCGGCCAGCCTCGAATGGCTGGCCTGGCACTCGGCGCGCCACGATGATGCCGAGGCCGACCACATGCTCGAACGGACGCTCGCGGCGATGGCCGCAGGCGGGATCTTCGACCAGGTCGGTGGCGGCTTCTGCCGCTACTCGGTGGATGCGCGCTGGATGATCCCGCACTTCGAGAAAATGCTCTACGACAACGGGCCGCTGCTGGGCCTGTACGCCGAGCGCGCGGCCACCGGCGACGACCGCGCCCGGCGCGTGGCCGAGCAGACGGTCGCCTGGCTGGAGCGCGAGATGCGCGACCCCTCCGGCGCGTTCTACTCCAGCCTCGACGCCGATTCCGAGGGCGAGGAGGGTCGCTTCTACGTCTGGGATCCGGAGACGGTCGAGGGTCTGCTGGCGGAGGACGAGTGGGCGGTCGCCAGCCGGGTCTGGGGGCTGAACGGCCCGGCCAATTTCGAGGGCCGCTGGCACCTGCACGAGGTGGTCCCGATTGCGACCGTGGCCGATGCCGTGGGCATCGACCAGTCCGAGGCGGATGCGCGCCTCGGCCGTGCCCGCGAGCGCCTGCTGGCCGCGCGCGAGCAGCGCGTGCGGCCGCATCGCGACGACAAGATCCTGGGCGCCTGGAACGCGCTGATGATTACCGGGCTCGCCCGCGCCGCGCGCGCGCTCGGGCGGCCCGACTGGCTGGGACTCGCCCGCGCGGCGATGGACGCGGTGCGCGAACGGCTCTGGCGTGACGGTCGGCTGTTTGCCAGCTACCGCGAAGGGGCAACCGGCCAGCTGCCACGCGCCTATCTGGACGACCACGCCCTGCTGCTGGAGGCCACGCTGGCGCTGCTGGAAGCCGAATGGGACAGCGACCTGCTGGGCTGGGCCACAACCCTGGCGGAGGCCCTGCTGGACGACTTCGAGGATGCCGAGCACGGCGGCTTCTTCTACACCGCGCGTGATCACGAGGCGCTGATCCAGCGGCCCAAGGTCTACGCCGACGACGCGATGGCCGCCGGCAATGGCATCGCCGCGCAGGTGCTGCAGAAGTTCGGCTTCCTGCTGGCCGAGCCACGCTATCTGGAGGCCGCCGAGCGTACGCTGGCCAATGCCGGGCCGATGATCGAGCAGGCCCCGCTGGGGCACATGAGTCTGCTGATCGCGCTGGACATGCATCATCAGCCGCTGCCGTTGATCGTGCTGCGTGGCGCGGCGGACGAGCTGCCGGCCTGGCAGCAGCGCCTGCGGTCACAGGGCCGCCCGGTGTGGGGGTTCGCGATCCCGGGCGATGCCGACGGCCTGCCGGCAACCCTGGCGGAGAAGACGCCGCCGGAGGCTGGCGTGTGCGCCTATCTCTGCCGCGGCCTGCAATGCGAGGCGCCGGTAGCGGCCCCGGATGCCCTGGAAAACGCCCTGGGTCAGGGTTGAATCGGCGCCCTTTGGCCACAGTTTGAAGTACCGTCGTATCCGTTTTCTGTTCACTGCAAAGGGAAGGTTCGAATGAGCGAGAAGAAGCTGATGGATTTCGTCGCCGAGGCGCGCCAGAACGTCGAGGAGATCCCCCCCGAGGAACTCTCGGAGAAGATGGAGGCCGGAGAGGACTGGTTGCTGGTGGACGTGCGCGAACCCTACGAATACGAAAAGATCCATGTGCCGAACTCGCTGCTGATTCCGCGCGGCCTGCTGGAAGGCGCGGCGGACCCGAACACTCCGCATCGCATCGATGCGCTGGTCAACGCCCGCGAGAAGCCGGTGGCCGTGATGTGCGCCACGGGCGGACGTGCCGCGATGTCGGTGCAGCGCCTGCGCGAAATGGGCTTTGGCCAGGTCGTCAACGTGGCCGGTGGCATCAAGGGCTGGGAGGCCGAGGACCTGCCGGTGGAATCCGGGGCCTATACCGGTCAGCTGCCGTAGAGTCCTCCTTCCTGCCGGCCCGCGTGGCGTGTTCACGCGAACGTCACGCGGGTTACACGAGGCCGTAAAAACGCGGGCGTAGTCTCCGAGGCAGTTCAACCGGAGGTGGCGCCCATGACCGCACCGCAGATCATCCCGCCCGTAAAGGCGGCTCACGCCGAGACGGGCTTTCGCGTTCATCTGGCCGCCGGACCGGGCGACCTGGAGGCCGCCCAGCGCCTGCGCTACTCCGTGTTCGCGGAGGAGAGGGGCGCGCGACTCCCCGACGCCGAAGGCGGGCTGGATGCCGATTACCTCGACCCCCACTGCCATCATCTGCTGGTGCGCGAGCCCCGCACCGGGGAGCTGGTTGCCTGCACACGCATCCTGACCGAGGAGAGCGCGGCCGTTGCCGGTGGCTTCTACTCGCTGGCCGAGTTCGAGCTGGGCCCGTTGATGAACCTGCCCGGCAAGACGCTGGAGATCGGGCGCACCTGTGTGCGCGCGGATCAGCGCCAGGGCGCGGCGATCAATGCCCTGTGGTCCGGTCTCGCCCGCTTTATGACCGCGCGGCAGTATCAGTATCTGATGGGCTGCGCCAGCCTGCCGCTGACCGAGCAGACCCCGGCCCAGCTCGCCTGGCTGCGCCTGTTCCATCGCGGCCCGTCGCGCCTGCGGGTCACGCCGCGTCGCTCGTTGCCCAACTCCCTCAGTATCTGGCACGGCACGCCGTCGCGCGCCGGTCTGCCGCCCCTGCTCAAGGCCTACCTGCGCCTGGGCGCCCGGATCTGTGGCGAGGCCTGTCACGATCCCGACTTCAACGTCGCGGATCTGCTGGTCCTGCTGGATGTCAGGGACCTTCCGGATCGCTACCATCGGCATTTCCTGGGCGCGTCCGCGCCCGCAAGCCGAGGGTTGCACCATGACGGGAAGCCTGCGGGCATCGGGTAGGCTGATGCGCATTCTCCTGCACCTGCTGAAGGGCGTCTGGCTGACCTGGCGCATGTCGCGCCGGGGCGATGACTTCGAGACGCGCAGCCGCATCCGCCGCGACTGGTACGACCGTGCGCTGTGGCTCGCGGGTGTGCGTTTTCGCCTGACCGGAACGCCGCCTGAACAGGCCTCGCTGGTGGTCGCCAATCACGTCTCGTGGCTGGATATTCCGCTGATCGGCGCGGCTGTGGACCCGTGTTTTCTGTCCAAGGACGAGATTGCCCGCTGGCCGGTGATCGGCTGGCTGGCGCGCCAGCACGACACGCGTTTCATCCGCCGCGGCGCGGGCGAGGCGAACGCCCACATCGACGCCATGCGCGAGGGCCTCGACGAGGGTCGGCACTTCGTCGTGTTCCCGGAGGGGACGACCAGCCGCGGGCAGGGCGTGCGCCGTTTCCACCCGCGCCTGTTTGCCGCGGTGGGTGAGAACGGCCATCCGGTGCAGCCGGTGGCGCTGGACTACGAGCGCCCCGAGGGCGGTCCGGTCCCCGTCGCCTATACCGACGACGACCGCCTGCTTGTGAATGCCTGGCGCCTGCTGTGCCGCCGCGAGACCCGCGTGCAGGTGCATTTCCTTGCGCCGCTGCAAACCGCTGAAGAGGATCGCCGTTCGCTGGCCGAGGCCTCGCGGGATGCGATCGTCGAGCGCCTGGGGCTGCCCGCCGAGCCCCTGGACCCGCCCACCACGAAGCGACGAAAGGCGCGCTGACCATGGAGGCCGCGACGATGCCCGCCCCGTTTCCCCTTGCATCGCGTGGCCCGAATCCAGGTCGTTTGAACGTGGCCCTCGTGACCGAGACCTGGCCACCCGAGGTCAATGGTGTGGCGCATACCCTCGAGCGGCTGACCGAGGGGCTGCGGGAACGCGGCCACCGGGTACAGGTGATTCGCCCGCGGCAGGGGCTGGATCAGCCCGTCGCGGGGCCCCGGCATGCAACGAGCCCCGAGGATGTCACGCTGCCCGGTATCGCGATCCCCGGTTACCGGGGGCTGCGAATGGGCCTGCCCTCCACGCGCCGGTTGCGCCACCTGTGGCGGCAATCACCCCCGGATGTCGCGTACATCGCCACCGAAGGACCCCTCGGGCATGCCGCGCTGGCGGTGGCCAGGCAACTGGGTATCCCGGTGGCCTCGGGTTTTCACACGCGTTTCGATGGCTATGCCCGCCATTACGGGCTGGGGCTGCTGACGCTCCCGGTGCGGCGTCTGCTGCGCCGGTTTCACAACCGTTGCGGCGCTACCCTGGTACCCACCCGCGCGCTGGCCGAGGAGCTTCGGGGTCAGGGCTTTCGACGGGTGGGGGTGCTGGCGCGAGGCGTGGATACCCGGCGTTTCACCCCCGCGCGTCGTTCCCGGACGCTGCGGGGGCAGTGGGGCGCGAGTGGCCCGGCGCCGGTCGTGATCCATGTGGGACGCCTGGCCGCGGAGAAGAACCTGGATCTGGTGATCGCCGCCTTCCGCGCGATCCAGACGGCCCGTCCCGATGCGCGGCTGGTGCTGGTGGGGGACGGCCCCCAGCGGGAGCGCCTGGCGCGCGCGCATCCGGATGTCATTTTCGCCGGGCAGCAGACCGGGCAGGCCCTCGCGCAGCACTACGCCAGCGCGGACCTGTTCCTGTTCCCGTCGACCTCCGAGACCTTCGGCAATGTGGTGATCGAGGCCATGGCCAGCGGACTTCCGGTGCTCGCCTTCGATACGGCCGCCGCCCACGAGCACCTGGCCGATGGCATCTCGGGTACTCGCATCTCGCTGACCGGCAGTCGCCGGGTCGACGAGCAGGCCTTCGTGCGCGCGGCACGCGAGCTTGCCGACTGCCCCGAGCAGTGGCCGCTGCTCGGGGCGCGTGCGCGGGAGCATGCGTCCACGCTGGACTGGTCCGAAGTGATCGGTGGCTTCGAGTCCGTCCTGTTGCAACTGGTACAGACGGAGGCCCGTGATGCGCATGCCTCGGCGCATGGATGAGGCGGAGCTGGCGATCTGCCAGCTGTGCAATCAGGTCAATCGTCAGTGGGCGGTCAGTCGCTTCTTCGGACTGATTAGCCGCCTGGGAGACGGGGTCTTCTGGTACGGGCTGATGCTCCTGCTGCCGCTGTTCCATGGTCCGCAAGCCGCCTGGGTCAGCCTGCAGATGGCCGTGGTGGGGCTGGCGTCGTTACCGCTGTACAAGTGGCTCAAGCGCCGTACGAGCCGGCCGCGACCTTGCAACCGCGGCCGTCCGTTCACCCGCACGGTGGATCCGCTGGACGAGTTCAGCTTCCCCTCCGGCCACACCATGCATGCGGTGGGCTTCACGGTCGTACTGGTGGCTTGGTTTCCCGTCTGGGCCTGGCTGGTGGTGCCGTTCGCCGCCCTGGTCGCCGCTTCGCGCCTGGTGCTGGCGCTGCACTATCCCAGCGATGTCGCGATGGGGGCACTGATCGGGGCCAGCATGGCCGGGGCGGTGCTGGCACTGGCCGGCCTGGTTTGAACTGACCTGATGGTGCGGTTGCGAGCGGCCGCTCAGGAAGTGTTCCGTTGCCCCACATCTTGAACAGACAATCCCGGCCGCCATGAAGCGAAGAGCCGGGATCTCCGGGACGGTGCCAGTGCACGCGAGGTCCCGGATAACCGCGATGCGGTTTCCGGGATGACGGCGAGGCAGGTGGGGATCAGCCGCGCGAGGAGAGGGCCTCGTCGTTGTAGGCGGCGTCGATGGTGACGATGGTCTTTTCGACCAGGCGGAAGCCCTCGACCGGGGCGTCGTCGGCCATGTATTTCAGGCGTACCGGGCCGATGGCCTTGACCGCCTCGGCGCGCTCCAGGGTGGCGTCCGAACGATCGGCGCCGGCACCGTCCATCAACGCCACCAGCACCTCGGCGGCGATCGGGTTGCGGTGCGAGCCTTCGCGTGCCTTGTCCAGCGTGGCGGCTGGGTCGCCGTCCAGGAAGACCCCGTCCATATTTTCGTCCAGGTACTGCAGCAGTTCGGATAGCGTCATGTTGCGTCTCCCGCAGGTTTTGTTATCGGCTCGGGTGGTCCAGCGCTACGCTTGCTTGTAGCTCGCGCGGGCGGCGGCCAGGGCCTGGCCCGGTTTCACTGCGCCCATGTCGGCCAGTACCGCCTCCAGCGCAGACAGGCACAGCGACACGTTACGCTCGTTCGCGCCATGGCCCATCAGGCCGATGCGCCAGACCTTGCCGGCATAGGGACCGAGCCCGGCGCCGATCTCGAGGTTGTAGCGCTCCAGCAGCTCCGCACGCACGGCGGCCTCGTCCACGCCTTCGGGGACGTGTACGGCGTTGAGTTGCGGCAGGCGGTGGGCCTCGTCGACCAGGAACTTCAGGCCCATGGCCTCGAGGCCCGCGCGCAGGGCTGCGTGGTGGCGGGCGTGGCGGGTCCAGCTGTTCTCCAGGCCTTCCTCGGCGAGGATGACCAGCGACTCGTGCAGCGCATACAGGGCGTTGATCGGCGCGGTGTGGTGGTAGGCGCGCTTGCCGCCGCCACCCCAGTAGCCCATCACCAGGTTCAGGTCGAGGAACCAGCTCTGGACCTTGTGGCTGCGCGCCTGGATGCGCTCCACCGCACGCTGGCTGAAGCTGACCGGCGACAGACCCGGGGTGCAGGACAGGCACTTCTGGCTGCCGGAGTAGATCGCATCCACGCCCCAGTCGTCGACCTTCAGCGGGCTGCCGCCCAGGCTGGTGACGGCGTCGACGATGGTCAGGCAGTCGTGTTCGCGGGCCATCCGGCACAGGGTCTCGACATCGGAGCAGGCGCCGGTGGAGGTCTCGGCATGCACGAAGGCGAGGATCTTCGCGTCAGGGTTGCCCTTCAGCGCGTCCTCGACCTTGCCCGGGGAGACCGGGGCGCCCCAGTCATCCTCGACCACCACGGCGGTGCCGCCGCAGCGCTCGACGTTCTCCTTCATGCGCGTGCCGAACACGCCGTTGATGCAGACGATCACCTTGTCGCCCGGCTCCACCAGGTTGGCGAAGCAGGTCTCCATGCCGGCGGAGCCGGGGGCGGAGACCGGCAAGGTCAGCGCGTTCTCGGTCTGGAACGCGTACTGCAGCAGGCCTTTCATCTCCTCCATCATGCCGACGAACACCGGATCCAGGTGGCCGATGATCGGGCGGCTCATCGCGCTCAGCACGCGCGGGTTCACGTCGGAGGGGCCGGGGCCCATCAGGGTGCGCTGCGGGGGGAGAAAGGATTTTGCCTGCATGGATGCGTCTACCGGATTGGAAAAGGGGGAATCTAGTGTGCCGTACCGGTCCGGGCAAGCGCCCCTACGCACCGGCGGGAGTTGCCGGGCAATGGCGCTCGAGCAGCGTGAGCCAGTGCTCGACCGGGGTGTCGGTCCCGGACTGGAGATGCGTCTGGCAACCGACGTTGGCCGTCACGATGCGCGCGGGCGTGGCGGCCTCCAGGTTGTCCAGCTTGCGGGTACGCAGCCGGGCGGCCATCGCCGGCTGGGTGATCGAATAGGTCCCCGCCGAACCGCAGCACAGGTGTGGCTCCGCTGTGGGTACCAGTTCGAAGCCGGCCGTCTGCAGCAGCGGCTCTACGCGCCCGGCCAGGCGCTGGCCATGCTGCAGGGTGCAGGGGGCGTGCCAGGCGATCGGGTCGTGGCCTTGCGGCGCGCGGATGCCCAGCTTCTGTACGGCAGCGGGGGTGAACAGTTCCACCGGATCGCGTACGCGCTCGGCAACGGTGCGTGCGCGTTCCGCGTAGTCGGGGTCGCCGGCCAGCAGGTGGCCGTAGTCGCGCAGCATCACACCGCAGCCGCTGGCGGTGCTGACCACCGCGTCCACGCCCTGGTCGAGTACGCCTTTCCAGGCGTCGAGGTTGGCGCGCACCCGTTGCCGGGCGCGCTCCTCGAACGCCAGGTGATGTTCGACCGCGCCGCAGCAACGCGTTTCAGCGACTTCCACGACGTCGATGCCGAGGCGCCCCAGCAGGTTCTTCAGCGAGGCGTTGGTGCGTGCGTCAATCGCGTCA
Source organism: Thioalkalivibrio sp. ALJ15 (assembly GCF_000383695.1). Taxonomy (NCBI): domain Bacteria; kingdom Pseudomonadati; phylum Pseudomonadota; class Gammaproteobacteria; order Chromatiales; family Ectothiorhodospiraceae; genus Thioalkalivibrio; species Thioalkalivibrio sp. ALJ15. The sequence goes on from NZ_KB912058.1 coordinate 178,291, forward strand.
TGTACGCAGCCAGCCAGCAGCAGGATGCGCCCGTGGGGGAAACCTTCCAGGGTTGGCGAAGGGGTCGGTTGTGTCGTTTCGTGGGCTTCCTGTCGCGCGGGTACCCGACGGCGCAGGGTCGCCGGCAGGACGGGGCGGACCAGGCGCCCCAGCCCCAGGGCCATTCGGAACGGCCAGCGTGCGGGCAGGGCGCGGGCCAGCAGGCTGCGCAGGCCCCGGTCACGCCAGTTTCGGTCGAGGTCGTGCTCGATCACCTCCCGGCCATAGGCGACCAGGTGGTTGTAATCCACGCCGGAGGGGCAGGTGGTCATGCAGTTGAGACAGGTCAGGCAGCGGTCCAGGTGGGTGCGCGCGGTCGGGTTGGCCTCGCCAGATTCGAGGATTTCCTTGATCTGGTAGATGCGGCCGCGCGGGCCGTCGACCTCGTCGCCCAGTTCCTGGTAGGTCGGGCAGGTCGCGTTGCAGAAGCCGCAGTGCACGCAGGCGCGCAGCGCATCCTCCGCAATGCGCGCGGCCGGGTCATCGGCGAAGCGTTTGTGCAGCCGGGTCTCCATGGCTCAGGTCGTGCGCGGCCGGCGGGAGCGCGGGTTCGGCAGCAGGGGGGCGAAGAAGACGCCATCCGGGTCCAGGGACTCGCGCAGGCGGCCTTCCAGGGCCTCCAGTGCCTCCCCGCGCGGGTGCAGGCGGGACACGCCCGGGGCGTCGCCGAGCCACAGGCGGGCGTGCCCGCCGGCGTCGGTCACGACGCGGCGCACGGTCTCAGCGTGCTCCGTCGTGCGCAGCCAGCGCTCCGCGCCACCCCAGTTCATCAGCCATTCGCCGGAAAGCGCGAGCGGTTCCGTCGCCGGCGGCAGGCTGATCCGCCACAGCCGGGCCTCGGCGGCCAGCTCGTCCGTGAACAGGGGCAGGCTGCGGTCCCTCAGCGCGTCCCAGAAGCCCCGGGCCGGGTCGCCCGGTTCGGCGTCGATGCGCTGGATGGCCTCGTCGACCGCCTCCTCGCCGCCACCGAGCCGAATATGGGTGACGCCGTCGTGCCAGGCGATCCCCGAGAACGGCCACCCGGTGCGCCCCCAGGCGCTGCAGCGCGCGACGAACGACTCCGCATCATCCTCGCGTTGCAGGTAGCGCTCGCAGGGCGGTCTTGGCAGCAGCTTGAAGCTGGTCTCCAGGATCAGCCCGAGACCGCCCTGGCTGCCGCACATCAGACGGGAGACATCGAAGCCGGCGACGTTCTTCATTACCTGGCCGCCGAACTGCAGGATCTCGCCACGTCCGTTCACAACCCGGGTGCCCAGCACCGCATCGCGTAGCGCGGCGGCCCACGGGCGCCGCGGTCCCGACATCCCCAGCGCGACCATGCCGCCGACGGTGGCTTCGAGAGTACCCAGCGCGGGCTCGAAGGGGAGCATCATGCCGACCTCGGCCAGCGCCTGGTCCAGGGTGACCACGGGCGTTCCGCTGCGCACGGTGACGACCAGCTCGCTCGGCTCCAGGGTCGCGATACCCCGGTGCTCGCGGGTCTCCAGCTGGAGTACACCGGAGGGGAGGCCGTCGGGGAAGCTCTGATCACCATGCTGGCGCCCGCCGCGCACGGCGATTCGGGTCCCCGCAACGCTGGCCTCGCGAATCGCCTCCGCGAGCGGCGCGGCATGGTCCTTGTTATCTCTCACCGGGTGGCAGGCTCACCGGCTTCCAGTGCCTGGCGGACCCGTTCGAGGCGTTCCCGGACATCGCTGGCAAGGGCCTCGACGCCCGGTTTGTCCACCAGGGCCATCACCGCTACCGGGTCCATGAAGCCGACGGTGCAGGTCCCGTCCTGGTTGTCCTGCACCAGGACGTTGCAGGGTAGTAGCAGCCCGATGTTGGGATCGGCCTCGATGGCATGACGCGCGAGATGCGGGTTGCAGGCGCCGAGGATGCGATAGGGGCGATGATCGAGATCCAGCTTCTTCTTGAAGGCGGCGGCTACATCGATCTCGCTGAGGATGCCGAAGCCCTCCTCGCCGAGGGCCGCTGTCGTGCGCTCGATGGCCGTATCCATCGGGACGCTCAGAATCACGTTAAAGCCGTACTTGGGTTGTTCCATGGTGCCGTCTTCCTGTCGCGTGGGTCGTCAGGCGCTGAGCGCCGGTGCCGTCGCGGTCGGCCCGGCGGGCGGTTCGCGACGGCGCTGGTTCCAGGCCACCAGCAGCGCCGGCAGCATGCCCGGGAGGTACCACCAGTAGGGGCTCGGGCGGTCCGTATCCACGAGCACGCTGGTGATCGTCCAGCCACCTTCCAAGCCTACCCGGCCGGCCGGGCTGCCAAAAGCAACCGTCTGGATGCGCGCTTTTTCCGTGTCCGTATCGAAGGTGACATCGAGTCCGGCATCGGACAGGCGCTCGCGCGGCTCCAGGCCCGGGTCGCCCAGCGGGAACATCACGGTGCGGGTGATCTCGCGGCCCTCCAGGTCGATGCCGGTGGCCTCGACCCGCAGCGATTCGCGATCCGGGATGGTCTCCACGACCTCGAACAGCTGTTCGGCCGGCACACGCTCGTAGGGCTCCGCCACGCGGTCCATCAGTACGGTCGGGGCCAGCAGCACGAACGCACTGACCAGCAGCAGTGCCGATTCCCAGCGCCGGCTGCGGGCCAGGAACCAGCCCTGGGTCGCCGCAGTGAACAGGAGGATGCCCGCCAGAGAGCCGAGGAAGACCAGCAGCAGCTGGAACACGTTATCCACGCCGATCAGCAGCAGCTGGCTGTTGAAGATGAAGAAGAACGGCAGCGCGATGGTGCGCAGGCTGTAGGCGAAGGCCTGTATGCCGGTGCGGATCGGGTCCGCCTTGGCGACGGCCGCCCCGGCGAACGAGGCCAGCCCCACGGGCGGTGTCACGTCCGCCATGATGCCGAAATAGAACACGAACAGGTGTGCGGCGATCAGCGGGATCAGGATGTCGTTCTGCGCCCCAAGCTCCACGATCACCGGGGCCATCAGGGTCGCGACCACGATGTAGTTCGCGGTGGTCGGCAGCCCCAGGCCCAGCACCAGGCTGATCAGCGCGGTCAGCAAAAGCACCATCAGCAGGTTGCCGCCGGACAGGGTGTCGACCAGGTCGGTCAGCACCAGTCCGACCCCGGTCATCGCGACGGTGCCGACGATGATCCCGGCCGCCGCGGTCGCCACCCCGATGCCGATCATGTTGCGCGCGCCGGTCTCGAAGCCCTGGAACAGCTCCCACACCCCGACCCAGGTCGCCTGGGCGAGCCGGCCCTGGCGCCGGAACAGCGCCACCAGCGGCCGCTGGGTCAGCACGATGAAGATCATGAACGCCACGGCCCAGAAGGCGGAAAGCCCCGGCGACAGGCGCTCCACGACCAGGGCCCAGACGAGCACCACCAGCGGCAGCACATAGTGCAGGCCGCCCAGCACTGTGGGCAGCACGCGCGGCAGGGGACGCTCGGTATCCAGCGGCTCCGCCTCCGGCTCGTGGGCGGCAATCCACAGCAGCACCATATAGGCGGTAAACAGCAAAGCGGCGATGATCCAGGCGGCGGCGTCGCCGGCCAGGTCCTTGATCCAGCCGAGCCCCCAGTACACCGCGGCGGCGAGGATGATCAGGCTGGAGACGGTAATCCCGAAGCTGATCAGGCGGCCGCGCCAGGTGGTGACGGTAGCGCGCTTGAGGCCCTCCATGCCGTTCTTGCAGGCCTCCAGGTGCACGATGTAGATCAGCGCGATATAGGCGATCAGGGCCGGCAGGATCGCGTGCTTGAGGACCTCGACATAGGGAATCCCGACGTACTCGACCATCAGGAACGCGGCCGCACCCATCACCGGCGGCATCAGCTGCCCGTTCACCGAGCTGGCGACCTCCACGGCCCCGGCCTTGTGCGGGCTGAAGCCGACCCGCTTCATCAGGGGCACGGTGAAGGTCCCGGTGGTGACGACATTGGCGATGGACGAGCCCGAGACCACGCCGGTCATCCCGGACGCCATCACCGCCGCCTTGGCCGGGCCACCGCGCATGTGCCCCAGCAGCGAGAACGCCACGCGAATGAAGTAGTCGCCGGCGCCGGCCCGTTCCAGTAGCGCGCCGAACAGCACGAACAGGAACACGAAGCTGGTCGAGACGCCGAGCGCGATCCCGAACACGCCTTCGTTGGACAGCCACTGCTGGGCCATCGCGCGCGGATAGCTGGCGCCGCGATGGGCAATGATGTCCGGCATGATCGGGCCGGCGAAGGTGTAGAACAAAAAGATCGCGGCAATGATCGTCAGCGCCGGGCCCAGTACCCGCCGGGTGGCCTCCAGCAGCAGGATCAGGCCGATCCCGGCGACGATCAGGTCGACGTCCGAGGGCGCCCCGGGACGGTCGGCCAGCTCGGCGTGGAACAGGTACAGATACAGCGCACTGAAGGCCGCGATTGCAGCGAACATCCAGTCGGTCAGCGGTATGTGGTGGATGGGGTCATGGCCGCGCAGCAGCGGCAATGCGATCACCAGCAGGGTCAGTCCGATGATCACGTAGACCTCGGCCAGACGCTCCAGGCCCAGCAACTGCCAGACCCCGAACACCATCAGGATCAGCCCGCCCAGGGCATAGGTCACGCCAATGGCGCGTGGCCAGGACACGTGGCGTGTGCCCGGGCGGATCGCGGGGAACAGCAGGTAGGCCAGGAAGACCGCAAAGGCCAGATGGATCGAGCGCGCCTCGGTATCCGAGACGACAAAGAAATCCAGCCAGTCGCCCAGGGGCGAGGCGATCCAGATCTGGAACAGCGACCAGGCCACCGCCGTCAGCCAGATCAGGCTGCGCGTGCCGCGCCCCGGATGACGGGCGCCGGATTCCAGCTCCTGGGCGGTCTCGGCCGCGTTGTCGGCCGGTTCCGTGGCCTCCCCGGTGGTCCCCCTGGTTTCGCTCATTCGATCAGCCCCGCTTCACGGAAATAGCGTTGGGCCCCCGGATGCAGGGGGGCCGACAGTCCTTCGTCCACCATCGTCTCGCGTTCCAGCGGGCCAAAGGCCGGATGCAGGCCGCGAAAGGTCTCGAAGTTCTCGAACACCGCGCGGGTGATCTCGTAGACCGCGCGTTCCGATGTAAGGGTCGAGGTCACCAGCGTGGCGCCGACACCGTAGGTATGGATGTCGTCGTCCTGGCCCGGGTAGGTGCCGGCGGGGATCAGCGCGCGCAGGTAATAAGGGGTGTCCTCGACCAGTTGGTCGACGGTTGAACCCTCGATCGACACCAGTCGGGCGTTGCAGGTCGCGATGGGTTCCTGAATCGCGGCCGAGGGGTGGCCGACGGAAAATACAAAGGCGTCGATGCGGTTGTCGCAAAGCGCCTGGGCCTGCTCGCGCGAGGGCAGCTCACTCACCCGGCGAAAGGTGTCCTGGTCCCAGCCCAGCGCCCCCATCAGTTCTTCCATCAGGATGCGCTGGCCCGAGCCCGGGTTGCCGATGTTGACGCGCTTGCCGGGCAGGTCATCCAGCCCCTCGATGTCTGCGTCGGGGCGCACCACCAGGGTGAGGGGTTCGGCATGCAGGCTGAACGCCGCCCGGAGATGGGGAGCGGGCCCGAATTCCTCGAAACGCCCGGAGCCCCGATAGGCGTGGTACTGCAGGTCCGACTGCGCGACGCCGAAGTCCATGTCGCCCGAGCGGATCATGTTGAGATTGAAGACCGAGCCGCCGGTGCTCTCCGCTGTGCAGCGCATCCCGTGCTCGTCGCGACGGGTGTTGAACAGGCGGCACAGGTGCTGGCCCGCCGGGTAATACACGCCGGTGACCCCGCCTGTGCCGATATTGATGAAGCGCGATTCGGCCTGCGCGGTGGTGGCCAGTAGCAGGCTGACCAGGGTGAGCACTGGCAGCAGGCGTTGCAGCCATCGCCGGTCGGCCCTCGGCACACTGGATCGATTCATACGCCCTCCGGGGTCATGCCGGGAACGAATCGCGGCAGTGCCGAGGATTCTAGGGAGACGCCGATCAAATAGCACGTTCGCGTTCAGGTCGACTGTGCCTGCGGGCCGGGGGCGATGGGGATCGCCTCGCCTTCGGTCATCCGCGGTCCTGTGCAGGCCCCTCTTCAATCAGGGTAAAGGACACGCCCGACAGGCGTGCCCTTGATGGCGCGGCGACGGGCCGTTGGGCGTTCGCCTAGGCCGGAAAACGGGGCCCCTGGCGTCGGTTCCGGCGAAGCATCAGCCCGAGCAGGCCGAGCCCCAGTCCCATCAGCAGCATCGTCTTCGGTTCGGGGACGGTGCCGACCTCGCCCGAACGGTAATAGACGCTGATATGCGAGATGTTGCGTGTGGCCACACCCGGATAGCTGAAGGGCGGTTGGGTGAAGGGTGAGCTGTAATTGCCATTGATCCCGGTCATCAGGAAGCCGACCAGGTTGGTGCCACTGCCATGACTGAACACGAACAGCAGGTCTCCATAGTCCCATTCGGAATCGAGGTTCCATTGCCCGCTGTGGCGATTGCCATCAAAGCTGGCGAGGGTCGAGCTGTTCGACCCGGGGGAGGTCCAGCGGCCGTCGAATAGCCAGTCGCTGATTCCGAAGAATCCGGTGTCGCCCGCGGTATTCACAAGCCAGCTGGAGGGATCGCCGGTGGTGGAGTCGGTGGCTGCGCCATCCAGTGGCGACAAAATCTGACAGCCGAGATTGTTGGTGACCTTGTCACCGACGTTGCCGGACAGGGCAGTGCAATCGAGCAGTGCGGCCTGGGTGGCCCCGGAGAGCGACAGGGTCAACAGGAACACCGTTCCGGCCAGGAACGAGAGCAATGGCTTGCATGACATCGAGCTTACCTCCATGGGACGAAAGTCCCTCCATGGTTTCTCATGAATGCGGCTGGGGCGCGGATCGCCTGAAAGTGCCATCACTCACAAGGCGGGAATGCAGCACGCTTCGTGCCATGTTCGACGAGATGGGGGATTCGGGCGATGAAACAATCGCTTGTGAGATTTGATGTGGAGAGGCGGTCGTGGGTTACGGCCGAGATGTAAAAGAACCGGACATGTTCGGTCGAGGCGAGCGAATCACTGTGGATCAGGAGGCATGAACGAAATGATGGCGCCACATGGGCGCCATCATGCCAAGTCGAGCAGGACGTGATCAGGCCGCCATCGTGTCCCTGCGTGCTTTGCGGCGGACGGCGATACCCAGCAAGCCCAGACCCAGACCCAGTAGCAACAGTGTGTGGGGCTCCGGTACCTGCCCGTTCGGACGGTAGTAGATGCTCACGTGGGAGATGTCTTTGGGGCTTGCACCCGGGAAGTCAAACGGCGGGTCAATGAATGGCGAGAGGTAGCTGCCGTTATAGCCAGTCATCAGGAACCCGGTCAGATTGGTGCCGCGGCCATCCTTGAACAGGAACAGCAGGTCGCCGTAGACAAAGCTCGGATCCAGTGTCCAGGTCCCGCCCTGGGAGGTTCCGTCCAGCGTGACCAGGTTGAGGGTCGGATCGGCCGGATCAAACTCCAGCGGATCGCCGTTGCTGTTCGGCGGATCTTCCCAGCGGCCATCGAACTGCCAGTCACTGATGCCGAAAAAGCCCGTGCCACCGGCCGTGTTGACGATCCAGTTGGAGGGGTCGCCTCCCACAGGGTCGTTTGCATGCCCATCCAGGGGTTCGAGGATCTGGCAGCCGATGTTGGCGGTGACGCGGTTTTCAACGCCGCCATCCAGGCTGGCGCAGCTGATCAACGAAGCCTGTGCGGCGCCGGAAAGGCCCAGGCCCAGCAACAGGGCGGCACTCGCGAAATAGGGTGTAGTACGTTTGGGGTTCATTCGATGCACCTTCCCTGGGAATAGCCCCCTGGGTGGCTTGCGCGGATCCGGCCCATCCGGTCCTTGTGCACTCAGGGCTATGCAGAAACGGTGCCATTCCCATATGCGCGCTAATTCATTCGAAAAAACAGACCGATAGGAGGATGCGCCTTTTGCCGGATGGCAGCGGGACTGGATGGGCGTAAAAAAGTGTGACACCGACGACTACGCCGTTCGGGTGAGTGGCGCCCGGCGGGTACATTCTCAGTGCCGCGAGAGGGGTTTACCCGGCCAGGATTGGGTGTAAAGAAACGGGACACCAGGCCGTGCGCGCCGGAGGCCATGGCTACCCTGTCGAGCTTGCCCGGCAGCGCGCAATAGGCCGTATGTAGCTGAAAATACGGAAGGCTTTGGATTCTTGCGTTGTGCGCTACCTGGACGGTGGTCTGGCCATGGCGTGGCGGCCACCTGAAAAAAAGCCCCGCATCCCCTATCATTACGCGTCTTTGTTTCCCCCTTCCCAGGCCTGCGCCGGTGAGTCGGCGCGCCGGGAAACCGAATCCACGAAAGTAATGAAACGGGAGATCCGAATGTTTTCGATCGACATGAGTATCCACGGCTACGACGACGAACTCTGGGGCGCCATCAGCAAGGAGGCGCAGCGCCAGGAAGAGCATATCGAGCTGATCGCCTCCGAGAACTACACCAGCCCGCGCGTGATGGAGGCCCAGGGCTCCGTGCTGACCAACAAGTACGCCGAGGGCTATCCGGGCAAGCGCTACTACGGTGGCTGCGAGTATGTGGATATCGTCGAGCAGCTCGCGATCGATCGCCTCAAGCAGCTCTACGGCGCCGACTACGCGAACGTGCAGCCGCATTCCGGCTCGCAGGCCAACGCGGCCGTGTACATGGCCCTGCTGCAGCCGCATGACACCGTGCTGGGCATGAGCCTGGACGCCGGCGGTCACCTGACCCACGGCGCCAAGCCGAACTTCTCCGGCAAGATCTACAACGCGGTGCAGTACGGCATCACCGACGAGGGTCTGATCGACTACGACGAGGTCCAGCGCCTGGCCACCGAGCACCAGCCGAAGATGATCGTCGCCGGCTTCTCCGCCTACTCGCGCGTGGTCGACTGGAAGCGCTTCCGCGAGATCGCCGATTCCGTGGGCGCCTACCTGATGGTGGACATGGCCCACGTCTCCGGCCTGATCGCCGCCGGCGAATACCCGAACCCGATCGACCACGCCCACGTGGTCACTTCCACCACGCACAAGTCCCTGCGCGGGCCGCGTGGCGGCTTCATCATCACCAAGGGCCAGCCGGAGCTGAACAAGAAGTTCCAGTCGCTGATCTTCCCGGGTACCCAGGGCGGCCCGCTGATGCACGTGATCGCCGGCAAGGCGGTGGCCTTCAAGGAGGCCCTGGAGCCGGAATTCAAGACCTATCAGAAGCAGGTGATCGCCAACGCCCGCGCGATGGCCGAGGTCCTGGTCGAGCGTGGCTACGACATCGTCTCCGGCGGGACCGACAATCACCTGTTCCTGCTGAGCCTGGTGTCCAAGGGCATGACCGGCAAGGCCGCGGACGCCGCGCTGGGTCGCGCCAACATCACGGTCAACAAGAACGCCGTGCCCAACGATCCGGAATCCCCATTCGTGACCTCCGGCATCCGCATCGGCACCGCCGCTCTGACCACGCGTGGCTTCACCGAAGCGGAGTCGCGCGAGCTGGCCGGCTGGATCGCCGACGTGCTGGACGACCACGAGAACGAGCAGGTGATCGACGCGACCCGCGACAAGGTCGTCGAGATCTGCCGCCGCTTCCCGGTCTACGGCGCCCCCGAATAACGCGGCGTAGCGGTGGCCCGCCATGCGCTGCCCGGCCTGTGGCGCTCAGGACACCCGCGTGGTCGACTCGCGGGTGGCCGGTCCGGAGCAGGAGCAGATCCGGCGTCGGCGCGAGTGCCGCGAGTGCCGGGCGCGCTTCACCACCTTCGAGCGGGCGGAGTTCAGCCTGCCGCGGGTGGTCAAGCGCTCCGGCGAGCGCGTTGCCTTCGACGAAGACAAGTTGCGCAGTGGTCTGCGTCGGGCGTTGCACAAGCGCCCGGTGAAGACCGAGGATGTCGAGCGCGTGATCGACGACATCAAGCGCCAGCTCGCGTCCCTGGCGGCCCCCGAGGTCAAGTCCGACCGTATTGGCGAAATGGTCCTGGCAGCCTTGCATGCCCTGGACCATGTGGCCTATATCCGTTTTGCCTCCATCTATCTGAGCTTTGCCAGTGTGCAGTCCTTCCGCGAGGCCATCGAGCGGCTCGAGGATGACCTGACGCCGGAGATGCGCCGTTCACAGCTGCGCCTGATCGATGAGGGACTCGCCGACACGGATGCCGCCGCACCGGGGGATTCGCAGGAGGGCAGTTGATGGCACAGCCGGGACACGAACAGGCGGTGGAGGATCGGCGTCACATGGCGCGGGCGCTGGAGCTGGCCGACTATGGCCGCTTCAGTGCCGATCCCAATCCTCGGGTGGGCTGTGTGCTGGTGCGCGATGGCGAGGTCGTCGGAGAGGGGCTGCACTGGTGTGCCGGCGAGCCGCACGCCGAGGTGAACGCCCTGCACGCGGCCGGCGAAGCCGCGCGCGGGGCCACTGTCTACGTGACGCTCGAGCCGTGCAGTCACCACGGTCGCACTCCTCCCTGTACCGAGGCGCTGATCCAGGCCGGCGTGGCCCGGGCCGTGATTGCGATGCAGGACCCGAACCCGCGGGTCTGTGGTGGCGGCATGGAGGCGCTGCGCGCGGCCGGGATCGAGGTCGAAACCGGCGTACTCGAGGCCGAGGCCCGGGCACTGAACCCGGGCTTTGTCCAGCGCATGGAGCAAGGACGTCCCTGGGTCCGGATCAAGCTCGCGGCGAGCCTGGACGGGCGCACGGCGATGGCCTCGGGCGAGTCCCGCTGGATTACCGGCGAGGCCGCGCGTCGCGACGTACAGCTGTGGCGGGCGCGCGCCGGGGCGATTCTGACCGGCAGCGGTACCGTGGTGGCCGACGACCCGCGCCTGACCGTGCGCATGAAACCGCATCAGCTGGCTGCCCAGGCCGGTTTTCCTGATGACCCGCACTACTCGGATCTGCCCACCCGGCAGCCGCTCAGGGTGATCCTGGATGCCCGGCTGCGCACGCCCCCCGGCGCCCAGATCCTGAAGAGCGGGCCTGTGTGGGTCCTGACCGGGCCGGATGCCGCGCGTTCGCCGGTCGCGGATACGTTGCGCGGGCATGGCGCGGATGTGCGGCCGATCGCGCTGGCCAGCGACTCGCCCGAGGGCGGACTGGACCTCGGCGAGGTGCTGGTGGAGCTGGCACGCGCCGAGGTAAACGAACTGCATGTCGAGTCCGGCCCCGGTCTGGCCGGCGCCCTGGCCCGCGGGGGCTGGGTGGACGAGTGGCTGTTGTACCAGGCGCCGTTGCTGCTGGGCTCGAGTGCCCGTCCGCTGGTGGAGTGGCCGCTGGCGCGCATGGACGAACGCGCGGAGCTGGAGATCCTCGAGAGCCGCTGGGTCGGTGACAGCCTGCGCCTGCGAGCCCGTCCGCGCTCCTGATGGTCCGATCGTCCTGCGCCTTGTCGGGGTGCTAAATCCATACGTCCTCCATCGTGTGGTGCGAACGCCTTCGCGTTTCCCTAAGATGGGCGGCTCGCGGCGTCCCTTCCCGGGGCGGCCTGAAACCGATACAAGGCCCATGTTCACCGGAATCATCGAGACCCTTGGCAGCCTGGATCGCCTGACGCCCAGCGGCGGCGACGTGCGCCTGCATGTGAATGCACCTGGGATGGACCTGTCGGACACGCGCCTGGGCGACTCCATCGCGGTCAACGGCGTGTGTCTGACCGTGACCGACCTGACGGGCGCGGGCTTCGCCGCCGATGTCTCGCGCGAGTCCCTGAACGTGACCACGCTGGGCGGGCTGGGGCCGGGCGACCGGGCCAACCTGGAGCGGGCCCTGGCGCTGGGCGACCGCCTCGGGGGCCACATGGTCTCGGGCCACGTCGATGGCGTCGGCGAGGTGGTCGCGATGGAGCCGGACGCACGCTCGACCCGCGTGCGCTTTCGCGCCCCCGCCGCGCTGGCGCGCTACATCGCCGCGAAAGGCTCGATCACCATCGATGGCACCAGTCTGACCGTGAACCGCGTCGACGGGGCCGAGTTCGAGGTCAACATCATCCCCCACACCTGGTCGCTGACCCGCTTCTCTGTCTACGCGGTGGGCACGCCGGTGAACCTGGAGGTGGACCTGATCGCGCGCTACCTCGAGCGCCTGATGCTGGGCGAGCGCGCGGCGGAGCCGGGCGTGGGCGCGGGTGATCTGTCCGAGGCCTGGCTGGCCGAACAGGGCTTCCCCAATCATTCCGGGTCGCGCGACTGAGCGCACGGCCCCCGACCGAAGGCACGCATGGAATTTTCCAATACCGAAACCATCCTCGAGGAACTGCAGGCCGGGCGCATGGTGGTCATCGTCGACGACGAGGACCGCGAGAACGAGGGCGATCTGCTGATGCTCGCCTCGCATGTGCGCCCCGAGGACATCAACTTCATGGCCAAGTACGGCCGCGGGCTGATCTGCCTGACGCTGACCCGCGAGCGCTGCAAGCAGCTCGCGCTGCCGCTGATGGTGACCGACACCAACGATGTGCACGGCACCAACTTCACGCTGTCCATCGAGGCCGCCGAGGGCGTGACTACGGGTATTTCCGCCTATGACCGCGCGCACACCATCCGCACGGCCGTGGCGCCCAACGCGCAGCCGGGTGACATCGTCCAGCCGGGACATGTCTTTCCGCTGATGGCGCAGCCGGGCGGGGTGATCGTGCGCGCCGGCCATACCGAGGCCGGTTGCGACCTCGCGCGCCTGGCCGGGGCCGAGCCGGCCGCGGTGATCGTGGAGATCCTCAACGAGGACGGTACGATGGCGCGGCGCCCGGACCTCGAGCGCTTCTGTGCCGAACACGACCTGAAGATGGGCACGATCGAGGACCTGATCCGCTACCGCATCGAGAACGAGAAGACCGTTCAGCGCGTCTCGGAGCGCCCGTTCCCGACCGCGCACGGCGAATTCCGCCTGCTGTCATTCCAGGACGAGGTCGACCACCAGCTACACTTTGCGCTGGTGCGCGGCGAGCCGAAGCCGGAGCAGGGCACCCTGGTGCGCGTGCACCTGGAAAACACGCTGCATGACACCCTGGGCTATGCCGGCCCGGATCGTGGCTGGCCGCTGGACGACGCTCTGCGCCGCATCGACGAGGCGGGCGAGGGCGTCGTGGTGGTGCTGCGCAAGCACGAGAGCGCCGAGGCCCTGGCGCAGCGCCTGGAACAGCTCGGGCAGCCGCCGCAGGAGGAGCGTGGCGGGCGCGAGAATTCGGCCGAGTGGCGCATGTACGGCATCGGCGCGCAGATCCTGGCGGACTGCGGCGTGGGCCGCATGAAGCTGATGTCCGCGCCCAAGCGCTTCCATGGCCTGGGCGGTTTCGGGCTCGAGGTCGTCGACTACATTCACGAATAGCCCGGGCCACGAATATCCCGGGGCCGCGAATAGCGCAGGGCGCTCCTCCTCGTGCTCGTCCGCGCTATATCACCCCGTCCAGGCGCAGGTAGCCGATCAGGAACAGCACGGCGAGGACCCCGGACAGTACGTACAGCCAATTGGACAGCGTCGGGTTGTTGGGGCGGCTGAAGAAGGCCGCCCACAGCGCGAGCAGGATCAGGACGAAGAAGAAGAACAGGAATCGCATGGCTCAGGCTCCTTCCGGTACCGCGTAGGGCAGGTCGACGACCTCCGCCCGCGGGCCATCCGGTGCCCCCCAGTGCAGCTCGCCTTCGGCGGCCGCCACCTGCACCACCGCCAGGGCCGAGTAGAGGCCGTCCGGGTGCAGTTCCGCGGCCACGATCTCGCCGTCCGACTGCTCCGGGTTGCCTCCGGCGCGAAATACCGGTGAGCCCGGCTGCGGCAGCTCCGAGGCGGGGATTGCCAGGCGGAACATGCGCCGCTTCAGCTTGCCGAGGTAGTGCATCCGGGCCACCACCTCCTGTCCCGGGTAGCAGCCCTTCTCGAAGTTGATCGCCCCCAGCGCGTGCAGGTTCAGCATCTGCGGCACGAACATCTCGCTGGTCGCCTCGACCACGGTCGGCATCCCGGCGAGGATGTCGAGCAGGGCCCACTCGCGCGGCCCCACCGGGCCCGAGCGCACGTTCAGCTTGTCCCAGGCGGTGCGCATCGGTTCGAGCTCGCCGAACAGCTCGTAACGCGGGTGCACCCCGGGCACGCGCACGATGGTCACGCCGTCTTTTTCGACCACGTCGTCCACGTTCGCGGGGCGGGCGCCCAGTGCGTTGTTCAGTTCGGTTTCGGCGTCAGGGCCGGAAAACCCGAAGTGGATGCGCGAGTCGTCGGCGCGCTCGATCACCACATGGGCCCGCAGCACGAACATCCGCAACCGCTTGGCGATGGCCTCGATGCGGTCAGCCGGCATCTCCAGGAGGTAGCTGTCCGCGGTGCGCAGCACGCGAAACACCGCGTAGGCGCGCCCTTTGGGGCTGGAGTAGCTGGAAATCTGGCTGTGGCTGGCATCGACCTGGGTGATGTCGTTGCCGAACTGGCCCTGCAGGAATTCGGTCGCGTCCTCGCCGCGGACCTCCAGCAGGCCCCGGTGGGACAGGTCGCAGATCACCTCGCCATTGATGGCCATGCGGCGTTCGCGTTCGGGGTTTCCGTAGTGCAGGAGGTCGTCGTCCTCGAACTCGGCCCCGGCGTCGATCAGGTGATTCTTCCAGTCTTCGCGCATCGAAAACTCTCCCGTGGCAGCGCGTCGTGTGTCCGTTCGGCTGGTGGCCTTGGGGACCCACGGCGGCGGATTGAGGTGGTAAGCTCAACACAGGTCGGGCGACCGGCTGAACCAAGCGGGTCGATAGTAGACGAACCTCTTGCAGGGTGTCAGCCCGACATTTTTCATCATCCGGTTTTGGGGGTGGCATGAGTTCTCCGGCACGGCCCGTTTTCCTGGATCTGCGCAAGATCCGCCTACCGCTGAATGCCGTAGTTTCCATCCTGCACCGTATTACCGGGATTCTCCTGATTCTCGCCATCCCCGTGCTGTTGTGGCTGCTGGATCGCTCGCTGGCGAGCCCGGAGGGCTTTGCGCAGGTGGCCGCGATCATCCGGCACCCGGTCGGGCTGGCGCTGCTGCTGATCGGCCTGTGGTGGCTGCTGCATCACCTGTTCGCGGGGATTCGTTATCTGCTGATGGAGTTCGGCATCGGGGAGGACCGGGCCGGCTCGCTGCGCACCGCGCGTGATGCCCTGTACGCCGCAATCTTCGCCACGCTCGCCGTCTGGCTGGGGCTGATCCTGTGAGGCTGCTGTCGGGGCAGGGCGCCTGGCTGCTGCAGCGGATCACCGCGGTCTACGTGGGGCTGTTCGTGATCGCAGCCCTGGGCTATTTCCTGATCGCCCCGCCGGCCGATCACGCGGCCTGGGTGGCGGTGATCGCGCACCCGGTGGTGGCGCTGGGCAGTGCACTGTTTGTCGTGCTCCTGCTGCTGCATGCGTGGATCGGGCTGCGCGATGTCGTACTCGACTACGTGAAGCCGCTGGCGCTGCGCCTGACCGTACTGACCCTCGGCGCGGGCGCGCTCATTCTTCTGGGCCTGTGGGCCCTCTACCTCCTGATTCGAACGGGGCTTGCATGAATCTGACCCGGCGCAAATTCGACGCGCTGATCATCGGCGCCGGTGGCGCGGGCCTGCGCGCCGCGCTGCAGCTGTCCAACGGCGATGCCAAGGTCGCGGTGGTCTCCAAGGTGTTTCCCACGCGTTCGCACACGGTCGCCGCGCAGGGCGGGGTAAACGCCGCGCTGGCCAACGTGCTGCCGGACTCCTGGCACTGGCACATGTTCGACACCGTGAAGGGCTCGGACTACCTGGGCGACCAGGATGCGATCGAGTACATGTGCCGCGCGGCGCCCAAGGTGGTCTACGAGCTGGACCACTTCGGCGTGCCGTTCTCGCGTCTGGACAACGGCAACATCTACCAGCGCGCCTTCGGCGGGCAGAGCCAGAACTTCGGTCAGGACCAGGCGGCGCGTACCTGTGCGGCGGCCGACCGTACCGGGCACGCGATTCTGCACTCGCTGTACCAGCAGAACCTGCGCGCACGCACGCACTTTTTTGACGAGTACTTCGCGGTGGACCTGCTGCGCGACGAGCAGGGCTTCGTGCTCGGTGTGCTGGCCTTCGAGATCCTGACCGGCGAGCCGATCGTGATCGAGGCCAAGACCACGCTGATCGCCACCGGCGGGGCGGGGCAGCTGTTCCGCACCACCACCAACGCCCTGATCAACACCGGCGACGGCATGGCGATGGCGCTGCGCGCCGGGGTGCCGCTGGAGGACATGGAGTTCGTGCAGTTCCATCCGACCGGGATCGCCGGGCGCGGGATGCTGATTACCGAGGGCGCGCGCGGCGAGGGCGGGTTCCTGATCAACTCCGAGGGTGAGCGCTTCATGGAGCGCTATGCCCCGCGGGCGAAGGACCTGGCCTCGCGCGACGTGGTCAGCCGTTCCATCGCCACCGAGGTGCGCGAGGGCCGGGGCTGCGGGCGCAATGCCGACCATGTGCTGCTGGATCTGCGCCACCTGGGCGCGGACACGATCATGCAGCGTCTGCCGGGCATCCGCGAGACCAGCATGACCTTCCTCGGGGTGGACCCGATCGAGGCCCCGATCCCGGTGTTTCCCACCTGCCACTACAGCATGGGCGGGATCCCGACCAACCGCTTCGGCCAGGTGGTGGCGCCGGTCAAGGACACCCCGGAGGACCCGGTTCCGGGGCTGTACGCGGCCGGCGAGGCCGCCTGTGTCTCGGTGCACGGGGCCAACCGCCTGGGCGGCAACTCGCTGCTGGATATCCTCGTATTCGGGCGTGCGGCGGCCAATCACATCCTCGAGTACCTGGGCGAGAACCGCTATCACCGGCCGCTGGACGAGACGGCGGTGGAGCAGGCGATGGCGCGGCTCACGCGCTGGGACCGCAAGGACCCGGGCGACGGCTCCGCCGAGCAGGTCGAACCGCTCAAGCGCGAACTGCGCAAGGTGATGGAGGACCACTGCTCGGTGTTCCGCAGCGACGAGGTGATGCGCGAGGGGGTGGAGAAGGTCCGCGCGCTGCGCGAGCGCCTGAACCACGCGGTGATCGCGGACCACTCGGCCACCTTCAACACCGCGCGGGTGGAGGCGATGGAGCTGGAGAACCTGATGGACTGCGCGATCGCGACCATCCGCTCCGCGCTGGGGCGCGAGGAGAGCCGCGGGGCGCATTCGCGCATTGACTTCCCCGAGCGCGACGACCAGCACTGGCTCAAGCACAGCCTGTACTCGCTGGCCGACGACAGCCTCGACTACAAGCCGGTGCGCACCCAGCCGAACACCGTGGCCTCGTTCCCGCCGAAGGAGCGGGTGTATTGACGGCCGGTGCTGCTTGCAGGGAAGCCTCGCAGGATGCGATGAGCTTAGCGAATCGCATCAACAGGCGCCTGATCGGACCACGTTCGGTGCATTTCGCAGGGATTGACACATCCTGCGCACTACGGACCGTATGAGATCAGGAGGCGGCGATTTCAGGGGACTGGATCGCAATAGACAACCTGTAGCAACGCTGACAGGAGAGACGATTGGAATTCTCGATCTACCGCTTCAACCCGGAGACGGACACGCTGCCGAAGATGCAGCGCTTCACCCTGCCCGACGACCAGATCGAGCCGGGGATGATGTTGCTGGATGCCCTGCTGTTGCTGAAGGAGCAGGATGACTCGCTGGGCTTTCGCCGCTCCTGCCAGCACGGGGTCTGCGGCTCCGACGGCATGAACATTAACGGCATGAACGGCCTGGCCTGCATCACGCCACTGGCGGATCTGGAGGGGCCGGTCACGCTGCGTCCGTTCCCGGGGATGCCGGTGATCCGCGACCTGATCGTGGACATGGGCAACTTCTGGGAGCAGTACCGAAGAGCCGAGCCCTGGCTGGTCAACGACAGCCCGGAGCCCGAAGTCGAGCGCAAGCAGAGCCCGGAGGATCGTGACCAGCTGGACGGCCTGTACGAGTGCATCCTGTGCGGCTGCTGTTCCGCCGCCTGCCCGTCGTACTGGTGGAACCCGGACAAGTTCCTCGGCCCGGCCGCACTGCTGCAGGCCGCGCGCTTCATCCAGGACAGCCGCGACGAGGCCACCGATCACCGCCTGGCTGAGTTGGACGATGCCTGGAAGCTCTACCGCTGCCACACCATCATGAACTGCACGCAGGTCTGCCCGAAGGGCCTGAACCCGAGCCGGGCGATCGGCGATATCCGCCGCACCATGCTCAAGAAGTCGCTGTGATGGAACCCGACAGCCGCACCCGCTGGCGTTGCCGCCGCGGCATGCTGGAGAACGACTGGCTGCTCGGGCAGTTTCTCGCGCAGGGATATGCGCAACTGGACCAGGAGGGTCGCGATGCCTTCGAGCGCCTGCTCGACTACCCCGACAATGTGCTACTGGATGTGGTCATGGGTCGCCAGACCACGGTGGATGACGGGATAGCGCGGCTTGTCCCGGCGATCCGCGCCGCCGCTGCGGCTGAGACTGCACCCTGACCCCGTCCTGCCGCGGCTCGCGCAGGCCGGGCAAATCCTGCTGGTCCTCGCCGTCTCCGGTTTTGTGCTGGTCTACAGCCCGTTGTGGATGCTGCTGCCCGTCTGGGGCCTGGCGGCCGTCGGCTGGTGGTGGCAGCGTCGCGATGCGGCACCGGACTGGGCCTGGCTGGGGCAGACGCCGGAGGGGGATACCTGGGTCGCGACCCGCGAGGGCCTTCGCCAGGAACAGGTAACCTGGGTGGAGTTGTTGCCCGACAGCCGGGTCCTGGCCGGGATGGTCCTGCTGGTGCTGCGCGAACGGGACGGGGGGCGCCTGTGGCGGCTCTGGCTGCATGCCGCGCGCATGGATCCTGATGACCTGCGCCGGCTGCGGGTCCGCCTGCGCTGGCCGCCAGTCGCAACACCGGAATCCGGTTGGCGCGTGCGGCTTCGGGCCGGGTGGGCATGGGGCGTTGCTATACTGGCGCGAATGCGATCATGCGGAGGACCGACCATGGCGGGACCCGACAAGGCACAGGTGATGGTGGACGTCTCCCACCTGCTGAACGACGACCCGGATCATGTGTACAGTGAGGACGAACTGGACGCGATCGAGGAGCTTGATCCGGAACTGGCCCTGCGCCTGGACCGGGCACAGACCTTCGCCGAGCGCGAGGCGTCCGATGTCCCGGCGGACGGGCCGATCGACGAAGATGCGGTGCGCGCGGCGATCGAGGAGGCGCGGCGCATCCTGATGCAGGACGGCGGCGATATCGAGTTCGTGGAGCTCGACGGGCGCACCGTACGGGTGCGCTTGAAGGGGGCCTGCGTGGGGTGTCCGCGTTCGACGCTGGATCTGAAGAACGTGGTCGAGCGCCTGGTGCGCTCGCGCGCGCCGGGGGTTGCCAGCGTCGCGAATACCTTTTGACTCGACGGGCGTTCGCTCGTCGAGCGCCGGCAGGGAGTGCATGATGCAGCGGGCGTTCCGGATCCAGACTGAACTGCGGGAGATCCCGCGCCTGGCCGAGCAGGTGGAGGCCTTCTGCGAGGAGGCCGGCGTCTCGATGTCCTCGGTCTACCCGATTAATCTGGTGCTGGACGAGTGGCTGACCAATCTAATCACCTACGCCTTCGATGATGGCGCGGAGCACACCATCGAGGTGGAGCTGCGCAAGGCGGATGACGGGTTGACGATTACGGTCACCGACGACGGCAAGGCCTTCAATCCGCTGACCGATGCCCCCGAGGCCCAGCTCGACGGTGATATCGAGTCGCGTCAGGTCGGCGGGTTGGGGATTCATTTCATGAAGACGCTGATGGACGAGATCGACTACCGATCCGCCGATGGCGTCAATCGTCTGACCCTGCGCAAGCAACCGGTCTGATTCCGGTCGCGTCCGCGCGGTGTAGCGCGTGTGGGCGGGGCCGCTATTCAACGCAAACGAAAAGGCAAGGCGCACCGATGCAAGTCAACGAAGAGACGATCGACGGCGTGCTGGTCGTCAGTCCGACCGGCCGTCTGGACAGCAATACCTCGCCCGAATTCGAGGCCCATCTGTTCCAGCGGATGGAAGATCACCCGTCGCTGGTCATCCGCTTTGGCGACGTCGACTACATCTCCAGCGCGGGCCTTCGCGTGATGCTGATGACCGCGAAGAAGGTCAAGCAGAACGGTGGAAGACTGGTGCTGTGCGAGATCGGGGATCCGATTCGCGAGGTGTTCGAGATCAGCGGGTTCCTGACCATCCTCGAGGTATGTGACGATCCCCTGGGGGCCGTGGAACAGGTCAACGCCTGATGGGAAAACCCGGCCCGCTCGCGGGCCGGGTGGCAGATCGGATCATTAATCCGCCGGGGGCATGTACTCGTGCCGGATGTGATCGGGCTGCGCGGGCAGCTGGATCCCGGCCTCTTCGAGGGCTTCGG
The DNA here is from genome assembly GCF_000383695.1 of Thioalkalivibrio sp. ALJ15. Taxonomy (NCBI): domain Bacteria; kingdom Pseudomonadati; phylum Pseudomonadota; class Gammaproteobacteria; order Chromatiales; family Ectothiorhodospiraceae; genus Thioalkalivibrio; species Thioalkalivibrio sp. ALJ15. Next base: position 198,626 of record NZ_KB912058.1, read on the forward strand.
TCAGTTCCTCGCATTCGTCCAGTTCATCGGCGCGCTTTTTCAGCGTGGCCAGGGCATCGGAGGCCTCCGCCTCCGGCATCGTGATCAGCAGTTCGCCGTTCTCGGCCTTTTCCAGGTGCATAACGTCCTCCTCGCGGGGTCCGTGTGTATATACGAGCGGGCTCGCGTCAGTCCTCGATCGATGGCTGCTTGGGTGCGTGCTCGTCGAAGGCATGTGGCGGCTGGCGGAATTCGTTCCCCAGCTCGTAGACGCCCTGCTGCAGTACGGAGCCGAGCGCGCGCGCCCCGTTGCTGATCTCGCCCTCAAGCTCGGTGATGTTCTCCGCGATGCTCTCGGCGGTCTTCTTGTCGATCTTCAGGGTTAGGGTCCCGTCCTTCAGTGTGGCCTCCATGTCGTGCTCCTTGTCGTCTGGCTTCGTGGGTCGCGTCCGCATTGCCCGCAGGGGCTGGAGCGCGTCTGAATCGCATTCCGTTGATCTGGGTCAATACCTTCCCGCGCCGGTGCCCGAATAATGGCCCCGCAGCCTCCGGGAACTCTCCGGGCGGCCTCTAATCACAAGTTTGTGCCGATTCACGCCAGGAGAATTGCAATGACCAGAACGCTTACAAAGATGACATCACGCGCCGGTGCCCGGTTCCTGCCGATTTTCGCGATGCTGTTCGCGGGTCTGCTGCTCGCCGGTGCCGCCCAGGCCGGCAGCCATGGCGGCGAGCAGCCGGACATGGTCAAGGTCACGCCCAGCCCGATGTCCTTCCCGGACACGGTCGAGGCCTTCGAGGCCCAGGTGAAAGACGCCGGCTGGAGCGTGCTGAACAAGAACTACATGTCCGGTGTGCTCTCGCAGCGTGGTTTCACACTGGATCCGGTAGTCATCATCGACGTCTGCAGCGGGGAGTACAGCGCCCGCATTCTCGAGGAAGACGCGTTTCGGCCGGTCTCGGCCTTCATGCCCTGCCGCGTCAGCATCTACCAGGACAGCCAGGGGGATGTCTTTATCTCGCGGATGAACGTCCCGGCCTTCCTGCCGATGATGCCGGACGAGATTGCGGAAGTGATGGAACTCTCCAGCAACGAGATCGAGGCCATCATCGAGCAGACTGTAGCGGAATAATCCGCCTCCAACTCGACCCGCGGACCCGGAATTCGGGGGCGCGGTTGATGAAGCAGCGAATGGGGCACGTCCGGGACGTGCCCCATTCGCTTTTGTGGGCATAATGCGCGAGCGGCATATCGCTTACCGATTATGTCGCCTGTCCGGAGTGCGGCATGGATCGACCATTGGGAGCGGCATGCGAGTGAGCAGGGTGGGGCCGGACGAAAGCTGGCGCAGGTCACGCGGTACGGCGTGGACGGGCGGTTGCGCGTGAATGAACGCGTACACAGCCCCCTGCGCCCTGCAGCCTGGATTGCCGGTACCTACACGGTACTGGGTCTGCTGTGGATTGCATTGTCTGATGCGGTGGTGGCCTGGTGGTCGGGTGGGCAGGTCGGCGACGCGCTGACAGTAGCGAATCTCGGGAAGGGCTTCGGGTTCGTGATCGTCTCGGGTATGGCCCTGTTGCTGGCCATCCGCTGGGTCCTGGCGCGCCCTCCGGAGGGGGGGGCAGTCACCAGCCCGCTGCGCCCCGGGGGTTTCGGCTACGGGCCCTGGCTATTGCTCGTGCTGGTCGTGATTGTCTCGATCATCGGGGCCACCCTGGTGACCTACCATGTGCAGTACGCCTCGGCCCAGCGGCAGGCGCAAGAGGAGTTGCACCGCTCTGCCTTCCTGAAAGCCGGGCTGCTGGATCGCTGGCTGGCCGAGCGCGAAGGCGATGCGATGGTACTCGCCGAGGCGCGGGACTTCTCCGTCTTTGCACGAACCGCGGTCGAGATGCAGTCGGCGCTGGCGTTGGAACAGGTCCGTCACCGCCTGGAACTGATGCACGAGCGCTACGACTATGACGCCATCACGCTGATTGACCGCGACTGGCGCCCGATTGTCGAGGTGGGGCACAACTCGCTGGACCATGCCGCGGTGGACAAGGCGGTGACGGAGGCCCTGGTCAGCGGCGAGGTGAGCACCCCCCATCTGCATGCGAATGCCCGGGGCGAGGCCCGTATCAGCTGGGCGGTTCCCGTCGAGGACCGCGTGGACCCGGAGGGCGAGGCGGTTGCCGTAGTCGTGTTGTCCTCCGGTATCGAGACGCTGCGGGCGCTCCTGACCGTGGGCGAGGAAGCGGGCACCGTGGACCCGCATGTAGTGGCTCGGGAGGACGCACGCTGGGCTACGATCGCGCGGATCGAGGCAGGGGGCGGACGAATTATCGACCCGCCCGAGGCCTTTGCGCGCTTGCGCAGTGAGCTGCTCGATCAGGAACGAGACGGTGTGCGCGTGGCGTTGTTCGATGACGCCGATGGTGGTTTTCTGGCGGGCGTACAGCCACTGTCGGCGCCGGGATGGGACCTGATCCTCAAGCGAGATGTCGCACCCCTGGCGATCGTTCCGCGCCAGCAGGCGATCTGGATGGGGGCGGCCACACTCTTTGTATGGTTGGTCGTGCTGGCAGGGGGCGGTCTGCTTTGGCGTCAGCAATGGCTGCGCCATCACTTGCAGCTGATGCATTCGCATGCCGAGCAGGACCGTCTGCTGCGGTTGTACTTCGACATGCCGTTTCTGGGCATGGCGATCTCGTATCCGGGCGGCAGGGGCTGGGAGCGGGTCAACCCGTTCCTGGCACAGATGCTGGGCTACTCGCCAGAGGAACTGGTGCGGACCGACTGGGATCGGCTGGCGGTGCCCGAGGATCGCGGCTGTGAAGCGCCGCTGGACGCGGCCATGCAGGCCGGCGAGCGGGATAGTTACAGCATCCAGAAGCGACTGCTGCGCCGGGATGGGCGCGTTCTGGTCACCGACATCGATGTGAAGTGCACGCGTACCGCCGACGGCGCCGTGGATCGCGTGGTCGCAACCATCGAGGATATCACCGAGCGGCGCGAGGAGGAGGAGCGCCGACGGCTGGCCTCGGTGGTATTCGAGAACACCCGCGAGGGCGTGGTGATTACCGACGCCACCGCCCATATCCTGTCGGTCAATGGCGCATTCACCGAGTTGATGGGATATACCCAGGACGAGGTAGTGGGGCGCACGCCCAAGATGTTCCAGTCGGGTCGCCACGACCAGGCCTTCTACGCCAACATGCGGCGTCAGATCGAGACCGAAGGGCACTGGCAGGGCGAGATCTGGAACCGGCGCAAGACCGGCGAGATCTTCCCCGAGCTGCAAAGCATCACGGCAGTGCGCGATGACCAGGGTCGCCTGACACACTATGTCTCCGTGTTCGCGGATATCTCCCGCCTCAAGGCCTCGGAGGCCGAGCTCGACTTTCTCGCGCACCACGACCCCCTGACGGAACTGCCCAACCGCCGGTTGCTACGTGCTCGACTGGCACAGGCGATCGGGCTGATGCGGCGGCGTAATGGTCTGCTGGCGGTACTGATTATCGACGTTGACCGTTTTAAGGACATCAACGACTCAAGAGGGCATGCCGCGGGTGATCGCCTGCTGAAGATTGTCGCCGATCGTCTCCAGGCGGGGCGGCGGGGGACCGACACGGTCGCCCGCCTGGCCAGCGACGAGTTTGCCGTGCTGGCGGACAACCTGGCCCATGTGGATGATGCGGCACTGGTCGCTGAAGACATCCTTCGCGAAGTGGGGCGTCCGGCGGATATCGGTGATGGCGTCGAGATCGAGATCGCGGCGACGATTGGTATCGCGGTGTTCCCGGACCACGGGGCGGATGCCGAGACCCTGTTGCAGCAGGCCGGTACGGCGCTGTCGCGTGCCAAGGAAGACGGGCGCGGCGGCTATCGCTACTACTCGGATGCCTTTACTGAAGCGGCCCGCGAGCGCATCGACCTGAATGCGCGGCTGCGGCGCGCGATCGAGCAGGACAGCCTTGAGGTTCACTACCAGCCGCAGTATCGCGTCAGTGATGGTGTGCTGATCGGGGCCGAGGCCCTGCTGCGCTGGACCGATCCCGAACTGGGGCCCGTATCGCCCGGACGCTTCATTCCGGTGGCGGAGCAGACTGGCCTGATCGTGGAGCTGGGCGACTGGGTGCTGCGGCGCGTGCTGGCGCAGGGGCAGGCCTGGCGCGATGCCGGCTATCCGGCTGTACGCCTGGCGGTGAATGTCTCCGCACTCCAGTTTCAGCGGGTGGCGATCGACCAGCAGGTGGCCGATCTGCTGGAGGGGCATGGTTATCCGGCCAAGTATCTGGAGCTGGAGATTACGGAATCGGCACTGATGTTCGACCCCGAACGCGCCCGGCGTATCCTCCAGCGGCTGCGCGAGCGGGGCGTGAGCTTCGCGGTGGACGATTTCGGGACTGGGTATTCGTCCATGGCCCAGCTCAAGCGCTTCCCGGTCGATACGCTGAAGGTCGACAAGAGCTTCGTGGATGGCCTGGCGGCGGGTGCGCACGATGCTGATGACCGCTCGATTGCGCGGGCGATCGTGGCGCTGGGACACGGACTGGGCCTGAGCGTGCTGGCAGAGGGGGTGGAGACGCGCGAGCAGCTCGGCGCGCTGCGCGAGCTGGGCTGCGATCACTACCAGGGCTATCTGGCCAGCCGCCCGCTACCCGCCGAGCGCTTTGCCACGTTGCTGGCCGAAGGGTTGGTGGCGGAAGAGTATTAGTCCGGGCGGGCTGGGTCGGTCAGGAATTCGCTGAAGTCGTCCAGCTCCTCGCGAATGGCCGCTGTCGCGCGGGCTTCCATCTCCCGGTAGCGCGCCAGTACCCGCTCGCCGAACTCCGTTACTTGTGCGCCGCCACCACCTGAGCCTCCCTTGGCCGTCTCGACCATGGGCTCACGGAAGCTCTGGTTCATCGTCTCGACCAGATCCCAGGCACGCCGGTACGACATGCCGACACTGCGTGCCGCGGCCGAGATGGAGCCCTTCTCGCGGATGGCCTCCAGCAGCATGGCCTTGCCCGGACCCATGGCCGTGACTTCGCCGAGCAGCACGCGCAGGCGCGGGGTTTGCGAGTGATCGGAGTGGTGTGCCGTCATGCCTTGGGTGCCCCGGGTGGAACGGATATGGTGCCCGGAATGGGTATCGCCGCCAAGGCACAAACGGTAGGAGGCCAGCCCCCTGGCCGATTGGGCGCCGGAAAGGGCCGATCGGCCAGGGGGCTGGCCTCCTACAGGGAGATCAAAGCAGGGCCGGGGCGGTGGGCCCCGGCCCTGACTCAGGCCTTGCCCTGGAGCTGCGGGATCACGGCCTCGTTTTCGAGGGTGGAGGTATCCGAGGTGATCTCTTCGCCCTTGGCGATGGAGCGCAGCAGGCGGCGCATGATCTTGCCGGAGCGGGTCTTCGGCAGGCCGTCGGCAAAGCGGATGTCGTCCGGCTTGGCGATCGGCCCGATCTGGTCGGCCACCCAGTCGCGCAGTTCCTTGACCAGCTTTTCCGCGCTGTCGCCCGTGGGACGGTCGCCGTGCATGATCACGAAGGCCACGATGGACTCGCCCTTCACGTCGTGCGGACGTCCGACCACGGCGGCCTCGGCCACGGCCTTGTGCGCGACCAGTGCGGATTCGACCTCCATGGTTCCGAGGCGATGTCCGGAGACGTTCAGCACGTCGTCGATGCGGCCCATGATCCAGAAGTTGCCTTCGGAATCGCGGCGGGCGGAGTCGCCGGCCAGGTAGTACTTGCCGCCAAATTTGGGCCAGTAGGTGTCCTTGTAGCGCTGATCGTCGCCCCAAACGGTGCGCAGCATCGAGGGCCACGGCTTCTTGATCACGAGGTAGCCACCCTGGTCGGCCGGCAGGCTGTTGCCATTCTCGTCGACGACATCGGCGTCGACGCCGGGCAGGGCCTGGGTGCAGGATCCGGGCACCAGGGTGGTAGCGCCGGGGATCGGCGCGATCATGTTGGCGCCGGTCTCGGTCTGCCACCAGGTGTCGACCACCGGGCAGCGTTCGCCGCCGATCACGCGGTAGTACCACATCCAGGCCTCCGGGTTGATCGGCTCGCCGACCGTACCCAGCAGACGCAGCTTCGAAAGGTCGTGCTGGGCAGGGAAATCGTCGCCGGCCTTCATCAGCGCGCGGATCGCCGTTGGGGCGGTGTAGAACACGGTCACGCCGTGGTCCTGGCACATCTTCCACCAGCGCCCGGCGTCGGGCACGGTCGGCACGCCCTCGTAGACGACCTGCGTCGCGCCGACCGCCAGCGGGCCGTAGGCGACGTAGGTATGGCCGGTGATCCAGCCGACATCGGCGGTGCACCAGTAGACGTCGTCGCCCTGCAGGTCGAACACCCACTGGTTGGTGATGATCGCGCCCAGCAGGTAGCCGGCACTGGAGTGCTGGATGCCCTTCGGCTTGCCGGTGGAGCCGGAGGTATAGAGCAGGAACAGGGGGTGCTCGGACTCGACCCACTCCGGCTCGCAGTCCACCGACTCGCCGTCCACGGCGTCGTCCCACCAGACGTCGCGCTCGTCCTGCATGGTCACGTCGTTGCCGGCCCGCTTGCAGACGATGACCTTCTCGACGTCGGCCGGATGGGAGTCCAGCGCCTTGTCGACGTTGGCCTTGAGTGCCACGGTCTTGCCACCGCGCACGCCACCATCCGCCGTGATGACCAGCTTTGCGCCGGAGTCGACGATGCGGTCACGCAGGGCATCGGCGGAGAAGCCCCCGAAGACCACCGAGTGGATCGCGCCGATGCGGGCGCAGGCCTGCATGGCGATCACGGCCTCGGCGTTCATCGGCATGTAGATGATCACCCGGTCGCCCTTTTCCACATCCATGGTCTTGAGCGCGTTGGCGAGCTTCCCGACCTCGTTGTAGAGGTCGCGGTAGGTCAGGTTGCGGGTCTCGCCGTTCTCCGCCTCGAAGATGATTGCGGTCTTGTCGCCGCGGACCTCCAGATGGCGGTCGATGCAGTTGTAGGACACGTTCATGCGCCCGTCGGCGAACCAGCGGTAGTGGGGGGCGTTCGAGCTGTCCAGGCCTTCGGTGAACTCGGTCTGCCAGTCGATCTTCTCGCGCGCGAGGTCGCACCAGAAGCCCTCGTAGTCGGCATCGGCCTTCTTGTACAGGGCCTCGAGATCCTCGGGCTTCAGACGGGCGTTCTTCGTGAACTCCGCCGGCGGCGCGAAGTGACGGGTCTCGTGCAGCGTGGACTCGATGGTGTCGCTCATCAGGGCCTCCGTGATTCAGTTCGGGAATCGTGATCAATTCGTGGCATTTTGGGGGCTGAGGATAGCATGCCGACCGCCGGGATCCGTGCTTTCAGAACCAGCCGGGACGGAACAGTACGCGCGCCAGCGGGACCTGCGCGTCCGGGGAAAGCTGGCTGACCAGGGCGGCGAACAGCTCGCCCGCGGCCAGCGCGTCGAACAGTGCATCGTGCGCACGGTACTGCGGCAGATTGTAGCGTGTGCGCAGGGTGTGCAGGCGCATGCCATCTGCCGGGATGGGGCGTCCTGCACGGCGCAGCTGGCGCTCGGCCAGGCGCAGGGTGTCTACCACCGGGAGTGGGGGACGCACGCCGTACAGACGTTGGCACGCCTCCTCCAGAAAGCCGAGCTCCAGTGCGGCGTGATGGGCGACCAGGATGCGTCCCTGCAGCGCCTCGAACAACGCGTCCAGGGCGTTGTCGACGGTGCCCCCTCCGGCGGCCTCGCGGTCGGTGATGCGGTGGATGACCGCGCTTTGTTCCGGCACCGGGCAATCCGCGCGCACTAGCCGCTGATCGGCGGTCGCCAGGTCGATCCGTACACCGTCCATCGCGACCCAGCCGATGCTCAGGATCGCATCGTGCTCCGGGTCGAGCCCCGTGGTTTCGAGATCCACCGCGAGAAAGCGACAGCCCGCCACCACGTGCCGGGCGGAGGGCAGGGGTGACTCCAGGCAGGCCCGCAGGGCCCCTGCCGGGGCGTGTCGCGCTGCTCGCTGGCGGTCCCGGCAAAAACGCCAGTGCCCGATGGGGCGCATCCATGGGGTGTCCTCCGGCCGTGGGCAGGGCATCAGGAGGCCTCAAGCCGGGGAGGAATTCGACACACAGGGCTAGTCACCCGTGTACCCGCTCGGCCTGAGCCAGGGCGGCCTTCTGCGCATGGGCCACCAGACGAAATGCGTTTTTCAGGTGGCTGCGCTCCAGCCCGGACAGCTCGTTCGGGGGCAGGGCGTTGTCGGGGGCGGACCCGCGCCGGATCTGCTCGGCCTGCAGGCGCGCGCGCAGCGTGGCGATGAACTGCCAGGCGTCGATCAGGTCGGCGCCTGTGCCCTCCGACAAAACACCCGCGTGGCGAGCGGCCCGCAGTCGCTCGACCGTGCCACGGGCGTCCGACCCGGCGCGCAGGGCAAACACCCGGGCCAGAGCGACGATCGGCATCAGGCCGCGCATCTTCAGGTCCAGGGTGTCGGCGTGTTCGCCCCCGCGCTCGAGTACGAACTGGCGAAAGAATCCGAGCGGCGGGCGCAGCTCCCGTGCCTGGTCGGCGAGCGTGCTCAATACCGCTTCGCTGCGATAGCCCTGTTCCAGGACCGCGTGGCGCATGGGCTCGAACAGGCGGGTCGGGCCATGGATCACGCGCAGATCGAGGTAATGGGTGGCGAGCATCGCATCGCGCGGTGAGGGGTGGCTCAACACCCGTCGAATCTCGCGCTCCCAGTCGCTGGTCGAACGGCGCCAGTGGGGCTGGCTTGGGTCGACATCGCCCGGACAACGGCGGATGCCGCAGGCTGCCAGGCCTTCGCCGACCTCGTTGGCCAGGCGCTGGAACCAGGCGTCGGCATCGGGGGGTGCCGCATCGTCGCAAACCAGCGCCGTGTCCTGATCGGTATGCACCGTCTGTTCGTGCCGCCCCTGACTGCCGCTGGCCAGCCAGGCGTAGGCGGTTGGCGCGGGGCCGAGCTTCTCTTCCGCCTGTTCGATCAGGCACTGCGTGAGGGTGTCGATCACCGTGGTGATGGTCTGGCCGATCTGGGTCGCATCGGCCCCGGCCTCGACCAGTTGCACCTGAAGGCTGGGCAGGGCGCGCATCACGTCACGCAGGCCGTCGAGGCCGTCGGCGCGGCGCAGATCGCGTACCAGGTAGACCGCGCTGGTGCCCTGATGTCGGATCAGGTCGGTGCTGGAGAGGATCCCGACCAGCGGGCCGTTCTCGCCATCGGTGACCGGCAGGTGGTGGATGTCCCGCCGCGCCATGCGCAGGAGAGCATCGAAGGCCGGGGTGTCGCGGCTGACCGAGGCGACCGGCCGGGCCATGCATTCGGCCACGCGGCATCCGGGGTCGGTGCCGGCGGCCAGGGCATGGCGCAGGTCGGTGTCGGTCAGGATGCCCACGGGGATGTCTTCCATTCCGGGCTCGTGCAGCAGCAGGGCGGAGATGTCCGCCTCGGTCATGCGCTGGGCCGCCTCGCGCAGGGTGAGGCTGGTGGGCGACATGATGGGTCGTGGCGTCATCAGGGCACGCACGGGGGTGGTCAGCAGGCTGCGCTCGCCCGCCGGCGAGGTCGCGGCTGGCGCCCGCAGGCGGTCGGTGCCGAGATCGACAAACTCGCGGAAGGCCTCGTCCCGGCCGGCGAGATCGCGGGCACGACCGGCCTCGAGCTGGTAGATCAGGGCATCCTCGGTGATGCGGCCGTGCAGGTGGTCGGTGTGGGCGGTGTTGAGCAGGTCGCCCTCGCCCAGACGGTCCTGGAGCTGGTCCTGGGCGTCGTACAGTTCGGCGGCCCCGGTGCGCACGATCCACAGCTCGCCGGGGGGCGCATCTTCGGGCGGGAACGGGCTGTCTTCGCGCAGGTAGCGCAGCGTCAGGCGCCGAACGAGGCTGGTACGGGTTTCGGACGGCAGTCGTGCGAGCTCCGGGCAGCGTTCGAGGAACTCGCGAATCTCTTCCAGTTCACCGTTCATGTGCGTACCAGGCAACCTTCGTTCGCGGCGTGGGTGGTGGGGTCAGAGCAATTCTCCAGTGCCTCTGCCGGGTACTGGAGAATTGTCCCGAAGGAAAAAAGGCCGACCCGGCATGCGCCGGGCCGACCCCCGGGGGAACCGGATCCCCCTTTCTTGCATGGACGTTCGTCATGCATTTCCATTCATGGTGGGCCGAGAGGCCCGGTCATGCCGCCGGCATGACCGGGCACGACATCAGCTCGGGTTGTCGGTGCGCGGGACACGCACGCTTTCCACCAGCTCCTGGATATGCTGCGGCGGCTCCTTGGTCAGCTTCATCACGATGTAGGCCGCGACGAAGTTGAACACCGCACCAATGGCGCCGAAGCCGGTCGGGTTCACGCCGAACAGCCAGTACTCCTCGGTATCCGGGAGCATGGCGGTGCCGGAGAAGAAGAACCACCCCTTGTAGGTAAAGATGTACAGCAGGGTGGTCACCAGACCGACCAGCATGCCGGCGATCGCGCCTTCCTTGTTCATCTTCTTCATGAAGATGCCCATCATCAGGGTCGGGAACAGCGAGGCCGCGGCCAGACCGAAGGCTAGTGCTACCACCTCGGCCGCAAAGCCCGGTGGATTCAACCCCAGATATCCGGCGAACAAGATTGCGCCTGCCATGGCGATACGTCCCGCCATCAGCTCGTTTTTCTCGCTGATTCGAGGCATGAATACGCCCTTCAGCAAGTCATGCGAGATGGCCGACGAGATGGCCAGCAACAGCCCGGCCGCGGTCGACAGGGCCGCCGCGATACCACCGGCCGCCACCAGCGCGATCACCCAGCCCGGAAGACCGGCGATCTCGGGGTTGGCCAGCACCATGATGTCGCGGTCGAGGGTCACGATCTCGGAGCCTTCCCAGCCGTATTCCTCTTCCGCCATCGCGGCGAACTCTTCGTTGTCCTCGTTGTAGTACTGGATGCGGCCGTCTTCGTTCTTGTCCTCGAACGCGAGCAGACCGGTCTGTTCCCAGCGCTCCATCCAGGCCGGCTTGTCCTCGTAGGCCAGGTGGCCTTCTTCGGTGCCGATCTCGCCCGGATGCACGGTGTTGACGAGGTTCCAGATCGCCATCGCACCGACCGCCGGGGCGGTGGTGTAGAGGATGCCGATGAAGACCAGCGCCCAGCCGGCGGACTTACGCGCATCGCGCACACGCGGCACGGTAAAGAACCGGATGATCACGTGCGGCAGACCGGCGGTACCGATCATCAGCGCCATCGTCAGCAGGAACATGTTGAGCATGCTCATGCCGCCCTCGGTGGCCGAGTACATGGTGAAGCCAAGATCCACCATCGTCTGGTCCAGGGCCTCCAGCAGGTAGGTGTCCTGACCCTGCAGGGTGGAACCCAGGCCGATCTGCGGGAACACCTGGCCGGTGAGCGTCAGCGAGATGAAGACCGCGGGCACCGTGTAGGCGAAGATCATGATCACGTACTGTGCGATCTGGGTGTAGGTAATCCCCTTCATCCCGCCGAGCACCGCGTAGATGAACACCACCGCCATGCCCGATACCAGGCCAATGGCCAGCGGCACTTCAAGGATGTTGGAGAACGCGATCCCCACACCACGCATCTGCCCGATCACGTAGGTGATGGACATCGCGAGCAGCGAGATGACTGCCACCACACGCGCGACCTTCGAGTAGAACCGGTCACCGATGAATTCCGGCACCGTGAACTTGCCGAACTTGCGCAGGTACGGGGCCAGCAGCAGGGCCATCAGCACGTAGCCGCCGGTCCAGCCCATCAGGTAGGCGCCCCCGGTAAAGCCGAGGAACGCGATCAGGCCGGCCATGGAGATGAACGACGCGGCGGACATCCAGTCCGCAGCGGTGGCCATCCCGTTGGCGATGGGATTGACACCGCGGCCGGCGACATAGAACTCGCTGGTCGAACCGGCGCGCGCCCAGATGGCGATGCCGATGTACAGGGCGAAGGTCGCCCCGACCACGAGCAGGCTTAGAGTCTGTTGATCCATGACAGGCTTACTCCTCGTGGACGTTGTACTTGCGATCCAGGACGTTCATGCGCCAGGCATAAACGAAGATCAGGATGATGAAGGTGTAGATCGCGCCCTGCTGGGCGAACCAGAAGCCCAGCGGATACCCGCCGATCGAGAACGCGTTCAGCGGTGCGGCCAGAATGATCCCCAGCCCGAAGGACACGAGAAACCAGACGGCAAGGCAGATTGCCAACAGGCGCAGATGCTCGCGCCAGTAGGCCTGCCGGCTCAGGTCTTCTTGTGACATGACGTAGCTCCTCTCATAGGTTTTATTGTTCGCTGTGACTCGTCTATGCGATTCGTCACAGCTGGTACTGCACTTCAAGCTGGCCTTGCAGCTTGCGGGCCTGCCGGAAGGATTCCTTGAGGATGCGTCCCTCAAGGGTGCCCAGTTCCTCCGGCCGGATTCGGTTGTCGTCGTCGCGTCCTTCTCGCAGCGCCTTTTGCTGGGCCCGCAGGCGCAGCATCTGCAGATAGCGCAGGGCGGCGTGATAGTCGCGCGCGTCGGATTCGCGCATCACCTCCGCGGTGACGGCCTGGTCGAGACGCTCGTGGGTGCGGGTGGCCGGCAGTTCGGCGGCCAGCGCGATCACGCGCGCCGCGTCCACGAACGGGGTCAGCCCCTGCTTCTTGATGTCGATGCCGTCCGCACCGCTCTTGATCTCGCCGAACAGCCCCAGCGGCGGGCGAAAGGCCTGCTGGTTGGCCGCCATCTGGCGGCGGAAGCGGCTGTTGTAGGCGGTCTTTTGCAGCAGCTGGGTGCGCAGGGCCTCTACCGGGCCGTGGTCGCCATCCACCGCGCGCAGGTCGAAGAAGATGGTGCTCTTGAGCAGGTGATCGGGCGTGCCCTGCTCGATCCAGCGGGTAAAGCGCCGATCCCACTCCGGGCCGCTCAGGCAGCACTCCGGATTGCCCGCCATGATGTTGCCGGGGCACAGCATGAAGCCGCACTCGGCGAGTGCCTCGTTCACGGCCCGGGCGTAGGGCAGCAGGCGCTCGCGGACCGCATCCGCATCGCCGGCCTCGGCATCGAACAGGATGCCGTTGTCCTGGTCGGTGACCAGGGCCTGTTCCTCGCGCGCCTGGGAGCCGAAGGCCAGCCAGGTGAAATCGATCCCTTCGATCGCCTCGTATTGGGGGCGCAGCAGGGCCAGCACGCGGCGCGTGGCGTGCTCGTTCAGGCGCGTGATCAGGCGCAGCACCTGATCCGCCTCGGCCCCCTGGCCGACGACCGCCTCGATCAGGCGCGGGACCTGGCGCAGCCGTTCGGCAATGGCCGCCACGCTGTCGGCGCGGCGAATCTCGCGCACCAGGCCGTCCAGGGTCAGGGGCTGACTGGTGAGCAGGTCGCGTTCGCCGAGCACGCCGACCAGGCGGCCGTCGCGTACCACGCACAGATGCGTCATCCCGTGTTCGGTCATCGCCTCGATGCCCTCGAAGCCCGGCGCGCTTTCCTCCAGGGCGACCGGTTCGGGCGTCATCACCGCGTCCAGCGGGGTGTCGAGGTCGACATCCTTCAGGGCGACCCGTGCCAGCAGGTCCCGCAGGGTGAAGATGCCCACCGGTCGTTGTTCGGCGTCCACCGCGACCACGGAGCCCACGCGCTCGTCGCGCATGGTGGTCAGCACCTCGCGCAGGTGTGTGTCGGGACGGCAGGTCACCGGGACGCGGGCAATGCGCAGCGCGAGCGGGGTATTCAATTGCCCGGCTGCGCCGCCGTCACGGCTGGACAGGGTGTCGAGGCCCTGTTGCAGGCGGTCCAGCAGGTTGGCCAGCCGTCGCGTGCAGAAGTCATTGAAGACGCGGGAGCGCGTGCGCAGCCGGTCGAAGTCCTCCAGGTCCAGCTCCAGGCATACCGTGTCCTCGGCCGCTCGGTGTACCGTATGAACGGCCCGGCGACCGAGCAGGGCGCCGATCGGAAAACACTCGCCGGGGATCAGTTCCCACGCCTTGCCCGAGAGTTGCTCGTCTTCGCTGGGGGTCTCGCCACGGATGCGCCCCTGGCGGATGATGTGAAAGCGGCGCGCCGGTCCGGCATCGGGATCCGTGATGCGGGCCCCGCGCGCGTAGAAGCGACTCTCCAGACGCGGTACGAGGAACTCCAGCGCGTCGGGTTCGAGCTGATCGAACGGGGCGTGGGCGCTGAGGAACTCGCGGGTGCTGTCGAGCGCGTCGGTCATGGCGGTGGCGCATTCCCCTGGGTGAACGGGATCACAGAATGGCCTTCAACCTGCAAAAAGCACGCCATAAGTGGACAGTATTGGGAATCAGTCGTTTGGATGTACGACTTTCTTGCGGGTGTTACGCAAGGTAACGCTGGTGTTTCGATGCGTGACATGAACGCTTTTTGCGAAGACAAAGGAGCCCGCGATGCCTGTATCGCAAGGTTGCATCCTCGAGCAGATTGACCAGTTTGCAGACCTCGTGCCCGAGGAGAAGGCCCTGTTGTTGCAACTGGAGAAGGACCCGAAGCGTTACGCCGCCCAGACCTGCCTGTGTGCGGCTGGCGAGGAGGCCGAGCGTTTCTACACGTTGCGTTCTGGTTGGGCCTGTGCGGTACGCGACCTGGCCGATGGGCGGCGTCAGGTCCTGGACATCTTCCTGCCGGGGCAAATCCTGGGCTTGCGCGAGATGGGGTTCAACGAGGCGCGCTCGGACTTCGTCGCGCTGACGGACATCGAGGCCTGCCCGTTTCCCCGGCGTCAGTTGACCGAGGTGTTCGAGCAGGCCCCGCGTCTGGCTTCACTGTTCTTTCTGATCCTGGCGCGCGAACAGTCGATGCTGGTGGAGCGCATCATCAACATCGGCCGCCGGCCCGCGGCCGAGCGCCTCGCGCATTTTCTCCTCGAGATGAAAGTGCGCCTGCAGCGTCCGTCCGAGGAGGTACGGCTCCCGATGAATCAGAGCGTGCTCGGGGATGCGCTGGGCATGTCCGCGGTGCATGTGAGTCGATCGTTCAGCCAGCTGCGCAAGCGGGACCTCATTAGCACGGAAGACGGAGCCATCCGAATCAAGGATATGGACGGACTGGTCCGCTTCTCCGGATTCAACCAGGCCTATCTGGACTGCGAAGCCAACTGGGTGAAAAGCGCAAGCCTCGGTTGCGCGGAGGAAGCCTCATAAAGCAATCGCCCGGCTCAAGGCCGGGCGATTGCAGTGCCAGAAAGACGTCTATAGCGGGGCGCCTATAGCGGGGGGCGTCGTCCCGTGATGAAGAAGATGACCGCCAGGATCAGGCCCACCACGAAAAGAATCCATGCAATATTGGTCGCTGCGCCCGCGATCCCGCTCAGGCCCAGCACGCCGGCTACGATTCCGACGATCAAGAACATCAGTGCCCATCCCAGCATCGTCCACTCCTTTTTTGGCTGTAATCGCGCCTGAAGTGTAGGGCATGGTCCGCGCTTTTGCGCGGTCCAGCGCCCGCAGGGTGTCTCGGTTCTCATTTTTCCCGTTTCCGGGGAGCTTTTTGCTTCAGGTTAATGCCATCGTTATCCGGTCTGTTCAGGCTTTACCGCCCGCGTGATGCAGACGCATTCAACAAAGGAAAACTGTATGAACAAAGATCAGATGCTGGGGCGTAGTGAACGATTCAAGGCGCGGCTGAAGCAGGAATGGGGCCGCCTGACCGATGACGAGGTGGTTGAGGCCGAGGGCAATATGGACGAGCTGGCCGCGCGGGTTCGCGAGAAATACGGTGATAGCCAGGAAAAGATTGCCGCTAAGATCAACGAACTGATGGACGAGGTGCGTAATGAAGAAGACTCCTGAGACCCCGGCTGTTCGTTGGGTGGCGATGGGGCTGGCTGCGGCAGGCCTGCTGTTTTTGTCGGCCTGTTCCGATTCGGATACGGCGGATGATGCCGGTGAAACGTTCGAAGAAACGGTAGAAGACGCCGTGGATGCCGTTGAAGAATCGGGCGATGAGGCACGCGGCTGGATCGAAGATCAGCGTGAGGGCGAAGACGAAATCCAGCGTGAGGAAGAAGAAAACGAGGAGCAATACGAAGACGAGTACTATGACGAGCACCGGGACGGAAACCCTATTCGTTTCGATTAGTCCGTAGTCGTTTGAACCAGAAGGCTGGGGCGCGGGTGGCCACGAGCGGGTGGTCATCCGCGCCCCAGCCTTTTTGTTTTTATGGGTCGTTTTAGATTGATCCCTGACTTTCGCCTTAACCTGATTCAAAGTGGGTGTGCGCTTTGTCAATGATTGATGGCCGGGGCATGTAGATATCGGTGTAATTATGAATCGGTTCAACCATTGCGCCTTCCATGTGGCCTGGATTGAATCAAGAATCATCTCCGTTCCTTTGCCGTCCTCAAGCACGATTAGCAAATGAGAAGGAGATGAAGATGAAACGTTATCTGGCTGCCGGGGTTGCAGTATCGGCGCTCGTCCTGTTTGGTTCCCAGAGTGCGCTTGGACAGCAGGACCGTGACCGTACGACGCAGGAGCGCGACCGCACCACAGGCCTGTATATGGGTCTGGGTACGGGGTTCAGTTCATTGAAGAATGACAGCGACGAGGTCGCGGATTTTATTGGGTCCGGGACGTCGGACTACAGCATCGACGATGACGACAATGTCTGGCGCGGCTTTGTCGGTTACAACTTCAATCGCTATCTCGCGGTCGAGGGCTTCTATACCGATCTGGGCGAGGTGCACCTGCGGGGCGACCAGGACGGTGCCCATTCGAGCGTCCGCTCGACGGCCTACGGTGCCAGTGTGCTCGGGAAGTTGCCGATTGGCTCCTATGTAGAGGCCTTCGCGAAGGTCGGCGCGGCCAAGTGGGATGCGGACGTGCGCGGCAACCTGGGAGACGAGGGCCGTACGCTGCGCAGTCAGGACGGTTTCGATCCGGTCTATGGTGTCGGCATGCAGGTCAATCTGAACGCGTTCATGATTCGCGCGGAATACGAGCGCTATGACTTCGACAGCGACTACAAGATGGACGCCTTTACCGCGTCGCTGGGCTGGCGCTTCTAGGGGAGTGAAGGACGCTAAAAAAGCCTGACGGGTATCGGCGAGCAAGCCGATCCGGCTAGCCGGATCGTTTCGCCATGGCCCTGGGCAACACAGGCACGCCGCCCCGGCGCTTTGCACAGGGGCGGCGTTTTGCCGTTTGCGACCAGCTGCCTGTCAAGCGGCCTTGGCCTTGGCCAGGCCCTGCTGGCGACCCGGGCGGGCCTCCTTGAGGGTCACCAGTTCCTCGGCGCTGGTGGGGTGCAGCGGAATGGTCAGGTCCAGGTCGCGTTTGGTGGCGCCCATGCGCACGGCCACGGCAAAGCCCTGCAGCATCTCGTCTACATGGGCACCAATCATGTGGATGCCGACGACTTTTTCATTCTCTTCGGCGCAGACCAGCTTCATCGCGACGGGCGGCACCTCGCCCTTGGCGAAGGCGCGGTCCAGGCCGCCGAACTGGGTCTCGTAGATGCGCACTGAATCACCGAAGCGCTCCACGGCCTGCGGCTCGGTCAGCCCGACCATGCCGGCGGTCGGGTGGGTAAAGGTGACCGTCGGGATCTGGTCGTAGTCCACGGGCACAGGGTTCGTCTCCGGGGCATACCAGTGATCTGCCAGTCGGCGACCGGCCGCGATGGCAACCGGGGTCAGCGGACCCTTGCCTATGATGTCGCCCAGGGCATAGATGCCGTCGACGCTGGTTGCCTGCCACTCATCCACCGGGACGGTGCCATCGCGGGCCAGTTTGACACCGGCGTCTTCCAGCCCCATGTCAGCGGTGGCCGGCTTGCGGCCAACGGCCCATAGCACTTTCTCGTACGGGCCCAGTTCCTGGCCGCCCTCGAGCTGGACGGTCACGGCGCCGGGCTTGCCGCCCAGGCCGGCGACCTTCACGCCCAGGTGGCGGTCGATGCCCTGGTACTCCATGTGTTGATCAAGCGCCTGCGAGACCATCGGGTCGAACATCTCCAGCACGCGGTCCTCCATCGCAACCACGTCGGTCTTCACGCCCATGGAGCGCAGCATGCCGGCCATCTCCAGGCCGATGTAACCGGCGCCGATCACGGCGATGGATTCCGGCAGTTCGGTCCACTCGAAGAAGTCGTCGGAGGTCGCGCCCAGTTCGGCCCCTTCCAGCGGCGGCACGATCGGGGCACCGCCCATCGCCAGCACGATCCGCTCGGCGGTGTATTCGGTGCCGCTGTCGCTGATCACCTTGTTCCTGTCGGTCAGGCGAGCGCGTTCCGGGATGTGGGTCACGCCCAGCTTCTCCAGGTGCCCGGCCCAGAACTGGTTCAGGCCTTTCAGCATGGCCTGGCGCTGGTTCGCCAGATCGGTGTAGCGGATGCCCTTGATCTCGACATCGACACCGAACTCGTGCGCCTGACGGGCCTGCGCAGCATGCTCGGCGGCATACCAGGTGAGCTTTTTCGGCACGCAGCCTTCGTTCACACAGGTACCGCCGAGCGGTTTCGGGTCGAACACGGCGACGCGCGCGCCGTGCGGGGCGGCGCGTTCCGCCACGGCCAATCCGCCACTGCCGCCGCCAATCACGATGATGTCGTAGTGTTCCATGTCGGTTCCTCGAAGGGTTCGGTGAAAATGGTACATAACGACCGCGTTCCGCGCGGTCGCCAGGGTCTGCCATCCGTGTCCGGGCGTCCGCCTGTGCGGGCATCCGGACACGGATGGCCACCCCACAGGGTGACCACCGGGGACGGGTCACAAGGACCCGACCCGGCAGGCGGGGTTACGCCGCCTTCTTCTCGCGGGAGATCCACTCCTGGAGATCTTCCGAGTCGCCGATGCGGTGGCCGCCCACGAATACCTGCGGGACGGTCATCGCACCGGTGGCGGCGCGCAGGCTGCGCAGGCTGGCGTCGCGGCCCAGCACGATCTCTTCGTAGTCGAGACCGGCGTTCTCGAGCATCTCCTTGGCACTGGCGCAGTACGGGCAGCCGGGCTTGGTGAAGACGACCACGTCTTCGGGGCAGGCCGCGTCCGGGGCGACGTGGGCGAGCATCGTGTCGGCGTCGGAGACCACGAAGGGGTCGCCCGGCTCGTCCGGCTCGATGAACTGCTTCTCGATCACACCGTCACGCACCAGCATGGAGTAGCGCCAGGAGCGGTGGCCGAAGCCGAGGTCGCTCTTGTCGACCAGCATGCCCATCTGCTCGGTGAACTCGCCGTTGCCGTCGGCGATGAAGGTCACGCGGTCGGCCTGCTGGTCAGCCTGCCAGGCCTCCATCACGAAGCCGTCATTGACCGAGATGCAGACGATCTCGTCGATGCCGTGCTTCTTGAGCACCGGCGCCAGCTCGTTGTAGCGCGGCACGTGGGCCGAGGAGCAGGTCGGGGTGAACGCGCCCGGCAGGGCGAAAACGACCACGTTGCGACCCTTGAACAGGTCTTCCGAGCGTACGTCGTTCCAGTCGTTGTCTTTGCGGCAGCGGAAGGTGACTTCCGGGACGCGCTGGCCTTCGCGATTTTCGAGTTCCATAAATACTCTCCTTATTAAATGGCGCTTGCTTGTCAGTCAGGGATGAAGATTTCTTTTCGGCCGGGGTAGTTCCCGGCTACGGGACCTAAGGTAAGGCCTGGCCATCGATTGATCCAGTTTTGTGTTTCTATTGTGTCATTAGTTTTCGACTATTGTGTATGCTTGACGTCACCCGGCCAAACCCGGAAGCTTGCCACCCCGATTCGAGTTCGCCTCGATTCGAGGACCGCGTTATGGTGGTCCGTATCAGTCCCCTCGCGACGACAGGTTGTGAATCCCGCCAGGCCCGGAAGGGAGCAACGGTAGCAGCTGCGTCGGGCGCCGGGGTGTGGCGGGTGCGGGCCACCACCCTTTTCCCTGCGGCCCCGACTCCTGCGGTGATGGCCCCGCACGCGGGCTCGCGAAAGACTGCACTGACGGGGGAGGCATGAGTCACCAGGTTCTGGCCCGCAAGTGGCGTCCCGGTCGTTTCGAGGACCTGGTCGGGCAACCGCATGTGGTGCGTGCTCTGGCCAATGCCCTGAGCGGGGATCGTCTGCACCATGCCTACCTGTTCGCCGGGACGCGCGGCGTGGGCAAGACCACGATCGCCCGTATCCTCGCGCGCTGCCTGAACTGCGAGACGGGCGTCACCCCGACCCCCTGCGGTGAGTGTCGCTCCTGCGTGGAGATCGCCGAGGGCCGGCATCTCGACCTGATCGAGGTCGATGCCGCGTCCCGCACCCGCGTGGACGACACCCGCGAGCTGCTGGATAACGTCTCCTATGCCCCGACGGCGGGGCGCTTCAAGGTGTACCTGATCGACGAGGTGCACATGCTCTCCGAGAAGAGCTTCAACGCCCTGTTGAAGACGCTGGAAGAGCCGCCGGATCATGTGAAGTTCCTGCTCGCCACGACTGATCCGCAGAAGCTGCCGGTCACCGTGCTGTCGCGCTGCCTGCAGTTCAATCTCAAGCCGATGCCGCCGGCGCTGATCGCCGAGCACCTGACGCGCATCCTCGAGGCCGAAGGCTTGCAGGCCGAACCGGGCGCGCTGCTGCGCCTGGGCGAGGCGGCCGAGGGTTCCATGCGCGACGCGCTGAGCCTGACTGACCAGGCCATCGCCTACGGCGGCGATCGCCTGACCGAGTCCGATGCCTGCGACATGCTGGGCCTGCTGCCGCGAACCCGCCTGACCGGCCTGCTGGACGCGGCGTTTTCCGGTGATGGTCCGGGCTTGATGCAGGGTCTGCAGGAGCTTACGGGGCTGGGGCCTGACTGGTCCCGCCTGCTGGACGAGCTGGCGGCCCTGGTGCATCGCGTGGCCGTGGAGCAGCTGGTTCGTAGTGCCGCCGGCGCGGACGGTGACGATGCCGCCGAACGCTGGGCGCGCGAGACCGCAGCTCGGGTGGATCCGGAAACCCTGCAGCTGACCTACCAGATCCTGATCCATGGAGCCCGCGATCTGCCCTGGGCGCCGGATGCGCAGATGGGCGTGGAGATGACCCTGTTGCGTCTGCTGGCCTTTCGGCCGGAAGGGCCCGGCGAAGGGGTCGTGCCCGTCGAGCGCCAGGGCGGGGCCCCGGCCGCACCGCAAGCTGGCCCGAGTGCGGGTTCGGCCACGGCCCGGCCCGACACCACGGCGCGGTCGGCTCCGCCCCCCATCCCGGAGCCGCCGCGCGAGCGGGTTCAGGAGCGGGTGCGCGAGCCGGATCCCGGCCCGGATACCGGGCCGGCCGAGTCTGCGCCGCCACCCCGGGATGCCAAGCCTGTCATGCCCCCGGAGCCGGATTCCGGGCCCTTTGACTGGCATCGCTTTGCCGAAGGTCTGCCGACCGGCACGGTGCGCGAACTCGCGCTGCATGGCGAATTGCAGCAACTGGATGACGAAAGCGTCGTGATCGCCGTAGCCCCGGGTACGCTTTATACGGATCGAACCCGAACGCGCCTGAAGGAGGCCCTGGAGAAACGCCTCGGGCACTCGGTGCGGCTGGAGATTGTCGACCAGACACAACCCTCGCAGGCCACGCCCGCTGCACGGCTTGCAGCAGACGCAGCGGAACGTCAGGCTAGCGCCGAAACGGCGATGCGCGAGGATCCGGTGGTGCAGGCCCTGGGCGAGGCCTTCGGGGCCGAACTGGGCACGGTACGCATTCGCGAGGACCGCGCGGGTGACGAGCCGTCCGCGTCGCAATCGATTGAACGATAACCCCTGCGCAAGGCGCAGGGCAGGAGAGCGAAATCATGATGAAAGGTGGCATGGGTGGCCTGATGAAGCAGGCCCAGAAGATGCAGGAAGACATGCAGAAGATGCAGGCGGAGCTGGCCGAAATGGAGATCGAGGGCCAGGCAGGCGGCGGTCTTGTGAGTGTGCTCATGACCGGCAAGTACGCGGTGCGCCGGGTCAAGATCGACCCCAGCCTGCTGGAGGACGACCGCGACATGATCGAGGACCTGGTGGCCGCGGCCATCAATGACGCCGTGCAGAAGGTCGAGTCCACCACCCAGGAGCGCATGGGCAGCCTGACCGAAGGTATGGGCCTGCCGGCCGGGATGAAGCTGCCGTTCTGATCGCGTCTCCCTGGATCGGAACCGGCGCTGCGCGCGATGGACGCTGAACTCGACGAACTGGTGCAGGCGCTGCGCTGCCTGCCGGGTGTCGGTGCCAAGTCCGCGCGGCGTATGGCGCTGCACCTGCTGGAGCGCGACCGCGACGGTGCGCGCCGGTTGGCACGGGCCGTCGATCAGGCGGTCGAGCGCGTCGGGCACTGCCAAGTGTGCCGCACGCTGACTACCGCAGAGGTATGTCCTCGCTGCGCGGATCCCGAGCGCGACCCGGGCGTGATCTGCGTGGTCGAGAGCCCGGGCGATGTGATGGCCATCGAGTCGGCGACCGACTTTGCCGGCCGTTTCCACGTGTTGCTCGGGCGGTTGTCGCCGCTGGATGGCATTGGTCCCGAAGAGCTGGGGCTGGATCAGCTGGAGACGCGCTTGCAGGAAGAGGGCGTACGCGAGCTGATCCTGGCGACCAATACCTCGGTCGAGGGCGAGGTCACCGCGCACTACCTCGCGGAAATGGCGGCGCGCCACGGCATTCGCGCTACGCGCATCGCGCAGGGCGTGCCGACCGGGGGCGAGCTCGAGTACATCGATGCGGGGACCCTGGCGCATGCCTTGTCGGGGCGCCGCGATTACTGATCGGGATCAGGTTTTCGGGATGCATTGAATGCATTACCGTTTCCTGATATAAACCCGCGCGTCGTTTAGGAGAACATGATGGCTGACTGCATCTTTTGTAAGATCGTCGCGGGGGAGATCCCGGCGAAGGTCGTGTTCGAGGACGACCAGGTCCTGGCCTTTGAAGACCTGAATCCTCAGGCCCCGACGCATGTGCTGGTGATCCCGAAACAGCACATCGCCACCCTGAACGAACTGACCGCCGAGACGGCCCCGGTGATTGGGCACATGGCGCACGTGGCGGCACAGATTGCACGCGATCGCGGATTTGCGGAAAACGGTTATCGAACCGTGATGAACTGCAACCAAGACGGCGGGCAAACGGTCTACCATGTACACATGCACGTACTGGGCGGTCGCGCGCTGAGCTGGCCCCCGGGCTGATCGAGACAACACAACACGGACGATACGGCGTGACGCGACGGAATCATCACGGTGAAGCCAGGCAAGCAGCGCGGGGCAACAGCCCGCAGCTGGCGCCTGCGCGTGTGCCGGTCGCGCTGGCACTGGCCGTCTTGTTCGGAGTGGCCGCCACCAGTGTGGCGCATGCCGACGATCGCTATTCCCTGACGTATACCCCCACCAGCACCGAGTCGACGCTTGGTGGGCCGGATCGCGTCGATGAAGAAGCCGAGTACGAATCCGAGAGCGGGACCGTGGTGGACCCGGTGGGCATGGAGCCGATCGGTGGCTCTGCCCGCTCCGCGCCCAACGTCCTGCCGATGACCGATCCGGAACCCGCCTCGGCGAGTCGCGACTGGCGCTATCAACTGACGCTGCGCACCGAGACCACTGGTGGCCTTCCGGGTGACGAGACCGGCATGGGCGTCCTCTCCAGCCGCCTGTTCGAGGTGGAAGGGGCTTACCACCAGCAGCTGGGCGCGGGCTTTGGTTATGGCTTGAACCTGGGGGTTGGTATGGAGACTCGTCCGGGCTGGTCGGACCTGGGCCCGGAGACTGAATCCACGGCCTATTTCACCGACCTCAGCTTCGGCCCCACCTTTGCGTCCGGGTCTGGCCGCTTTGACAGCCAGTTCCGTGTCGGCGTGCGCCAGTCACTGACGAGTGGAGACGATGCCCTCGGCTTCGGCTACGGGGGCCGTCATCGCGAGTTGGGTCGCAGCGCGGGGTATCTCAGCCTCGACAGTCGCCTGCGCCTGCAGAATCAGTCCGAGTTGTCGCTGAGCCTGTATTACGACGACTACTCGCTGAACACCTCAAGCGACTGGATGTCCGATCGCCTCGATTTCGAGAGTACTCGCGACTCTTCGTCGTCGGTGGTCGGCGTGGAGATGGGGCTGACGTTCTAGTCGCCTTCCCCTAGCGTTTCTCCAGCGTCCCCAGTAGGGCGGTCCAGGCCTCGAGCCGTGCCACGGGCAGAGTGCCTTGATCGACGGCCTCCCTTGCCGCGCAGCCGGGTTCGGACTGGTGCCGACAATTGCGAAATCGGCAATTGTCGGCAAGCGCTTCGATATCCGGAAACCCGCGCACCAGCGCATCGATGGATTCCAGTTCCGGCGTAAAGTCGCGCACGCCCGGCGAGTCGATCCAGGCGCCACCCCCTGTCAATGAATACCACTGTGCCGTGACCGTCGTGTGGCGGCCCTCGCCGGACACCGCGAGATCTCCCGTTTCCGGAAGCTTGATATCACCGCTGCCGTGGCGCTCCAGCAGCGCGGCGATCAGCGAGGATTTGCCCACCCCGGACTGTCCGATCAGGATGTTGGTATGCCCCCGGGCGGCCTCGGCGAGGGCGGACAGCCCGTACCCACTGCGGGCGCTGACATGCAGGGGGTCAAGGTCCAGGTGAGCGTAAGGGGCCAGCCAGTCCCCCGTGTTGGCGGGTCCCGCGTCCTGCTTGTTCACCAGGATCCGTGGCCGTGCGGGGAGGTTGTACACCGCGACCAGGAACCGGTCGATCAGGAAGCGCGCCGGCATCGGGGAGGGCGCGATCACGATCCAGACGGTGTCGATGTTCGCCGCGATGACCTTGCGCCGACCAAAGCCGTCCTGGCGCACCAGGGTGTTGTCCCGGGGCAGGCGTCGCTGAATCTGTTCCCCCGCTGCGTCCATCTCCACGCGATCACCACAGGCGAGATCCTTCTGGCGGCGGTGCAGTCGGATTCGGCGCGGCTCCGCGTCCTCCGGCACCGCGATATCGGCCATCTGATTGTGGCGGGCGTGAACCCGGCCGGTCGGACTCAAGAGTCCGAACCGGCCGGTGCCGGGGTCTTGCCGGTTGGCAGACTAGTCAAAGAGCGCATCGATACGGGCGGCGCAGATCAAGTCGTTTTCTGTCAGACCGCCCACCGCGTGTGTCGAGAACTGCACCGAGCAGCGGTTGTAGCCCACGGCCATGTCCGGGTGGTGGTCCTCTACATGGGCGATCCAGGCCACCGCGTTCACGAACGCCATCGTCTCGTGAAAGTTCTTGAACTTGAAGCTTCGCTGGATGCTGCGGCCGGCCTCGTCGATGCCCCAGTGGCTGTCCAGCTGGCCGAGGCCGCGCTCGGCGTCCTCGCGCGACATCGGCTCGGTGAAGCCTTCGCAGGCCTGGCAGTGCTTGGTCTTCAGATCACTCATCGAACTGGTAGTACTCCGCGTTCAGATAGGCCACCACCGCCTCGATCTCGTCGTCGAACCAGTTGGTGCCCAGTTGTGCGTTGCAGTTGTTTACCTGCCGGACCAGGTGGTCATAGTCGCCGACGATCCGGTTGTCGCGCGTGTACAGGTCGGTACCATCGCCACCGACCATGTCGGCATGACAGCTGATGCAGTTGTCCTGATGCAGGTTCTTGCCCTTCTGGATGTCGTCGGCCTGGGCGGTGCCCAGGGAAAAACCAAGGCCCAGGGCCGCAAGGCTTGAGATGATCAGTCGCATGATTCCCTCCTTTGTGGGGAATGGATCCGGCGGGACCGCATGGTCCCCGAGACCTTGGCCGTGTTGCATGTGAGCAAAACGGACAACGTCGTCCCGGACCATGATGATAGACTTCGAGCGCACAGGAAAGGAGCGGGCATGGCAGCGAGCGCCGAAAACCTGATCTGGATCGATCTCGAGATGACCGGCCTGGATCCCCAGAACGACCGGATCATCGAGGTGGCGACCATCGTCACCGACAAGGAACTGAACATCCTGGCGGAGGGCCCGGTCCTTGCGATCTACCAGCCCGCCGACGTGCTGGATGCGATGGACGAATGGAATCGGCGCACGCATGGGGCCTCCGGTCTGATCGAGCGCATCCGCCACAGTAGTACGGATGCGGCCGCCGCCGAACGCGAGACCATCGATTTCCTGTCCGACTATGTGCCGAAAGGGGCCTCGCCGATGTGCGGGAACTCGATCTGCCAGGATCGACGTTTCATGGCGCGTCTGATGCCGCAGCTGGAGGCCTATTTCCACTACCGCAACCTGGACGTCTCCACGCTCAAGGAGCTGGCCCGGCGCTGGGCCCCCGACGTGCTCTCGAAGCTGCAGAAGAACGCCTCGCACCAGGCGTTGCAGGACATCCGCGACTCCATCGACGAACTCCGCGTCTACCGCGAGCACTTCATCCAGCTGCCGCCCGCCGCCGCCCACGACTGATCGCGCTTCGTCGCGCCCTGCGCCGTTCAGGCTGGGCCTGGTTCGTCTTTCAGTGTTTACGGTGGTTTCGGTCCGCCGCCCGCCAAGCGCTCACTCGCGAGCGCGCCGCGCCCGTTGTTAATCAAAAACGGGCTTCTTTGCTCGTGCAAAGAAGTAACCAAGAAACACGCCCGGGATTCGCCCGGGAACCTTGCTCCGGACGCGCCAGGCCGGCGGCGCTGAAACTCGCTGCGCTCAGACAGTCAGCGCCCCGTGTCTATTATGAATCGTCCGGCCTGTCACGCCCTCCACAAGGGGCTCATATCGGGAGGGTAGGTCAAAACAGAAGGCGCTCCAGCGCCTGCCAAAAGTCCCGCGCTGTAGGGTGCGGTTGAGCGCAGCGAAACGCACCGTTCCGACGTTGGGGCAACCCTGATGCGATTCGCTGCGCTCATCACATCCTACGATGGGGTCTGGCGCCCGCTGGCGGGCGCGGCACGCCAGGGCCGCAGGCCGCGCGTGCCCAGGATGTCGGGACACCTTGCCTCCATCCATTGGCACGAACGTCAGGCCAGCCGTTGTCTTGACCTTATCCCCCCGTATGAAGCCCCTTGCGGAAGGGTCCTCGGGCCGGACGATTCAAAATAGACACGGGGCGCTGACTGTCTGAGAGAAGCCGGAAGGCGTAGCGAGTTTCAGCGCCGCCGGCCCGAGGGCCCTGGAGCAAGGTTCCCGGGCGGAATCCGGGTGCCCTTCTTTGGGTACTTTCTTGGGCAAGCAAGAAAGTACCTCGCGGCGCGCTCGCGAGTGAGCGCACGGCAGTATGCGGACCGAAGGCACGTAAACCCCGGATGCCGAACCAGGCCCAGCCTCAACGGCGCTGGCAACTGACCACAGGCGGGGTTGCATAGTAAGGCACTGGTGCGGAAACCGGCCGGGAGGCGGAGGCTAGTAGAAACGGCCGAGGGCGCCGCGAACCTGCACCTCGGTCTCCGGCGTCAGGTGCGCGCCCAGCTCCAGCGGATGATCCGGCAACAGCAGCACCACCGACGAGCCGAGGTTGAAGCGCCCCATCTCGGCCCCGCGCTCGAGCGTGATCTCGCGATCCGGGTATTCGCTGCAGCTGTAGGGCTGTCCGGCCGGTGGCGTCACCTCGCCCGCCCATACCGTCTCGATCGAGCCGACGTTCTGGGCCCCGATCAGGGCGACGGCCATCGGCCCGAAATGCGTGTCGAAGCAGGCCACCACGCGCTCGTTGCGGGCATACAGGCGCGGTACGTGGCGCACGATGCGCGGTGCGACGGAGAACAGCCGACCGGGCACATGCAGCATGTGGGTCAGCGTGCCGGTCAGCGGCATGTGCAGCCGGTGATAATGCCGTGGCGACAGGTAGAGCGTCACGAAATGGCCATGCCGAAACGGTTCGGCAAGGTCTTCCTCACCGCCCAGGAGCTCCCGCACCGTGTAGTGGTGGCCCTTGGCCTGAAAGATCTGGCCGGCCTCGATGCGCCCAGCCGCGCTGACCCGCGAATCGGCGGGGCTGACGACCGTGTTGTCGTCACCCGCCAGGGGGCGGGCGTCCTCGCGCAGCGCCCGCGTGAACAGGGCATTGAAGCTGGGGTAGGCCGCGATGTCGGGCTCCGCCGCCTCGTCCATGTTCAACCCGTACTGGCGCACGAACCAGCGCAGCAGCGGCTGGACACGCGGGCTCTCGATGCGGGCCAGGCGGTGCACAACCCGCGACAGCGCATGCTGCGGCAGCAGGTGGGAAGCTCGGGCCAGCCAGGGGTCTAGGGCACTCATCGGAATACTCGGTTCGGGCGCACGGGACGGAAGCGAGCCGGTATGATGACGGCCCCCACGCCAATGGGAAAGGCCCAAATGGAATCCACCACAGGACTGCGCACGCTGCGCGACTTCATCCGCTTTGGCGCGAGCCAGTTTCGCGCGGCCGGGCTGAGCTTCGGCCACGGGACGGACAACGCCTTCGACGAGGCCGCCTGGTTGGTGCTGCATACGCTGCATCTGCCGCTGGATCTGCCCGAGAGCTGGTGGTCGTCGAACCTGAGCGAGGCCGAACGCACGCGGGTGATTGCGGTGCTGCGCACGCGCATCGAGACGCGCAAGCCAGCGGCCTATCTGACCGGCGAGGCCTGGTTTGCCGGGCTGCCGTTCTTTGTCGACGAACACGTGCTGGTGCCGCGCTCGCCCCTGGCGGAGTTGATCGCGGTCGGCTTCGAGCCATGGATCGAGGCCGATTCGGTCGAGCGGGTGCTGGATTTGTGCACGGGGGGCGGCTGCATCGGCATCGCCACGGCGCTGGCCTTGCCGCAGGCACAGGTCGATCTGAGCGATGTCTCCGAACCGGCGCTGGCCGTCGCGGTGCGCAACATCGAGCGCCATGACGTTGGCGACCGCGTGCAGATTCGGCACTCCGATGTCTTCGATGCGCTGGGGCCGGAGGATCGCTACGACCTCATCGTGAGCAATCCGCCCTATGTCGATGCCCGCGACATGGCCGAGCTGCCGCAAGAGTACCGCCACGAGCCCGAACTGGGCCTGGCCGCGGGCTCGGACGGCCTCGACATCGTGCGCCGCATCCTGGCCGATGCGCGCCGCCATCTGACGGAGGACGGCGCCCTGATCGTCGAGGTCGGCAACAGCCAGCCCGCGGTGGAGGAGGCCTTCCCGGACCTGCCGCTGATCTGGCTGGAGTTCGAATCTGGTGGCCACGGGGTCTTCCTCGCGTATGCCCGGGATCTTCCGTAGTCTTCGCGGGCTGAAAGTGCACAGAAAAAAGGAAACACGGCAATGATTCGAGTGGCAGTGGCAGGCGCCGCCGGGCGCATGGGGCAAAACCTGGTGCAGGCCGTCGAGGATCACCCCGAAGGCACGCTGGGGGCGGCGAGCGAGCGGCCGGGCAGCGAGCGCCTCGGTACGTCCGTGGGGTCGGCGGCCTCGGTCCAGCTGGTCGAGGACCTGGCGACGGTGGCCGATGACTTCGACGTGCTGATCGACTTCACCAGCCCCGCGGCGACCATGCAGCACCTGGAGTTGTGCCGTGCGCACGGCAAGGCGCTGGTGATCGGCACCACGGGCCTGGATGCCGCGCAGGAGCAGCGGCTGCGTGACGCGGCCGGGGCGATGCGCATCGTCTATGCGCCGAACATGAGCGTCGGGGTGAATCTGACCTTCAAGCTGGTCGAGCTGGCCGCCCGCGCCCTGGGCGACAGCGTGGACGTCGAGATCCTTGAGGCGCACCACCGGCACAAGGTGGATGCACCCTCGGGTACTGCCCTGAAGCTCGGCCGGGTGGTGGCCGAGGTCCTGGGGCGCGATCTGGAGCACGACGCCGTCTATGGCCGTGAGGGCCAGACCGGGGCGCGTGACCGGCGCACCATCGGGTTTGCGACCGTGCGTGCCGGCGACATCGTGGGCGAACACACTGCGCTGTTCGCCGGCGAGGGGGAACGCATCGAGATCACCCACAAGGCCTCCAGCCGCGGGATCTTCGCCTCGGGTGCGGTGCGTGCGGCGGTATGGCTGGCCGGCGCCGGTCACGGCCTGTACGACATGCAGGACGTGCTGGGGCTGCGGGAGCTCTAAGATCCAGCTGCTTTAGGGAGACGCTGATTTAATCGCACGTCCGCGCTCGAGTCGCTTTTGCGTGCGAACAAGGCGCGGTGACTGCCGTGCAGTCATTCTGCACAAGGGAACCGCAACGCTGTGCGCGCGCAAAAGCGGCCGAGCCCCTGCGTTCAATGGCTTGTGGGGTTGGTGCCCCCTGTTCCCCGATCCTGCGTTGCGCCGCTTGCGGGTAGAACCACTACCCGCTGCGCGACGCGCCTTGTCTCGGAAAACAGGGGGCACCAACGCGGACGTGCGATTAAATCAGCGTCTCCCTAGCTGCGCGGCTTGAAGCCGGGCGGGTGGCGCGCGATCCAGACGACGAAGTCCTGCACGACCGGCTCGGCGAGCAGTGCCTCCGCGGTGTTCAGGCGCTCGGCCAGGGTCTGCTCGTCAAAGTGCTTGTGGATGTGGTCGTGGCAGGGGCGGCAGACCCAGAGGATTCGCTGTTCGCGCTCGCTCCGACTGAACAGGCGCCGGATGCGCTTGCGGCGGTGCTGCTTGCGCGGGATCAGGTGATGCCGCGTCAGGTCGTCCATCGACCGGCCGCACAGCCCGCAGGCCGGTGGCGGGCCGGGCACCCCGGGCGTCATGGCTTCGTCCTGGCTCACGGCATGTCGTGCGCGCCCCCGGCGGGAGGCGATGTGCGGCCACCCATGCGGCAGCGCGGGGGCGGCTCGGTGATCGCGTAGGCCGGATCGCCCAGGTCCATAATGCAGGGCGCGCCCTCGGGATCGACAATCCGCTGCAGCATGCCGCCGAGGGCGTCGAGGCTGTCGCGCCGGGGGAGTTCGCCGACCTGGCGCGAGGTGATGGGCTCCCAGTCGCCGTTGCGCTCCTCCGCGATCTCGAAGCCGAACGGGAAGAAGCCGGGGACCCCCAGGCGGATGTCGGTGACCACGAGCCGGTCGGGGCCCTCGTCATGCGCGGTGCGATGAAAGCGCAGGAAGTCGCCGGAGAACCACTGCAGGCGCTGCCCGTCTTCCAGCGCCAGCGCGGCCTCGCGCAGTTCCGGGTCACCGCGCTCGAAGCGTTCGAAGTCGGGTCGGATCGGGTCGTCGAAGATGCCGACCCAGGCATCCAGGAACTCGTCGCCGTTGATCACGGTGACACGCCACAGCAGCAGGTTGAACGGGGTCGGCTGGACCATTCGCGGTTGCTCTTCCAGCTCCATCGCCGCCAGCACGGGCTGGATGCGGTGGTCGATCCAGGCCTTCAATGCCAGGCCGGAGCCGGCATAGACGGTCGAGAGTACGAGCCCGGCGACCAGCAGGCGCGGGGCGAAGCGGTAGAACAGCGCGCCGATCGCCGCGACCAGCAGCGGCAGGGTGTAGAACGGGGCGATCACGAAGATCGAGCCCGTGGACAGGGGGCCGACTGGCAATGGCCAGAGTACCTGGGTGCCGTAGGTGGTCAGCAGGTCGTTCAGCGAGTGGGTGGCCCAGATCAGGAAGAAGAACAGCCACCAGCGGCCAAAGCCGATTTCCCGCGTTGCCGGGACCTTGGCGAGCAGCCCCGCGACGCCGGTGGCCACCAGCAACTGCACCAGCCAGGAGTGCGTAAAGCCCCGGTGGTGGATGAACTCCGATACCGCGTCCCCGTAAGCTATGAACGCGTCCAGGTCGGGCAGCAGCGCGACACCGGCGCCCAGTACCACGGCCTTGCGCCCCAGGCGGGAGCCGAGGGTGAGGCCGCCGATCACGGCGCCGAGACTGGCGTGGGTAATGGGGTCCATGCGCGATAATTCCTTTGTTTAAGGCCCGTGAATTACGAGCCTGCGACCGGGTCACGGGGCGCGAGTTCGGGCGATCAAACCAGAGCGGTGGACATGACTCAAGCCACAGCGGCGAAAGACTGGCATTTCTGGGTGGACCGGGGCGGGACGTTCACCGACCTGGTCGCACGTGATCCGGCGGGGCGCCTGCACACCCGCAAACTGCTGTCGGAGAACCCGGAGGCCTACCGCGATGCGGCCGTGCAGGGTATTCGCGATCTGCTGGAGCTCCCGGCCGATGCACCCATTCCGGAGGGCGTGGTACACGAGGTGCGCATGGGCACGACCGTGGCCACCAACGCCCTGCTCGAGCGCAAGGGGGAGCCCACGCTCCTGGTGATCACCAAGGGGCTGGAGGATGCGCTGGCGATCGGCCATCAGGCGCGCCCCGAGCTGTTCGCCCGCGAGATCCGCCTGCCGTCCCCGGTCTACGCGCGGGTGGAGCCGGTGCGCGAGCGGGTGAATGCGGCCGGCGAGGTCCTCATCCCGGTCGATCTGGACGCGCTGAGGCCGCGGCTGCAGGCGGCGCTGGCAGACGGCATCCACTGCGTGGCCATCGTCTGTCTGCATGGCTATCGCTACCCGGCACACGAGCAGGCGATCGCCTCGCTGGCGCGCGAACTGGGGTTCACCGAGGTCGCGACCAGCCACGCGACCAGCCCGCTGATCAAGCTGGTCCCGCGCGGCGAAACCACGGTGGTCGACGCCTATCTCTCGCCGGTGCTGCGCCGTTATGTCGAACAGGTGGCGGGCGAGCTGGGCCGTGTGCCCCTGCGGTTCATGCAGTCGCATGGCGGGCTGGTGGACGCGGCGCGGTTTCGCGGTCGCGACGCGATCCTGTCGGGGCCGGCCGGGGGGATCGTCGGGGCACTCAAGACCGCCGGTCCGCTCGGCTTCGAACGCCTGATCACCTTCGACATGGGGGGCACCTCCACCGATGTCGCGCATCTGGCGGGGGCGCTGGAGCGGCGCCAGGAGAGCGAGGTGGCCGGTGCGCGGCTGCGTGTGCCCATGCTCGATATCCATACGGTCGCGGCCGGGGGCGGATCGATCTGCCGCTTCGATGGCATCCGTCTGCGGGTGGGGCCGGAGTCCGCCGGCGCCCAGCCCGGACCCGCCTGCTATGGCCAGGGCGGGCCGTTGACCGTCACCGACTGCAACCTGCTGCTGGGGCGGCTGCGCCCGGAGTACTTCCCGGCGGTGTTCGGGCCGGATCGCGACCGCCCGCTGGATCCGGAACCAGTGCGCCGACAGTTCGCGGAGCTGGCGGCCGAGGTGGCGGCCGCCACCGGAGAGCCCGCGACTCCGGAGGGCCTGGCCGAGGGGGCGCTGCAGATCGCGGTGGAGCATATGGCCCAGGCGATCAAGACCATATCGGTGCAGCGCGGGCATGACGTCTCGCGTTATGCGCTGGTCTGTTTCGGTGGCGCCGGGGGGCAGCACGCCTGCCGCGTGGCGGAGCAGCTGGGCATGCGGCATATCCTGTTTCATCCGCTCGGTGGCGTGCTGTCCGCCTACGGCATGGGGCTGGGCGAGTTGCGCGCCCTGCGCGAACGCAGCCTGGAATGGCCGCTGGACGAGCCGCATGCCGGGGCGATCGAGTCTGCCCTGGCGGAACAGGCCGAGGCCGCCCGCGCCGCGCTGGCGGAGCAGGGTGTGGCGGCGGAGGACATGCGCATCGAGCGGCGGCTGCACCTGCGCCTGGCCGGTTCGGACACCGCGCTGGAGGTCCCGGCGGGCGAGCCCGCGGCGTTGATGGCGGCCTTTGCCGAGGCCTACCGCGCGCGCTACGGCTTTGCCCCGCCGGATCGTGAGCTGGTGGTGGCGATCGCGACGGCCGAGGCGATCGCCGCCCCGAGGGAGACCGCACCGGAGCGCATGGCGGCAGCGGTGACCCGAGGGCCTGCGCCGGAGGCGGATACGGTCGCGATGGTCATCGACGGCGAACACCGCCATGTGCCGCTGTACCGGCGCGAGTCCCTGCAGCCCGGCATGACCCTGGCCGGTCCGGCCATCGTGATCGAGCCGACCGCGACGCTGGTGCTGGAGCCCGGCTGGGCGGGGTGCATCGAGGCGGACGGGACCCTGCGGCTGGATCGCGAGCGGGGCAGCGCGCGGCGTCCGGGTACGGCGCCAGCAAACCCCGAGGCCGTCCCGCGCGATCCGATCCTGCTGGAGGTGTTCAACAACCGCTTCATGGCGATCGCCGACCAGATGGGCTTCACCCTGCGCAACACCGCGCACTCGGTGAACATCAAGGAGCGCCTGGATTTCTCCTGTGCACTGTTCGACACCGAGGGCCGTCTGGTCGCCAATGCCCCGCACATGCCCGTTCATCTCGGCTCCATGGGGGCCAGCGTGCGCGCGGTGGTGAAGGCGTTCGACGGCGACCTGCGCCCGGGCGATGCCTTCGTGCTGAACGACCCCTACAACGGCGGCACCCACCTGCCGGACATCACCGTGGTCACGCCGGTGTTCCTGGATGGCGACGAACAGGTAACCGAAGACCCGTCTGCAGCGGCCGGTGCCCCCGCGTTCTTCGTCGCCTCGCGCGGGCATCACGCCGATGTCGGCGGCATAACGCCGGGTTCCATGCCCGCGTTCTCCACATGCCTTGAGGAGGAGGGCGTGCTGATCCCGCCCACCCGGCTGGTGCGCGACGGGGTATTCGACAGCGACCGCATGCGCGCGCTGCTGGGCGAGGGGCCGTGGCCGACGCGCAACCCCGATCAGAACCTCGCCGATCTCGAGGCCCAGGTCGCGGCCAACCGCAAGGGACTGGAGGAGCTGGGCCGGCTCCTGGATGAGTACGGCGCGGCCATGGTGACAGCCTATATGGGCCACGTGCTGGACAACGCGGCCGAGGCGGTGGAAAGGCTGATCCCGCAGCTCGAGGCCGGCACGTTCGCGTATGCGATGGACAACGGCGCCGAGGTGCGGGTACAGGTCGCCCCCGATCCCGCCGACCGGCGCCTGCGCATCGACTTCACCGGTACCAGCGCGGTACGCGGGGACAACTTCAACGCGCCGAGCTCCATCGTGCGCGCGGCGGTGCTGTATGTACTGCGTACCCTGCTGGAGGATGCGATCCCGCTGAACGATGGCTGCCTGACGCCGGTCGACCTGGTCATTCCGGAGGACGGCCTGCTGAACCCGGCGCCGCCCGCCGCGGTGGTGGCCGGCAATGTCGAGACCTCGCAGGTGGTCACCGATGCCCTGTTCGGGGCGCTGGGGGTGCAGGCGGCGGCCCAGGGCACGATGAACAACCTGACCTTCGGCAATGCCGACTACCAGTACTACGAGACGATCGCCGGCGGGGCCGGCGCGGGGCCGGGTTACGCCGGGGCCAGCGCGGTGCAGACCCACATGACCAACTCGCGGCTGACCGACCCCGAGGTGCTGGAGAGCCGCTTCCCGGTGCGGGTGGAGCGCTTCGCCTACCGCCGCGGCTCAGGGGGGCAGGGGCATTATCCGGGCGGTGATGGGGTGATCCGCCGGCTCGGGTTCGACCAGGCGATGGAGGTCGTGCTGTTGTCCAACCGTCGCCGGGTGCCGCCGTTCGGGATCGCCGGTGGCGGGCCGGGTGCGCCGGGGGAGGATGCGATCCTGCGCGCCGACGGCACGCGCGAACCGATGTCCGCCTGCGATCGCCGCCATGTACAGCCAGGGGATGCGATCGAGATACGCACACCCGGCGGCGGTGGCTACGGAGACCGTCGCAGCGATGCGTAGGCGTTGAATCGCGGGAACCGGTCACACTTCCCGGGGTCCATGTTGCACTCAAGGGGAGATGCGGCATGCAGCGGATGATGGAGTGGGCGGAGCAGGGACGCGTGCCGGATATGCTGGTGCGTGCGGGGATCCGCCTGCTGCTGGCGGAGCGCCTGGCAGAGGTCTCCGGCACGGCCGAGGAGACCATGGAGCGGCGCTACGCCCTGATCGAATCCATGCGCGCTTCTCCCGTTGCCCTGTCCACCGATATTGCCAACGAGCAGCACTACGAGATCCCCACCGCTTACTTCGAGCATTGCCTGGGCCCGCGCCTCAAGTACTCCAGCGCCTGGTGGCCGGAGGGTGTCGACACCCTGGAGGCGGCCGAGGTCGCGATGTTGCGCCTGACCTGCGAGCGCGCGGGGATTGCCGACGGCCAGCGGGTGCTCGAGCTGGGCTGCGGCTGGGGGTCGCTGTCGCTGTGGATGGCCGAGCAGTACCCCGGCGCACGGATCACCGCCGTCTCCAACTCCAATACCCAGCGGGCCTTTATCGAGGCCCGGCGCGATGCCCTCGGGCTTGCCAATCTCGAGGTCCTGACCGCAGACATGAACACGTTCGCCCCACCGTCGCCGGGCTTTGACCGGGCGGTTTCGATCGAAATGTTCGAGCACATGCGCAACTGGCCGGAACTGCTGCGGCGCATTGCCGGGTGGCTCAATCCCGGCGGGCGCTTCTTCATGCATGTGTTCGCCCATCGCGAACACGCGTATGTGTTCGAGTCCGAGGGCGAGCATGACTGGATGGGGCGGCACTTCTTCCGCGACGGCCTGATGCCGTCGGACGACCTCGCGCGGCACTTCCAGGAGGACCTGCGTGTGATCCGCCAGTGGCGCGTCGGTGGGCAGCACTATGCCCGCACGCTCAACGCCTGGCTGGCCCGCCAGGATCGTGCCCGCGACACGCTGATGCCCCTGTTCGAGACGGCCTATGGTGCACAGCAGGCGGCACTCTGGTTCCAGCGCTGGCGGATCTTCTACATGGCCTGCGCGGAGCTGTTCGACTACAGCGGCGGGGACGAGTGGTTCGTCTCCCATGTGCTGTTCGAACGGCCGGGAGACTGATCGCGATGGAGACACTGATGGCGTTTCTCTGGGGGCTTCTGGCCAGCATGGTCCTGATGACCCTGGTCTGGGCCGGCAGCGTCTGGCGCCACGATGCCAGCCTGGTCGACCGCTTCTGGGGCCTGGGCTTCGTGGTCGTGACGCTGGTCTGGTGGGGGCTTGCGGGCTGGCCGGCGCAGGGCCTCTGGATCGTGATCCCGGTGCTGCTGTGGGGGCTGCGGCTGTCGCTGTTCATTACCTGGCGCAACTGGGGTCACGGCGAGGACGGGCGCTATACCGACATGCGCGAGGGGCTGTCGGAACGAGGGTTCGCCGCGCGCAGCCTGGTCACGATCTTCTGGCTGCAGGGTGCGCTGGTGGCCGTAATCGGCCTGCCGATGCTGGCGGTGACGAATGCCGTGAGTGTCTGGTGGCCGCTGGCCGCCCTGGGCGCGGCCGTCTGGGCGCTGGGCACGCTGTATGAATCGGTCGCGGACGCACAGATGGCGCGCTTCCGGGCCGACCCTGCACGGCGGGGCGAGGTCATGGACCAGGGCTTGTGGCGCTACAGCCGCCACCCGAACTACTTCGGCGAGATCGTCGTCTGGGTGGGCTACGGCTTGCTCGCGCTGGCCGTCGGGGGCTGGTGGGCGGTGCCCTCGGCGATCCTGATGATCGTGCTGATCCTGCGTGTGTCGGGCGTCACGTTACTGGAAAAACGTCTGCATGCCTCGCGGCCGGGCTATGCGGACTATGCGCGGCGCACCAATACGCTGATCCCGGGTCCGCCACGATCTTAAGGAAACACCGATCCGCCGCCGATTTCGGTGGCACTCCCTTGCTGTGCTTTCCCCGTCCGCGCTATAAAGCGCGCATCTTTCCGGTCTTCCGACGCGCGTTGGAGGCCGAGTTTCCCGATCGCCGATCTCACAGCAGGGCCCTACGCACGCATGAGCGCTACGCCGAGTCCCGTCCAGACCATTGAACTGAAAGGGCGCATGATGCTGGTGTCGGTGCTGCGGGTGTTCCAGACCGACCCCCGGCAGCTCGGCGAGCAGCTGATCGCACACCGGGAACAGGCCCCGGATCTGATGCGCGACATGCCCATCGTGCTGGACCTCGAGCCGGTGGCCGAGGCCCCCGAGAGCGACCTGCAGGCGACCATCGAGCAGGTGCGCGCCGAGGGCTTCAAGCTGATCGGCCTGCATGCCGGCGAGGTCGCCGAGCGTCTGCAGAGCTATTCCGAGCTATTCGATGTGTTGCCCGTGCTGCAACTGGGTGGCCGCGGTGGCGCGCCCAGTGGCGAGGTGCCCCTGGATGAAGGCGAGCCCCCGGAGCCGGCGCCGAGCAAGAAGGGCAAGAAATCCGCGGACAGGTTGGCCGAGGCCGCCCCCGCGGTCCACAGCGCGACCCGCGTGGTGGATCGTCCTGTCCGTTCCGGGCAGCAGATCTACGCCCGCGGCGGCGACCTGCTGGTGACCGGGGCGGTGTCCGCCGGTGCTGAACTGCTCGCGGATGGCCACATCCATGTGCTGGGTCCTCTGCGCGGGCGGGCACTCGCCGGCGTGCGGGGCCTGGAGACGGCTCGGATCTTCTGCCGGCGACTGGATGCAGAGCTTTTGTCTATCGCGGGACATTACCGGGTGGCCGAGGATATCGCCGAGTCCGAGCGCGGCGAGAACCGGCTGGTGACACTCGCGGGCGAAAGCCTCAAGATCGCTGAAATCTGAGCGAGCGGCGTAGAGGGCGCTCGGTCCTGTATACGTCATCGCGCGACGACCAAGGAGAAGCAGCCACCATGGCACGCATCGTAGTGATTACCTCGGGCAAGGGCGGGGTCGGCAAGACCACCACCTCTGCCGCGATCGCCACCGGTCTGGCCCTGCGCGGCCACAAGACGGCCGTGATCGATTTTGACGTCGGCCTGCGCAACCTGGATCTGATCATGGGCTGCGAGCGCCGCGTGGTGTATGACTTTGTCAACGTGATCAATGGCGACGCCAACCTGAAACAGGCGCTGATCCGCGACAAGCGCGCAGACAACCTGTACATCCTCCCGGCCTCGCAGACGCGCGACAAGGACGCCCTGACGCAGGACGGTGTGGAGCGCGTGCTGAACGAGCTGTCCGAGGACTTCGAGTACATCATCTGCGACAGCCCGGCGGGGATCGAGCGGGGCGCGCTGATGGCGGCCTACTTTGCTGACGAGGCCATCGTGGTCACCAACCCCGAGGTCTCCTCGGTGCGCGACTCCGACCGCATCCTCGGCATCCTCGCCAGCAAGACCCGGCAGGTGGAACAGGGCGGCGAGCCGATCCAGGGGCGCCTGCTGCTGACCCGCTATGCCGCGGAGCGCGCCGCGCGCGGCGAGATGCTCAGTATCGAGGACGTGGGTGAGATCCTGGCCATCGACCTGCTGGGTGTGATCCCCGAGTCGCAGGCCGTGCTGAACGCCTCGAATGCCGGCCAGCCCGTGGTGCTGGACGAGGAATCCGACGCCGGTCAGGCCTACCAGGATGCAGTGGATCGCTTCCTGGGCGAGGAGCGCCCGCTTCGCTTTGTCGATGTACCGAAGAAGGGCTTCTTCGGACGCCTGTTCGGGGGCTGACCATGGGCATCTTCGACTACTTCCGCCAGCCGCGGCAGAAAAGCGCCAGTGTTGCCAAGGAACGCCTGCAGATCATCGTGGCGCGCGAACGTGCGGCCCGGGGCGGGCCGGATTATCTGCCCGCGATGCAGCAGGAACTGCTGCAGGTCATCCGCAAGTACGTGAAGGTCAACGACGACGCCGTGCAGATGAACGTCGACCGCGAGGGCGACTGCGAGGTGCTGGAGTTGAACATCACCCTGCCCGACGATCGGGGCTAGCATATGTTCAGCCCGTCTCTCGCTGTAGGAGCTCAGCCCCCTGAGCGATGGGGAGCCAGGCCCGGCCCCCATCGGCCAGAGGGCTGGCCTCCTACGGTGGGTTGCCCCGGCCCCATCGGCTTAACATCGGCATAAGGCATATGATCCGTCCATGAGAATCCTGGTCACCGGCAGCGCCGGTTTTATTGGCAGCGCCCTCTCCCTGCGCCTGCTGGAGCGGGGCGACGAGGTCATCGGCGTCGACAACCTCAACGACTACTACGATGTCTCGCTGAAAGAGGCACGCCTGGCGCGCACGCAGGACCACCCGAGCTATACCGAGGTCCGCGAGGACATCGCCGACCGCGCGGCGATGGAGCGGGTGTTTCGCGAGCATCGCCCGGAGCGGGTGGTCAACCTGGCGGCTCAGGCCGGGGTGCGCTACTCGCTGGAGAACCCGGCGGCCTATGTCGACACCAACCTGGTCGGCTTCGGCAACATCCTGGAGGGCTGCCGGCACAACGGTGTGGAGCACCTGGTCTACGCCAGCTCCAGCTCCGTCTACGGCGCCAACACCACGATGCCGTTCTCGGTACACGACAACGTCGACCACCCGCTGAGCCTCTACGCGGCGAGCAAGAAGGCCAACGAGCTGATGGCGCATACCTATGCGCACCTTTACCAGCTCCCGGTGACGGGCCTGCGCTTCTTTACCGTCTACGGCCCCTGGGGCCGACCGGACATGGCGCTGTTCCTGTTCACGAAGAAGATCCTGGCGGGCGAGCCGATCGACGTCTTCAACTACGGCCACCACCGCCGTGACTTCACCTACATCGACGACATCGTCGAGGGCGTGATCCGCGCGCTGGATCGTCCGGCACGGGCCAATCCTGCGTGGACCGGGGCCGAGCCCGATTCGGCGACGAGTGCGGCACCCTACCGGCTGTACAACATCGGCAACCACGAGCCGGTGGAGCTGATGCGCTACATCGAGGTGCTGGAAGACTGCCTGGGCAAGAAGGCCGAGAAAAACCTCCTGCCCCTGCAGCCGGGCGATGTGCCGGACACCTACGCCGATGTCGAGGCCCTGCGCGAGGACGTGGGCTATGCCCCCGCGACCGCGGTGGAAGACGGTATCGCCCGCTTTGTCGAGTGGTATCGCGAGTACTACCGCGTCTGATCGTTGACCCGAGCGCGCCGTACTGGCGCGCTACCCCCAGTACCCCTGCCGGAACCACTGGCCGCTGCGCAGGCAGCGGTACAGCCACAGCCTGCGACCCTGCCGGTCGCACGTGACCGCGTAATCGCGGCGCACATCCTGCCCGCGGTCCCACCAGCCATCCTCCAGTCGGCCCAGCCCGTGCGTATGCAGCGGGGGCGGGATCGGCCGTGGGTCCTGTAGCCAGAGCGCCGTGCCGCAAATCACTTGCGCGGGTGTCGGCGGCGGAGGCGAGGCCGCCGCGTCGAGATCGTGTCGCGCGCCCTGGGCGACCTCGGGGCGAGGGATGCCACTCGCGGTCAGCCGGACGATCGCCTGCTCGCCCAGACGCGCGCTCAGACGGGCTAGCACGGCCGGCAACTGCGCGTCCGGCGGCGGGTGGCCCGGGGTCTCGGCCAGCAGGCTGGCGCCCTGCGCGGGCGGGTCGAGCAGCCGCGTGGCCCGCAGGCGCAGGCCGATGACCGGGGCGGGCAGGACCTCGCGTTCCAGCCGGGTCTGCCACAGGGGCAGCCAGTCCTCCGCACGGATACCGGGATCGCCGCGTTCCAGCGTTATTCGGGTAGGGGCCATTCGGGTAGCGGTAATCCGCGCATGCGCCTCACGGTGTTTCAGCTCCAGCGTCATCCCCTGCAGGCTGCGGTTCAGGCCGCGCAGCTGGGCCTCGGCCTGGCGCAGCAGGCGCTTGAGCGGGAAGGCCAGGGCCCCGGTCGCATGAATCTCGTGTTCCAGGCGCAGCGACAGGTCCAGTTCCGGGGGCGGGTCGAAGCGCGGCAGGGTCTCCGTGCGCCGCCCCAGCAGCCGATCCAGCAGTGTCAGCAACTCCGGGCCGTGGCGGCGCGCGAGTTCGGGGCGCGCCAGCCGCAGCAGGTCGCCGAGCTGGCGCAGGCCGATGGCCCGCAGGCCCTCCCGGGTCGCGGCGGAGAGCGGCAGGGTCTCCAGCGGGACCGGTGACAGGGTGCGGCGCAGGGCCTCGCTATCTTCGGGGATCGCGGGATTACGCAGGGTGGCCAGCAGGCGAGCGGCGGCCGGACTGCGTGCCAGGCCGATGCGCGGGTGGAAGCCCAGTCCCTCCAGGGTGCCCCGCACCCGTTCCCGCAGGGCGGCGAGCCCGCCGAACAGGCGCCGGCTGCGGCCGACCTCCAGCAGGATGCGCCGGGCCTCCGGCTCCGGGTGCACGTGATCGGAGAACTGCAGCAGCACGCCGGCCAGCATGGCGATCTGCGCGGTCTGGGCCTGCGGGTCGTGCTCGACGAGTTCCGGGGTGTCGAGGATGGCAAGGGCATCGGCCAGCGCCATGCCCGGTCGGGCCCCGGTGCGGCGCGCGGCGCGATTAGCGGCATGCACGCGTGGAGCGGCGCCGGCCTCGACCACCAGCAGGGGGCGTTCGGTCAGCCGTGAACGGTCCGGCTCGGTACGCGCCAGGGTCTCCAGCGCCAGGTGCGGCAGCTCGACCGCCATCCACTGTTCGTTTGCTGAGCGTGGTCCGATCCGTGGGGCAGGGCCGGACTCCGCTGGATGCTCCGAGGGTGCAATCGAGGGCGGAATCAGTGCTGCCTGGTGCCATGCGCGGGCCGGGCGCGAGGCACGCGGGTGCGGGACGGCTTGTGGTCGCTCCGGATGGCCCATCTCAGGGCACCGGGATGTGCAGGGCCTGGCCGGAACGGGCCCAGTCGCCGATGCCCTTCAGGCAGTTCAGTTCGAGGCCGTCGGTGGCGGGCTGCCAGCGCAGGCGCTGATGGGCCGGGGAGGGCTGCTCCGCGGCGCGCGGCGGGCGGTACAGGATGGCGCAGGCCTGGCTTTCGGCCGCGGCCAGGCGCAGCCGACGCAACAACGCGGTTTCCACCGGGCCGCCCAGCCAGGCCAGTAGGACCCCGAAGGCCGGGTCGCGCAGGCATTGTTCGCCGGCCCAGAGGGTGTCGCGGTCGTGTTCGGTGCGGATCAGCAGCAACCGTTCCGGTGGGATGCCAAGCGGCTGCCAGCCCGGCAGCCAGGGCGTGGCGGGCGGCGCCAGCAGTGCGATCCAGTACCCCTCGCGACCGCAGGCCGCGAGCATGGGGACCAGCAGACGGGTCTCGCCACAGCCAAAGGGGGCGCCCAGGAGTTCGATCAGCTGGCCGCGCGGCCAGCCGCCCCCCAAGACCCGGTCCAGCGCCGGGTGACCACTCGGCCAGACCGGGGCATTCGCGGCAGGGACTGCGCTGCGCCCGCGCCACAACGCCGGATGATCGAGCAGGGCATCAATGCCGGGCACGGGCTTAGCCCTGCGCTTCAAGATCGCGCAGTACGCCGACCCCGATACCCTCGATCGCCAGCTCCTGGCGCTCCAGGTCGATCTCGATCGGGGCGAAGTCGGGGTTCTCCGGCAGCAGGCGCACGCGGGCACCGTCCTGCTCGAAGCGCTTGACCGTCACCTCGTCCTCGATGCGGGCCACGACGATCTGGCCGGGGCGGGCCTCCGGGGTCTGGCGGACGGCCAGCAGGTCGCCATCGAGGATGCCGGCGTCGCGCATGCTCTCGCCATGCACGCGCAGCAGGTAGTCCGGGCGGGCCCGGAACAGGCTGTCGTCGATCCGGTAGTGGCGTTCGATATGCTCGGTGGCGAGGATCGGCGAGCCGGCGGCTACGCGCCCGACCAGAGGCAGTTCGGCCGGGCGGGCCGCATGCGCACCGGCCAGGCGGATACCGCGCGCGGCCCCGCCCACCAGCTCGATCGCGCCCTTTTTCTCCAGGGCCTTCAAGTGGCATTCGGCTGCATAGGGCGAGCGAAAGCCAAAGGCACGGGCGATCTCGCTGCGCGTCGGGGCCGTGCCCTGGGTGGCGACGGTCTCGGTGATGTAGTCGAGGATGGCCTGCTGGCGCGCGGTCAGGGACACGGCGGGTGTACTCCACGGATAACTGTTCATAAATACAGTATTCCGTGGCCGGGGCCGAGGCAAGTGCAAGGACTCGTCGAGCGCATTGAGAGCGGCTGATTCTTGTCCGGGGGCGCCCCCTGGAGGTCGGTTACAGGATGATCATGCGATGATGGCCCGCATGTGGGTCCGAAAGAAATAAAGGGATTTGATGGACTGGATTTTTCCGCTGATCCTGATTGGCGCCGGGCTGATCGTGGTCTCGGTGCTGACGTCGGCGCTGTCGTT
The DNA here is from genome assembly GCF_000383695.1 of Thioalkalivibrio sp. ALJ15. Classification (NCBI taxonomy): domain Bacteria; kingdom Pseudomonadati; phylum Pseudomonadota; class Gammaproteobacteria; order Chromatiales; family Ectothiorhodospiraceae; genus Thioalkalivibrio; species Thioalkalivibrio sp. ALJ15. Next base: position 242,247 of record NZ_KB912058.1, read on the forward strand.
CCGGCTGGGTGCACCGCTGTTGCTCGTGTTCCTGGGCATCGGCCTGCTCGCCGGCGAAGACGGCCTCGGGCTCGAGTTCGATGACCCCAATACCGCGTTCCTGATCGGCAGCCTTGCGCTGGCCGTGATCCTGTTCGACTCCGGCTTTGGCACCCGGCTGCGAACCCTGCGCCGGGCGGCGGGCCCGGCCATCGTGCTGGCCACGGTCGGGGTCGCCCTGACCACGCTGTTGCTGGGCGCGGCCGCCCACTGGTTGCTGGATCTGCCCTGGGGCTATGCGCTGCTGTTGGGGGCCCTGATCAGTTCCACGGATGCCGCGGCGGTGTTCTTCCTGCTGCGGGTGGGCGGGGTGAAGATCAACCGCCGCGTACGCTCCATCCTGGAAGTGGAGTCGGGCTCCAACGACCCAATGGCGATCTTCCTGACCGTGGTCTTCATCGAGTGGATCCTGTCCGGCACCACGGCCGGCGGTCTGGCTACGCTGTTCGCCACGGAATTCCTGTGGCAGATGGGGCTGGGCCTCCTGCTGGGTGTGGTGGGTGGCTATCTGCTGGTGGAACTGGTCAACCGCCTGCCGCTGGAGGAGGGGCTTTATCCCATCGCGGTAATGGCCGGCGCGGTCAGCCTGTTCGCGCTGGCCGGGTGGCTGGGGGGCAGCGGGTTCCTGGCCGCCTATGTGGCGGGCATCGTGGCGGGCAACCGCAAGATGCGGGGCGCGGCGAAGCTGCACCGACAGCAGCAGGGGCTGACCTGGCTGGCGCAGATCAGCATGTTCCTGATCCTGGGGCTGCTGGCCACACCCTCGGAGTTTCCGTCGCTGGCGTTGCCGGCCCTGGCGCTGGGCCTGGTGCTGATCCTGGTGGCGCGGCCGCTGGCGGTTTGGTTGTGCCTGCTGCCCTTTCGCCAGGACTGGCGCAGCACCGCGTTCGTCTCCTGGGTGGGCCTGCGCGGGGCGGTGTCGATCCTGCTGGCGATCCTGCCGATGGTGGCCGGGGTCGAGGGCGGAGAGGTGTTCTTCAATATCGTGTTCATGATGGTGCTGGTCTCGCTACTGGTGCAGGGCTGGACGATTCGCCCGGTGGCCGAGCGGCTCGGGCTGGTGGTGCCGCCGGAGATGGGCCCTGTCGAGCGTGTGCAACTCGAACTCCCCGGCAGTCCCCGGCACGAGTTGGCGGTATATCGCGTGATCGAGGACAGCCCGGTGCTGCGCGGGGCACGCCTGCCACGCTGGGCGCGCCCGTCGCTGGTGGTGCGCGAGGGGCGTTCGGTGCGCTATCAGCAGGCCGGGCATCTGACGCCGGGGGACTATGTCTACATCTTCGTCGTGCCGGAGCATGTGCCGTTGCTGGATCGCCTGTTCGCCAGCCCGCGCATCCCCGACCACGAAGACTCGGAGTTCTTCGGCGAACTGCCGCTGCATCCGGAGAAGCCGCTGGCCGATTTGTGCGAGATGTACGGGGTGTCCTGCGATGGCGTGGACGCGCAGCGGACCATCGGCGAATACCTGGCGCAGGAACTCCCGGGGGACCCGATCGTGGGCGACCGGGTGAGTTTCGGGTCCGCGGACCTGATCGTGCGCGAGGTCGACGAGGCCGGGCAGGTTACGCAGGCGGGTTTGGCCTTCCTGCGCCACGGGGCCGGGGGCGACGGGCTCACCCTGCCGTGGTACGGCTGGTGGCGGGCACTGCGCGGGCGTAGTGCCCCGAAGAAGAGGTAGCGCTACTCGGAATCCTGTGTACCGAGTAGAGGCCTCTACGGTGAACCCTGCTCCAGTGTCTTGCGCAGGTGCTCGATCTGCTCCGGCTTGATCCCGGCGATGTCCTTGATCGGCAGGGTGAATGCGAAGCCGTTCCCCACCTCGCTCAGCGCGAGTTCTTCGTCCAGGCGTTTCAGCAGTCGTTCGGCGAGGCTGGCCTCCAGGACCATCAGCAGCACGTTGCGGGCCGCGGAGTCCTTCAGGTCCATGATCGGTGAGCGGCGCAACTGGGCAATACCCTGTCCCTCCAGCAGCGTCAGGCCGGCCGCGCCCTCGCGGCGGACGGTCTCGATGGCGCGGTCGGCCCGGTTGCGCGGGACCACGGCGGCGAGCAGTACGAATTGCATGGCGTTCCTCGCGCAGGAGATTAGGGAAACACTGATTAATGTACACGCTCGCGCTCGAGTCGCTTTTGCGTGCGAACAAGGCGCGGTGACTGCCGTGCAGTCATTCTGCACAAGGGAGCCGCAACGCCGTGCGCGCGCAAAAGCGGCCGAGCCCTTGCATTCAATGGCTTGTGGGGTTGGTACCCCAGGTTCCCCGATCCTGCGTTGCGGCCCTTGCCGGTAGAACCACTACCGGCTGCGCACCGCGCCTGGTCTCGGAAAACCTGGGGTACCAACGCGAGCGTGTACATTGATCAGTGTTTCCTTAGGGTTGGGCAGGGCCACCGACGAACTGCATGCCCGCCAGGGCCTGGGCATCCAGCGTGAAGGCCAGACCGTTGTACGGCTGCAGCAGGTCCAGTTCCAGGTTCAGGCGGCGGGCGATGCGCTCGGCGCGTTGCTCGTCCAGCTCCCAGATGCAGACCGACTCGCGGCCCTGGTAGGTCACGCCGAGAAAGGTCATGTGGTCCGGAAAGCCGAGCCCCGAGCCATGCATCACCGTGCCGTCCATGCTGCCTTCCTCGGCGGCGATCGCCAGCGCCAGATCCTCGCGGTCCTGATCGACGATGGCTACCAGAAATGTTTCGGCCATTGGGTGACCCCTGGTTGTCTGATTCACTTGCCTGATTGTGTCGAGTATCTCAGCAACGCCTGCCGGGTGCCCAGACCCATGCCGCTGATCCTGGCAGCGGCTGCAGACGAAACGCAGTCCTGTTCGCCGTACCATACCCGGAATGTCGCGAGGGAAACACGGATCCATGTACGACCCCTTTGCCTGCCCGGAACGCGCGCCAACGGCCATGGGTACGCCGCGCCCGGCGCTGGATGTCGGTTTTACCCTGGACTGGAGCAGTGCCGAGGCGCGGCATCGCGAGTGCCTGTTCCTGCCGTGGCTGATGCCGGCGCACGACGTCTGGCCGGACGCCATCGGGTCGCAGCTGGCCGGCGTGGATGTCGGCGAGGCAGTAGACGTTCCGGGGGCACCTTTGGTCCCGGGGTGGGACCCGGCCGGGGAGGTCGAACTGCCGCCAGCGGCGTTCAATCGCCGCCTGCGCCGGCATCGGGTGGTGGAACCCCGGGCCGGGCGTTTCTATCCGCGTGCGTTCATCGCCGGCCATGCCGGCGTCGAGGCCGGCGACCGCGAGCTGTTCCGCGTTGGCGCGCTGGAGGACGCGCGGCTCGTCGCGGACCTGAACCATCCGCTGGCGGGCGTGGACCTGCAGCTGCGCGCCCGGGTGCTGGCGTGCCGCGAGCAGGGGCGCGACGACGATCGGGTGGTGGACGTTACCCAGATGCTGACCGCGCGCGGCCCAGGGATGCAGGCGCGCTGGCACGGGCGGCCGACGGACTTCTGGTCCGGAGATGCCTGCGAGCGCGAGGATCCCGCGCCTGATCGCGAGTTCTACGCAGGGCCGCGCATGGTGCATCACCTGGACGCCACGGCCCGTGCCCGGATCGCGGAGCTGTACGCCACGCTGATCCCGCAGGGTGCGCGGGTGCTGGACCTGATGAGCAGTTGGGCATCGCATCTGGACCGCCTGCAGTCCCCGGGGGCAGTTACCGGGCTGGGCATGAACCACGAGGAGCTGGCCGCCAACGAGACCCTGGATCAGGCTCTGGTGCACGACCTGAACCGACAGCCGGCGATTCCTCTGCCGCCCGCGAGTTTCGACGCGGTCGTGTGTACCGCCTCGGTGGAGTACCTGACGCATCCACAGGCGGTATTCGCCTCGGTGCGCGAGCTTCTGCGCCCGGGTGGGGTGTTCGTGGTGACGTTCTCCGATCGCTGCTTCCCGACCAAGGCGATTGCGGTCTGGGAGCCGTTGTATGACTTCGAGCGTATGGGGCTGGTGCTCGATTTGTTCCTGCGCGCAGGGTTCGACGACCTTTCCACGCTCTCGCTGCGCGGCCTGCCGCGCCCGCCGGACGACCCTTATGCCGGGCGCCTGGATTATGCCGACCCGGTGTTCGCGGTCTGGGGCCGGTGTCCGTGAGCAACCCCATCCGCATCATCGGCGTCGACTGTGCCACCCAGCCGCGCAAGACCGGGCTGGCCTGTGCCCGCTGGTCCGGCGACGACTTGCGCCTGGAGGAAGCCCGCCGCGCGCACCCGAGCGAGCCGGCGGCCGCGATCGTGGCCGGCTGGATGGATACGCCGGGACCCGTTCTGCTGTGCCTGGATGCCCCGCTCGGCTGGCCCAGCGCCCTGGCGCGGGAACTGTCGGGGCACCAGGCCGGTGCGGGCATTACGGCGGACGCGGATGCGATGTTCCACCGCCATACCGACCGGGTGATTCGGGAGCGCCTCGGCAAGCGCCCGCTGGAGGTGGGGGCGAACTTCATCGCGCGCACTGCGCTGGCGGCGGTCAATCTGCTGCAAGCGCTGCGCGACCAGAGCGGACGGGCGCTTCCGCTGCCCCGGGTTGCTGGGCCGGTTGCCGATTCAGCTGCGATCGAGGTGTATCCGGCCGCCCTGCGCAGGGTCCGTGGCTGGGATACCCGTGTCGATGTCCGGGCCCGGCTGCCCGAGGCCTTCGAGGGGCCCGTGCCAGACCTGAGTGTCGCCACCGACGATACGCTGGATGCGGCGCTGTGCGTGCTGGCCGGGGTCGATTTCCTGGCCGGACACGCAGTCGCGCCGACCGCGGATGAGGCGGCGCTGGCGGGCCGCGAGGGCTGGATCTGGTCGGCCGATCCGGACCCGTTTCGCAGGGAGGGAGATCGGCCCCCACGAACGACGTCTTAATCGGTAAACTGCGCGATGATTCGCAATGCCCGTGTCGCGGGCCGAACACAATGGGGAGCGCATGGCCGCAAGCAAGGCCAAATCCAGGGGCAAGGGCAGGAAGACGGCAGAGCCGGCTGCGGCACCCAGCCTGAGCGGGCAGTTGCTGCGCGGGCTGCGCGAGGGTGCGCTGCTGATCTTCGGCATGCTGGCGCTTTATCTGCTGGTCGCCCTGGTGAGCTATCACCCGGGCGATGCGGCCTGGTCCACCACCGGCGATGGCGAGAGCCTGCGCAACCTGGGTGGCACCACCGGCGCCTGGTTTGCGGACATCGCGTTTCACCTGCTGGGCTATCTGGCCTACCTGATTCCGCTGGCGGTCGGCGGCATCGGCTGGTGGCTGTTCCGGCATCGCCGCGAGGCGCGGATCGCCAGCCCGATGGAACTGACCGTGCGCGGGGTCGCGCTGATTGTGGCACTGATCTCGGGCGCGGCGCTGGCCGCGCTGCACCTGCTTCCCGGCGGGATGCCGGTGCACGCGGGCGGCATCCTCGGAGACCTGTTCGCCGGCTGGGCCGTGGCCGGGCTGAGCCTGGTCGGGGCGACGCTGGTGCTGCTGGCGCTGTTCCTGGCCGGGGTGACGCTGTTCACGGGCCTGTCCTGGTTCCTGCTGATGGACCGGCTGGGTCAGTTGACCATCCGTGGCTTCGAGCGGCTTCGCGCTCAGCTGGATTCGGCCCGGGATCGCCGCATCGGCGCGCGCGAGCGGGCCGAGCGCGAGACGCGGGTGGAAAAGGAGCGCAAGCGCACCGAGAAGCGCGCGCCCTCGCGCGTGGAGCCGCGCATCGAGGCGCCCGCGCCCAGCCCGCGCGTACAGAAGGAAAAGCAGGTCCCGCTGTTCACCGAAGGGTCCGGGGCCGATCCGCGTCCGCCGCTGTCCCTGCTGGACGAGGCGCCACCCCCGCCGGATGGCTTCTCGGAGGAGTCGCTGCAGGCACTCTCGCGCCTGGTCGAGCTGAAGCTGAAGGACTTTGGCGTGGAGGTCGAGGTGGTCGCGGTGCAGCCGGGCCCGGTGATCACGCGCTTCGAGCTGCAGCCGGCCGCCGGGGTCAAGGCCTCGCGCATCTCGGGGCTGTCCACCGATCTGGCGCGCTCGCTGTCGGTGATGGCGGTGCGCATCGTCGAGGTGATCCCGGGCAAGTCCACCGTGGGCCTGGAGATCCCGAACGAGAACCGCGAGATCGTGGCGCTCTCGGAGATCCTGCGCTCGGAGCTGTTCGACGCGAACAAGTCGCCGCTGACCATGGCGCTCGGCAAGGACATCGGCGGTGGCCCGGTGATGGCGGATCTGGCGAAGATGCCGCACCTGCTGGTGGCCGGGACGACCGGCTCGGGTAAGTCGGTCGGCGTGAACGCGATGCTGCTGTCGCTGCTGTACAAGTCCACGCCGGACGACGTGCGCTTGATCCTGATCGACCCGAAGATGCTGGAGCTGTCGGTGTACGACGGCATCCCGCACCTTCTGTGCGAGGTCGTGACCGACATGAAGGATGCCTCCAACGCCCTGCGCTGGGCGGTGGCGGAGATGGAGCGGCGCTACAAGCTGATGTCCGCGATGGGCGTGCGCAACATCGGCGGCTTCAACAAAAAGGTGCGCGATGCCGAGGCCGCCGGCGAGCCGCTGAAGGATCCGCTGTTCAAGCCGGAGGAGGCGCTGACCGAGACCGAGGCGCCGGATCTGGAGCCGTTGCCGTTCATCGTGATCGTGGTCGACGAGTTCGCCGACATGATGATGGTGGTGGGCAAGAAGGTGGAGGAGTTGATCGCACGCCTGGCGCAGAAGGCACGCGCCGCCGGCATCCACCTGATCCTGGCCACCCAGCGCCCGTCGGTGGACGTGATCACCGGCCTGATCAAGGCGAACATCCCCAGCCGTATCGCCTTCCAGGTCTCCTCGCGCGTGGACTCGCGCACCATCCTCGACCAGATGGGGGCCGAGCACCTGCTGGGCCACGGCGACATGCTCTACCTGCCGCCGGGCAAGGCGATGCCGGAGCGCGTGCATGGTGCCTTCGTCGGCGACAACGAGGTCCATCAGGTGGTGGAGTACCTGAAATCTACCGGCGAGCCGAACTACAACGAGGCGATCCTCGACGAGCCGGAGGCCGGGGCCGCCGCGATCCCGGGGCTGGAGGCACCGGGCGATGGCGAGACGGAGACCGACCCGCTTTACGACCAGGCCGTGCAGATCGTGATCGAGACGCGCAAGGCCTCGATCTCGTTCATCCAGCGCCGCCTGAAGATCGGCTACAACCGTGCCGCGCGCATGGTCGAGGACATGGAGGCCGCCGGGCTGGTCAGCCCGGTGCAGTCCAATGGCAATCGCGAGGTCCTGGTCCCGGGGCCGAACGACTAGGGAAACACTGATCAATGTACACGCTCGCGCTCGAGTCGCTTTTGCGTGCGAACAAGGCGCGGTGACTGCCGTGCAGTCATTCTGCACAAGGGAGCCGCAACGCCGTGCGCGCGCAAAAGCGGCCGAGCCCCTTCGGGGTTGGCACCCCAGGTTCCCCGATCCTGCGTTGCGCCGCTTGCAGGTAGAACCACTACCCGCTGCGCGACGCGCCTTGTCTCGGAAAACCTGGGGTGCCAACGCGAGTGTGTACATTAATCAGTGTTTCCCTAACGCTCGGCCGGGTCCATGTACCGGATCCTGTGATCCGGCTCGACCTTTCTGTTGTGGCATTCACGCCCGGTTAAGCGACCGGGCGCAGGATCATCGTAAACATGCAACTGGAGCCCGCATGACTGTCCGACTTGTTTCCCGCCTGCTGCTCGCCCTGGCCGCGACGACGATGTTCCTGTTCGCTGGACCGCTGGCGGCCGAGCGCGGCCCGGCGCCGGATGCGCGCGCGGCGCTGGACCGTTTTGTCGAGGGGCTGGAGACCTTTACGGCCGAGTTCACGCAGACGGCACGCGACGAGACCGGCTATGTGCTGCAGGAGTCCGATGGCTCGATGCAGCTGGGCATGCCCAACCGCTTGCGCTGGGAGGTGACCGAGCCCTTCCCGCAGACGATCGTGTCCGATGGCGAGGACCTGTGGACCTATGACCCGGACCTGGCGCAGGCGACCGTGCGCCCGCTGGGGGATGCCTTCGATGCGACACCGATCGCGGCGATCACCCAGCCCGAGCGGCTGGACGAACACTTCCGCATGGATGTGCTGCCGGTACGGGATGCCTCGGCCCTGCGCCTGCTACTGATCCCGCGCAACGAACAGGCGGACTTTACGCATCTCGAGCTGGACCTGACGCCGGATGGTGACCTGACCCGCATGGCCTTTCGCGACATCTTTGGTCAGGAGACCGAGATTCACTTCGAGCGAAGCGAGCGCAATGCGCCGGTCGACGAGTCCGTGTTCACCTTTGATCCGCCATCCGGGGTGGATATCTATCGGCCGTAACGCACCATTCGCCGCGCCGTGGGAACCCTTGATGGGATTCGCCTGGCTCATCCCATCCTACGGCGCGGGGGTGGGGGGGATTCAGGAGCGGGGCGTGCCCAGTGACTGTTCGATGCGGTCGGCGATGGCGGTGATGCGGGCCGGGCCGGTCTGCTCGGCACGTTTGAGCTGCTCCTGACAGTCGAGCATCTCGTGAGCGAGGTTCAGCGCCACCATCACGGCAATGCGCTCGGCGCCGACCACGCGGCCGGTGTCGCGCAGTTCGCGCATGCGCTCGTCGACCAGGGAGGCGGAGGCGAACAGGTCGGCGCGTTCCTCGGGTGGGCAGGCGATCTGATATTCCTTGCCCAGGATCGAGACGCGTACGGGTTCGGACTGGCTCATTCGCTGTGCTCCATCGACCGCAGGCGGGCGATCATCGTCTCGACCCGGTGGCGGGCCTGTTCGTTGCGTTCCTTGAAGGCCGCGCGCTCGCTTTTGAGCTGACGAATCTGCTCGTGCAGCAGATTGTTCTCCTCGCGCAGGGCGGCATGTTCATCGAGCAGCCGCGTAATCGCGGTCTCGAGGCGCTCGACGGGATCGTGGCTGGAATCCTCGGACGACATGGCGACAGGCCCCGGTTCGGTGAAGGCGACCGCGCACGGCGCGCGACGTAGTCCATGGAGTCTAGGAGGCCCCCCCGCAAATCGTCAACTTGTGTGACCTTTTTGCGGGAGCGCCTTCACTATTGCCATCCGCGACTGCCGGCGGCGACAGGGCCAAACGCGCGCGGACACGGCGCTTTGTTGCGACTCCTATGGCGGGCTGGTCACAATAGGCGGCATATCATTTCTCAGGAACTGCCGCGCCCATGACCCAGCCCCCCGAACCCGACCCGCAGGCCACCGTGATCGAGGGCACCGCCCACAACGGCAAGCCCTGCCGCATCGTGGACAATACCGGGGCGATCCCGCGCGCGGATCTGGAGCAGCTGCTGGCGGACCTGATCGCGGAGAAGCGCTTTGGTCTGAATGCGCTGTCGGCCACCGGGTCCAGCGCGATCAAGCTGGGCGAGCCGCAGTTCACCCATCTGCAGGTCGGTGACGACCTCTACCGCTTCCTGCTGTTTCCGTACGAAGCCCGTCTGGAGTCCTTCTGATGGCTGCTCCGACCGGCGAATCGACCAAGGCGCGCGGCGGCCTTGAATCCGACCCGACCGCGCTGGCCGAGCAGCTCGCGCATGGCCTGCGCCGCATGGGCTTCGCGCAAACGCCGGCCTCCGCCCACGGGCTGTTCACCGGCTGTGTGGTCGCGGACCCCGGCGCGGATGTCGAGGCGCTGGAACAAAGCCTGGGCGAGGCGCTGCCGCTGACCGATGCCGCGCCGGACGACTTCCGCGCGACGGTGGAGGCGATCCGCCGGGCACTGCTGGCGCAGCTGTACGACGTCGAGCTCGGCTTCGGGCCCCTGCTGCCGGAGGACGAGCCGATCGAGGCGCGTGCCCAGGCCCTGTCCGAGTGGGTCGACGGCTTTATCTCGGGTTTCGGGCAGATGCCCCGGCTACAGCAGATGAAGCCCTCGGCCGAGGCCAGCGAAATCCTGCGCGACTTTGCCGAGATTGCGCGCATCGAACTGGAGCCGGAGGACGACGAAGACAACGCCGCCGCCTTCGAGGAACTCAACGAATATGTGCGCGTCGGTGTATTGCTGATCGCCGACGAGCTCGCCCCGGACGACCCGAAACGGATCCCGATGCAATGAATGCCCCCACGCGCCCCCCGCTGCCCGGCAAGACCCCGACCATCACCCTGGCCGAGTTCGCCCGGCGGCGTCAGCGCCTGATGCGCGGCGTGGGTGGCGACTCGATCATCGTGGTGCCCGCGGCGCACGAGCAGGTGCGCAATCGCGATGTCGACTACCCGTTTCGACAGAACAGCGACTTCCTCTATCTGACGGGCTTCCCGGAGCCGGATGCGGTCGCCGTGTTCGTCCCCGGACGCGAGGCCGGGGAGTACATCCTGTTCTGCCGCGACCGCGACCCCACGCAGGAGACCTGGCAGGGGCGGCGCGCCGGACCGGACGGGGCGATGGAACATTACGGCGCGGAGTGCGCGTTCCCGATCGAGGACATCGACGAGATCCTGCCGGGCCTGATGGAGAATCGGCGCGTGCTGTGTGCCCCGTTCGGGCGTGACGAGGCGCTGGACCAGCGGCTGTTCGGCTGGGTCAACCTGGTCCGCGCGAAGGCGCGCAACGGCGTGCGGGCCCCGCATGAATACGTCGCGGTCGAGCACTACGTGCACGAACAGCGCCTGTTCAAGAAGGCACCGGAACTGCGCATGATGCGCCACGCGGCGGCGATCTCCTGCCAGGCCCATATCCGCGCGATGCAGGCGGCGCGACCGGGCGTGACCGAGTTCATGGTCGAGGCCGAGCTGCTGCACGAGTTTCACCGCCATGGCACCGAGCCGGCATATCCCTCCATCGTCGGCGGTGGCGAGAACGGCTGCATCCTGCACTACATCGAGAACCGCGATGTCCTGAACGACGGCGACCTGCTGCTCATCGATGCCGGCTGCGAGGTGCAGGGCTACGCCTCCGACATCACCCGCACCTTCCCGGTCTCCGGCCGTTTCAGCGACACCCAGCGCGAGGTCTACGAGTGCGTGCTGGCCGCCCAGCACGCGGCCATCGAGCAGACCCGCCCGGGCAACCACTGGAACGACCCGCACGATGCCGCGGTGCGCGAGCTGACCCGCGGGCTCAAGGATATGGGCGTGCTCAAGGGCCGGCTCGACAAGCTGCTCAAGGACCACGCCTACCGGCCTTTCTATATGCACCGCACCGGCCACTGGCTGGGGCTGGATGTGCACGACGTCGGCGACTACCGCGTCGGCGACGCCTGGCGCCTGCTGGAGCCGGGCATGGTGACCACCGTGGAGCCGGGCCTCTACTTCGGCCCGTACTCCGAGGCCCCAAAGGCCCTGCGCGGCATCGGCATCCGCATCGAGGACGACGTCGCCGTCACCCGCGACGGACACGAAGTCCTCACCGCCGCCTGCCCCAAGACCCCGGACGACATCGAAGCCTGCATGGCCGGCAACCTCCCGGGCTGGACCTGACCATGCGCTCCCGCCCAAACCCGGCCAACCCCAAAACCGCAGGGTGCGTTGAGCCCCGCGAAACGCACCGATCGCTGGGGTGTGCCCTCGCCCCTGATGCGATTCGCTGCGCTCATCCGCATCCTACGAAGGTTCGTGGCCCCAGGTACCGTCATCGCGAGGTGCGCAGCGCCGCGGCGATCACCTTCCACAGCCACCGGACCCCGCCGCTGCGCCAGCGTCCGGAGATTGTCACGGCCCCTCCGGGTCCTCGCTCCCGCCAAAGCCTGGCCCACGCTAAAACCGTAGGGTGCGTTGAGCCCCGCGAAACGCACCGTTCGCTGGGGCGTGTCCACACCCCGGATGCGATTCGCTGCGCTCATCGGCATCCTACGAAGGCGCGGCGGGACCGGCCCTTGTGGGAGCGGGCTTGCCCGCGAACGGCCGCCCACGACGGCCTGCCGGTCTGACATGAGCACCCAAACCTCCGACATCGCTATCATCGGCGGCGGCCCGGTCGGCAGTCTGGCGGCCGCAACTCTCTCGCGGGCCGGCTACTCCGTGGCCCTGTTCGAGCGCGGAGCCGCGCCGAATCCCGGCACCACGCGCCCCGACACCCGCGGCTACGCCCTGGCCGCCGGCTCCGTCCAGCTGCTGGACGACCTCGGCTACTGGTCCTCCGTGGCCGACCAGGCCACCCCCATCCGATCCATCGTGGTCAGCCGTCGCGGCGGGCTGGGGCGGGTCCACCTGAACGCGCGCGACCACGGACGCGCCGCGCTCGGGCAGGTCGTCCCGGCCGCCGCCCTGGACCCGATGCTGAACGAGGCCTGCCGCGCGGCCGGCGTGGAACTGCACTACGACTCGACCCTGGCCGGCCTCGATCCGTCCGAGGGCGATCGGCGGACGCTGCACATCCAGGGAGCAAAGGGCGAGGCGACCTGGTCCGCCCGTCTGATCCTCGCGGCGGACGGCGTGAGCTCCCCGGCCCGCAAGGCCCTAGGGTTGCCGGTGCAGCGGCTGCGCTACGACGCCGATGCTTTGGTGTTCGACGTGCGTCCGGACCGCCCGCACAACGGCCAGGCCTTCGAGCGCTTCACCGACGAGGGGCCACTGGCCCTGCTGCCGCAGGCCGATGGCCGCATGAATGTCGTCTGGGTGGCGCCGCCGCAGACTTGTGAACAGCGCCTGGAGCAGGGCGAGGCGGAACGCCTGCGCGAGTTGCAGGCCCGCTTTGGCTGGACACTCGGGCGCCTGCGTCCGGCGGGGCCGGTCGTGCGTTTCCCGCTGGAGCGCGTCCACGCGCCGGACCCGGTCGCCGAGCGTGCGCTGCTGCTCGGCAATGCCGCGCACTCCGTGCATCCAGTCGCCGGGCAGGGGCTCAACCTGTCGCTGCGCGACGTGGCGGGCCTGCTTGGTGCGCTGCGCACGGGCCGGCAAGTCGATGGCACGCCCGCGTTTGCCGCTGACCCGGGTGCGGCGGCCGTTCTGGAGGCCTATGCAAAGGATCGGCGACAGGATGTGGGCAGCGTGGTCGCGGCCACCGATTTCCTCGCCCGGGGCCTGCTGCACGCCGCCGGGCTGCGCGGCCACGGGCTGGGGGCCGGCATGATGGCGGTCGATCGCCTGCGCCCGGCACGCGATGCCCTGGCCCGTTCCGCAATGGGGCTAGGTCCGCTGCCGCGCCATACGCTCGCCCATCTACCCGCAGCCGGGCTGGGCACGCCATGACTAAAGACAGCCACGACGAAACGCTGGACGTGCTGGTCGTGGGCGCGGGCGCCGTCGGCGGGGCGGTTGCCCTGGGCGCCGCACGGCAGGGCCTGCGGGTCGGCGTCCTGGAGCGCAACACCGCGCCCCAGTTCGATCCGGAGACGGCGCCGGTCACGCGGGTCGCCACGCTCAACTCCGCGTCCATGGCCTTTCTGGACGAACTGGGCGTGCGCGAGGCGCTGGAGCAGCGCCGCGCCCATGCGTTCTCCGGCATGTACGTCTGGGACGCCAATGGCCCCGGCCATATCCGCTTCGATGCGGACGCGCTGGGCGTGCCGGCACTTGGCTGGACGGTCGAACTCGCCGCGCTCGAGTCGGTGCTCTGGACCGAACTCGAGGCCGCGGGCGTTGCCCTGTATCCGCAGACCGAATGGAAAACCCTCGACCGCCGCCCCGACCGGGTCGATGTGTACGCCGATCAACGACAGCCGATCGCCTCGGCCCGCCTGCTGGTCGCGGCCGACGGGGCGCGTTCCCGTGTCCGAGACTACGTCGGTATCCCGTTTACCGGCCACGACTACGATGCGCGCGGCATCGTCGCGACCATCACCACCGAGCACCCGCACCAGGACACCGCCTGGCAGCGCTTCGTCGAGGACCGGATCATCGCGCTCCTGCCGCTGGCGGACGGGCGCTGCTCCATCGTCTGGTCGCAGCCCGAATGGCCGGCCGCCGAAGACACCCTGGCCCTGGACGACGCCGCCTTTTGTGCGGCCCTGGAGCAGGAGACCGATGGATGCCTGGGCGCGATTACCGCAACGTCCCCGCGCGCCAGCTTCCCGCTCACCGCCCGGCACGCCAAGACCTACCACTCCGGCCGTGTGGTACTGGCCGGCGACGCCGCCCACACCATCCACCCGCTGGCCGGGCAGGGCCTGAACCTCGGTCTGGCCGACGCCCGCACACTGGTCGACGGGTTACGCGGCCCCGCCCGCCACGACCCGGGCGCGGAGACCGTCCTGCGCGCCTACACCCGCGCCCGCCGCCCGGAAAACGCCTTCATGCAACGCGCGATGGACGGCTTCAAGCTCCTGTTCGGCACCCAGGCCGCCGGTCTCCCCGAACTACGCGGCCTCGGCCTGCGCCTGGTCGACCAGGCCGACCCCGTCAAGCGCCGCCTCGCCCGCCGCGCCTTCGGCCTCGATTAGCGCAATCGCTGCCACACCCCCCCTGTAGGAGGCCAGCCCTCTGGCCGATTGGGGCTGGTCTGACGTTTGATCGGCCAGAGGGCTGGCCTCCTACAAGCCAAGGCCACCGACCTCGACAACCCAGGCGCCGGTTCTCCCTCAGCTGTCGGCTTTTCGCAACAAAGCTTCCGAGATGCGTGCGTGCCAATCCCTTGTCGCGCATATGCAACAGCGTTTCGGGTGGCTAATGCCATGCCCGAGGCCGCCTCGTGGCCTACATTTTCTTTATATAACTACACCCTTATATGCGGCTTGCGTCACAGCTTTTCGGCGTCGTTGGGGTTTTCCATTCCCTTATGTATTCAACAGCTTGTAGCGGCATCTTGCTTTGCCTTCAGCCCGTATCCACGGCCTTTCCCCGGTTGCGGCAGAGCAAACTTCCAACGCAATCGACATTTTTTCGCCACAAAGGGTTGAAATGCGACACCGTGGTGTATATAAAACACCTGTCATTCGCGGCATCGACCGTGGATGCAGGCGTAGAAACGAACCAAACACCTCTCCTGGGAGATACGCAACATGAAAAAACAGATTCTCGCAGTCGCCGTTGCCGGCGCCTTCGCGGTCCCGGCCTTCGCCGCCGCGGACTCCAACGTCACCCTGTTCGGCCAGCTGCAGACGCAGATCGTCCACCACAGCGGTGGTGATCTCGATAGCGGCTTCCGCATGCACGACGGTGGTTACGTCGGTGGTGCGGACGAAGGTGGCCTCTACGGTGCCAACCCGAACCGTATTGGCGTGATGGCCAGCCATGACCTGGGCAACGGCCTGAAGGCCTTCCTGAAGGTCGAGCAGGATGTCGATACCCGCCAGGGCATGAACCGTGGCGCCCGTGACCAGTTCGTCGGTCTCGAAGGCAACTTCGGTCGCATCCAGGCCGGCCGCATGGCTTCCCCGTACGTGACCGCTGGCAAGGATCCGCTGAACGGGACCTTCATGCAGGGTCGTACCAACGGTGCCCGTCTGGCCCCTCTGGGTGGCCTTGGTGAAGGCTCCTATCTCGACAACGGTCTTTCCTACAGCAACAGCTTCGGGATCGTGAGCCTGAACGTTGCGGCCTTCGTCGATAACGCCGACGACAGCGACAGCGCCCTGGCTGCTCGCCTGAACTTTGACCTGGACCCGGTCGAACTGTACATCGCCCATAACCACGCTGATGGTTACGTGGCGCATCCGTCCTGGGAATTTGACAACCAAGGCAACGTCACGACTGAAGGTGGTGATTTCCGCGCTACCAAGATCGGTGCCGATTTCCGTACCGGGCCGTTCCGCCTGGTCGGTGAAGTGACCGACTTCAAGTGGGAAGATGGCGACGGCAACACCCAGGGTGAAGGCAACACCTACTTCCTGTCCGGTACCTACACCATGGGTCGCAACGACTTCGTGTTGAACTTGGGGCACACCCGTAACGACGATGCCGGTAACGTCGACTATGCCGCGATTGCCGTGAAGCACAACTTCAGCAACCGTGTGATGGGCTTCGCCGGTGTCGCGTACTCTGACTACGATAATGACGCCCCTGGCTACTCCCGCGCAGTGTCGGCTAACGTGCTGACGGGCGATGACAGCAGCTCCACCTCCTTCACCGGTGTTGGTGCTGGTCTGCGGGTGTCCTTCTAAGCCCGAGCACTGCTTACAAGCGGTATAACAACAAGCACCAGCTTGTTTTACGGGGCCCCCAGGGGCCCCGTTTTTTATGCACGACCTTCGGCCCCGTTCGGGGCTTTTTTGTGGTTCATCGCGCATTACCGGGGAACGCGGCGCGGATTTTGAGGAAGAAGTATTCCTGGTCGCGGTAGCCGTAGGCGCGGCGTTTGATCACCTTGATGGTGTTGTTGATGCCTTCGACAACGCTGGTGTTCAGCCGATACCGGCAGCGCGAGACGATGCCGGGCAGGTAGGGCTCCAGCAGGCGTGCGAAGCGCTGCAGAGCATGAATGCCACTCTCCTGTGCCTGCTGCACCCATTGCCGCCACGCCTGGCATGTGCGCTCGGGGCTGCGCTGGAACCAGAGCCGCTTGAGCTCGTCGCGTAATAGATAGACTGTCAGCAACGCCTGGTTGGCCTGCAACAGCTCGTCCAGGTGGACCGCCTGGCCGGCGTTCAGCGATGCCCGGTTACGCAGCAGCAACCAGCGGCTGGACTTGATCACGCGACGGGCCTGTCGGTCCTCGCCCAGACGCTTCGCCTCGTCAACGCGCACCCGGTCGATGACCTCGCGGCCATACTTGGCCACCACATGGAACAGGTCGTAGACGATCTCGGCCCGAGGACACTGCGCCCGTCCGTGAGGCAGAGGGGTCAGACCTTGCCTTTTGCCTTTTTCGCTACGATGCGGCTGATGCGGGAGGGGTGCAGGCCGAAGTAGTCACCGATGTTCTTCAGGGTGTACCCGCCGCTGGCGTAGGCGTGCTGGATGGCCTCGTTGCGTGGATACCGTGCTGCTAGTTCGTTGAGGGGTGGCGGGGTGGGGCGCTGCTGTGCTTTGGGATGTTCGATCTCGGGTTCGCCTTGGCGGTGTGATAGCTGACGTTCGATGAAATCATCGGAGCCGAGATAAAGCTGTGCCTGCAGTTGGCTCCACGGGGATTCTTTGCCGATGCCCTCGGCGACAAATTGCTGATATGCGGCCGAAGGTTTCGGTCCGAATTGATCCAGTACGCGATCCGTCGTCAGCCACGGTGGTGCGCTGGTCAGCCCGGCCGTCGCGGTGTAACTGCTCCATTCCCAATCCGCAGGACGTTCGACGAGATGGGCGCGGACCGGATTGAGCACGATGTAGCGCGCCAGTTCGAGCAGGTAGGACTCGCGTTCCACCAGGATCGCCTTGTACCGGCCCTGGAGAACGTGCCCCACGCGACTATGCCTGCGGTTGAACCGCTGTGTGTAGACGCCATTGAGCCACTGCATGCCGCGGGAGAGGTTCGCGTCCGGGGTTTCAACGAGCAGGTGATAGTGATTGCCCATCAGGCAGTACGCGGACAGGACCCAGTTATATCGCTGTACGGCTTGAGCCAGGGTGTCGAGAAATCGCTGATGATCCACCGCATCCATGTAGATCCATCCGCGGCGGTCGCCGCGCGCGGTGACGTGGTACAGCGCCCACGGGTACTCCAGGCGTAGTGGTCGGACCATCCTTGTCCCTCCGGCATATCCCTGAGGACGGAGTACACCTCAAAGTGGGATGCGATGCCACTCGATTGGCTGGATTCGCAGCGGAAGGCAAAAGACAACAAGGTCGATCCCCCGCAGCCAGACGCTCAGGCCTGTTCGAGTCGCCGGGACTGGCGCCGGAGGGCAAAAGGCAAGGTCTGACCCCCAAGCCGAATGACTGACCCCCAAGCCGAATGACCCCCAAGCCGAAAGGCATTCGGCTTCACCGGGCGATGTTCAGCGGGGAGAGGGGCAAAGCTCCAGGATCTGGTTGAGGATCTCGCAGGCGTCCTGCAACGCCTCCAGGGTAACAGTACCGGTCGGATGTGGTCTGGCGTTGCGTTGGCGCCAGTCGAAGGATTTGACCTGATGGCAGAGGATGTAGCTGGTTTTACCGTCCCGAGTGGTGCCCGCGACCACTGCGAACGGGTTGGAGGCGTTGTAGTCCGCAGTGGTCATTGGCAGACCCAGGACCAGGGAGGTCCGAGCATTGAATGCGGTGGGAGAAAGAACAAGAAAGGGGTGGATGTCCCGCATCTCGCGCCCTGCCTGAGGGTTACAGTCAATCCAGATGATGTCCCGCCGCTTGGGTACCCAGTCCTTGGGTATGCGTTTTCCTACCATCGTTCGTTTCCAACGCTCTCCGTGGGCATTGCCTCACCACCATGAAGGTCCGGATCGAAGCCCTCGAGTCGTTGTTTCAGGCTCATGGTCTCGTGCTTCTCGGGCCGGATTACGATCTGGTCGCCTTCGACGGAGACGATGACCGACTGGTCGGCTTTCAGATGTGCCGCTCGAGCGATGGCTGCAGGCAGCCGCACCCCCAGATTGTTGCCCCAGCGTTTAATGTTCAGTCTTGTCTCAGCCATTTTGAATCCGTCCAATGTATAAACGCTGTTTAAACAATCGTATCATGCGCCAAGGTTGGCGAACCAGATTGGTCCGGCCGCCTCCGATTGTTAGTCAGTGGTCGTTGGGTTTATTCCACGTGGTCGACGCGAATTTCGAGGTGCAGGGCGTCGCGTTCGCGGGTGGTGCGACGGGAGGCTATACCGCGTTCGTCGAGGTCGAGGGTGCGGCCCACTCCGGCGAGTTCGTGCCATGCACCGGGGTCGATGGTGATGGAGGATTCGAGGGACTGGCGTTCCACGCGGCCCATGGGGGTGGCGGGCGGCTGTTCGTGCAGCTGAAAGATATCCACCCGTATGCGGCCGTCGGCCTGGGCGTGGGGTTGCACGCGAAAGCCGCGGGTGGTGTCGCGAAAGACGGGTTCCATGCCGAAGCCGGCGCGGCCGGCGAATACGCGGAAGCCGTGGGCCTCGGTCTCGCCGACCAGGATGATGGCCTCGGTGCCTTCGCGCAGGCGGATCTGCTGGGTCTGGTCGTCGTGGCGGGTGGTGGTCCAGCGCCGGGCGGTACCGCGGGCCTGGGTGCCTTCCGGGCCGGACTCGATGTCGATCCCTGCACCGGTTTCCTGCCGGGGGCGCTCGCTGCTGCGGCGTACCGAGAGGACGAGATCCTGGGCGCTGTGGTCGAGTTCGGCCACGACCTCGCGGATCTGCACGAGGGTCCGCGCGTCGGCGCGAACCAGGAGGCGGAACCCATCGGCGCGCAGCGTGGCGGCATTCCCGAACAGGCCCTGTAGCTCTGGCAGGATCTCGGCGGCCGGGCGATTTTTCAGTGGGAGCACGGCGACCTCGGCCTGTGGGTCGCGGGCCAACGCGGGTGTCGAGAGTCCGGGCAGTAGCAGGCTCCCCGCCAGGATGCGCAGGGTGCGGCGCCTAGACCATGAGCCTGCGCAGTTCGATCGCTTCATCGCTGAGACTCCAGTTCGCCTCGAAATCCAGGGCGGCCCGCTGGGTGCCCCCACGATCATCGACATCCCCCCGAAGGATTCGTTGCCCTCCAGCCTGCGTCAGCTGCATCCAGCCGCTGTGGTCAGCGATTGCGGTCAGCGTCAGGGGGCTCTCCTCGGCGGCATCGAGCCGGCGCACGGTGACGGCGGTGGGCAGACGCTTGATGGTTTCGACCAGTCCAGGGATGCGATCCCGCAGCGCCAGATCGTCGTCCACCAGAATGCGGATGTCCGTATGCCGGTGGCGGCGCGCGATGTTGGCCAGATACGAGCCCAGCTCCAGCCCGCGAAACTCCGCCAGGAGTCCCACGCGCGCATGCAGCCAGAAGCGCCGCCGGGTTTGGTCCAGCAGCTCCCCGAGCAGCACGGCGGCATCTTCCATCACGGGGTCGGTCGTCGGTTCGGCCATGCAGTCGCCTCCGGGCAGGGTCTCTACTCAGCATAGGCAACTACCGCCCATCGCGCATCTACGCGCATGCGCAGTCAATGGAGATGGATGATTCGGTTCGAGCGGCTGTGCGGGAAGGGGCCGTACCAACAATCGTGTTCACCCACAGCGTGGTGTTCGGCACGGGACCATTGTCCCGAGTATTTTCGGAGGACTCGCAACTCGCGAGCAGGTGTTGGTTACCTGGCCTGCGCCAGGGGCTGGCGGATGCGGCGGAGCATGCGGCGGTGGGGGATGCCGGCGTCCTCGAAGGTGTCGGAGATGATGAAGAAATCGTGCTGGGCGTAGAAGCCCAGGCGGGTGTTCTGGGCGTTTAGCCAGACCTCGCGCCAGCCGTGGCGGATGGCGGCCTCGACGGCGTAGTCGAGCAGCCGCGAGCCGATGCCGTGGCCGCGCCAGGGGTCGCGCACGGCCATGCGCCCGATCTGACCGGAGGGCAGCATGCGCAGGGTACCGATGGGTTCTTCGCCGGGGCCGATGGCCAGCCAGTGCAATGCGGTCACATCCAGACCGTCGAATTCCAGCGGTTCGGGGACGCCCTGTTCGTCGATGAAGACCTCGCGTCGGACGGCGGAGATGGCTTCGGCGTCGGCGGGCCAGCTGGCCTCGCGGAACTGAATGCGTTGTTGCATGGCTGGGGTCCTCGACCAATCGGGGCTCGACCACACGGGGCGGGTGGTGGGCGGATCCCGCTTTCCATGAGCCCGGAAATTTGCATTCTAGTCGACGAATCCAGAACCGTCCTGTGACTGGTGTCCCAATAAACTGGTGATTGGGTACCAGTTTGCGCTCATCGGTGGGGAGGGGTCTTGAGAATCTTGGATTATTGGGAAGTCATGTGGGGCGCGCGCTCGTCCCGGTCGTGGGGCTCCAGGACTACCTGCATCAGGTCGACACGCTGGTGCTCGAAACCGACTTCGCAGTAGGCGAGGTAGTAGCGCCACATGCGGAGGAAGTCGGGCGAGTATCCCAGGGCCTCGATAACGGGTTCGGCATTACGCACCTCGCGATCCCAGCGACGCAGGGTTTCGGCGTAGTCCTGCCCAAAGAACTGCTGATCGCCGATCGCGAGGCCCGCCTGGCGGGCGGCGGCGTTGAAGCGGGGGACGGACGGCAGCATCCCGCCCGGGAAGACATACATCTGGATGAAATCGGCGTTGTTGCGGTAATACTCGAACGCGGCTTCGTCGATGGTGATGACCTGCAGTGCGGCGCGCCCGCCTGGGCGCAGGCAGGCACGCAAGGTCTCGAAGAAGCTGGGCCACCATTGCTGTCCGACCGCCTCGAACATCTCGATCGAGACGACGTGATCGAACTGGCCGTGCAGATCCCGGTAATCCTGCAGGCGCAGTTCGACACGGTCGGAGAGACCGGCCCGCTCGATCCGCTCGCGAGCGTAGTCGAGCTGCTCTTGCGACAGGGTAATGGCTGTGACCTGATGGCCGCGACGCGCGGCGAGTTCGGCAAAGCCGCCCCAGCCGCACCCGATCTCGAGGATGTGGGACCCGGGGGCGGCGTCGAGTTGATCCAGCAGGCGCTCGTACTTGCGCTCCTGGGCACTTTCCAGTGCCTCGTCGCCGCGGCTGAACAGGGCCGCGGAGTAGCTCATGCTCGGATCCAGCCACATGCGATAGAAGTCGTTGCCTAGATCGTAGTGGAAGCGGATGTTGGCACGACTGCCGCGGCGGCTGTTGCGGTGCCACCAGTGGCGCAGGGCGTCGAATTGACGCTGGACCACGGGGCGAGCCGCAAGATCGGCCAGTGCCGCCTCGTTGTCGGTGGCGAGGTGCAGCAGGCCCTTCAGGTCCGGCGTATTCCAGTCCCCCGCAATATAGCCCTCGGCAAAGCCGAGATCGCCGTGGCGCAGGATGCGCAGCAGCGTCCGCCAGGGCCGCTTGAGGTGCCAGATCACTTCACGTCCGGGTTGCTCGCCTTGTACGACCTCCCGTTCCCCGCGTGGGCCGACCAGCGTCAATTGTCCCTGCTCGAGACCGCGCAGGGCCCGGGCGATCAGTTGCAGGGCCCAGTGCCGACGGGTCGCGAACCCGGTCGTCGCGCTTCCTTGTTCGACGGACATCAATGCATCTCCTTTTGCGGCGGCGCAGGGCGCGGGTGGTAGCGTCCGCCGCGCAGCCAGATCTTGAGTGCCTGCCAGTGAATCAGTGGCAGGACCTTGAGGGTCATCCAGGGCTGGTTCATCAATGCGGCCAGCAGCGTTCGGTCGGCAAAGTCGCGCAGGCGGCCGTGCTGGGTTGCGACCAGGAATGGTGAACCCGCCTGGGTCTCGCGGATTGCCAACCGCACGGTGGCCCCGCGTTCCAGCCGTGCGGGCGAGATGGTGAAGGCGTAGCGCGCATCCATGTCGATGAACGGGGATACATGAAAGGCCTTGTCCTTCTCCTGGCGTACCGGCGTGGTCATGGTGCACCCGCCTTCGTGCAGCAGGTAGTGGTGGTGCTCGCCGAAGGTGTTGCGGACTTCCAGCAACACGCCACGCAACCCGCCATCCGCGTGATAGGCGAACCAGGCGCTGAGCGGGTTGAACGCGTGCCCGAATACGCGCGGCATCGCGAGCAGGTGGATCGTGCCGCCCGCGAGCTCAATGCCGTGCTCCGCGAGACGGGACTCGATCCAGGGCCGCCAGGGGCGACCGTCGCGGGGGCCGTGGTCGCGGGTATGCAGGCTGAACAGGTTGAAACGATTCAGGGAGAAAGCGCGGCAGCGGGCCGCGGTGGCCTCCAGGCGATCAATGTCGAACAGCGCGGCGATCACCGTATAGCGAAAGCGGTACGCCGGCGCCGCAATGCGCTGGTGCACAACCGATGTGTAGACGAGGGCCGCGTCCATGCCAGCGCCTCAGGCATCCTCGGGGCGCGCAGCCGGTGCCGCGGTCGGCGTCGCGCCACCGCCGTTGACCGGCTCCGAATCCACCGCCACCGGCGCGGGTGTAGCACTCGGCGTGGAGTCCCAAGGGGGCGCGATGCCCATCGCCTCGCCGATCGCGACGGCGGAGCGCAGCCCGTCCTCGTGGAAGCCGTCGCCCATCCAGGCCCCGGCGAAATGGAGTCCGTCCTGGCCCTGGCGGTCCATCAGGCGCTGGCGTGCGATCTCGGCGGGGGCATCCATTACGGGATGTTCCCAAAGGTGCTCGCCAAGCACTGCGGTGGGGTGGGGCTCGCGCCAGGGGTTCAGGCTGATCACGTAGTCGCGGCGACGTTCCAGGTTGTGCAGGCGGTTCATCCAGTAGGAGACCGAAACCCGTTCACCAGGCTGCGTGGTGCGTCCGCTCAGGTAGTTCCACGAGGACCAGACGCGGCGTGAGCGGGGCATCAGGGTGGCGTCGGTATGCACGATGGCGCGGTTTTCCTGGAAGCGGCAGTCCGCCAGCAGGCCGTCGAGCGCGGGCATGGTTCGCCCCAGGAGGCGGCGGGCGTCGTTCGCATGACAGGCGAACACGACTCGATCGAATCCCTCGGAGCGCTCCGCGGTCAGCACACGCCACTGGCCGCCTTCGGGGATCACGGCGCGGACGGCCTCGTGGATGACGCTACGCGGCTCGAGCCGCGCGGCGAGGCGCTGCACATATTCGCGGCTGCCACCGCGCACGGTGCGCCACTGCGGGCGGTCGCGCAGGTCCAGCAGCCCGTGGTTGCGAAAGAACCGCAGGAAACTCGCGGACGGGAACTCGCGGATGGACTCCGGCGGCGCGGACCAGATCGCGGCGGCCATCGGCAACAGGTAGTCCTCGATGAAACCCTGGCCAAAGCGGTGCCGCGACAGAAAATGGCCCAAGGTGCCCTGCGGCGTCTCGCCGCGCTCGAACAGTCGATGCCCCAGGCGGTTGAAGCGCAGGATGTCGGCGCCCATACGCAGAAAGCGCGGGCTGAGCAGGTTGCGCCGCTGCGCGAACAGGGTGTTCAGGTCGCTGCCGGCGTATTCCACGCCGTGGGGATGCCGGGAACAGGAGAACGACATTTCAGTCGGCTGGGTCGGCACGCTCAGGTCGCGAAAAAGGCGGGTCAGCAGCGGGTAGTTGCGCTCGTTGTACACCACGAAGCCGGTATCGAGGTGCGTGGGGCCCTCCGGGTCGGATACCTCGATGGTGTGGGCGTGACCGCCCAGTTCGGGCGCCGCCTCGAACAGGCGCACCTGGTGACGCGACTGCAGGATCCAGCCGCTGGCCAGCCCGGCGATGCCGCCGCCGATGACGGCGATGCGAGAGGTGCTCATGATGACGGTTCCGATTCCATCAAAGGGTGATGTACATCTTATACAATACCTGTACAATGCCTGCAAATGGTCGTCGTCCAGAATACGGCGCACAGTGAGCCCCGCACAGCCCGGGGCGCGGAGGGTGCAGCGATGCGTAGGGGTAGTCGGTTGCTTGTGGTGATAGAGCTGTTGTGGGCAGGCCTGACGTCCGAGGACCGGCGTTTGCGCGCCGCGATCGAGGCCGCGTTATGAACGACACCGCCCAGACCATGAGCGGCTGGCCTGCCGAGGTGCGCCAGGCACTGGTCGAGCACGAGGTCGTCGCGATCACCTCCGGGCTGTCCGATGTGCGCGATGCTGTGGCCCTGCTGGATGCAATGCTGCCCGGTCGCTGGGTGCGCCTGGAGTGGGGCATGGGCTCTGCTCACAACCGCGAGCAGTTTCATGCCCTGCAGCAGGCGACCGGGGCCGATGTATTGCCCTATTTCGTTGCGCGGGACGGTGCAATCGGGGGGCTCCCCGAATTGCGTGAGTACCTCGGTGCGCGGGCTGTCGCGGCCGGGGCTAACAGAGGTCCGCGTGACGTCGCGGAACGGGTAGGGCAGACGCAACAGTCCCAGGAAGCCTCGGCACCGATGCTTCAGGTGCTGGGATACGGAGGTCTGATCCCCTTTGTGGTCCTGGGCTTCGGGGCCTGGATGGCCCAGCCGGAATGGCAGATTTTCGCGCTGGAGGCCCTGGCGTTTTATGGTGCCGTCATCCTGTCGTTTCTCGGAGCGATCCACTGGGGCCTTTACCTGGCGGATCGTGAGCACCGGGTGGGCCCGCTGTCGGCACCCGTGTGGGCGGTGGTCCCGGCGATCCTCGCCTGGCTGGCGTTGCTGCAACCGCTGCCCGAGGCGCTGATGACCCTGGCCGCGCTGTTTTTGGGGGCGCTGTGGGTGGACCGGTTGAGCCTGCGTGGGCGGCCGTTGCCGCGCGGGTACCTGGGACTGCGCATGGCGCTGACTGCGGGGGCTATCGTTTCGCTGGCCTCCGGGCTGGCCGTTATCATGGTGCGCTGACGCGCCCGCACGCCCCTAGGAATGCCGAAGATGGCACAGAACAAGGACCTATCGATGCAAGCAGATGCCCGTACCGCGGACGAACCCGTGACCAGCGCAGCCGATGGGCGGCCGCTGCCGGCCCCCGAGGCCCTGGCCCGTCATTATCGCGAGATCCTCGCCGGCCTGAATGAAGACCCGAACCGCGAGGGTTTGCTGGATACGCCGATGCGGGCGGCCAAGGCGATGCAGTACCTGACCCGGGGCTATCACCAGGACCTCGACACGATCGTCAACGGCGCGCTGTTCAGCTCCGACAACGACGAGATGGTGCTGCTGCGCGATATCGAGCTGTACTCGCTGTGCGAACACCATCTGCTGCCGATCATCGGCAAGGTGCATGTCGCCTACCTGCCGAATGGCAAGGTGATCGGCCTCTCCAAGATCGCGCGGATTGTCGATATGTTCGCCGCGCGCCTGCAGATCCAGGAAAACATGACGCGGCAGATCGCCGAGGCCCTGAAGCAGGTCACCAATGCCAAGGGCGTGGGCGTGGTCGTGGACGCCAAGCACATGTGCATGACCATGCGCGGGGTGGAGAAGCAGCACTCCTCGATGGCGACGTCGGTGATGCTGGGTGCCTTCCGCGAAGATGCGCGTACCCGTCGCGAGTTCCTCAACCTGATCCACGGCTCCCGCGACTGAACCGCTGGCGGCGGGGCCCTGAACCGGCGAACCGGCGTCGAGTGATTACATCGGGCGCAGCGGGATACTGAACGAGATGTAGTTGACCCCGGCCATGCGCAGGTGTCGCACATCCTGCGCGAGGCTATTCAGCAGGTACAGCCCCAGTTCGCGCAGGGACTGCTCGTCGTTGTGACCCCATTGCCGGGCCTTGCGCAGCGAGGCCTCGTCGACTTCGGCTGCCGCACTGCGGTCGATCATCTCCACCGCGAGGTGTTCGCCCTCGCGTTCCAGACGGACATCCACCGGGCGGCTGCGCCCCGGCTCGCTGGCGGCCTGTTCGGACAGGTGCATGAACACCTCTTCCAAGGCCACCTGCAGCTTGACGGACTGCTTCTCCGGCAGACTCAGGCTCTCGCCGAACTCCCGCGCCATGGCCTGGATCTGCGGCAGGGATTCGGCCTCGGGCGCGAAGGTACTGCGGCGTCGTGGGCGCGGGCGCAGGTTGAAGATCAGGCTGATGGCGACCGCGACGGTGCCGCCGGTGGTCACGCTGTTGTTCATGAACGGCCCCAGCGCGTCCGGGATCAAGTGATGGAAGAACAACTGGTTCTGGAACAGGAAGCCGGTGGAGAACGCCACGCCGATGATCAGCCCGCTCTGGTAGCTCAGGCCGTCCTGTGCGCACAGGCGAATGCCGGCCACGAACAGCAGCGCCAGAAGGATCAGCAGGAAGGCTCCGAAGACCGGGCCGGGGAGCGAGATCATCACCATGTTGAGTTTGGGGATGAGTGCGACCAGGGCGAGGAAGCCGGCGAAGTAGTAGCCGACGCGCCGCG
The DNA here is from genome assembly GCF_000383695.1 of Thioalkalivibrio sp. ALJ15. Lineage (NCBI taxonomy): Bacteria > Pseudomonadati > Pseudomonadota > Gammaproteobacteria > Chromatiales > Ectothiorhodospiraceae > Thioalkalivibrio > Thioalkalivibrio sp. ALJ15. The sequence goes on from NZ_KB912058.1 coordinate 268,852, forward strand.
CAGCCATGCCGGTCAGCTCGATCGAGGACACGCCGATCCCGTAGGTGGTGTTCGGCAGCGTACCCAGGCCGCCGGCGATCATGTTGCCGACCCCGTCCGCATAGAGGCCGCCGCGCACGCGGTCGTAATCAACCTTGCGCGGGGTCCGGTGGGAGTTGCGTTGCGCGACCATGGTGTCGCCCACCGACTCGACCGATCCGACCAGCGTGACGATGATGAAGGTCAGAAGTAGTGTGAACCAGGCGGTCGAGAACTCGAAGTTGAAGCCCGGCCATTCCAGTGGCGGCAGACCCAGCCAGGCGGCGTCCGCGACCCTGGAAAAGTCCGTGATGTTGAATGCAACCGCCACCGCGACGCCAACCCCGAGCCCGATGATGGGTGCCCAAAGGCGCAGCATGCGACCGCCGAAGATCGCCAGCAGGATGGTGAACCCGAGCGTAAACAGGGCGACGACCAGGGCGCGCCAGGTGCCCTCGTACTCGCCTTCTCCATGCATCATGTCGGCCGTGGACGGGATCACGGTCAGCACCAGCAGCATGATCACGACCCCGCTGACGGTCGGCGTTATGATGCGCCGGAACAGGCCCAGGTAGCGGGCGAACAGTAACTGTGCGGGTGCGGACAGGATGGCCAGCGTCGCGACCAGCGCCATGCCGCCGACCATGGCCGCCTCGATGCCGACGGCCAGATACGCGGTCGAGGTGCCCATGAAGATCAGGTAGCCCGAACCGACCGGCCCGACGCGACGAACCTGGACCAGCGTGGCGAGCGCACTGCCGATGAGTGCGGCAAAGACGGTCCACTGGGTGGCGGCCAGGTCGAGGCCGATGGTGCGCGCCAGAATCAGGGGCGCGAGGATAATGGTCGGGGCGACCAGGATCAGACTCTGAAGGGCGCTGAGCGCGCATTTCCCGACCGGCGGATGGTCATCCACCTCGTAGAGAATCTTCGATTGCGAGGGTTCGGTCATTGCATCACCGCGTGGGGAGCACGAAAGCGCCGAATCGTATCAGGGTAAGGGGGGAGTGACCGCGCAGGCGTGAGTCAGGCGTTGGCCCGCGCCGACCCCGGTCGTGGGCCCGGACAAAAAAATGGCCCGGTGGGAGTCCGGGCCGAACGTTCAGACAACCGTGTGATGGAGTCTTCTAGTCTGAACGGCGGAACTGCGGCGGCCGTTGCCAGGCGCCGATTTTTCCGCTCTTGCCTCGGTGGACAGGGGTGTTGCCCACAGGTTCCTTCCGGATTCGGGCATCACGCGAACGCGTTCACACTTTGCGGCGCGTAGAATGGTTTCCATGCGCGGAGTGGAACAGATTCCCTGGCTTTATGACGCCCTGATGGGGCTGGCGGACGCGCTTGGTTTCCGTGGCTGGCGCCGGCGTCTCGTCGTGAGGGCACGGGGTCGCGTCCTCGAGCTGGGCTGCGGCACGGGCCGCAATCTTCCTCTGTATTCCGACCCGACGCAGCTCGTCGCGCTCGATCCAGACCTGGCGGCCCTGCATCGGGCACGTGAACGCGCACCCGGGGCGCTTTTTGTGGTCGCCCGGGCCGAGGCATTGCCATTTGCCGATGGACAGTTCGACACGGTCGTCTCGGGGCTGGTGTTCTGTTCGGTTCAGGACCCGGAGCGGGGGCTGGGGGAGATCCTCCGTGTGCTGGGCGCCGAGGGCCAGTTGCGCATGCTCGAGCACGTGCGGCACCGGCGCCCGAGCCTGGCCTGGGTACAGGATCGCGTGCAGCCGACCTGGACCTGTGTGACCGGGGGCTGCCACCCGAACCGTGATACCGAGGCCGCGGTGGAGCGCGCCGGGTTCGCGATCGAGGCAGAGGATCGCGAGTCGCGCGGGGTCATGCGGCGCTTCGTGGCCCATCCAAAAAAATTCGAGGCGAACTCTAAAGTCTGAGCATGCGTGGTCGTCACCCCGGGAGAGCCAGGTCCGATTTGGTGTTAATTACACCCGGCGGGCTGGCTCTACATTCGAATCAGGAGTGAACGATGGACGCCAGTGCGATTGCCAGCCAGGCCACGCAGATGAGCCAGCAGAGTATCGCAGCGCAAAAGGATGTGGCGGTGCAGAAGAAGGCCATGGAATCGGAAGAGATGGCGGCACAGGGCCTGTTGCAGGCCATGCCGAACATCAGCGAGATGCAGGCGACCTCCCAGGGCCTGCCCGACCACGTGGGCAATAACGTCGACACGACCGCCTGATTGCCCATACGGTCACTCAGGGGAACACTGATCAGTGGTTCCCTTAACGCCCCGCCGCAGCGCCCCGGTGGGGCGTTTTCGTTGATGGGGCCTGTACGGTCCGTCTGATCAGGTGGTCTCGGAAGCCTCGGCGCGGGATTCGTCGGCAGCGGGCTCCGGCTCGGTCGCCGTGTACTGGTCGATCCAGTTCTTGGCGGCGATCAGCAGGCCCATGGCCATGAACGCGCCAGGCGGCAGCAGGGCCAGCAGGAAGCCGTGCTCGGACGGGAAGATCTGGATGGTCATCGCGTGGCCCCACTCGCCGAACAGCAGGTGGGCGTTGTCCATCAGCGTGCCCTGGCCCAGGACCTCGCGCAGTGCGCCCAGCGCAATCAGTACGCCGGTAAAGCCCAGCCCCATCATCAGCCCGTCCAGCGCGGCGCGCGGGACCGAGTTGCGCGAGGCGAAGGCTTCGGCGCGGCCGATAATCGCGCAGTTGGTGACGATCAGCGGGATGAAGATGCCGAGGATCAGGAACAGGCCGTGGAACCAGGCGTTCATCGCCAGCTCGATCGCGGTCACGATGGAGGCGATGATCAGCACGTAGACCGGGATGCGGATCTCCGGGCGGGCGTGGCGGCGGATCATCGAGACCAGCACGTTCGACAGCAGCAGCGTCAGGGTGGTCGCGATGCCCAGCCCGATGGCGTTGACCATGGTGCCGGAGATTGCCAGCAGCGGGCACAGGCCGAGCAGCTGGACCAGGCCCGGGTTGTTGTTCCACAGGCCGTCACGAATGATGTCGGTCAGGGTCGGGTTCATCGGTCGTCCTGTTCCGAGTACATGGATCAGTCGTTCCCTATCGGTTCGACCACCGCACCTTCCTCTTCCTCCGGCGAGGTCGAGAGCAGGTCGTCGCGGTAGTCGTCGAAGTATTCCAGTGTGCGGCGGACGGCGCGAACCACCGCACGCGGGGTAATGGTGGCGCCGGTGAACTGGTCGAACACGCCGCCATCGCGGCGCACCGCCCACTCGCCAGGCTCGGGGTCGCCCAGGGAGCGGCCTTCGAAGCCATGGATCCAGTCGGAGCGCTCGGCCTCGATGGCATCGCCCAGCCCCGGCGTCTCGCGATGGCTGGAGACGCGCACGCCGAGCAGCTCGCCGTCGCGGTCGACGCCGATCAGCAGATGGATGTCGCCGCTATAGCCGTCGCGCGCGACCGCCGAGAACACGATGCCCATGACATTGTCGTCTGCGTCGCGGGCGAACCACGCCGGCAGGTTGTCGCCTCCCAGACGCTCGTCGCTCAGGGCCATCGTGTCGTGCACCGGGTCATTGGCGTAATCGAGATCGCCGGTGAGCTCCGCGATGCGGTTGCGATTGACTTCCATGCGGTTGTCCGCGATGCGCGCCTCGGTGCCTTCCTGCACCAGCGCGACCAGCCCGGCGCCGGCCGCCGCAAAGCCGGCCAGCAGGACGGTGGCGATCAGGATGTCGCGCGGTTTCAGGTTAAGCATGACCGTCGCCTGGCGGCGGCCCGCCGCGGCTGCGCCCGAAGACTCGGGGTCGCGTCAGGTGGTCGAGCGTCGGGGCGACCATGTTCATCAGCAGCACGGCAAAGGCGACCGCGTCCGGGTAGCCGCCCCAGGTCCGGATCACGAAGATCAGCACGCCGATCCCGGCCCCGTAGAGGATGCGGCCGAGCGGGGTGGTGGAAGCGGAGACCGGATCGGTGGCGATGAAGAACGCGCCGATGATGACCGCCCCGGAGAACACGTGGAAGGCGGGCGAGGCGAACGAGTCCGGGTCCAGCAGCCAGAAGAAGCCGGCCGGGATGGCCACGCCCAGGATGACCGCCACCGGGATGTGCCAGTGGATGATACGGCGGAACAGCAGGTACAGCCCGCCGAGCAGGAAGAAGTTGCCGACCCATTCCCAGCCCGTCTCGGTGAAGGTGCCGAACAGCGGGCTGGCGGTGATCTCGCCCACGGTTCGCCCGGAGACCAGCCCCTCACGCATCGCATCGAGTGGTGTCGCGCGCGTGACCGCGTCCCACGCCTGGGCGCCGGGGAGGCTGCCGGTCAGGACGGTCTGCAGGGTCTGCAGCAGGCTCAGCGGGGATTCCGGCAGCGTGCTGGGGGCCGGCCAGAGCGCCATTTCGCGCGGGAACGAGACCAGCACGACGACATAGCCGACCATCGCGGGGTTGAACGGGTTGTAGCCCAGCCCGCCGTACAGGTGTTTGGCGACGATGATCGCGAACGCGATCCCGATCAGCGTGACCCAGAACGGCGCCAGTGGCGGGATCGCCAGCGCGAACAGCCAGCCGGTAACGATCGCGGAGTTGTCCGCCAGCGTGGCCATGACGGGCCGCTTGCGCGCGGCGACCATCGCCGCCTCGAAGGCCACCGCGAACAGCACGCCCAGCAGCACGTTGACCAGCACGCCCCAGCCGAAGAACCAGGTCATGGCCAGGGTGCCGGGCACCAGCGCCATCAGCACCTGCTGCATCACGCCGCCCACGGAGTGCGCCGGGATCACATGGGGAGAGGATTGCGTACGAAAGCGCATCAGCGGCCGTCCCCGTCCCGGGTGTTGTCTGTCGTGGAGGTTTCCTCGCCGGTCGTCTCCGAGCCGGACGCCGGATCGCTGTCCGTCGCGGACTCTTCCGCACGGGCGGCCTTTTTCTTCTGGGCGCGTTCCAGTGCCGCCTGGATCGCGGCCTGCTTGTCGCCGTCGGCTTCCTTGTTCTTCAGCGCGGCCTTCTTCTTCGCCAGACGTTCGGCCTTCTCGCGCTCCTCGCGCTCGATGCGCTCCTGGCGGAACTCGTAACGCTCGCGCGCGATGTCCGACTTGTGGCGTTCCTTCTCCCGCGCCCAGATCTCGTTCTTGGCATAGCGGTAGTACTGCACCAGCGGGATGTTGCTGGGGCAGACATAGGCGCAGCAGCCGCATTCGATGCAGTCGAACAGCCCGTAGTCCTGGATCGCGTCGAAGTCCTTCGCCTTCGCCTGCCAGTAGAGCTGTTGCGGCAGCAACTGGGCCGGGCAGACGGCCGCGCACTCGGCGCAGCGGATGCAGGGCATGACCGGGCCGGGTGCCGGCGTGTCCTGGGGACGTGTGGCGAGCAGGCAGTTGGTGGCCTTGATCACCGGGATGGAGTCGTCATGGACCGCGAAGCCCATCATCGGGCCGCCCATCACCAGCCGGTCGACGCCTTCGGCATAGCCGCCGGCCGCCTCGATCACGTCGGCGAACGGGGTGCCGAGCAGGGCCTCCACGTTGCGCGGGTGTTTCACGCCGGGGCCGGTGACCGTGACGATGCGGGACAGCAGCGGGCGGCCCTGGATCACCGTGTCGCAGATCGCCTTGAAGGTGCCTGGATTGTGGCAGACCATCCCGAGATCCGCAGGCAGGCCGCCGCTCGGGACCTCCTGGCCGGTCAGTACCTTGATCAGCTGGCGCTCGCCCCCGGTGGGATAGATCGAGGGGACCGATACCAGCTCGATCAGATCGCGCAGCTCGGGGGGCAGGGTCTCGGTCAGCGAGCGCATCGCCTCCGGCATATTGTCCTCGACCGCGAACAGCACCCGCTCCACGCCCAGCAGGCGGGCGGTAATGCGAATCCCTTCGAACACCGCCTCGGGGGCGGTGCGCAGCAGCATGTCGTCCGCGCTGATGTAGGGCTCGCACTCTGCCCCGTTGACGATCAGTGTGTGGATGCGCTGGCCGGCGCGCGGGTTCAGCTTGACCGCTGTGGGGAAGGCCGCGCCACCCAGCCCGACGATGCCCCCGGCGCGCAGGCGCTGGCGCAGCGCGCGCAGGTCGCGGGTGTCCCAGTCCAGCCAGGGTTCCATGCGGGCATCGCCCCATTCGTCGCGCCCGTCGGGCTCGATCACCACGCAGGGGGCATTGAGGCCCGAGGGATGAGGGACGGGGTAGAGGTCGATATCGACCACCTCGCCGGAGGTGGGTGCGTGTACGTGGGCGGCGATGTAGCCCTTGGACTGGCCGATGCGCTGACCCTTGGTCACGTGGTCGCCGACCTGGACACAGGCCTCGGTCGCCTCGCCGATATGCTGGCCGAGCGGCACCGTCAGTTTTGCGGGCACGCCCATGACCAGCACCGGTTCGGCGGTACTGGCGTCGGTCTCGTCGGCCAGTTTCAGGCCTCCATGGAAGCGGTGCAGCTGCATCGGCGTATTCTAACGTTTCGCGGGTGCGGGGCTTAGTGCCCGCTGCGCGAGACGTCCGCAATCGCGTGTATGGGCCGCTCGATGGGCGAGGGTTCCGGCTCCGCCCAGCGCCACTCGGTGATATCGGTCTGGACCGGCACCATGTCGATGCAGTCGACTGGACAGGGTTCGATGCACAGTTCGCAGCCGGTGCATTCCTCCTCGATCACGGTATGCATCTGCTTGGCTGCGCCCAGGATGGCGTCCACCGGGCAGGCCTGGATGCACAGGGTGCAGCCGATGCAGATGTTTTCGTCGATCACCGCGACGGCCTTTTCCTGTTCCTCTTCTTCCAGCGGGGTCGGCTCGCGGTCCAGCAGGTCCGCCAGCGCCTGGACCGTGGCCTGGCCACCGGGCGGGCAGCGGTTGATGTCGGCCTCGCCTGCAGCGATCGCCTCGGCATAGGGGCGGCAGCCGGGGTAGGAGCACTGGCCGCACTGGGTCTGTGGCAGCAGGGCGTCGATCTGGTCGACGACCGGATCCGCCTCGACGCGAAAGCGCTGTGCGGCAAAGCCGAGGATCAGTCCGAACGCGGCGGCCAGACCGCCGATCGCGAGGATGGCGTAGACAACACTCACAGCCGCACCAGTCCCGAGAAGCCCATGAATGCCAGCGACATCAGGCCCGCGGTGACCATGGCGACCGCGCTGCCGCGAAAGACCACGGGCACATCGGCCACCGCGATGCGCTCACGAATGGCGGAGAACAGGATCAGCACCAGGGAGAAGCCGACCGCGGCGCCGAAGCCGTAGAGCGCGGATTCGACGAAGTTGTGCGCCTCCTGGACGTTCAGCAGGGCCACGCCCAGCACCGCGCAGTTGGTCGTGATCAGCGGCAGGAAGATGCCCAGCACGTTGTAGAGCAGCGGGCTGGTCTTGCGCACCACCAGCTCGGTGAACTGGACCACGGCGGCGATCACGAGGATGAACGCGATGGTGCGCAGGTACTCGAGCCCCAGTGGGGTCAGCAGGTATTCGTTGATCACGTAGGAACTGACCGCGGACAACGTCAGCACGAAGGTCGTGGCCAGGCCCATGCCGGTGGCCGTCTCGACCTTGCGCGAGACCCCCATGAACGGGCACAGGCCCAGAAACTTCACCAGTACGAAGTTGTTCACGAGGATCGTACTGATGAGGATCAGGACGTATTCCACGTTAATTCCGAGTCGTCAGGTCAACAAAATAGTATCAGGGACTGCTTATCCCGACTCAACCCTTCCGGGGCGCTGGTTTTGCGTGGGAGCGGGCCTGCCCGCGAAGCCCCTGCAATAGCCGGACCTTGGCGGGCGGCATTCGCGGACAGGCTTGCCCCTGCAGGATAGAGTCTAGTCGCCTGCCGGGATGAGCGATTCCAGGCTGCGCAGTGGGTGTTGGTCGGTAGCCGCCGGGTCGGTGAACGGGCGGGCGGTCTGCAGCCAGGCCTGGTGTGCGGCATCCAGCTCCTCGCCGCGCACCGACAGCAGCATGATCGCCTCCGGCGCGATGCCGATCTCGTCGGCCAGACGGCGGTAGCTGCCGGCATCGCGGCGACCGCCGATGCGGGTGTCGAACAGCCCGGTCAGACGCTGCTCCACCTCCGGATACGGGCCGTGACGCAGCCAGTCGCGCTGGACCGGGGCCGGGCTCGCACCAAAGCTGTACAGGGCCACGCCGGCATCGTCCAGCGCCATCAGGGCGCGGGCCGTGTCGTCCGACAGCTCAGGGCGCAGCATCGAGGCCTCCAGGGCGTCGGCCCAGATCAGCCCCTGTAGCTGGCGCAGGGGCGTGATGTCCTGTCCGCCGCGAATCCAGGCGCGGATCTGCGCGAGCAGCCCGTCGACGTCCAGCTCGCGGCCGGAATAGGCGAGGATATCCGCGAGCACGCGTTGCACCGCGGTACTCTCCGCGTGGCGCTCGAGAAAGCCCGGCAAGGCCTCCAGGGAATAGGGCTCGAGCGTGTCGCGCAGTACGCCGGGCGGCGCCAGCACCCCCTCGAACGCGAGGATCAGGGCCTGGGGCGCGGGATTCGGTGACATGTTCATCGGCTCATCTGGTGTGCAAGCGTCTCGCACTGGAACATGAATTCGAAGGCCTCGACCCGGTGCAGTGCCAGCTCCACGCTCGCGCCCCAGGTATAGAGGCCGTGGCCGCCGATCAGGAACCCGGCGAGATTCGGCTCGCGGGTCATGGCGGCGTCGACCCGCGCGGCCAGTTGCTGTACGTCGGGGTCGTTCGCGAACACGGGCAGGTCCAGGCCCCGGGCGGGATTGTTCACGCCGGGCAGTTCGCGCAGGACCTCGTAGTCGCGCAGGGCAAGCGTGCCGGGGAACTGGCGCGACAGTACGGTCGCATGTACGGAATGCGTGTGCAGCACGGCGCCCAGCTGGGCATCGTGGCGGTACATGATGATGTGCAGGAAGGTCTCCGGGGCCGGCTCTTCGCTGCCGGCGACCACGTGGCCGTCGAGATCGACCACCAGGAAGTCGTGGCGGTCGAGAAAGCTCTTCTCGCGATTGGGCGCGGTGACGGCGATATGCCGGTCGTCCAGGCGCGCGGAGAAGTGGCCGGTGCGCGCGGGCAGCCAGCCGCGCGCCGAGAGATCGCGGCCTGCTTCGGCCAGCAGGCGTACCTGCGCCAGGAATTCGGGGCTTTGGTCCATGCGTCCGGGTATCGACAAAAGAGCGGCAGCTTACGCGAGCCGTGGGTGCAAATCCATGACGCGGGCGGCCTATTTGACCCGCATCCCGGCTTGGGCGCCGTCGTCCGGGTTCAGGATGTACAGCTCCGAGCCGCCGGGCCCGGCCGCCAGGACCATGCCCTCGGATACGCCAAAGCGCATCTTGCGCGGCGCGAGGTTGGCGACCATCACAGTGTGCCGGCCGACCAGGTCCTCCGGCGCGTAGGCCGACTTGATCCCGGCAAACACCTGGCGCGTCTCCGAGCCGATATCGAGGGTGAGCTTCAGCAGCTTGTCGGCACCTTCCACGTGCTCGGCACTGGCGATGCGGGCGATGCGCAGGTCCACCTTTGCAAAGGTGTCGAAGTCGATGGTCTCGGCGATGGGGTCCACGTCGGGCTCCGCTTCGGGGTTGGGGCTGGGCGTTTGCGCGGTCGCGGCCAGGGTGGCCTTCGAGGCCTCCAGCAGCTTGTCGACGGTCTCGCCTTCGATGCGGGTCATCAGCGGCTTGAACTTCTCGATCGAGCGCCCGACCAGCGGCGCGCGCGTGTCCCAGGCCAGGCTGTCCAGCCGGAGGAAGGCCGCAGCGTCGGCCGCCAGTCGCGGCAGCACCGGGGCGAGGTAGACGATCAGGATGCGGAACAGGTCCAGGCCCTGGGTGGAGATGGCCTGTACCTCGGCCTCGCGGCCTTCCTGTTTCGCCAGCACCCAGGGCTGGGCCTCGTCGATGTACTGGTTGGCCTGATCGGCCAGCGCCATGATGCGGCGGATGGCCTGGGCGTATTCGCGGTTCTCGAACGCGGCCGCGATGGCGTCGCCCTCGGCGACGAAGGCCTCGTGCAGGTCCGGACGTGGCAGCTCGGCCGCCAGCTCGCCGTTCGAGCGCTTGGTAATGAAGCCGGCGCAGCGGCTGGCGATGTTGACCAGCTTGCCGACCAGATCGGAGTTCACACGCTGGACGAAGTCGTCCAGGTTGAGGTCGAGGTCGTCGACCCCGGCACCCAGCTTGGCGGCGAGGTAGTAGCGCAGGGATTCGGGGTTCAGGTGGTCCAGGTAGTCGCGCGCGCGGATGAAGGTCCCGCGCGATTTGGACATCTTCTGCCCGTTGACGGTCAGGAAGCCGTGGCAGAACACCGCGCTGGGCGTGCGAAAGCCCGCGCCGTGCAGCATCGCCGGCCAGAACAGCGTATGGAAATACGCGATGTCCTTGCCGATGAAGTGATACAGCTCGGCATCGGAATCCGCGCCCCACCAGGCATCAAAGTTCAGGCCCTGCTTCTCGGCGTAGGCGCGAAAGCTCGCCATGTAGCCGATCGGCGCGTCCAGCCAGACGTAGAAGTACTTGCCCGGGGCGTCGGGGATCTCGAAGCCGAAGTAGGGGGCATCGCGCGAGATGTCCCAGTCGGTCAGGCCCGCATCGAACCACTCGTCGAGCTTGTTGCGGATCGCGTCCTGCAGGCGGCCGGAGCCGGTCCATTCGCGCAGGAAGGCCTCGAAGTCGCCGAGTTTGAAGAAGTAGTGCTCGGACTGGCGCGACTCGGGACGGGCGCCGCTGATCGCGGAAACCGGGTCTTTCAGGTCCAGCGGGCTGTAGGTGGCTCCGCAGGCCTCGCAGGAATCGCCGTACTGCTCCTCGGCGCCGCAGTTGGGGCAGGTGCCCTTGATGAAGCGGTCGGGCAGGAACATCCCGGCCTCGGGGTCGTAGGCCTGGTCGATGGTGCGCGTCTCGATGTGCCCGGCGTCGCGTAGCGCGGTGTAGATGTGGGCGGCCAGTTCGCGGTTTTCGTCCGAGTGGGTCGAGTGGTAGTGGTCGAAATCCACCAGGAACTCGCTGAAGTCGGCCTCGTGCTCCTGGCGTACGCGCGTGATCAACGCTTCGGGTTCGATGCCCTCGGCGCGGGCCTTCAGCATGATCGGCGTGCCGTGGGCGTCATCCGCGCAGACGTAGATCACCTCGTGGCCGCGCGCACGCTGGAAGCGCACCCAGATATCGGTCTGGATGTACTCGACCAGGTGCCCCAGATGGATCGGCCCGTTGGCGTAGGGCAGGGCGCTGGTGACCAGGATCTTGCGCGGCGTGTCAGTCATCGTCGGACTCGTGCGTCGGTAGCGGCGGGCGGTGGCATGCAGGGGCGCTATTGTCGGGGCTGCCAGCCGGGTTGTCGAGGCGTGGAAAAGTCCGTCACGGGCTTTTCCACAGAAGCTGTGGATAACTCTGTGGGCAACCCAGTGGAATTCATCGTCAGGCCTTGTCACGCAAGGGCCTTGTACAGATTGGTCAAAAAACGTTCAATTTGTTTTTATGACGAAAAAACAAATACATGAAGGTTCTTTGTGTAGTGCTTTCGGTGTTTTGGCTGCTATCTGGGGCGTTTTCAGGGGCAGCGAAGATTCATGTGTATAAAAGTCGCGAATAGGGGTTGACAGATCATCTGTGGCGCCTCTTGCGGCATGGGTAAAGGGCTGGCGTGTGGTGGTGCCATTGGCGTGCTGATTGCGGCCCAGTAGAATCGCGCGATCACTCCCAACTGCCGGATGGAACGAACGCCATGGCCGAACTCTCGCGCGAGCAGATCGAAAACGCCCTGAAGACCGTTCAGGACAAGTACCTGGAGCAGGACTTGGTGGCCGCCGGTGCGGTCAAGGACATCCGTGTGGAGGGCGCACGGGCGGCCATCACCCTCGAGATGGGCTACTCCGCGAGCGGCTATCACGACGAGCTGCGCGCCGCGATCCAGGGGGCGCTGGCCGGCGTCGCCGGGCTGGAGTCCTCCGAAGTGACGATCACCACCAGGGTGACCGCCCACGCGGTGCAGAAGAGCCTGAAGCCGATGCCCGGCATCAAGAACATCATCGCTGTGGCCTCCGGCAAGGGCGGGGTGGGCAAGTCCACCACCGCGGTCAACCTGGCCTTGGGCCTGGCGGCCGAAGGCGCGCAGGTCGGCATCCTGGATGCGGATATCTATGGCCCCAGCCAGCCGCGCATGCTGGGCATCAAGGACCGCCCGGAGTCGAAAGACGGCAAGTCCATGGAGCCGCTGGAACGCCACGGCGTGCAGGCGATGTCCATCGGCTTCCTGATCGACGAGGACACGCCGATGATCTGGCGTGGCCCGATGGTCACCCAGGCCCTTGAGCAGCTGCTGAACGAGACCAACTGGAAGGATCTCGACTACCTGGTGATCGACCTGCCGCCGGGCACCGGCGACATCCAGCTGACCCTGTCGCAGAAGATCCCGGTCTCCGGCGCGGTGATCGTCACCACCCCGCAGGACATCGCACTTCTGGATGCGCGCAAGGGCCTGCGCATGTTCGAGAAAGTGGAGGTGCCGGTACTGGGCATCATCGAGAACATGAGCATTCATATCTGCTCGAGCTGTGGCCACGAGGAGCACATCTTCGGCCAGGGCGGTGCCCAGGGCATGGCCGAAGAGTATGGCGTGGACATGCTCGGCGCGCTGCCGCTGGATATTCGCATTCGCGAGCAGGCCGATGGTGGTGAACCGACCGTGATCGCCGATCCGGACGGCCGCATCACAGAGATCTATCGCGAGATCGCCCGCCGCACCGGCGCCAAGCTCGCGGAGCAGGCGAAGGACTACAGCAGCAAATTCCCCAATATCGTCATCCAGAACAACTGATCCGGCGATCACAACCAGGGACAGGGCAGATGAGCATCAAGTCGGACCGCTGGATCCGGGAGATGGCCGAGACGAAGGGCATGATCGAGCCCTTCGAGCCCGGTCAGGTCCGCTATCGCGACGAGCAGCGCATCGTCTCCTACGGCACGTCCAGCTATGGCTATGACGTGCGCTGCTCGGAGCACTTCAAGATCTTCACCAACATCAACTCGAGCATCGTCGACCCCAAGGGCTTCGACGAGGGCAGCTTTGTGGACGTGCATTCCGATGTCTGCATCATCCCGCCCAACTCGTTTGCGCTGGCGCATACCGTCGAGTACTTCCGCATCCCGCGTGACGTGCTGACCATCTGCCTCGGCAAATCGACCTACGCGCGCTGCGGCATCATCGTGAACGTGACCCCGCTGGAACCCGAGTGGGAAGGCCACGTGACCCTGGAGTTCTCCAACACCACGCCGCTGCCAGCCAAGATCTACGCCAACGAGGGTGTGGCGCAGATGCTGTTCCTGCAGTCCGACGAGGTCTGCGAGACGTCCTACAAGGATCGCGGCGGCAAGTATCAGGGCCAGCGCGGCGTAACACTGCCCCGTACCTGACGCACTCACCCTTCTACCCAGGAGGCCGCCATGCGCATCGTGATCGCGCTGGGCGGAAACGCCCTGCTGCAACGCGGCGAGACGCCGTCGGCCGAGGCCCAGCGGCGCAACGCCCGTGCCGCGGCGCGGGCTGTCGCCGCAGTCGCAAACTTGCACGAGGTCGTTGTGACCCACGGCAATGGCCCGCAGGTGGGCCTGCTCGCCAGCCAGGCGGAGGCCGACTCCATCCACTGGCCACTGGATGTGGTCGGCGCCGAGAGCCACGGGATGATCGGCTACATCCTTGCGCAGGAACTGCACAACGCCCTGGGCCATGACCGGGTTGCCAGCCTCCTGACGCAGACCGAGGTCGACCCGGACGATCCGGCGTTCGCCCGCCCCGAGAAATTCATCGGCCCGGTCTGGGGTGAATCCCGGGCGCGTGCACTGGCCGAGGCACGCGGCTGGGATATCGCCCGCGACGGTGACGGCTGGCGGCGCGTGGTGGCCTCGCCGGAGCCGCAGAAGGTGCTGGGCGTGGAGGCCGTACGGACCCTGGTCGACGGCGGGTCCCTCGCGATCTGTGCGGGCGGCGGCGGTGTGCCGGTCGCGCGAGACGCTGAGGGAAGGCTGTACGGTATCGAGGCGGTGGTGGACAAGGACCTGACCGCCGCACGCCTCGCAGTGGAACTGGGCGCGGACTGGCTGTTGATGCTGACGGACGTCGACGGCGTCTACTGGAACTGGGGCGAGCCTGACGCCACGCGCTTGAAGGCATTGCTGGTGAGCGCGGTCGACCCCGCGTCGTTCCCGGCCGGTTCGATGGGCCCGAAGATGGAGGCCGCGCGGCGCGTCGCGGAATACGGTGCCCGTGCCGGGATCGGGGCGCTCGAGGACGCTGCCGCGATTATTGCGGGGCGGGCCGGGACGCGGATACTGCCGGTGGGGATGTCGTAGGGTCCGGGCCCGCGCGGGAATCAGCGTCTCGCCGTGGTGGATTGTTGCCAAGCCATTGGCGCCACGGCAAGCTCGCCAGTTCACGCCCCTGTCTTGCAAGGAAGAACACTATGTACCGCCATGCCCGAATCACTGGATTCCTCGTTCTGTCGGTTGCCGCCACGCTTGTGCTGGCCGGTTGCGGAGGCGAGGAAGAAGAGGTGAACCCGCCGCAAGGGCTGGAACAGCAGATGGCGCCGCAGGACATGTCCAGCGACGATGCCCGCCGCCCGACCAATCCCGGTCTGCCCGCGGCGGACGTGAAGAAGTCGGACGACTGAAGCCGGCTGTCTGCACAATGCTGGGCCGCCTCCCGGGATGGCTTTTCCGCACCCCGGTGCTGGGAAAAATCGTCATTTCATATTAGGATGTTGGGCTATTTTGATTCCTGCTGGGTGATCCCGTCACGATCACGCACGAGCCCTTAGGTAAGGAAGTCGACCACCATGTCCGAGACCTCAAGTTCCTCCACCGCCATCACCGGCGCCGAAATCTTCTGCCGCAGCCTGCAGGCCGAGGGTGTCGATGTCGTATTCGGGTATCCCGGCGGGGCGGTACTGCACATCTATGATGCGCTGTATCGCCAGGACAAAGTCTCGCACGTACTGGTGCGTCACGAGCAGGGTGCGGTGCACGCGGCCGAGGGCTATGCCAAGTCCTCCGACAAGCCGGGTGTCGCGCTGGTCACCTCCGGCCCCGGTGCGACCAATGCGATTACCGGGATCGCCGATGCCTACATGGATTCGGTGCCGCTGGTGGTGTTCACCGGCCAGGTGCCGACCAGCCTGATCGGCAACGATGCCTTCCAGGAAGTGGATACCGTGGGGATTACCCGCCCCTGCGTGAAGCACAACTTCCTGGTCAAGGACGTGAAGGACCTGGCGACCACGATCAAGAAGGCCTTCTACGTGGCGACCACCGGCCGCCCCGGCCCCGTGGTCGTGGATATCCCGAAGGATGTGACCGCGGCGAGCTGCGAGTTCGAATATCCCGAGTCCATCCACATGCGCTCGTACAACCCGACCTTTGGCGGCTATACAGGCCAGATCGACAAGGCGGTGGACCTGATCCTGTCGGCGAAGCAGCCGATGATCTACACCGGTGGGGGCGTGATCCTGGGCAGGGGTTCCGAGGCACTGACCGAGTTCACCCGCAAGCTGGGCTACCCGATCACCAACACCCTGATGGGGCTGGGTGGCTATCCGGCGTCGGACAAGCAGTTCCTCGGCATGCTGGGCATGCACGGGACCTACGAGGCCAACATGGCTATGCACCACGCCGACGTGCTGATTGCGATCGGCGCGCGCTTCGACGACCGCGTGACCGGCAACATCGAGAAGTTCTGCCCGCACGCGAAGATCGTGCATGTCGATGTCGACCCATCCTCGATTTCCAAGAACGTGAAGGTCGACGTGCCCATCGTTGGCGAGGTGGAGCCGGTGCTGCGCGAGCTGATCAAGGCGCTGGACGCCGCCAACGCGAAGCCGGACCCAGCGGCGCTGGATGCCTGGTGGAAGCAGATCCGCGAGTGGCAGTCGCAGGACTGCCTGAAATACGACCGCGAGTCCGAACTGATCAAGCCGCAGTACGTGGTGCAGAAGTTCTGGGAGCTGACGCAGGGCGATGCCTTCGTGACCTCCGACGTCGGCCAGCACCAGATGTGGGCCGCGCAGTTCTACGGCTTCGACAAGCCCAACCGCTGGATCAACTCGGGTGGCCTGGGGACGATGGGCGTGGGCCTGCCGTTTGCGATGGGCGTGCAGTTCGCGCACCCGGACGCGACGGTCGGCTGCATCACCGGCGAGGCCAGCATCCAGATGTGCATCCAGGAGCTGTCGACCTGCTACCAGTACCAGCTCCCGATCAAGATCCTGAACCTGAACAACCGCTACCTGGGCATGGTCCGGCAGTGGCAGGAATTCTTCTACCAGGGCCGTTACGCGATGTCCTACATGGACGCGCTGCCGGACTTCGTGAAGCTGGCCGAGGCGTATGGCCATGTGGGCATGCGTATCGACAAGCCGGGCGACGTCGAGGGCGCGATCAAGGAGGCCCTCGCGCAGAAGGAGCGCCTGGTGTTCCTGGACTTCCTCACCGACCAGTCCGAGAACGTCTATCCGATGATCCCGGCCGGCGCCGGCCAGAACGAAATGATCCTGGTCTGAACCGGGTACAGGGAAGAGCCGTATGCGTCATATCATCAGTGTCCTGCTGGAAAACGAATCCGGTGCCCTCTCAAGGGTGGCCGGCCTGTTCTCCGCGCGTGGCTACAACATCGAATCGCTGACCGTCGCGCCGACCGACGACCCGTCGCTGTCGCGCATGACCATCGTCACCAGTGGCTCCGACGAGATCGTCGAGCAGATCACCAAGCAGCTGAACAAGCTGGTCGACGTGATCAAGCTGCTGGACATGACCGCGCATCCGCACATCGAGCGCGAGATGGCTCTGGTCAAGGTACGCGTCGGCGAGGCCGCCGACCGTGAAGAGGTCAAGCGCCTGACCGATATCTTCCGCGGTCGCATCATCGACGTGACCCAACAGACCTACGTGATCGAGATCACCGGCGAGGGCTCCAAGCTGGATGCCTTCCTCGAGGCTGTCTCGCCGTTCCCGGTGCTGGAAGTCGTGCGCTCGGGCGTGATGGGCATCGCCCGCGGCGACGTCGCGCTGCAGCTGTAATCGTCTTCGTTTTCGTCCGTGCCGGCCAGGCACGGACTTTTTATTCGTCATCGGCCCCCTGGCGGGGCCTGTTGCCAAGGAAATGACTGCCATGAATCTGTATTACGACAAAGACGCCGACCTCTCCATCATCCAGGGCATGAAGGTCGCGATCATCGGCTACGGCTCGCAGGGCCACGCCCATGCGAACAACCTGAAGGATTCCGGTGTGGACGTGACCGTGGGCCTGCGCGACGGCTCCGCCTCGCGCGCCAAGGCCGAAGAAGCTGGCCTGAAGGTCGCCGATGTCGACGCCGCGACCGCCGGCGCCGACCTGATCATGGTGCTGGCCCCGGACGAATACCAGGCCGCCCTGTACCGCGACGTGCTGGAGCCGAACCTGAAGGAGGGTGCGACCCTGGCGTTTGCCCACGGCTTCGCGATCCACTACAACCAGATCGTGCCGCGCAAGGACCTGGACGTGATCATGATCGCGCCGAAGGCCCCGGGCCACACCGTGCGCTCCGAGTTCGTGCGTGGCGGCGGCATCCCTGACCTGATCGCGATCCAGCAGGACGCCTCCGGCAAGGCCCGTGACATCGCGATGTCCTACGCCTCCGCGATCGGCGGCGGCCGCACCGGCATCATCGAGACCACCTTCAAGGACGAGACCGAGACCGACCTGTTCGGCGAACAGGCCGTGCTCTGCGGCGGTGCGGTGGAACTGGTCAAGGCCGGCTTCGAGACCCTGACCGAGGCCGGCTACGCCCCGGAGATGGCCTACTTCGAGTGCCTGCACGAGCTCAAGCTGATCGTCGACCTGATGTACGAGGGTGGCATCGCCAACATGAACTACTCGATCTCCAACAATGCCGAGTACGGCGAGTACGTGACCGGCCCGCAGGTGATCAACGAGGAGTCGCGCTGGGCGATGCGCGAGGCGCTGAAGAACATCCAGAACGGCGAGTACGCCAAGCAGTTCATCCTGGAAGGCGCGATGAATTACCCGTCGATGACCGCCAACCGCCGCCTGAACGCGGCCCACGAGATCGAGCAGGTGGGCGAACGCCTGCGTGCGATGATGCCGTGGATCAAGGCCAACCAGCTGGTCGACAAGTCCCGCAACTGATCCGTCGGGGCGACCCGGGGCACAGACCCCGGGTCGCGCACCCGCACCCCCTCCGAGAACCCCATGCTGTTTCCGCTTGCCCCCGAAGGCCGTCTGTTCGTGATCATCTCCGCCTGGATGGCGGTGATCTCGCTGCTAGTCGGGGAGGCGGAGCTGGGCCTGTTCATGGTGCTGTTGACCGTGGCGCTGATGGGGCTTTTCCGCGACCTTCGGCGCAAGGCGGCGGCCCCCGCGCTGGGCGTGATTGCCCCGGCCGATGGCACGGTGGAGGCGATCGACGAGACGACCGATCCGTTCACGGGCAAGTCAGCCCTGCGGATCCGCATTCGTCAGCGACGCCTGGGGGAATACAACGTCCATGCCCCGCAGGAATCGAAGGTGGTGGAGCGGGTCTGGCCGGGTAAGGAGACGGATAGCCCGCCGGACGGGCAGCTCGATCACCGCCTGGCATTTGCGCTGGCGACCGACGAGGGCACGCGCCTGACGCTCGCGTTGTCGGTCAATCACTGGCCGCGCATGATCCGCCTGCAGAATGTGGTGCCCGGGAATCGACTCGGGCGCGGCAAACGCATGGGTTTTGCCGGGTTCGGTGCTACCTTCGAGGTCTGGCTGCCGGCCGGGTCGCAGGTCATGGCCCAGGTCGGCCAGAAGGTGCTGGCGGGCTCCACCGTGATCGGTGGGCTGCCGGAGGCCAGTGGCGACGAGGAAGCGACCGTGGAGGTGCTGGAGTGACGCCGGATGACGAGAGATCAAGCGATATCGACGAGATGAACGGGGCCGACGAGCGGCACGAGGGCCGTTCCCGGCGTCGCCGCGGGATCTTTCTGCTGCCCAACCTGTTCACGACCGGGGTGCTGTTCTCCGGCTTCTTCGCGATTGTCTCCGCGATCAATGGCGAATTTACGACCGCCGCGATCGCGGTGTTCGTGGCCATGGTCCTGGATACCCTGGATGGCCGCGTGGCGCGCATGACGGACACGCAAAGCGAGTTCGGCGCGCAGTATGACTCGCTCTCCGACCTGGTCTCCTTCGGCGTGGCCCCGGCCCTCGTCGTGTACCTGTGGCAGCTGCAGGATCTGGGCAATCTCGGCTGGGTGGCGGCCTTCTTCTTTGCCACGGCCGCGGCATTGCGTCTCGCGCGCTTCAACAGCCGACTGGCCGTGGTCGACAAACGTTTCTTCCAGGGGCTGCCGAGCCCTGCCGCCGCCGCGCTGGTGGTGGGGATGGTCTGGGTGCTCGAGGATCTTGGCATTCCGGCGGATCTGGCCGATCCGTACGTGGTGGCGATCCTGATCGTGACGGTTCTGGCGGGTGCGGCGATGGTCAGCAATCTGACCTACTTCAGCTTCAAGGACATGGACTTCAAGCATCGGGTGCCCTTCCTGGCGATCGTCGGGGTGGTGGGCGCACTGATGCTGCTGGCGCTGGATCCGCCCAAGGTCCTTTGGGCGGGCTTCGTGATTTACGCCCTGTCCGGACCCCTGCTGACGCTGGAGCGCTGGCGCCGTCACCGTCGCCGTACGCCCTCGGGAGATTGAGGCGTGGACCTGTCGGCGCGCAAACGCCGTATCCTGGCCGATATGGGGATCCCCGTTTGGCGTGCCCGGGACGGCGCCTTTCCTGGCGTGCCGGCCGCAGCCCCGACCGTCGAGCCTCCCACTGCCCCGCTAATGCCCGAGGCCGCGTCGGCTCAAGCGACCAGTGCACCCCCCGAGACACCCGAGATACCCGAGCCGCTCGTGTCCCCCGCGAGCGGGCCGCTGGAAGTCGAAGTTGCGGCTCTGGACTGGCCCGAGCTCGAAGCCCGTGTGCGCGACTGCACGGCCTGCGCCGAACTGGCGGCCCAGCGTACGCAGACCGTGTTTGGCGTGGGCGACCGCCGTGCCCGGTGGCTGTTCGTGGGCGAGGCACCCGGGGTCGAGGAAGACCGCCGAGGCGAACCGTTTGTCGGGCGTGCCGGCCAGTTGCTGGACAGCATGCTCGCCGCGCTGGGACTCGATCGACGGCAGGATGTCTTTATCGCGAATGTCCTCAAGTGTCGTCCGCCGAACAACCGCGACCCCAGTCCGGAGGAATCCCGGGCCTGCCGTGGCTTCCTGGACCGGCAGATCGCACTGGTGCAGCCGGAGGTGATCGTGGCGCTGGGGCGTGTCGCCGCCCAGCAACTGCTGGAGACCGACCAGCCGCTGGGATCCCTGCGGGGCAGCCTGCACCGGTATCGTGAGGTCCCGCTGGTCGTGACCTATCATCCGGCCTACCTTTTGCGGAAGCCGCAGGACAAGGCCAGGGCCTGGCAGGATCTGCAGCGCGCGCGGGCCTGTCTGACGAGTGCGCCCGGAGGGTAACCCTGCAGACTGTAGGTGTTAGGGAACGCAGCGAACGCGGACTCGCCTATATGTTCAGCCCAGGTAATAAACTCAGGAGATCCAGCCCGACGCCATGAGTGCCGAGCCGCAAGTACAACCCCGGATGCGCCGCATGCTGGCCGAGGATGTCGAGTGTGTGATGGGCATCGAGCGCGAGGCGTATCACTATCCGTGGACCGCGCGCATCTTCGAGGACTGCATCCGGGTCGGATACGACTGCTGGGTGCTGGAGGTGGATGAACGCCAGGTGGGACACGCCGTGCTGACCGTGGCGGCCGGCGAGGCGCATCTTCTGAATCTGACCGTGGACCGACGCTGGCAGGGCTACGGGCTGGGTCGCTTCATGCTGCGCCGCCTGCTCGACTATGCCTGCGACCAGAGGGCCGAGGCCCTGCTTCTGGAGGTGCGTCCCTCCAATGTCGCGGCGGTCCAGCTTTATCGTTCGGAGGGCTTCGAGCACATCGGCACCCGGCCGCGCTACTACCCGTTGCACAGCGGCCGCGAGGATGCCTGGGTGCTGAGTTGCCGTTGCGACGCCCCGGCCGGGGCGTGACGCGACACAGTGTGACGTCCGCCACGTTTTTTCGGCGTTCGGAGGGCGTTTTGCGGCCAGCGGTTCTCGTACCCGTGGACGGGTTTTGCGCGCGGATGGGGGGCGGTCTATGATCGTAACCGGCATTGATGCCGGAATTCCCTGCGAGGCTGCCCCATGTCCCGATCCCTGCGTGCGTTGTTTTTCTCTCTTCCCCTGACATTGCCCCTGGCCTTTGGGGTCGGTGCGGCTCAGGCCCAGGATTTCGGCTACGACGAAGTCGAGCGGCAACAGGAGTTGCTCGGCGTCTGGTACGAGATTCGTGAAGGCAACGCCCAGCGCGGTGACACCCGCGCCATGTTCGACGTGGGTATGGCCAACTATGTCGGCCGTGGCACTGACGTGGATTACGACGCGGCGCTGCACTGGTTCGCGCGTGCGGCGGACGACGACCATGCGGGCGCCCACTACTACCTTGGTTTCATGTTTGCCGCCGGCCGTGGCACGGCTGCCGATGAAGACAAGGCCCTCGAGCACTACACCCGCTCGGCCGAACTCGGCTACGCCAATGCGCAGTACTGGCTGGGCAGCCACTATGCCCGTAACGAGCAGTCGAATGGCGAGGCCCTGGAGTGGCTGGGCAAGGCGGCCGAGCAGGGCCAGGTTTCGGCCAAGTACTACTACGGCTTCCTGCAC
Source organism: Thioalkalivibrio sp. ALJ15 (assembly GCF_000383695.1). NCBI lineage: Bacteria > Pseudomonadati > Pseudomonadota > Gammaproteobacteria > Chromatiales > Ectothiorhodospiraceae > Thioalkalivibrio > Thioalkalivibrio sp. ALJ15. Next base: position 290,526 of record NZ_KB912058.1, read on the forward strand.
GAGACGGGTCGCGGGACGAACCGGAATCCCGGTGAGGCCGCCCGCTGGTACACCAAGGCTGCGGAGCGAGGCGATCGTAATGCGCAGATCGGTCTCGGGCGCCTGCACCAGAACGGACAGGGCGTGGAGCGTGATCTGGTCGAGGCCTATGTCTGGTATTCCCTGGCCGAGGACAGCGAGCGCATGGAGGCCGTGAAGACGCGCATGAGCCAGCGTGATCTGGACCTGGCCCAGAGCCGGCTGGACGAACAGTCCTCCGCGATCCAGCGAGCCTCTGCACGCTAGCGCGAGCCATTATTGTTAAGGGCCTGCTGCAAACGGCCCCGGATCTTGATCCGGGGCCGTTTGCATTGCGGGCACCGGGAAACGCAACGCCTGCCCCGTTTTCGCGTTAAACTCCCGCGCTTCACTCAGGCGGCCCAAGACCATGTCTTTTCTCGAGGAAACCGCCCGGCGCCGGACGTTTGCGATCATCTCGCACCCGGACGCGGGCAAGACCACCATGACCGAAAAGCTCCTGCTGTACGGTGGTGCGATCCAGCTCGCCGGTACGGTCAAGGGGCGCAAGGCGTCGCGCCATGCCACCTCCGACTGGATGGAGATGGAAAAGCAGCGCGGGATCTCGGTGACCTCCTCGGTGATGCAGTATCCCTACAAGGGCCGCATCGTGAACCTGCTGGACACCCCCGGGCATGCAGACTTCTCCGAGGACACCTACCGCACGCTGACCGCGGTGGACTCCGCGCTGATGGTGATCGACGCGGCCAAGGGTGTTGAGGAGCGCACCATCAAGCTGATGGAGGTCTGCCGGCTGCGCGATACGCCAATCATGACCTTCGTCAACAAGATGGACCGCGAGGGCCGCGACCCGATCGAGCTGCTCGACGAGGTCGAAGAGGTGCTGAAAATCCAGTGTGCCCCGATCACCTGGCCGATCGGGTCCGGCAAGCGTTTCCGCGGCGTCTACCATATCCGCCGCGATGCGGTGCACCTGTACGACCCGGAAGAGGGTGGCAAGAAGTCCACCGGCGAGATCATCGAAGGGCTGGACAATCCGCGCCTGGACGAGGTGCTCGGCGATCAGGCACAGGAGCTGCGTGACGAGATGGAGCTGGTGCGGGGCGCCTCACATGAGTTCGATTCCGACGGCTACCTGCGTGGCGAACAGACCCCGGTGTTCTTCGGCTCCGCGATCAACAACTTCGGCATCGAGGAACTGCTGGACGACTTCGTAGAATACGCCCCGGGTCCGCTGCCGCGGCCGACCCATTCGCGCAAGGTCGAGCCCACCGAGGAGAAGTTCACCGGCTTCGTGTTCAAGATCCAGGCGAACATGGACCCGAAACATCGCGACCGCATCGCCTTCATGCGCATCTGCTCCGGCACCTTCGACAAGGGCGCGAAACTGCGCCATGTGCGCATCGGGCGCGACGTGAAGATCCCCGATGCGCTGACCTTCATGGCCTCGGACCGCGAGCATGTGGAGACCGCCTATCCGGGCGACATCATCGGCATCCACAACCACGGCACCATCCGCATCGGGGATACCTTCACCGAGGGCGAGGACCTGACCTTTACCGGCGTGCCGAACTTCGCGCCGGAGCTGTTCCGTCGCGCACAGCTGAAGGACCCGCTGAAGATGAAGCAGCTGGCCAAGGGCCTGCAGGAGCTGTGCGAGGAAGGGGCGACCCAGCTCTACCGCCCGCTGACCAATAACGACCTGATCCTGGGCGCGGTTGGCGTGCTGCAGTTCGATGTGGTCGCCGAGCGCCTGCGCACCGAGTACAAGGTCGAGGCGCAGTTCGAGAACGTGAACGTCCAGACGGCACGCTGGGTCGAATGTGACGATCCGAAGAAACTCGAGGAGTTCAAGGAGAAGGCTGCGGTCAACCTGGCGATCGACCACGGCGGCGATCTGGTCTATATCGCCCCGACACGGGTGAACCTGCAGATGGCGCAGGAGAAATGGCCGGAGGTCCGCTTCGAGGCCACCCGCGAGCACGGCCAGCCAACCGAGTAGGGGCGACCCCGGAGCCCTGCGTTGGCACCGTCATCGCGAGGAGCGTAGCGACCTGGGGACCTCCATCCGAAACCAGTGGTTCGTGGCTTGATGCCAGTTTGCGACTGCTGCGGCGCCTGCGGTGCCTCGCAATAAAGTTGCATACGACTGACGCCGGAGGGATGCATGTCACGAGTACTTCGATGGATGTCCGTAGTGGCAGTGATGCTGGCGCTGGGGGTTAGCGGCTGCGCGGTCCACAAGACCGAGACGCGGCCCGACGGGCCGGAGCCGCGTCCGGGGACGGTCAAGCAGATGAATCCGTTTCTGCACTTTCTGGAAACCCGGCCGAGCCCCGAGGAGTTCGAGCGCGTCTACCCGGACGTGACGCTGGTGCTGCCGGGCGAGATCGCGACCCACGAGTACCGCCAGGACAACTCGCGCTTCTTCGCCGAGCTGGATGACGAGGGTCGAATCCAGGACGGCGACTTTCGCTAGCGAATACGCTGCCATGACCCTGCGTATCTCCAACAGCGTTACGGTGCCGGACGACGAGATCGAACTGACCGCGATCCGGGCCCAGGGCGCGGGCGGGCAGAATGTGAACAAGGTGGCCTCGGCCATCCATCTTCGTTTCGATATCCATGCCTCCAGTCTCCCGGAGGTCTACAAGCAGCGCCTGCTGCGCCGCCGTGATCAGCGTATCAGCAAGGACGGCGTGGTGGTGATCAAGGCGCAGCAGTACCGTGCCCAGGAGGCCAATCGCGAGGATGCGCTGGAGCGCCTGGCCGAGCTCCTGCGCGAGGCGGGCCGCCCGATCAAGACGCGCAAGCCGACCCGGCCCACACGTGCCTCCAAGCTGCGTCGGCTAGAGGGCAAGACCCACCGTGGCCGCAAGAAGGCCCTGCGCGGCCGCGTCGATCCCGACTGAGAGGGTGGGGCTGCGGCGATAGACGCCTAGTCGATCCCGAGATGCCGCGGCAGCTGGCCCAGGCGGCCCAGTGTCAGTATTGGTCGGGGGCGCCCGTGTTCCCAGGGCAGCGCGTCGGGATTGAACCAGGCGGCCTGAAACCCCGCGTTCAGGGCTCCCAGGACGTCGCTGGTGCTGTCATCCCCCACATGCAGGATCTGCTTGGCCTCGACGCTGGCCTGCTCGCGGGCCTGGGCGAAGATCACCGGGTCGGGCTTGGCCGCGCCGGCCTCGCCCGCCGCGATCGCAAAGTCGAAGTGGCGCCCCAGGGGGGTGCGAAAGACATCGGCATTGCCGTTGCTGATCGCGCCCAGCCGGAAGTGACGCGACAGCGTGGCGAGCACGCCATCCGCCTCGGGGAAGGGCGTCACCTCGTTGCGCGCATGCCAGAACACCGCGAATCCCTCGCCCGAGAGCAGATCGGGACAGCAGCCGCAATCCGTGGCCAGCCGGCGCAGCCAGCGCTTGCGCAGGCCGGTCAGGTCGTGGCGCTCGCTCTGCGGGGCCGCGCGCATGAAGGCGGCCCGTTCAGCAATCAGGGCCTGCGGATCAAAGCGTTCGCAGACCGCCGGCGCGTGCTCGCGCAGCCAGGCGTAGAAGCGCGCCTCCGCATGGTGGATCACCGGCATCACCGGCCACAGCGTGTCGTCGAGGTCGAACGTCAGGCAGCGTACGCCGGTCAGCGGCGTGGGGTTGGGGATGGAGGATCGCATCCTCAAAGCATAATGGCCCGGTATGGCCAATGGGGGATATCGTCAGCCGGGCTGGGGTTGCGGGCATGCTGTGGGGGCGGCATGTTGGGGGCATACACGAACGGGAGTGCGGGATGGAGACGGACAATACCGGAGTGTGGCCGCGTTACGCCCTGAGCCAGCGGATCGTGCACTGGGCGGTCGCCGTGCTGGTGCTGGGTGCGCTGGCGCTGGGCGGGACCATTGGCTGGTATGGCTTCGAGGGTCTCCAGGAGCGCTTTGGCGAAGGCACGACCGACACCATCTACACCTGGCACAAGAGCTTCGGCGTGCTGGTGCTGCTGCTGATGCTGGTGCGTGTGGGCCTGCGCCTGCGTCACGGCAAACCACCCTACGCGGTCGCGTTGCCGCCGGCTCAGCGCATTGCCGCGGAGTCGGTCCACGGGCTGCTGTATCTGCTGCTGATCGTGATGCCGGTAATCGGCTGGTGGGCCACGGCCGCCGGCGGCTACCCGGTGCAGCTGGGTCCGCTGATCCTGCCGGGGCTGTTCCCGGAAAACGAGGCGCTGTCGGAGAGCCTGTTTGCCTGGCACCAGATCCTGGGGATCACCCTTCTGGTGCTGGCACTGGGTCATATCTCGGCGGCCCTGTACCACTGGCGTGTGCGACGGGATGGTGTCCTGCAGCGGATGACGTTCGGTTCCCCGCAGCGCGAGCGTGTACATTGATCAGTGTTTCCCTAATGCCCGTCCGCCCGTGATTCGACTGCTGCTGACCCTCGCGGCACTCAACCTCGTGCTGCTGGGACTGGATGTGCCCCGGTACGCGGGTATCGGCCCGCACTGGCTGGCCTGGGAGGCGGTCCTGCTGGTCGGGCTGTTCGCGCTGCTGCCCTCTGGGCGGATGGCGCGCGCGCTGGCCTGGCTGGCCGGATTCGTTCTGCTGGCGCTGGTGGTGCTGGCGCTGTTCGATGCCCTGACCCGCGTCAGTCTGGTGCGCCCCCTGAACGTAATGCAGGACTGGATCCTGCTGGACGCGGTCTACCGGCTGGTGACCGGCAACCTGGATGTCTGGGCCACCGTGGCGCTGGCCGGTGTCCTGATCGTGGGGCTGGTCGCGGTGATCGCGGGCGCGGGCCGCGGGTTGTTCGCGCTGACCGCGCATCCGGAGCGTCTGCGCCGAGTACCCCTGTCCGTTACGGTCGGTCTGCTCACGCTTGGATTGGTGGGGGCGGTCGTCTCCGCACGGGGTGCGGCACCGCCGGGTACGGCCGCGCCCGGGCTCGTTTCGGTCCAGGAGCAGATCGTGGCCGGGCAGGAGGCGCTGGCGGAGAACCGGGCGTTTCGCGAGCGCCTGGCACAGACCCGCGAGCAGGCCGAGGGGCGCCCTCTGCCAGGTCTTGGTGACGTGGACGTGATCCTGGGGCTGGTGGAGTCCTACGGGGTCTCGGCTGTGTTCGACGAGCGCTATGCCCCGGTGATTGTGCCGAGCCTCGAGTCCATCGGCGAGCAGCTCGACGCCGCGGACCTGCATGTGGTGACCGGCGTGCTGGAGGCCCCGATCGCGGGTGGACAGTCCTGGCTGGCGCAGGCCTCGCTGCTCACGGGCCTGCAGGTGCGCTACGCCGGACATTACGACGCCCTGCAGGCGCAGACCCGCGACACCCTGGTGCAGGACTTTCAGGCGACCGGGCACGAGACGACCATGCTGGCCCCGGCGATCCAGCTCGACTGGCCGGAGGGGCAGTGGTTTCGCTGGGACCGGATCGTCGACAAGCACGGATTCGACTACGCCGGGCCGCCGTTTTTCTGGGTGACCATGCCGGATCAGTACACCTGGTCGTTCTTCGAGCGCGAGATCCGCGGGCCCTCGGAACGCCCGGTATTCGCGATGCTGGCCCTGATCAGTTCGCATGCGCCGTGGACCCCGATCCTGCCGGTGCTGGAGGACTGGGAGGCGGTCGGGGACGGCGCGGTCTTCGACGAGTGGGCTGGCAAAGGGCCGACACCAGAGGGGCTGTGGCGGGACTTCGATCGCGTGCGCGAGTACTACGCGGAGTCCGTGCGCTATTCGCTGGAGGTGACCGGGGGCTATGCGGCGCGGTATGCGGACGAGGACACGCTGTTTTTCATGCTGGGCGATCACCAGCCGGCCGCCCTGGTGACTGGTCAGGACGCTAGCTGGGCCGTGCCCGTGCATATCATCAGCGGCGATCCGGCCTTGCTGGAGCCGTTTCGCGAATACGGGTTCGTCCCGGGCATGCAGCCGCCTTCGGAGCGGGCGGAGCATGGCTTTGACGCCCTGCGCGAGTGGCTGCGCGAGGCGTTCGGGGCGGCACCTGATTCGGACTAATCGTCGCCGTCCAGGGCTCTGTAGTCTTCCTCGAGCAGTTCGCGCATCTGGTCGACGACGCCGGGCTCGGTCCACTCGATCGCGCCGAACAGGTAGTAGCGCAGGTTGCCCTCGCGGTCGACGACATAGCTGGTGGGGTAGGCCATCGCGCGCCAGTCGTTCAGCGACTCCTGGTCCGGATCGAGCAGGATGGTGAACTCCGTTTGCACCTCGTTCTCGATGAAGTCCCGGATGGTCTCTTCGTCCTCGCCAAGATTGACCGCGAGGATGCGAAAGCCCTGTTCGCGCAGCTCGTCTTCCAGCAGCTGCATCGACGGCATTTCGTGCACGCAGGGCGGACACCAGCTGGCCCAGAAGTTGATCAGCACGACCTCGCCACGATAGTCCTCCAGACGGTGCTCTTCGCCGGCCAGGTCCGGGCGGACCAGTTCGGGCGCCGTGACGGGTTCGTCCAGCGTATCCAGCTGGACGTCGCCGCCGGTGGGCGTGTTCACGCTCAGGTCCAGGTCGTCGGATGCGGCGGCGGTGCGCGCGGCCGGCAGGCGACGCAACAGGTCCATGCCGTAGACGAGCTCCTGGTGAAAGATCTCGCGTGCCAGGAGTTCAGCCTCCATTGCATCGGGGCGGAAGAAGAACCGGTCACGCAGCTCGGGCAGCAGGCGCGCCCCGACGGAGCTGCCTCCGTCGCTCAGGGTCGAACGGATCAGGCCCAGGTGCTGGAACTGCGGGGAGAGTATCGGCTGGATGATGTAGATCGGCAGGTTGGTGACGCCGACGATGGGTTGCATCTCGGCCTCGTCGGTGTCCACGCCGGTATGCAGGTACGGGCTCATCATGATCAGCCCCGCGAGGTGTTCTGCCTCGGGGTGCTCCTCCTGCCAGTGATACAGGCCCGTGAGCAGCCAGGGCAAGGCGCGGTCATTGCCGAACACGAACACCGCACGCTCGTCCTCCGCGTGTGTGGCCTCGATCAGGTCGCCCACGGTCTCGATCGGCATCTCGTCGAAGCTGGAGGCGGCCTCCGGCAGGAAATGCCCGGCGAACGGGTCCGCCAGCCAGACCTCGACGCCGGCAGCCTGAAGCGCCAGGGCCTGCTGCCGGTGGCCGTCCAGCAGCCCGTGCTCGGACGGGAACCACAGCAGCACCGCCTCGCCATCGGCGGGGTAGCGCTCGACCGGGATCTCGGCCCCGCCCGCATCGACGCTGGTGGCGGCCGAGACCGCGCCGGTCTGGGCATCGTCCGGGGTCTCTTCGGCAATCTCTTGTGCCAGGGCGGGGCTGGCACACAGGGCGCCAGTCAGGAGCAGGGCACTGAGCCACAGGGGCAGAGGGATCATGGGCAGGGTTCTAATGGAATAGGTTCAGTTCCTAGACGCGACCGCTGCGGGTTTTGATCCCCCGCGAGTGTGAACGTCAGGGCGTTTCCGGGCGCGGGGCGTCGGCGTAGGGGTAGTCGCTGGCCTCGAGGTTTTCCTGGAAGGTCTCCAGGCGCTCCACCGCCAGATCGGTCCGGTTGAACTGGGCGATATGGAACAGGGCATCGCCCTCGTTGATCAGCGGCAGGTTGAGCTGGCCGATGATGATCCCCGAGGCCGGGGCGAGGACCTCGGTCTCGGTCTCGCCGAAGGGGTCGGAGACGATCGCCAGGCGCGTCTGGTCGCGGACCACGCGGTCGCCCTGACGGACGAAGCTGCGCAGGATGCCGCTTTGCGGGGCGCGTACCCAGCCGCTGGTGCGAGCCATGATCGGCTCGCGCGGGGTGCGCCGCCGGCTCGCCGGCAGCATGCCAAGATGCCGCATGACCTCGATGATCCCGTGCACGCCGCCGCGGATGGACAGCTCGTCGAAGCGCAGTGCCTCGCCAGCCTCGTACAGCAGGATCGGGGTGTCGCGCTCCGCCGCGGCCTCGCGCAGGGAGCCGTCGCGCAGCGCGGAATTCAGGATCACCGGCGCGCCGAATGCGCGCGCCAGCGCCTGTGTCTCCGGGTGGTCGAGGTTGGCCCGGATCTGCGGCAGGTTGGAACGATGGATCGCCCCGGTATGCAGATCGATCCCGTGGGTGCTGCGGTGGACGATTTCGCGCATGAACAGCCGTGCGACCCGGGCCCCCAGCGAGCCCTTGGGCGAGCCGGGGAAACAGCGATTCAGGTCGCGGCGGTCGGGCAGGTAGCGGCTCTGGTTGATGAAGCCGTGCATGTTGACCACGGGAATGGTCAGCAGCGTGCCGCGCATGCGCCGCAGTGCCGGGATCTTCAGCAGGCGGCGGATGATCTCCACGCCGTTGATCTCGTCGCCATGGATGGCGGCGCTGATGAACAGCACCGGCCCCTTGCGTCGTCCGCAGAGCACCTGCACGGGCATATTGGTCGGGGTGTGGGTGTACAGGGCACCGAGCTGCAGTTCCACCGTGCGGCGCTCACCCGGGCGGACGGTCGTCCCGCCGATCGTGATCGGGTCGTTCCGGTCGGCCCGGGGCGTGGCCATCAGCCACGGCCCTTGGTCTTGGTGCGGTTCGGCTTGGCGTTCTTCTCGATGAAGTCGATGATCATGCCGGCCACGTCCTTTCCGGAGGCGTTTTCGATTCCTTCCAGCCCCGGCGAGGAGTTCACCTCCATCACCACCGCGCCGTGGTTGGAGCGCAAAAGGTCCACGCCGCAGACGTTCAGCCCCATCACCTTGGCCGCGCGCACCGCCGTGGCCCGCTCCTCGGGGGTGATGCGGCACAGGCTCGCGCTGCCACCGCGATGCAGGTTGGAGCGAAACTCGCCTTCCTTCGCCTGGCGCTTCATCGAGGCGACGACCTTGTCGCCGATCACCAGGCAGCGAATGTCCGAGCCCTTGGCCTCCTTGATGTACTCCTGCACCAGGATGTGCTGCTTCAGACCCATGAAGGCCTGGATTACGCTCTCCGCTGCCTGATTGGTCTCGGCCAGCACGACCCCCAGCCCCTGAGTGCCCTCCAGCAGCTTGATCACGGCAGGCGCGCCGCCGACGGTGGCCAGCAGATCGTCGATGTCATCGGGGGAGTGGGCAAACCCGGTCACCGGGAGCCCGATGCCGCGGCGCGAGAGCAGTTGCAGGCTGCGCAGCTTGTCGCGCGAGCGCGAGATGGCCACCGACTCGTTCAGCGGATAGACGCTCATCATCTCGAACTGGCGCAGCACGGCGCTGCCGTAGAAGGTGATGGAGGCGCCGATACGCGGAATCACCGCGTTGAACTGGTCGAGCACATCGCCCTTGTAGTGGATCTGGGGCTTGTGCGCGGTGATGTTCATGTAGCAGCGTAGCGGGTCCACCACGCGGATCTCGTGACCGCGTTCCTGGGCGGCCTCGACCAGACGCCGGGTGGAGTAGAGCTTGCTGTTGCGCGAGAGGATTCCAATCTTCATTCGGGCATGGATTCCGGCGTTGCAGGATGTGGAGCGGGGCGCCCGAGCAGGAACGAGGCGCGGGGGTCCACCAGAAACCGCCCCCGCATGGCCTCGCGCCCGAGCAGCATACGAAACCGCATGGTATCGCGACTGGTCAGGGAGAGTTCCAGAGGGATGACTCGATCACCGATTTTAGCGCGGGTGGCGATGAAGTAACGCTCGCCGCTATGGCCGCCGGAGTCGGTGACGTTGCGCACGTCCAGTACCGGGGCCTCGCACCAGGCCTCGGTCTGGTCATCCTGCTGGTACGGATGAATGCCGAAGCGTACCCATTCACGCCCGTCGCGGGTAAAACTCTCGATATAGAAGGCATGCAGCGCGGAGCTGCGCGCGCCGGTATCCACCTTGCACTTGATGGACCCGAGGCCGAGATCCGGCAGGCCGACCCACTCGCGCCAGCCGAGCACATCTTCGGCACGCGCCGACGGATTGTAATGAGGCGGGCGATCCATGAGTCTCCCGGGACATTGGGTCTGGCCCCCACTATAACGAATCGCCCGCCGGTTGCTGGTGTTCAGTCGTCGGCGATCGCCGCACCGGAGAGGTTGTCGAGCGCGTTGTTCATCTGCTCGACAATATCCTCGCGATCGTCGATCCCGTGGCGTTCGGCCAGCCACTCGGGATCGTTATAGGCCAGCCAGGTCTGTCCTTCCGCATCGGTCCAGGCCAGCGCCTTCATCGGCAGGTCGATGCCCGCGTGCTGGCGGCTGGTGAACATGTGGCTGCCCAGGGCCGGATTGCCGAACAGCAGCAGCTCGGTCGGGCCAAGATCAATGTCCTCGCCCGCGGCCTTGCTGGCGTGATCCCAGCGCAGGGCGACGTTGACATCGTTCGCCTGCAGGGCGGACTCGAGGCGGTCCAGCGTTTCCGCGGCCGAGTGCGGGCTGGGCTTGGTGATCATGCCGTCCACATCGAACGCCTGCGCGGACGTGGCGGCGAGGGCGAGCGACAGTGTGGTGGCCAGAAGGGTTTTTTCGTGACGAATTCCTTTTCATCGTGGTTGAGGACTTGAATGGTCGCGGGGGGATCAAAGCGCCCCGCCGCAGCTGGAACCCTGGCCGGCCGTGCATCCGTAGCAGTGGTCGCCGACCGCGATCGGTGCCTGCGCCAGGTACTCGGGCGTCAGCTCGCCGATGTGGACGCGGTGGCCGCGACCGGCCCCCAGGGGTAACCCCAGCATCTGGTTGAAGTCACAGTCGTGCACGTATCCCTGCCAGTCGACCGAGACGAGTGTCCGACACATGACGCTCGCGAGGTTAGACGACTGATGGGCGTTTCGCAGCGTCTGCATGTAGGCGTTGTAACGGCCCTCACGCGCTAGCGTCTTGGCGAAGCGGTGAATGGGCATGTTGGTGATCGTGAACAGCGCGTTGAAAAGGATGCCGTACTCGCGCTCGAGGTGCTCGTGGTAGGCGGCCTCCAGTTCGGCCTGCGGGGGCGGCAAACTCGGCCCTTGCGGGTTGTAGACCAGGTTGAGACCGAGCCCGCTGTCGGGCTGGCCGTAACCCAGGGCATTGAGCTGCTTCAGACCTGCAATGCTGCGTTCGAACACACCGTCGCCACGCTGGGCATCGACGTTCTCTTCCAGATAGCAGGGCAGCGAGGCCACGATCTCGATGCCCTGCTCGGCCAGGAACGCTGCCAGGTCCTCCTGCCCGGGTTCACCGAGGATGGTGAGGTTGCAGCGATCGATCACGTGTATCCCGCGCTGGCGGGCGGCGCGGACCAGGTCACGGAAACCGGGGTTCAGTTCCGGGGCGCCACCGGTCAGATCCAGGGTCTGGATGTCGCAGCGATCACAGCAGGCGAGCAGTTCGTCGATCACTTCCGGCGGCATGATCTCGCGCCGGTTCGGCCCGGCGTTCACATGGCAGTGAAAGCAGGTCTGGTTGCAGACATAGCCGAGGTTGGCCTGCAGGGTTTCCAGCCGGTCGCGTGTTACAGGCGGGAAATCGTGGTAGGCGACCAATGGCTCTTGCTGGATCATCACATCCTCTGAACGGTGCGGATACGAACGCAATGCAACACCCCAAGCCTGACCGGTCGCGGCATCGCGGACAACGAAGCCGGACGGCGGGTGGGGTTCTGATACCGTAGCGGGATGCTGGAGCGCCTTCAGGTCTGGGTCTATCTCGCCGCGATTGTTCTGGGGCTGATCCTGGCCAGCCTCTGGCCGGGGTTTGGCGATGGGCTGACTACCTGGCTATGGGCCGCGCTCGGTCTGTTGCTGTTCGTCACCTTTGCACAGATCCCCTGGGAGGCGATCCGGCTCGCCTTTAACGACCGCCGCTTCCTGGCCGCCGCGCTCGTCGGGAACTTTGTGCTGGTACCCCTGTTGCTGGTCGCCCTGCTGCCGTTGGCCCCCGCCGACCCGGCGATACGGCTGGGCATCCTGCTCGTGCTGCTGATGCCCTGCACCGACTGGTTCATCACCTTTGCCCGCCAGGGCGGGGGCGATGGTGCGCGTGCCGCGGCTTTTGCACCGGTGAGCCTGGCGGCCCAGTTTCTGATGCTGCCCGTTTATCTGGCCATCATCCTGGGACCAGGGGAGGCCGTGGGCCTGATGTCGCCGGCCGTGTTCGCTGCGGCGGCGCTGCTGATCGGCCTGCCGCTGCTGGCGGCCATCCTGCTGGAACAGGCGCTCAGGCTGCGGGGGCGTGTGGAGGTCTGGCAGCACCGCTTCGCGGTCGCCACCGTTCCGCTGCTGGCCCTGGTGGTGGGAATGATCGCGCTGGTGGAGGCCCCGGTGGTGTTCCAGGGCGGGCGGGAGCTGTTGGGGGTGATCCCGGTGTACCTGCTGTTCCTGTTCGGGGCGGCCGCGCTGGCATGGGGTCTCGCACGGGCCTTCGCCCTGCCCGGCGAGCAGGGGCGCACGCTGGCGTTCAGCCTGGGCACGCGCAACTCGTTTGTCGTCCTGCCGGTGGCCCTTGCGCTGCCGGAGGCCCTGCACGCGGCCGTCATGGTCATCGTGCTGCAGTCACTGGTCGAACTGTTCGGGATGCTCGGCTACCTGCGCTGGATGCCGCGCCTGTTTCCTGCCGCGCAGGCATCCTTGGATCGATCCGGGTCGACCTGACGATCAGTCCTGGGGAGATATTGGTCTCCCTAGTCCTCCAGCTGACGCAGTTCGTGCTCGATGATCAGGTCCGCGAGGCCCTCCGGATCGTGAGCGTCAAGCACGCCCAGGTCGCCATCACGCACGAGCGGGCCGCCGGCCCCGTGCGTGTCGCCGTGCAGATCCTGGTAGGTCATCTGCCCCGGATAGAACACCGGGATCTCGGTCCACTCCAGATCAACATCATCCAGGTGTCCATCCGCGTACTGGGCCTCGATGTCGGCCTCGCCACCATCCAGACCCAGCGTCAGGGGCAGCGAGACCAGATGCCAGCGGGCCCCGGTGCCGTTATGTACAGCGAAGGCGACGTTGTAGGTGTTGCCCTCCTCGAGTGCCTTGCTGTCGCGCGGGTCCGGGGCGTCAAGCGAGCGGGTCAGCGCGATGCGCCAGGCCCCGTCCTGATAGCCGCCGCTGGCCTCGATCGCCCCGCGGCTGCCACTGGGCTCGCGCAGGAAGCGCTGGGGCAGGGTGTCGCCATCCTGCCAGTCGTAGTCGGCGTCGAATGTCACTGAATTCTCTTCCGACAGGAAGTAGGGGTCGTTCTGGCCGTATTCGCCGGCCACCAGGCGCTCCCAGTCGAGGGCCGGGGCGCCCACCTGGTCGGGGTCGAACATGTAGGCGGGCTGGTCGGCGTCGTCATCCCAGTTGGTGGTGAACATGCTGTCGCCCTCGGAGGCGAGCCGGTAGTGCAGCACATAGCCGTTGTCTGCGTATCCGATCGGGTGGCTGCGATGGGCGCGCCACTGCCAGAGGTCGAGGAACTCGCCGTCGTCGCGCATCGCCTCTAGCTCGTCCTTGTCGCGGATGGCGTCCCAGGAGACGTCTTCCGGGTCCTCGGTCTCGCGGGTCTGCGGCAGGTACTTGCGCACGTCGCTGCGGCCCATCTCCTCGCCCAGCTTGGGGTGGTCGCGCACGTCGTCGCGATCGATCTCCGAGCTCAGGCTGCGCATTCCCGCGTGCGCCGTCATCCAGCCACCGAGGCGCACGAAGTCCTCGACCGAACCGTCGTCCAGCATCATCGAGATGCGGTCTTCGTACAGGCCGTGTTCGTCCGGCTCCGGGCCGCCGGAGCCATAGCGCACCCATTCGCCATCCTCGTAGCGCCAGTACTGGTGATACCAGCTGGGGCTGTTGGTCTCGTATTCGTAGTGAATCCGGATGCGGTCGCCGTTGTAGACGGCTGCGACCCGCAACACGCCCTGACTTTCGCTGGCCCCGGGGATGTAGACATTGCGATCGGGGTCGTTCATCCGCGGTTCGTCGGCCATGGCCAGGGCGGGGGCGGTGGCCGCGAGCAGAAAGGCGAGCAGGCGTCGTTTCATGAGCGGTCGTTCCTCGGGACAGGTTCGGCGGTGCGTGGAGAAGCCCACTCGGCGCGCGCCTCGAAGGCGCGTGACCAGGCAGACGCCAGGGTGCCCGCGTCTGCCTGGAGGCAGGTTCCTACTGCATCAGCAGGTAGCCCTCGTGCTGCAGTTCGATGATCTCCGCGTCGGCCATCGGCACCAGGTTCACAAAGCCGTGGACGTCTTCGTGGTCGATGCCGCGCAGCCGGGCGGAGGCCTCACACATGCGGAACTCGATGACGCCGCCTTCACTGAGGGACTTGGCGCGACGCATGGTTTCCTCGCGCTCCTCGAACTGGTCGCGCGTGAAGAACGGGACCTCGCGGCCATGCAAAACCAGCACGATGTGGGCCTCGAACGGATCGGACTCGTAGACGTTGTTCAGCATGCTGACGCGATCGAGCACCATGTTCAGCTCGTCTTCGGTATCCACATAGACGTCGTAGACCACCTTTCGTGGCTCGTATTCGCGGTCCATCATCTCGGCCGAGCCCCAGGGCATCTTGTCGTCCGCACTGCCCGCCAGCGGCAACGCGAACAGGGCAATGCCGGCAAGCAGGCAGAGCAAAAAAGCAGGGGTGCGGGAGCGATGTTGCATGGTCGTGTCCTCCGGGTCGGTTCTTGATGTTGGACGACTGGGGCTGGGCGCTTCTTCCCCGGTTATAGCCGTTCATGAGGAGCGCTGCCGCGCAGCGCACGCTCGACGATGGATTCCATCGCCAGCGTGACGCGTCGGCTCAGGCGCTGCGGGCGCGTATAGGTAATCTCGAACAGGTCGGCCTCGCGGCTGGTCTCCAGCAGCAGATCATCGCTGGTTCGCAGTTCATCGGCCAGGCCCAGATCGTGTGCCTGTTCGCCGTACCAGTGCTCGCCGGTTGCCACTTTCTCCAGGTCCAGGGATGGGCGGTAGCGGGAAAGAAACGTCTTGAACTGGTCGTGCGCCTCGTCCAGCTGCTCGCGGAACTTGCGCCGGCCCTCGTCCGTGTTCTCCCCGAGTACGGTCAGGGTGCGCTTGTACTCACCGGCGGTCAGCAGTTCGACATCGATGTCATGACGCTCCAGCCAGCGGTGGAGGTTCGGAATCTGGGCTACGACCCCGATCGACCCCAGCACCGCGAAGGGTGCCGCCACAATGCGGTTTGCCACGGCGGCCATCATGTACCCGCCGCTGGCCGCGACACGATCCACCGCGACGGTCAGGTCCAGTCCCTGGTCGCGCAGGCGGGCCAGTTGCGAGGCGGCCAGGCCGTACGACGGGACGAGCCCGCCCGGGCTTTCCAGACATACGATCACCCGGTCCTGCTCGGGGCGGGCGAGGGTCAGGATTGCGGTGACCTCCTCGCGCAGGCTGTCGACGCTGGAGGCGCGGATGTCGCCGTTGAAGTGCAGCACATACACCCTGGGCCGTTCCTGTTCGCCGGAATCCGGGCCGGGGTGTTCGGTCGGGGTTTCCGGCTTTGGCGCTTCGGTGGATTCGCCTTCGCCGGGCGAGGAATCGCTGCCGCGCCATCCCAGCTTCTTGCGCAGCCGGGCCCGCCAGGTCGCGCTTCCCTCGACCGCGTGGCGAATGGTTTTCTCCATGCGGCGATAGCGATCGTTCAGCTTGCGTACCGTCAGGCGGTCCGGCCGCCTCTCGCGGCTCTTGGCGACCACCCCCGCCACGGCGCTCACGAAGATCAGCACCACTACGAGGGCGGTCACGAGTTTGGCGAAGAACAGCCCGTATTCCTGTAACAATTCCATCCGTGTCGTCCTGTTCCGTCGGCCGGCTTTCGGCATGCCATAATGCCAGCATGAGGATCGAAAGCGACGAAGACCCCCGTAGTGCAGGACTGTTTCCCGGGCGTGAGGGTTCCGCCAGCGCGACCCCGCCGGAACCGATTATTCATGCGGGGTACGCCACCCTGAGCCTGCGTCAGATCGACGAATGGAACGGCGTGCCCAAGGGCACGGCCTTTCGTCTATTTAAGGCGCAAAAGGACCAGCTGCGCGAGGGGCAGGACTTTTTCTACATCCCCGAGGGCAAGGACCCGGAGCTGACCGAGACCCTGCGCATGGATGGCCGGATCTACCCCTCCACGGTCCATCTGCTGCTGATGACCACGACCGCCTGCGCGCGGATGCGCGAGGAATGGCATCGGCGTATCCACAAGACCGGCTGCGGGTGCCCCGAGGAACACTAGGATGAATCGGGCGGCGTTTGGTTCGATGCTGTGTGCTGAGAAGCCGCGGCAGTGGCGGTGCAGCCTGTCACCAGAACGGGGCCGCCGCGTCCTGGCGTGGACTCCTGGATGCCGACGTAGGCGGGTCCATTGATCCGCGTCTCCCTGGAGCAATGGCGCATGTTGCAGGCGGTGGTCGCCGCCGGCGGTTTTGCTCGTGCCGCGGAACAAGTTCACAAGAGCCCCTCCAGTGTGAATCATGCGGTGCAGAAGCTGGAAGAGCGCCTGGGCGTCGAGGTCTTCGAAGTCCAGGGCCGCAAGGCGGTGCTGACCCCGGCGGGCGAGGCGCTGCTGCGCCGTGCCGAGCACCTGCTGGAGGAGGCCGCCGAGATCGAGGCCCTGGCCGGTGCGCTCGCCGCCGGTGTGGAGTCCGAGGTGCGGCTGGCGGTGGATCAGATCCTGCCGCGGGGCCCGGTGATCCAGGCGCTGGAGCGCTTTTCCCATACCTATCCGGCCACCCGTGTCCAGTTGGAGGAGGTCGTCCTGAGCGGCGGCCCGGAACTCCTGCGCGAAGGCCGGGTGGATATCCTGATCGCGCCGGAGCTGCCGGGCGGTTATCTGGGCGTCTGGCTGGCGGATCAGATCATGGTCTGCGTGGCACACCCGGGACATCCGCTGGCCGACGGCCGACGACTGACGCGGCGGGACCTGCAGGCGCAGCGCCAGATCGTGGTGCGCGACTCCGGCGAACAGCAGGCCGGGGAGGGTGGCTGGCTCGAGGCCGACCAGCGCTGGACGGTCTCGCACATGAGTACCGCGCGCGCGATCCTGTGCTCCGGGATCGGCTTCGCCTGGCTGCCGCTGGATCGTATCGCGGAGGATCTTGAGCAGGGGTGTCTGGTCGAATTGAACCTGGAGGCAGGCACGCGCCACGAGGTGCCGTTCTACATGGCGCACGCGGATCGCGACCGCGCCGGGGCCGCCAGCCAGGCCCTGATGGAGGCCCTGGAGGCCGCCTTCGGCGGAAGCTCGTCAGAGCCCCCTGAACGGTAGGAGCCTGCCTGCAGGCGAAGCCCTGCCTGCGCCGGAGAGGAACAAGCCGGCTCCAAAACCAAGCCACCCAACCAGCAAGGAAAGAATCGATGTGCGGGATCGCGGGAGAATTCGTCTGGGGTGAACGGCGCGCCAGTGGCGAGGCCGTGGCGCGCATGCTGCCCTGCCTGGAACGGCGCGGGCCGGATGCCGACGGGCTGTGGGCCTCCGGGCGGGTGGCCCTGGGGCACCGGCGCCTGTCGATCCTGGACCTGTCGCAGCGCGCGCACCAGCCGATGTTCGACCCGGAGACTGGGCTCGCGCTGGTGTTCAACGGCGCGATCTACAACTTCCGTGCCCTGCGTAGCGAGCTGGAGGGCCGCGGCCATCGCTTCTTCTCCACCGGCGATACCGAGGTCATCCTGCGCGGCTATGCCGAGTGGGGCGAGGGCATCGTCGCCCGGCTGCACGGCATGTTTGCCTTTGCGCTGTATGACGGCCACGCCCAGCGCCTGCTGCTGGCGCGCGACCGCATGGGCATCAAGCCGCTGTATCTGGCGCGCGGTGGCGACGGCATCCGCTTCGCCTCCAACACCCAGGCGCTGCTGGCGGCGGGCGACGTGGACACCGAGCTGGATGCCGAGGCGTTGCACATGCTGTTCTCGCTGCACGCGGTGGTGCCCGCGCCGCGTACCGTGCTGCGCGGTATCCGCAAGCTGGAGCCGGGGCATTACCTCAGTATCGATGCGCGTGGGCAGGAGCGACTGCAACGTTACTGGACGCTGTATGCCCACCGCCCGGCCGAGGCCGTGTCCGACGCCGAATGGCAGGAGCGTATCGAGCACAGTCTGCGCAGCGCCGTGCGCAAGCGCCTGGAGGTGGCCGACGTGCCGGTGGGCGTGTTGCTCTCCGGAGGACTGGATTCCTCTCTGCTGGTCGCGCTGGCGATGGAGGAGGGGGCCCAGGATCTGCGCACCTTTACCGTCGGTTTCGAGGACCAGCCGGAGGAGAAGGGCTCGGAGTTCGAGTACTCCGATCCGGTCGCCGAGCGCTACGCCACCGACCACCAGGCCACGCTGATCCCCAACGACCAGGTGCTGGACCGCCTGCCGGAGGCGGTGGGGGCGATGGCCGAGCCGATGTTCGGCCAGGACGCGGTCGCCTTCTACCTGCTGTCCGAGCAGGTCTCGCAGCATGTGAAGGTGGTGCAGTCCGGGCAGGGCGCGGACGAGGTCTTCGGTGGCTACTTCTGGTACCCGCAGATGGCCGAGGACCGTCACGGCGATTGGGTGGAACGTTTCCGTCGCCACTACTTCGACCGCGACCACCCCGAGATGGCCGAGATGCTGCGCCACCCGCCGGCGAATGACGTGACCGGCGACTGGCTGCGCGAGCAGTTCGCCGAACTCGAGACCGACCGTGCCGATTCCTTCATCGACGCGGTGCTGGCGCTGGATGTAACCACGCTGATCGTGGACGACCCGGTCAAGCGCGTGGACAACATGACCATGGCCTTCGGCCTGGAGGCGCGGGTCCCGTTCCTGGATCACGAGCTGGTGGAGACCGCCGCCGCCATGCCGCCGCACCTGAAGCTGGGCGACGGCGGCAAGGACGTGTTGCGCCGCATCGCCCGCGGGCGCCTGCCGGACGCGGTGCTGGACCGGCCCAAGGGCTACTTCCCGGTGCCGGCACTCAAATACGTGCGCGGCGACTTCCTCGAGTTCATGCGCGACATCCTGACCTCGCGCGCCTCGCGCGAGCGGGGCCTCTATCAGCCGGCCTACATTGACAAGCTGCTGGACGCCCCGGATCAGTACTTCACCCGCATCCAGGGTTCCAAGCTGTGGCATGCGGCCCTGCTCGAATACTGGCTGCAGACCCACGTGGATCGGTAAGCGCCCCATGGAACGGGTGCGGATCCGGCGCGTCTACGATCCGGTCGGGCCCGACGACGGGTGCCGTGTGCTGGTTGATCGCCTCTGGCCGCGGGGGATAAAGAAATCCACACTCGCACTGGACGCCTGGGAAATGGCCATCGCACCGTCCCCGGAGCTACGCCGCTGGTTCGGCCATGACCCGGGGTCGCGTGACCCTGCTGACGGCCACCCGGGACCCGGAGCATAGCCATCCGGCGGTGTTGCGTGATCTCCTTGAAGCCGAAAGCGCCGAGGAGGAACCGTCGGGCGAACGCGCCTCGCCGGTGTGCTTTGAGCCCGAAAGTGGGGAGGACACGGAGTAGATCCGATCGGCTCCGTGTCCCCCCGCGCTTCCTGACCGGCGTCAGACCTTGAAGCGGTTGACGATCTCGCGCAGTTGCTCGGAAAGCCCGGCCAGGGTCTCGCTGGCCTGACCCATCTGCACGACGTTGGTCGCGTTGTGCTCCGAGACCTCGCTGATAGCGTGAATGTTGCGGTTGATCTCGTTGGAGGTCGCTGATTGTTCCTCGGCGGCGCTCGCGATCTGCCGCGTCATGTCCTCGATCTTCTCGACCGCGCCGACGATTTGTCCTAGCGCCGTGCCGGCCTGGTTGACCTGGTCTACGCCGTTTTGGGCCTGGGACTGGCTAGCGGCCATGGCAGTCACTGCCTGGTCGGCGCGTTGCTGCAAGGCCTCGATCATCTGCCGGATCTCGGTGATCGATTCCTGGGTGCGAACGGCGAGGTTGCGCACCTCCTCGGCGACCACCGCGAAGCCACGACCATCCTCCCCGGCACGGGCCGCCTCGATCGCGGCGTTCAGTGCCAGCAGGTTCGTCTGGTCGGCGACGTCGTTGATGACCTGCAGGATTTCCCCGATGTTGTCGCTGTCGCTCTTGAGCGCGGTGATGACATCGGCGGTGCTCTGGATCTCGTTGGAGAGCTTGTTGATCTCGGCGACCGAAGTGGTGACCACGTTGCGTCCGCTCTGTGCTTGCTCGGTCGTCTCGCGCACGACGTCCGCGGTGCTCTGGCTGTTGCGGGCGACCTCTTCGACTGTGGTGGTCATTTCGTTGATGGCCGCGGCGGCATCGCTCAACTGCGCGTTCTGCCGGTTCACGCCCTTGTCGGTCTCTTCGTTGATGTGAGAGAGCTCGGTGGCCGCTGAGGCAACCTCTTCGGCATGGCCGCGGACGTTGCCAATCAGTTCGCGCAACCGCGACTGCATGGTCGCGATGGCGGCGAGCAGGGAGCTGTCATCGCCTTTGCGCAGTTCGATGGGTACGGTCATGTCTCCCTCGGCCACCTGGCGCACGACGCTGGACGCATAGGCCGGGTCGCCGCCGAGTGTGCGCAGTATGTTGCGGATGACGCCCAGGCTAATGAGCGAGGCGATGATCAGGATGACGATGGTCAGCCCGATCACCATCCACAGGGAGCGCTGCAGTGAGGCCAGCGCGACGCCCTCATCCAGCTCCACAACCAGGCCCCAGCCAAGCAGCGGGATGTCGGCGTAGCTCCCGATGACGGGGGTCCCCGCCGCGTTGCGGTAACGGCCGATCCCGCTCTCACCTTCCGCGATGGCATGCGCCGCCTGGGTGTCGATGGCCTGGTCCTCGTCGGGGGCGGAGTCGACGGGGGTGACCGGCTGACGGTCGCGGTTGACCAGATAGATCTCCGAGCCGTCGCCGAGGCTGAGTTCGTTAACCCGGTCGAAGACCATATCCAGTTGCACGGCCCCGCGCATCACGGCGATGGGCTCGCCATCCGGGCCTTCGATAGGGATCGCGATGGTGCTGACCCGATTCCCCGTGGCCCGCGAGACCACTGGCTGGGAGAAGGTATCTTCGCCTCCGATTGCCCGCTGGAACCAGGCCCGGTCTGGTACGTTGAATTCGTTGGCCTCTTCCTCACTCAGGATGCGTGCCCCGCCGTCATAGAACACCCCGGCTATGCCCATGCCGTCGGCGTTAACGACATAGATGGTGTCGTACTCCCCGCGTAGCTCGGCGATCCGTTCGAGGAGATGATTTAACTGCTGCGTGTCGAGGTCGCGCGCGGCATCCAGATCGGCCAGATAGCGCATCTCGTCCTGCCGTTCGATGGCCCACTCGGTAAAGGCCTGGGCATTGGAGCTGCCCATCTCGTGCAGTCGATCGATGGTCGCATCGGTGTATGAGGCGCGGTATTGCAGGAAGATCAGGGTGGCGACCACGAGAATCGCCCCGACAATAAGGGAGAGGATCATCAGGGTCAGGCGAGTGCCGAATCCCAGTCCGGCGAGGGGGGTGCGAGCGTTCATGGTGGCTCCTGCATCTGCAATGGTTGTTGTGCCGCTTGTTGTACTTCCGCGCGGTTCTTGTGATCGACTTCACGGACCGCTTACCAGTCAGGTATCGGCCTTGGTGGGTGGATCTTGAATGCTGCGCCCAAAATGAACCACATGCGGATGGGGTGCCGGGCGGAGTCGGACCCGGTTTCCGCTCGGAGAGCGGGATGGACGGGCCGCAACAACTGGTACCCCTGCCTCGGGGGCAAGGGCGCTAACCTTCTTTCAGGCGCGGCATCAGCATGGTCAGGTTGCAGGGCATGGTGCGGTCGTCCAGCTGGGCCTGGATGATGCGGTCCCAGGCGGTGCGGCAGGCGCCGGTGGAGCCCGGCAGCACGAAGACGTAGGTGCCGTTGGCCACGCCCGACAGCGCGCGGGATTGCAGGCTGGAGGTGCCGATCTCCTCAAAGGAGAGCATGCGGAACAGCTCGCCGAAGCCCTCGATGGTCTTGTCCAGTAGCACCGAGGCGGCCTCCGGGGTGCCGTCGCGGCCCGTGATGCCGGTGCCGCCGGTGGTTAGCACCGCGTCGATCTCCGAATCCGCAATCCAGCGCGAGAGTTCGGCGCGGATCGCGTAGATGTCGTCCCGGACCACGCGGCGCTCGGCCAGCCGGTGCCCTGCGCCCTCCAGCCGCTCCACCAGGGCATCGCCGGAGCGGTCCTCGGCCAGGGTTCGGCTGTCGGATACCGTGAGGACGGCGATGTTCAGCGGGGTCTGGACGGGGGTGGTTTCCGGGGTCTTCGCGCTCATGGGCAACGTCCTGTTGGTGTATCGTGAGCGCCCATCATAATGAATGCGGGTCCGGTCGCGGCAATGCGGCCGGATCGAGACGTCTGGAGTCAGCAGGAATGTCGGAGCGGGTACAAAAGGTCCTGGCGGCGCGCGGCCTCGGTTCGCGGCGCGAGATCGAGGGCTGGATCGAGCGCGGCGAGGTGAAGGTCAACCAGCGCACGGCGAAGCTGGGCGATCAGGTCGGGCCGAATGACGTGATCCGCGTGCGCGGCCGCGTGATCCACATGGCGGAGCATGCGCATCGCTGGCTCGTGTATCACAAGCCGGTCGGCGAGATCTGCAGTCGCAGCGACCCCGAGGGCCGCAAGCCGGTGTTCGCCAGCCTGCCGCGCCTGAAGGGGCAGCGCTGGGTCGCGGTCGGGCGTCTCGACCTGAATACCTCGGGACTGCTGCTGTTCACCACCGATGGCGAACTGGCGAACCGCCTGATGCACCCCAGTCATTCGCTGGAGCGCGAGTATGCGGTGCGGGTGCTGGGCGAGGTCCCCGACGATACGCGGCGCATGCTGCTGGAAGGGGTCGAGCTGGAGGATGGTCCCGCGCGCTTCGATGTCCTGGAAGAGCGTGGCGGCGACGGCGCCAACCACTGGTTTCATGTCGTGGTCAGCGAGGGCCGCAACCGTCTGGTGCGCCGCCTGTGGGACGCCGTAGGTGTGACCGTGAGCCGGCTGATCCGGGTGCGCTACGGACCGGTGGTGCTCGGGCGCGGTCTGAAGACGGGCGCTTCGCGCGATCTGGAGGTGCGCGAGGTCGAGGCCCTGTACGAGGCAGTCGAGCTGCCCGTGCCGGAGTCCATTCGCGAGCGGGGTCGGCGCCGCGGGCCGGGCCGCAACACCCGGCCCGCGCGCGGCAAGCGGGGCAAGTCGGGCGGGCGCGTACGTGAAGCGGATCGCTGGAGCTCCACCAAGCCGGGGAGCGGACCCGGCAAGGGCGGCAAGACCGGGCGTTCGGGGCCAGGAGGTTCCGGGCGCAAGGGTGGGCCGCGCAAGCCGGGTGGTCGGGCGCGTTCCTGATGTCGTTGCGGGTGGCCGAAGTGCGGCAGCGCCTGCAGGGCGCCTACGGCGACCTGCAGTGGTGGCCGGCGGAGTCGGCGTTCGAGGTCATGGTGGGCGCGGTGCTCACGCAGAACACCAGCTGGACCAATGTCGAACGCGCAATCGCGAATCTGCGCGAGGCCGATGTGCTGGACCCGGAAGCCCTGCTGGAGCTCCCGCACGAGACCCTGGCCGAACACATCCGCCCGAGCGGCTACTTCAACGTGAAGGCCGACCGTCTGCGGCACCTGCTGCGCTTTCTGGAACAGCACGGCGGGGTGGAAGCCCTGGCCCGCATGGAGACCGAGGCCCTGCGCTCGGCCCTTCTGGGCGTCAAGGGCGTCGGGCCGGAGACGGCGGACGACATCGTGCTGTACGCCTTCGAACGGCCGGTGTTCGTGGTCGATGCCTACACCCGGCGGCTGTTCGAACGGCTGGGCCTGCCGCATGCGCGTGGCGCCTACGACGACCTGCGGGCCTGGGTGGAGTCGGAGCTGGGGCCGGATGCGCAGGCCTTCAATGATCTGCACGCCTTGATTGTGGAACACGGCAAGCAGCGCTGCCGTCCGAAACCGCTTTGTCAGGGATGCCCCCTGAGCGACGCCTGTCCCGGCCGCGTGGTGGATTAGAACTCGTGCAGGCAGGCCGCTTCGCGGGGCTGCTGCACCGCCATCCCCTGGCGGTGATCGTGATCGCTCAGCTCTTTGCGACCTCGCTGTGGTTCAGCGTGAACGGGGTCGGGCTGTCCCTGCAGCAGGAACTGGGCTGGACGGCGACCGAGATCGGCTGGCTGACGATGGCGACGCAGCTGGGGTTTATCACCGGCACCCTGGTGGCGGCCGCGACCGGCCTGGCCGACCGGGTGCGTGCCAGTCGCCTGTTCATGGTGTCCGCGCTATTGGGGGCGCTGGTCAATGCCGGGTTTATCCTGCTGGCCGGCGTCTGGGAGCTGGCGCTGGCGGTGCGCTTTGTCGTCGGGCTGTGCCTGGCCGGGGTGTATCCGCTGGGCATGAAGCTGGTGATCAGCTGGACGCCGCAGCACAAGGGCTGGGCCCTGTCCTGGCTGCTCGGGATGCTCACGCTGGGAACGGCGCTTCCCCATCTCCTGCGGGGCGTGACCCTCGACCTGGTCTGGCCGGTGCCAATGATGCTGGCCTCCGTGCTGGCGGTGGCGGCCGCGTGGATGATTGCGCGCCTGGGCGACGGCCCGCACCTGCCGCCGCCGGGGCGTACACCGGGGCTGGGCAAGGGCTTTCTTGCGCTGCGCGGGCGTGACTTTCGTGCGGTGGCCGGCGGTTACTTCGGCCATTGCTGGGAACTGTATGCCTTCTGGACCCTGGTTCCGCTGCTGGTTGCGCATGAGCTGACCCGTCTGGATGCCCCGGCGGGGCTGGTGCCCTGGCTGGCCTTCGCGGTGATTGGGCTGGGCGCGGTGGGCTGTGTCTGGGGTGGCCGGCTGAGCCGCCGACTGGGGAGCCTGCGTGTCGCGCGGGTGGCGCTCGCCACATCCGGGCTGGTGTGCCTGTTGTATCCGTTGCTGGCGGGGCTGGCGCCGTGGCTGCTTCTGGGTCTGTTGGCCCTCTGGGGGCTGACGGTGATCGCGGATTCGCCCCAGTTCTCCGCGCTGGCCGCGGAGAGTGCGCCACAGGATGCGGTGGGCTCGGCCCTGAGCGTGATGAATGCCATCGGCTTTGCGCTCACCCTGCCTTCGATCCTGGTGACCGCCTGGCTGTGGGATGACCTGGGGCTGTGGGTGGTGTGGCTGTTGTTGCCCGGGCCCGCGCTCGGGTTGTGGGCGCTCAGCCGGCTGTCGGGCCCACGGGGCGCCGGGAGAGGCTGACGCTTTCAGCGCCGCCCGGATGGGCTATGTGTCCCCGGCCACAAGCCGGTCGCGCCCCTGGGCCTTCGCGCGATACAGGCGATCATCGGCCCGATCGATCAGGGCTTCGGGCGTGAGGTGCTCCGGGCCGCACTCTTCGGACCATGCCAGGCCGGCGCTGACCGTGAAGGCCAGCGATTCGCCCTCGAACCGTGTGTCGAGTTCGCGGGTGGCCTGCAGCAGGCGCTCGATCGCGGTGATGGCGGCCTCGTGATCGACATGGCTGAGCACCACGATGAATTCCTCGCCGCCAAATCGAGCGACAATGTCGAAGACCCGATGCTGGCGCCGCAGCAGATCGCCGAAGTTGCGCAGCACCTCGTCGCCGGCCAGGTGCCCATGGGTGTCATTGAGGGCCTTGAAATGGTCCAGATCCAGGATCGCCAGGGCAAAGTGTTCGCCGTGGCGGCGCCAGGCCTCGATCTGTTCGCGCAGGCGCTCCATCAGGTAGCGGCGGTTGTACAGGCCGGTCAACGGGTCGGTGATCCCCAGATCGCGTAGCTGGATCTCCAGGTGGTTGCGCTGCAGTGCCTCCGAGATCAGGTTGCCGAGCACCAGCAGCAGTTCATCCTGATCCTTGCGCCAGGTGCGTGGGCGCAGCATGTCCATCCCGACGAAGCCGGTGACCTGCTGCCCAGTCAGGATGGGTACGCAGATCAGGGTCTTGACCCCTTGTTGCCGGAACAGCCCGCGCTCGGTGGCCGCTTCCTTCGGGAGGTCGTCCACAGAGGGGATGACCACGGGTGTGCGCTGTTCGAGCATCTCCAGCATGCGTGCACGCCACCAGGGCAGTTCCTTGAGGTCTACATCCCGCAGCTGATCCATTACGGAGAACACGCCGGGGGCACACCATTCGTGGGTGTTGTCCATATTCTCGCCATCTGCCGACAACTCGAACAGGTAACAGCGGTCGCCCGCGAAAAAGCGCCCGATATCGGCCAGCGCGGCATCCAGGCGCTCGTCCATCAAGTCGGCGCTGGCGGTTACAAAGTCCGAGGACAGGTGTGCCAGCATCGCATTGAAACGCGCCTGATACTGAAGCTCGTCGTGCATGCGGCGGCGATCGGTAATGTCTCGGGCGACACCCACATAGCCCGTGATCTCGCCCGTCGCGCTGCGGATCGGGGCGCCGCTGGAGACGTGCCAGCGCCATTCCCCTTCTTGATGCCGAATGCGGTACTCGATTTCCTGCTCGTTTTTCTCGGAGCGGATGGTGCGCTGGAGGAAGCGGCCGAATTCCTCGCGGTCGTCCCGATGGACGTAGTCGGTGATGGGGGTTCCGGTCGCCTCTTCGGCGGTATAACCGAGCACTCGTGTCCATTGCGGCGAGACATAGGTGATGACGCCGGCCGGCGTGAGGGTGTAGATGATGTCGCCGATGTTCTCGACCAGCTGGCGGTACTGGGCCTCGCTGGTGCGCAGCTGATCCTCCAGCAGTCGCCGTTCGGTGATGTCGTATATCGTGCCAATGCTGGCCGGGCCGCTTTGCAGCTCCACGCGGCCGGCGGTCAGGTCGACCCAGCGGGTCTCGCCCTCGCCGGTGATGACCTTCATCTCGTAGTGATCCGGCACCTTTTTGCCCGCGATCCGGTCGCGGGCCCGCTGGGTCACGGCCTCGCGCTGTTCCGGGTGGATGATCTCGTAGAAGGGCTGGTTCAGCAGCCAGTGTTCGGGGCGCTGAAGGATACGGGAAAGGGCCGGATTGACAGTCTGGAAATGGTCGTCCTGGAGGATGAATACCCCGGCCGCGGCGTGTTCGGTCAGGGTGCGGAACAGCTCGCGCTCGTCCTCGAGTTCGGCAGTGCGCTGGCGAACGCGTGTCTCGAGCGCGCGCCGCTGGCGAAGCAGTAATGCGGCATACAGCAACACCGCCAGCAGGCCCAGGCCAATGACGGTTGGGAGCAGCCAGGTGGGGATCACCTCGACCGTATCCGAGTGGATCCAGCGCTGCGTGATCTGGCGCAGCAGTTCGTCATCCAGCTGGGCGATGGCCGTGTTGATTTCGTCCAGCAGTTCCTCGTTACCGTGAGTCACCGCTGCGCGCAGGGGCTGCTCGTAGAGCAGCTCCAGGGGGTGAAACATGCCCGGCTCGCCATGACGGTCCAGCAGATACATCGCGACCGGGTAGTCGCCCACGAAGACATCGATCGTGCCTTCCACCGCGGCGCGCACCATTTGCTCGTTGTTGTCGAAGACCTGCAGCGGGTGTTCGGGTCGTTCGCGCCGCATGAACTCGAGTTCGAAGCTGCCCGACACCACGCCCGCCGGCTTGTGCGCGAGTTCGTCCAGTCGGGCCACGGGCGCGCCGGTGCGCACAAAGGCGAAGGTGCGCAGGGGGAACAGCACGTCGCTGAAGGCCAGTGTTCCTTCGCGTTCGGGAGACCGGATGAGCCCGCCGTGGACATTGGCCTCGCCGTCGCGGACAAGATCCAGGGTGCGCGGCCAGTCGACTAGCCGGAACTCCACCGGGCGGTCGAGCTCGTTTGCGAGTTCCTGCCACAGATCGACCAGCAAACCCCGTGGCTCGCCGCCGTTGTCCGCGAAGGCGAAGGGTGGCCAGGCATGGTCCTGGGAGACGATCAGCGGTTGTGTCGGTTCGTCGGCCTGAACGCTGGCGCCGCAAAGGAGCAGGAGGCCCATTGCCAGAACACTGGCGGGCGATGCGACGAGCCGGCGGCACTCGCGAAGCCATTGGAAAAGGCGGGGGAAGCCGGTAGCGGGGTGGAGTGGTGTCACGTCGTTTCGGGCCGTGTCGATGAGCTATCGTGACACAGTCCTTGCGTATTGCCGACCCCTATCGATTGGGCGTCATGGCGTCATCCCCCAGGTGCTGACGGGCCTTCTCCAGGAGTTCGGCCGCCAGGTCGGGTTCGTGGCGCAGGCGGCGTCCCCAGTTCGGGAAGACGTTTTGCTCCTCGCGACTTTCGTGCTTGGCGAGGGCCCCGGAGATCAGGGCGAAGAAGGGGGCTACCATCCAGGCCTCCTCGACGCCTTCCTGGAACTCGTGTTCCAGCAGCGCGGTTTGTTCCAGGATCTCGTCATGTTCGCGCAGCATGATCGTGACCGGGTCCTGGCTGCCGGCCCCGCGCGAAATTTCCAGTGTCGGGACGATCAGTTCGTTCTCCACATGAACGTGCCGGCGCAGGCCTCCCACGTAGGCCTGGAAGTCGGGTGCTGCACCCTCGAGATCGCCGGCATTGACCTTGTGCAGGGCGCTGGCGAACAGCCGGTCGACGCGCAGGTGGTCGCGCTGCAGCAGATCGACAAGGTCCACGGGCGCGACGTCCTCGCGCCGCTGGACGCGCAGCTTCCAGAGGGGCGGGCCGTTCTCCTGCACCTGCCAGTGGATGGCGTGGCGCAACTGCAGGCTGACCGCATCCATTAAGGAAACACTGATCAATGTACACGCTCGCGCTCGAGTCGCTTTTGCGAGCGAACAAGGCGCGGTGACTGCCGTGCAGTCATTCTGCACAAGGGAGCCGCAACGCCGTGCGCGCGCAAAAGCGGCCGAGCCCCTTCGGGGTTGGCACCCCAGGTTCCCCGATCCTGCGTTGCGCCGCTTGCGGGTAGAACCACTACCCGCTGCCCGACGCGCCTTGTCTCGGAAAACCTGGGGTACCAACGCGAGTGTGTACATTGATCAGTGTTTCCTTAACAACTGTGGCTCCTGATCCAGCCAGACGTCGAAGACCTGACCCGGTTGCAGTTCGCGCAGCGTGTAGTAGGCGCGGGTGTGCGCGTGGTCGGCCAGCCCCCGCAGGTCCAGCAGGAAGTCACTCATCGGCGGGTTCCGTGTACGCATCCGGGATGCCGCGCCGGTGCGCCATGGAGCGTCCGATACGGGCGCGTTCCTCGGCGTTGAGCAGGTGTTCAGCCAGCGGCAGTACGGCTTGTTCCTCCAGCTCGAGGTGGGCCCGGTAGCGCTGGATCCAGTCAGTCGCGCCTTCCAGCGGATCTGCGTGCCCGGCCGCAATGTTTTGCAGCGCAGGCTCCAGGGCGTCCCAGCCAGCCTCTAGCTGGGGGTGCTCCGCGCTCAGGCGATCCATCCACTCACCCAGTTGTGGATGGGCCTCGGGGTGGTCGCGGTACGCCTGCAGGATCGGGAACAGATCCTGGTCCTCGTCGGCGTGATGTTGCGGGGCGGCCTGCTCGAAATAGGCCAGCACACGGCGAGCCGCGGATTGGGCCTCCGCGTCGGCCCCGTGCTGCTCGATGTGTCCCGACAGCCGCTCCATTGTGTCGAGGCAGTTCGTGATCCGCCGATGACAGGCTCGCAGGAGCTCGATCGGGCGGTGGAAGCCGGGCGCGGGTTCTTGGAGGTGCAGTTTCATCAATAGGCTCGGATGGCGGGGCAATCGGCGTGTGCTCAGCGCACATGTGGGGCGTACTGTCACTGAATGCGCAAGCGTCCGTGTTGATCTCGATCAATGCATTTACGATGTATCTTATCGTAGTCTAGCCTCGCTGCAGAACAAACAAAAAAGGGAGCAAACGCGACATGCATCCACGCAACCGGATGTTCATCCTGGCCGCGCTGGCCTATGCGCTGCTGGGTGGACTCATCGGCATCGTCTGGCTGGCCCATCCGGGGCTGATCCCCGGCAATGTGCCACGCATCCATGGTCACCTGATGCTGCTCGGCTTTGTCACCATGATGATCTACGGCGTAGGGCTCCACGTACTACCGCGCTTCTCCGGGCGTTCGCTGTTCTCGGAACGGCTGGGGCATGCGCAGTTCGTGCTGGCCAATCTCGGTCTCTGGGTGATGATCGCCGGCTGGATGATGTTCCATAACCCGACTGTTGCGGTCGGCGGGGCGATGGCCTGGGGGGCGATGATCCTGTTCGCGCTGAATATCGCACTCACCGTGCGCCACTACGGCCCGAAGGGGGCGTGATGAGCCATACCGAATACAACGGCTGCGAGTTGCCGGACGACCTGTTCTACGACCTCGACTATGTCTGGGTCCGCCCGGAGGACGACGGGACCTTCACCCTGGGGATCACCGATCCCGCCCAGACCATGGCGGGCCGCGTACAGTACTTCCGCTTTCGCAAGCCCGGTTCGCATCGGGCCGCGGGCAAGCCGGTCGCGCGGCTGGAGTCCGGCAAGTGGGCGGGGGGCATCCCCACGCCCTTCGACGGCACCATTGAGCGCATCAACCCGGCCGTGGAGGCCGACCCCGGGCTGGTGAATGTGGCCCCCTATACCGATGCCTGGGTGGTGGTGATGCGCCCGGACGACCCGCAAAAGGCGCTGGAGCGGCTGCATACAGGGCCCGAAGCCGTCGACGGGCTCAAGCAGTGGATCGACCGCTACGACATCCACTGCATGCGCTGCGCGGACTGAGGGGACGGACTCATGAAGGTGGAACTGCTGGTGTCCGAATGGTGTGCCTCCTGTCACGATGCCGAGCGCATCTGGCGCGAGGTGGCCCAGAAGAAACAGATCGATTTCGCAGTCGTCGACATGGGGCAGCCGGAGGGGCGTCAACTGGCGACCCGGTTGCGCATACGTTCCATCCCGGCCGTGGTCGTGGACGGCGAACTCAAGCACATCGGGCTGCTGGACCGCACGGCCGCGACCGCGCTGGTCGCCGAGGCGCCGGAGCGCACGCAGAAGACTGCACGTCATGTCGGGCTGGGGCTTTCGGCCTCCAGCCGTGCCTCGGTACTGGGCGCCATGATCTGGCTGCTGATCGCGGGTGCCGCCTTGCCGCTGGGCGGCTTCTTCCTGGATGGCGCCGCGCGCCCGGCCGCGCTGCATGGCTTTACGCTCGGGTTCCTTCTGCTCCTGATCATGGGCCTCGGCGAGCACATGCTGCCGCGCTTTACTGGGCACCCGATCGCGGGTGGCTGGCTGTGGGCCTGGACGCCGCAGGTGCTCGTGCATGTCTCGGTGCTGGGCATGGGCTTCGGCTGGCTGCTGAGCGTGCCGATGCTGACCGCCGTCGGTGCGGTGGCCGCGTTTGTCGGGCTTGCGCTGTTTACGCTGCGCATCGCGCCGCTCCTGCTGCGCCCGTCCCTGTGAGGGTCCTGCTTCTGCCGAGGCGGTAGAATGTTGCGCATGGGCCTTCAACGGAGCCGCTGACAGTGAGTCTTTTCGACAAACGCATCGCGGAGCTGGAAGAAAAGCTGCCGCATCTGGACCCCGCGGAACTGGTCGACTGGCGCCAAACTGGGCGGTCCTTTCTGCTGGTGGATGTGCGCCAGCAGGAGGAGGCGGCCGAAGGCAGTATTGAAGGCGCGGTGAATATCCCCCGGCCCAAGCTGGAGGCCAGCATCGAATCCCACATGCAGGACCCCCAGCAGCCCGTCGTGGTGTTTTGCGGGGGCCGTGGCCGGTCCCAGCTGGTGGCGGACAGTCTGCGCGCGATGGGAATGGATGCCCGGGTCCTGCGTGGTGGCTACTCGGCGTGGCGTGACACGCAGACTTGATCGCAGGAATGCCAGTCGCGGCTGATATGGCTTTTTGGCCGGGGCTTGGCTACTCTCGGGTCTGATTCTCCGATTTGGGATTTGTCCCCGTTTTATTCAGCGCGCCTCCGGTGGGGGCGCGTTCTGCTTTATTGGAGTGTGTAAAGGTGAGTAATCCGAAGATCGTCGTCTCCAACACGGACATGGAGCGCCTGGACAAGCTGCTGGAATCGCTGCCGGACGACAGCTTTCCCGGCAAGGCCGACCTGGAGGCCGAGTTGGACCGCGCGGATGTCGTCGATTCGCGCGAGATCCCGGGTTCGGTGGTCACGATGAATTCCAGGGTCCGTTTCCGGGTGATCGAGTCCGGCGAGGAGTTCTCGCTGACGCTGGTCTATCCGCGTGACGTGGACGAGAGCGGCGGCACGTTGTCGATTCTGGCGCCGGTGGGCAGTGCGCTGCTGGGGCTGTCCGAGGGGGACGAGATCGAATGGCCGCGCCCGGGTGGCGGGAAGATGCATGTGCGCATCGAGGCCGTCGAGTACCAGCCGGAGCGCGCCGGCGAGTATCACCGCTAGCGAGTTCAGTTGCGTCAGGCGCTGACTCGCTCAGCACTGTTCCCAGGGCAGCCCGTGGTAGCGCCAGCCGCCGCGGGTGGAACGCTGGTGGTGTTCGTCCAGCGGTCCTTCAAAACCTTCTTCCACCGAGTACACGTTCTCGATACCGGCATCGACCAGGGCCTGGCCAGCGGCCAGCGTGCGCTTGCCGCTGCGGCAGATCAGGTAGAGCGCGGGGGCATCCTCGCTGTGATCCTCGGCCCCGCCCAGCAGCAGCTTGCGTACCTGGGGCACGAAGTGAGGATTCACGGTCCAGTCCGGTTCGTCGATCCACGGGATATGGATGGCGCCCTGCGGGTGCCCGACGAACAGGAATTCCATCGTGGAGCGGATGTCGATCAGCAGGTCGCGCGGGCGCTCCTGCAGCCGCTGATGCGCCTCCTGCGGGCGGATCCGGCGTACGCCGGGCGCGGGAACCGTCTTCTGATTGGCGAGAGGGTCTTCCATTCAAGCTCCGGACGCGGGTGGGCGGCCATCCCTGGCCGCGCGCCCCGATCCCTGGGGTTGCAATGGCATTACATCGCGAAGTCGAGTCGTTCCTGGACCGAGTCTAGCGCGGCCTGGGCACATTCTTCATCCAGATCACCACCGGGAGCACCGGACACGCCCACCGCGCCGATCATGCTGCCGGCCACCTCGATCGGCAGCCCGCCGGCCAGCATGATGATGCCGTCTACGTGGTTCATCTCCATGCGGATTTCTTCGCGGTTGTCGCGGAAGCTGCCGGAACTGGTGCCGGACATGACTGTGGCGCGGGCCTTGTCGCCGGCAATCTGGATAGTCTGCACGGCCGCCAGATTGTCGCGCATTACGGAGCGATCGTTCCCGGCGCGGTCAACGACCACGGCGCTGGTCTGGTGTCCCTTCTCGCGGCAGGCCAGCACCGCCGCCTCGGCGATGTCGTTGGCCAGTTCCATGCTCATCATGCGCTGGTTGAACACGTCGGCCTGGGCCACGCTGGCCAGTCCCAGACAGGCCGCGGCGGCGGTACCGGCGGCCAGACGCTTGATCGAACGCGACATATCCATCTCCTGTCTTTTGTTATGGGTGCTGCGCTGCCGATCATGGCAGAAACATCTTGGTTTTGCTGCTCGGTCGGGCTCGCGACAGGCGACAGCACCGCGCGGCGCGGATACACTATCGCGCATGTCGGGAAACAGCTTTGGGCGACTGTTCGTCGTCAGTACCTTTGGTGAGAGTCACGGGCCGGCCCTGGGCGCGGTGGTGGACGGCTGTCCGCCTGGTCTGGAGCTTTGCGAGGCGGACCTGCAGTTTGATCTGGATCGCCGCCGGCCGGGACAGTCGCGCCACACCACCCAGCGCCGCGAGCCGGACCAGGTGCGCATTCTGTCCGGGGTGTTCGAGGGCCGAACGACCGGCACCCCGATCGGCCTGCTGATCGAGAACGTCGATCAGCGCTCCAAGGACTACAGCGAGATCATGGATCGCTTCCGCCCGGGGCATGCGGACTACACCTATCACCGCAAATACGGCTCGCGCGATTACCGCGGCGGCGGGCGCAGCTCCGCGCGCGAGACCGCGCTGCGTGTCGCGGCGGGTGGCATCGCCCGGCGCTACCTCCAGCAGCGCTACGGGATCGAGATCCGTGGCTGGCTGTCACAGCTGGGCCCGATCGAGCTGGAGGCGAAGCAGCCGGAGATCGTCAACGACAATCCGTTCTTCTGCCCCGACCCGGACAAGGTCGCGGAGCTGGAGGAATACATGGATGCCCTGCGCAAGTCCGGCGATTCGATTGGCGCGCGGGTGACCGTCGAGGCTGTCGGTGTGCCGGCAGGCTGGGGCGAGCCGGTGTTCGATCGCCTGGATGCGGAACTGGCGCATGCGCTGATGAGCATCAATGCGGTCAAGGGTGTGGAGATCGGGGCCGGCTTCGAGTCGGTGACCCAGCGGGGTACCGAGCACCGTGACGAAATCACCCCCGACGGCTTCCTGTCGAACCACGCCGGCGGCGTGCTGGGCGGGATCAGCACCGGCCAGGCCGTGCGTGCGAGCATCGCGCTCAAGCCGACCTCGAGCATCCGTCTGCCCGGACGCAGCATCAACACCGCCGGCGAACCGGTGGAGGTGGTCACCAAGGGCCGCCATGACCCCTGCGTAGGCATCCGCGCGACCCCGATCGCGGAGGCAATGATGGCACTCGTGCTGATGGACCATGCCCTGCGCCATCGCGGACAAAACGCCGACGTCGGTGACACCGGTCTGCCGGAACTGCGCGACCTGCCGCACGACTGATATGGGCGCGCTCCGTCGTGCCCGCATCGCCGGGGGTCCGCTCCGGTGATCCCCAGCGCACGCCTGTCCACGGTCTACTTCTTCTATTTCGCGAGCCTCGGCGCGTTCATGCCGTTCTGGGGCCCGTATCTGTCCGAGGCCGGCTTTAGCGGATCGCAGATCGGCGAGTTGATGGCGATCGTGCTCGCCACCAAGATCATTGCACCCAACGTCTGGGGCTGGCTCGCGGATCGCGCCGGCGCGCACATGCCGATCACCCGCTGGGGGGCCTTTGGCGGTGTGGTCGCCTTTGCCGGGGTGCTGCTGTACACCGGCTACTGGTGGCTGGCCGTGGTAATGGCCGCCTTCAGTTTTTTCTGGAATGCGATCCTCCCGCAGTTCGAGGCGACCACCATGCGTACGCTGGGTCGCGATGCCCATCGCTACGCGCTGGTCCGGTTGTGGGGGTCGGTCGGGTTTATCGTGGCGGTCGCGCTGCTGGGCTGGGCGTTCGACCAGATCGACATCGCCTGGCTGCCCTGGATCGTCCTCGGGATCTTCGCCACCCTCTGGCTGACGACCCTCTGGGTGCGCGAGCCGGTGCGCGACCTGGATCAGGACAACAACGTCCCGGCGCTGGTGGCAGTACTCAAGCGGCCCGAGGTGATCGCGCTGTTTGTGGCCTGCTTTTTTATGCAGGCGAGCCACGGCCCGTACTACGCGTTCTTCACGCTGTATCTGGAGGAGGCCGGGTTTTCGCGCGCGGTGGCCGGGCAGCTGTGGGCCCTTGGGGTCGCGGCGGAGGTGGTCCTGTTCCTGCTGATGCCGAGGCTGATCCTGCGCTTTGGCGCCTGGTTCCTGGTGTCGGCGGCACTGGTGCTGACCACTCTGCGGTGGGGGCTTCTGGCCGCCATACCCGACTCGCTCCCCATGCTGCTGTTTATCCAGGCCCTGCATGCGGCGAGCTACGGCGTCTATCACGCGGCCGCCATCTCGCTGATCCATTATTTCTTCCCCGGGCGGCTACAAGGGCGCGGGCAGGCCCTGTACTCCTCCCTGGCATTCGGGATGGGCGGTGCCAGCGGAAGTCTGGTCGCGGGCTACCTCTGGGATGGCATCAGCCCCGCCTCGGTCTATGTGTTCGCGGCGTTTCTGGCGGCGGCTGGCGTGCTGGCCTCGGTATACGGGGAGTGGCGACACAAGACGCCAGTACGCACGCCATAGGCCGCGCCGCTTGAAGTGTCAGGCGCGCCCGTTCTCGGCATCGAGCCGGCGTTGCACACGGGTCATCAACTGACCGGAGACGCGTTCGACCAGCGAGTTCGCGGCACGGCGCACCGCGGCCTCCAGCAGCGGGCTGCCCAGGCGGTATTGCAGCTCGAACTCCACCTGCGTGTGGCCGGGTTCGCCCGGACTCAGCCGGTAGCTGCCCCGATTCTGGATACCGCGGATCGAGCGCCAGGCAAAATACTCCGGGCGCGCCGCCTCGCAGACCTCCACATCGAAGTGCAGCTTCATCCCCGCCGCGCGGATGGTCCAGCGGTAGCGCGCGCCCCCCCAGCGGCTCGATATGCTCGACGTTGTCGCACAGATCGACAAAGTTGGGCACATGGCTCAACAGGTCGAAGACCTGTTCCGGTTCCGCGTGGAGAGAGGTGTTGTGGGTGAGCTGACGCATCGTCCGGCTGCCGGGAAGGTTGAGCGGTACTTGCTGATCAGAGGCTCGCGCAGGCCGTGGGTTCCATGCAAGCGAGTCTGCGGCGGGCTACGATGACGGTTCACCCCCCACCGGTTACCGCGATGTCCGCCCCGTCCGCCGAACCCGAGTTTCTCAAGCGCTTCCAGGCGGGCAGCACCGGCGTGCTGCACTGGACTGACCTGGAAGCCTTGTGGGCGCGGCTGCGCGAACGGGCGGACGACCACTGGTATATCTATGCCGTGGGCGATGCAGTGCCCCAGGCGCCAGTGCCGGCGGATGATTTTCGGCGCTTCCTGGAGGAGGTCGATCACTTGCTGCGGCAGGACCACGACGAAGATTACTGCGGCATCGTCTATGTCGACGATCGTGATGCCCCAAGCTTCGTGAAGATCTTCGACCCGAACCACTTGGGGGCCAGTTGCGGGTCCTCGGGGCTGAGGATACTGCCCGGCTGGGTACTCTCGCGGGTCCCGCCCGTGGATCTGCAGGCAGCGATGCCGCCGACCGGCAGCCGCCGGCGCTGGTGGCAGCGCCTGTTCGGCGGGGCAAAATGAGTACAGCCGGCACACAGGGGAGACGGGGCGATGGCTGATTCCTGGTGGCAGCGCCTGCGCGGGCAGGCGCGCGTGCTGTTCGCGCTGGGCATCCTGCTGCTGGTGATCGTCTGGATCGCCTCCGGGATGTTCGGGCGCGAGGCCGACGAGGCGCCGCGGGCGGCCGAGCCGCAGCCGATGGCGGTGGCCGTGACCACGCTGGAGGCGGAGCCGGTGGAGCGCCTGCTGGTACTGCAGGGGCGAGTGGAGCCGGATCTGCGCGTGCTGGTGCGCGCCGAGACCGCCGGTCAGGTGGCCGAGTGGGAGGTGGCCCGCGGGGCACGCGTGGCCGCCGACGTTCCGCTGGCGCGGCTGCGCATGGATGACCGCGAGGCGCGCCGGCGCCAGGCGATCGCCCGGCTGCGCGGCGCCGAGAGCGAATTCGAGGCCGCCCAGCGGCTGCACGATCAGGGCCATGTGTCGCGCACCCAGCTGGAGGCCCGCGAGGCCGAGCGCGAGGCCGCCCGGGCAGAGCTGGAGGCGATCGAGCTGGATATCCGCAACACGCGCATTATCGCCCCGGTGGACGGGGTGGTGAATCAGCGCCTGGCGGAGCGGGGCGACTTCGTGGCACGTGGCGACCCGGTGGCGGAGATCGTGGACAACGACCCGCTGCTGGCGGTGGTGCATGTGCCGCAGCACCAGATCGGGCGCGTGGAGCCGGGCCAGGCGGCGCGCATCCGCTTCCTGGACGGGCGCCGCGCCGAGGGCGAGGTCCGGTTCGTCTCGCGGGTGGCCGAGGTCGGCACCCAGACCTTCCGCGTGGAGGTCGAGGTCCCGAATGCCGACGAGGCGCTGCCCTCCGGGATCAGCGCCGGGGTCGAGATCCCGACCGAGACGGTCGCGGCGCACAAGCTCTCGCCGGCCTGGATGGGACTGGACGACAACGGCCGGGTCGGGGTGAAGACAGTGGATGACGACGACCGGGTGGTCTTCCACGCAGTCGAGGTGATCCGTGCCGCCACTGACGGCGTCTGGGTCACCGGGCTGCCGGAGCGGGCACGG
This sequence comes from Thioalkalivibrio sp. ALJ15, assembly GCF_000383695.1. Taxonomy (NCBI): domain Bacteria; kingdom Pseudomonadati; phylum Pseudomonadota; class Gammaproteobacteria; order Chromatiales; family Ectothiorhodospiraceae; genus Thioalkalivibrio; species Thioalkalivibrio sp. ALJ15. The sequence continues at coordinate 328,135 of NZ_KB912058.1, forward strand.
GTGATCACCATCGGCCATGGCTTCGTGACCCCGGGCGAGACCGTGCGGCCCCGGCCCACGGAGGCATCGACGGGCGCGGACGGGCCGGAACCGGTGGGCGGGGCCCTGCGGTGAAGGCCCTGATCGCCTGGGCGGTGGAGCACGCCCGGACGGTGCTGCTGTTCCTGCTGCTGATCCTGGTACTGGGCGCGACCGCCTACCAGGTGGTGCCCAAGGAGGCGGCCCCCGAGATCGACATCCCCATCTTCTTCGTGTCCGTGCCGTATCCGGGGGTCAGTCCGGAGGATGCCGAGCGCCTGATGCTGCGCCCGCTGGAGCGCGAACTGCAGACCCTGCCCGGGGTGGACGAGATGCAGTCCTGGGCCGGCGAGGGCTTTGCCCTGGTGCGGCTGGACTTCGAGCCCGGCTGGGACAACCGCCGGGCCCTGTCGGACCTGCGCGAGGAGGTCGACCAGGTGCGCCCGGAACTGCCCGCCGGGGCCGAGGACCCGAGCGTCTCCGAGGTCGACCTGTCGCTGTTCCCGGTGCTCACGCTGAACCTGTCCGGGCCGCTGGACGAGCGCACGCTGGTGCGTCTGGCGCGCGACCTGCGCGACCGCGTGGAGGCGATCCCCGGGGTGCTGGAGGCGGATGTCGGCGGCGACCGCGAGGAGCAGATGGAGGTGCTGGTCGATCCGCTGGTGCTGGAGACCTTCGAGCTGTCGTTCGACGAGCTGACCCGGGCGATCGAACGCAATAACCGTCTGGTCGCGGCTGGGGCGCTGGACACCGGGGCCGGGCGCATCCCGCTGCGGGTGCCGGGCACCATCGACGATGTCGACGACGTGCTGGATACCGCGATCCGGGTGGAGGGCGACGCGGTGGTGCGGGTGCGCGATGTCGCCGAGGTCCGCCAGAGCTATCTGGACCCGGAAGGCTTCACCCGCATCGACGGCCAGCCCTCGGTGTCGCTGGAGATCCGCAAGGCCTCGGAGGCCAACATCCTGGAGGTGGTGGCGGCCGCGCGCGCGACCATCGAGGCGGCGCGTGCCGACTGGCCGGAGACGGTCGAGGTCACCTACCTGCAGGACATGGCGCGCGATGTCGACGACTTGCTGGGCGATCTCGAGAACAGCGTGATCGCTGCGGTGCTGATCGTGGCGCTGGTGATCCTGGCGATGATGGGGGCGCGCGCGGCGCTGCTGGTGGGGGTGGCCATCCCCGGGGCCTTCCTCGGTGGCATCCTGGCGATCTATCTGATGGGCTTCACGCTCAATGTGGTGGTGCTGTTCGGGCTGATCCTGGTGGTCGGCATGCTGGTGGACGGTGCGGTCGTGGTGGTGGAGCTGGCCGACCGCTATGTGGCCGAAGGCATGCCGCGGCGGGAGGCCTTCCGCGCCGCGGCGCAGCGCATGTCCTGGCCGATCACCACCGCGATCGGGACTACGCTGGCGGTGTTCGCGCCGATGCTGCTGTGGCCCGGCATGGTCGGCGAGTTCATCGTCTACCTGCCAGCCACGGTGATCGTGACCCTGATCGCCTCGCTGGCGATGGCGCTGGTATTCATCCCGGCGCTGGGGTCGGTGATCGGCCAGAGCCGGCCGATCAACGCGGCCCAGACGCGCTACGTGCGCGCGGCCGAGGACGGCCGCTATGACGAACTGCAGGGCCTGACCCGCGCCTACATCCGCCTGCTGCAGCCGCTGGTGCGCCGCCCCGTCTGGACGCTCGCGGCCACGCTGGCGCTGGTGGCCGCCACCTATGCGCTGTACGCCCAGCAGGGGCGCGGGGTGGAGTTCTTCCCGCAGGTGGAACCGGACTTCGTGCAGGTGCAGGTACAGGCGCGCGGCGACCTGTCGGTGTGGGAGGCGGACGCACTGGTGCGGCAGGTGGAGGGGCGCCTGCAGGGGGTGCCGCAGATCCAGCATGTCTATGCGCGGACCATCGGTACCCAGCTCGGGCGGCTGCAGGGCGACTACCCGGAAGACCTGGTCGGGCTGATCCAGCTGGAATTGATCTCCTGGCGCGAGCGCCCGCCGGCGGCCGCGATCATCGAGGACCTGCGCCAGCGTACCGCCGACCTGCCGGGCATCCGCCTGCAGTTTCGTGCCCAGGAACGAGGGCCGCGAGAGGGTCGGCCGATCGTGGTCGAGGCCTCCAGTCGCCACGCCGATCGCATTGCGCCGGTGATCCGCGAGATCCGCAGTGCGATGGACGAGCTGGGCGGCTTCGAGGACGTGACCGACGACCTGCCGCTGCCCGGGGTGGAACTGGAGGTGCGCTTCGATCGCACGCAGGCGGCGCGCTTCGGCGTGGACGTGCCGTTGCTGGGCGAGGGCGTGCAGTTGCTGACCCGCGGCATCCAGCTCGGCAGCTACCGCCCGGACTACAGCGACGAGGAGGTCGATATCCGCCTGCGCCTGCCGGCGGAGCAGCGCCACCTGCAGCAGCTGGCCACCCTGAACCTTCCCGGCGCGACCGGGCTGGTGCCGCTGGCGCATTTCGCGGAACTGGTGCCGGTTCCGGCCACCGGCCTGATCAAGCGGCGCGACGGCGATCGCGCCTACACCCTGGAGGCGGATGCGGCCAGCGGCTACCTGGTAGACGAGCGCCAGCGCGCGCTGGAGGCGCGCATCGCCGGCATGGAGCTGGACCCGGAGGTGCAGCTGCGGTTTCGCGGCCAGGCGGAAGAACAGGCAGAGGCGGCGCGCTTCCTGCTCGCGGCCTTCGCGCTGTCGCTGTTCCTGATGCTCGCGATGATGGTCACCCAGTTCAACCGTTTCTCGCAGGCGCTGCTGGTGATGTCGGCGATCGTGTTCTCCACCGCCGGGGTGTTGCTGGCCCTGCTGCTGCGCGACGAGCCATTCGGCATCGTGATGAGCGGGATCGGGGTGCTGGCGCTGGCCGGGATCGTGGTGAACAACAACATCGTGCTGATCGACACCTACAACGAGCAGCGTCGACGCGGGCTGGATGCCCTGGAGGCGGCCCTGCGCGCGGCGGCCCAGCGCATGCGGCCGGTGCTGCTGACCGCGATCACCACCATCCTCGGCCTGATGCCGATGGTGCTGGCCTGGACCGTGGATTTCGCCGGAAGGGATTTCTACGTCGGGGCGCCGGTGACCGGCTTCTGGGTGCAGCTCGCGACCGCGATCGCCGGTGGCCTGTTTGTCGCCACGCCGCTGACGTTGCTGTTCACGCCTGCGATGCTGGTGCTGCTGGATCGGCTGGGGCTGGACCGGCGGCCCGCGCCAGAGCCGCAGCGCGCCTGAGTCAGCGCCCGGCGAGCTGGCGCAGGCACTCCATGTAGGCGTTCTGGTCTGGCGCCACGTTGTTGCGCTGCGCCTCCCACAGGGCCTGGCCCAGGCACTCCATCATCCGGTGCTCGGCGTCCATCACCCCGAAGCGGGCGCACAGGCCCTGGTGCAGGGCGTGGATACCCTCTGGGCGGTCGGTGCGGGCCTGGTCGCGCAGGCTCAGGTGCATCGCCATGTGCAGGAACGGGTTGGAGGTGCCCAGCTCCGGCGGGAATTCGCCAGTCAGCGCGGTCTCGCGGTCCTTGATGAATTCGTGGTACTCGGGGTGTTCTGAGATCACGTCCACCAGCTGCTGTTCCAGGTCGGTCAGCGTCTCGCCGGCCTGCGCCTTGTGCCAGGCGTCGACGAACTGGGTGCGGATCTGGTCGCGGTTGCCGTACATGGGGTGTTCCTCGAAGGTATGGGGGTGGTCAGGCGCCGATGGGTGGCGGCGTCTTCGCCTTGTATTCGCACAGGTCCTCGATCGGACAGCGCCAGCATTCGGGCTTGCGCGCCTTGCAGACATAGCGTCCGTGCAGGATCAGCCAGTGGTGGGCGTCCTGCAAATAGGGCTTTGGCGTCAGCCGCATCAGCCGCTTCTCGACCTCCAGCACGTTCTTGCCGGGCGCCAGTCCGGTGCGGTTGGCGACCCGGAAGATGTGGGTGTCCACCGCGATGGTGGGTACGCCGAAGGCGGTATTCAGGACGACGTTCGCGGTCTTGCGGCCCACCCCCGGCAGGGCCTCCAGCGACTTGCGGTCGCGCGGAACCTCGCCGCCGTGCTGGTCGACCAGGATGCGGCAGGTCTTGATCACGTTCTCGGCCTTGGCGTTGTACAGGCCGATGGTCTTGATGTGTTCCTTTAACCCGTCCAGCCCCAGCGCGAGGATCGCCTCGGGCGTGTTGGCGGCGGGGTAGAGGCGGCGGGTGGCCTTGTTCACGCCGACATCCGTGGCCTGGGCCGACAGGATGACTGCGATCAAAAGTTCGAAGGGCGTGTTGTATTCGAGCTCGGTGGTCGGCTCGGGGTTCGCCGCCTTCAGGCGTTCGAAGATGGCTTCACGCTTCGCGGCGTTCATTAATCAGTGTTTCCCTAAACAAACCGGCCCCGCAGGGCGGGGCCGGATGCTGCGGCAAGACTGCCGATCAGACGTGGCGGAACAGACCGACGTCCGGGGCCGCTTCGCGCGGGTTGGACTCGGCTTCCTTCTCCAGGTCCTTGATCATTTTGGCGTGCTTCTCTTCGAGATCGTGCATCGCCTTTTCGTCCATCTTCGGGAAGATGACGTCGCGGATGAACGAGCCCAGCTCGTCCAGGCAGCTCGGCCAGTACTTGCCGTTCAGATGGAACGAGTGGTGGGCATGGGTGCCCATCGGATAGCTGTCGAACTTGGTGATCATGGTGTAGGAGAGATCGGCGTCCTTCTCGACGAAGTCCTTGGCCCAGTCGTACCACCACTTGTAGTACTTCTCCTGCAGGTCCTCGTTGAACCCGTGGTTTTCGAAAAAGGCGGCGATGGTGCCGCGCGGGGCGAGGCCGTAGCGCGTGCCGCGCTTACCAGCAAACGGGAAATGTCCAGCCATGCCTATCTCCTGGGACGTTTGGATTGCCGGGGCCAGGCCCCGGTGAAACGGAATTCGTGGCGCCGGAAGTTTACTCGCTGGCGAGCGAGAATCAAGAAACGCGTGCCTCGGTGGCCTCCGCGCGTCCGAAGCGCCCCTCGTACAGGCGCAGCAGGGCGGGGATCACGAACAGCACCAGCAGGGTCGCGAAGGCCAGTCCGAACACGATCGAGATCGCCATCGGGATCAGGAACTGGGCCTGCACCGAGCGCTCGAACAGCAGGGGTGTAAGCCCGGCGATGGTGGTGACCGAGGTCAGGATGACCGCACGCAGGCGCTGACAGGCGGCCTCTACGATCGCCTCGCGCAGAGCGAGTCCGGTCTCCCGCAGCCCCTGGTAGAAGCTGACCAGGATGATCGAGTTGTTGACCACGATCCCGGTCAGTCCGAACAGGCCGAACAGTGACAGGATGGTGAGCTCCACACCCATCACCCAGTGCCCGAACAGTGCGCCGAGAATCCCGAACGGGATGATTGCCATCACGATCAGCGGCCAGCCCCAGGAGGCGAACACCCAGGCCAGCACGATGTACATCAGCCCTAGCGCCAGCAGCAGGCCCATCCGCATGTCGGCAAAGGTCTCTTCCTGGTCGGCCGCGCGCCCTTCGAAGGAGTACTCGACGCCATAGCGGACAGCCAGCTCGTCCAGCGGCCCGTCCTCGAGTGCCGCCCGGATACGGGCGGCGTTGTTCACCGCCCGATCCACCTCGGTCGAGACCTGAATGGCCAGCCGCGTATCGGCGTGGCGCAGGGTCTCGAACCCCTGGCGTGAACGCAGTTCCACGACGTCGTCCAGTGGCACGAAGGCCCCGTCCGGCAGGCGCAGGTTCAGCCGCTCCAGACTCTCGCTGCGGTGGCGCTCGCCATCCGGCAGTCGTACGCGAACCTCCACTTCCTCCAGCCCGTCCTGATAGAGCTGGGCGAGGTAGCCATCAAAGGCGTTGCGCAGCTGCAACCCGACCGATTCGGTCGTCAGCCCGACCGCGCGGCCCTCGGGCTTCAGCTGAAATACGAACTGCTCGCGCCCGAACGGGGTGTCGTCGCTGGTGGCGAAGGTCCCGGGGAAGTCGTCCAGCATGTCGGCCAGTTCCAGCGCCGCCTCCTTCAGTACATGCGGGTCGTCCCCGGTCAGGCGGATATCGAGGTCACGCCCGGGCGGACCGGTCTGGCGCTCGTCGATGGAGAAGTTCTCGATTCCAGGGGCCTGGCGGATGCGGTCCTCCCATTCGCGGATGAACTCGCGATTGCGCACGGTCCGTTCTTCCGGCGAGACCAGTTCCACCTGGATGTTGCCGAACTGCTCCCCCTTGGGCGCATTGCCATCGCCCGGGTCGATCCCCTTGCCGAGGCGGGTCACGGAGGTGCGCACGAGGTTGCCGCCCAATGCCTCCTCGGTCTCCTCAAGAGCGCGCTCGGCGTGGATCAGGAACGACTCCACCCGCTCCGGCGGGGTGCCGGCGACGAAGTTCACCCCGGCGTTGACGATGGTGCCCTCGGGCGAGGGGAAGAAGGTGAAGCCGATGCGGCCACTGGCGGCCAGACCAATGGCCAGGATCAGCGCGCCCACGGCCAGTGCCAGGGTGACGCCCGCGTGGTCCACCGAGTGCGTAACAGCGCGGCGGAACGGGCCATTTCTCAGCCGTTCGAAGCCGGCGTCGAAGCGCGCCCGCAGGCTGTTCGGGGCGGGCTCCTTGAGCCGATGCATCACACCCTTCAGGTGGGCCGGCAGGATCAGGAACGCAATCAGCAGGGTCGCCACGATCACGCAGATCACCACCAGCGGGATGTCGAACAGGATGTTTCCGATCACCCCGCCGATCAGCATCAGCGGCATGAAGGCGGCGACCGTGGTCAGCGAGGCTGCGATCACCGGACCGACCATGCGCCGGGCGCCGTCGCGCGCGGCCCGGCCCGCGTCCAGCCCGCGCTGGTGCAGGCTGTAGGCATGCTCCGAGACCACGATCGCGTTGTCGACGATGATCCCCAGCGACATGATGAAGCCGAACAGCGAGATCATGTTGATCGAGCCGCCCACCAGCCACAGCACGACAAACGCGGCGGTGAACGCGATGGGGATGCCCAGCGCCACGCGTAGCGCGACATGCCGGTTGAGGAACAAAAACAGAATCCCCAGCACCAGCATCAGGCCGCCGAGGCCGTTTTTCAGCAGCAGGTTGATGCGCTCGGCCAGCAGTTCCCAGAAGGCATCCATCACCTGGAGATCCACGCCCGGGGGCAGGGCGGGTTTGGTCTCCTCCAGCCAGTCTTCGAGGACGCGCGCGGCCTCCAGCGAGTCACCCGTCTCCGAGCGCAGCAGCTGCATCTCGATAGCGGGCTTGCCGTTGGCACGGGTGCGTACCTCGCCATCGCGCGGGCGCAGTTCGATGTCGGCGATATCGCCCAGCCTGATCCGCCCCAGATCGGTGTCGCCGCGCAGGATCAGCCGCTCGAAGCCGACAACATCGCGGGCCTGCTCCAGGCTGCGAATCTGGCGCGCGGTATCGTCGCGCCCGACCGAGCCGGCGGGGAAGTCCTGCGCCATCTCGCGGATCTGCGCACCGATCTGGTCCAGCGTCATGTCCAGTCGATAGAGCTCGCGCGCCGGCACCTGGATGGCCATCTCGTCTTCAGTCAGCCCGGTGAACTCGATCTGGGCGATCCCGGCATCCAGCAGTTCACGTTCGAACTGCCGGGCCAGCCGGCGCAGCTGCTGCGGGTCTTCCGGGCCGGTGATCAGCAGCCGCGCCACGGGCTCGTAGCGGATGATCCGTTTGACCACCGGGGTTTCCGCGTCTTCCGGCAGATTGCGCTGCTGGTCGACGCGGTCGTTGACCTGCTCGGCGGCCCGCGTCATGTCGGTGCCCGCCTCGAACTCCAGCGTGACCACGCCGACGCCCAGCGCAGAGGTCGAGGTCATGTTGCGCAGGCCGTCCACGGTGCGCAGGTCCTGCTCCAGGGGATCGATGATCGCCTGTTCCACGTCCTCCGCACTGGCGCCGCTCCAGACCACTTCCACGATCATGAAGTCCAGTTCGAAGTTCGGGAAGAACTGGGTGTTCAGCTTGGTCAGCGCGAACGCCCCGGCCAGCAGCATCAGCGCAATCAGCAGATTCGCGGCCAGGCGGTGTTCCAGGAACAGCTGAATGGGACCACGCGGTGGCTGGCCGTTGTCGCGCGATCCCCCGCCGGGCATCGGGCGCTCGTTCGGGCCGTCGCCGGCGCGCTGGCCGGGATCGGCGTCAGTCATCGTTCGGGTCCTGTTCCCCGTTGCTGTCGGAGGCGCGCGGGATCGCGGCATCGCGGTCCGGGCGTTCGCCGGGCTCCTCGACCTCGACCTTCAGCCCGTCCACGGCATTCGGCAGGCGGGTGGCGACCAGGATATCGCCCGTCTCCAGATCCGGGTGACGGATTAGCGCCCGGACGTCCCCGGCGTCGGTCACGAACTCGCCGAGGCGCTCGATCCGTAACGACTGCATGCGGCCATCGACGACGCGGAAGACCTGGTCTCGGCCATACAGGGCCTCGTAGGGCACGGCCACGCTGTCGGCCTCGGCCGGTAGCCGCAGCGTCAGCTCGACGAAGCGGTTTAGGTTCAGCGCCGAATGACCCTCGCGTACCTCGAAGACGCCGCGCGTCCCGGCTTCGCCCGCGCGCGTCTCGCCTTCCAGGCGTGCCAGTTCCGTGCGCACCGTGCGCCCGCCCACCCGGGCATGGGCAGTCAGCTCCTCGCCCGCGTCCAGCAGTTCCTCGATGCGCGGGAGGATGTAGGCCGGGATGCTGGCGCGAATCTCCAGGTCGTCGAGCGCGAACAGGCGCACCAGCGGGTCGCCCGGGCGTGCACGCTCGCCGACGGCCACCTCGACTTCGACTATCCGGGCATCGAAGGGTGCGGTGATCGTGGTGCGCTCGAGATCGATGTGCGCCTGATCCTCGGCAGCCCGCGCGCGCTCCAGGCGGGCCTCTGCCTGGGCCATGCGCATCGGGGCATCGGCCATCGCCTGCTCGCGGTTGTCCAACGTCAGGCTGGCCTGTTCCAGGGCCTCCCGGGCTGTGTCCACGTCGGTCTCGGAGCCGAGATCGCGTTCGCGCAGGTTCTGCGCCCGGCGCAGCCCACGCTCGGCGATCTCCAGGAGTTCGCGTTCGCGCACCAGGGCCTCGCGATCGAAGCGGGCGCGGATCTCCTCGCTCTCTTTTGCGCCCTCGAGCTCACGGCGTTCGGCCGTGCGCTGGACGAGCAGCAGTTCCGCCTCGCGCGGGTCGATGCGCAACAGGGTTTCGCCAGCCTCCATGCGCGCCCCGATCCGGGCTGGGACGGCTTCGATCTCGCCCTCCACGGCTGCGCGCAGGGTGGCCGTCTGGGCCGACGCGCTGCGCCCGTTCAGCAGGATGCCTGGGTGGTGTTCGCCCAACTCGGCCACCAGCCCCTGCACCGGCCAGGTCCGCTCGGTGGCCTCCGGCGCAGGCGCCTCGGGGCCCGTCGCACGCAATACGAGGAAGCCCACGATCGCAGCGGCGAGGATCAGCAAGGGGGGCAGGGCACGTCGAAGAAGGCGCGGCATGGTGTTCTCGGTCGGATGGGGCAGGGCCGGTCGGTTGGAGGCACTAAAGGGTCGGAGGGTTCCTTCCCGGCGCGTTATTCTAAGCGAATTGTCTGTGTGCGCGACCGCGCCTCCTCGATGATCCTCGCTGGGTTAGTATGCGGCCAGCCACACATCTGGAGAGCGCGATGATGAAACTCGGCGTATTACGAAATCTCGGGGCCGTCGCCCTGGTCCTTGGCCTCGGTGTGGGCGGTGGTACCACGATGGCCGAGGAGGCCCCGGAGGCGTGCGAATGCCTGGAAGGGCTGGAGATGGAAGGCACGCCATGGGTGCGCCTGGTACCGGGGGATACCACCGCCGGCTACCTGGAGCTGCGCAATACCGGCGGGTCCGATCGCCGCATCGTGGCCGCCGAGTCGCCGATCGCCGAGACTACCGAATTGCACGAGCACACCCACGAGGATGGCGTGATGCGCATGCGCGAGGTCGAACACCTGGATCTGCCCGCGGGCGAGGCCCTGGTGCTGGAGCCGGGCGGCCTGCACCTGATGTTCATCGGTCTGCACGAGCCGCTGACGGCCGGTGACTGGGTCGCCGTACGTGTGACCTTCGAGGACGGCGAGACCATGGATCTGCACATGCAGGTCCGCCGCGGCGAGGCCGAGGAGGGTGCCGGGCACGATCACATGGAACACGATGACGCGGGTCACGGGCACGGCGGTCACGGGCACTGACGCGCCCGCCCGAACGGGCCGAATCAGTTCTCCGGCCGGTTCGGGATCTCGATCGTCGCCTCGGCGCGCAGGGCCTCCAGCTTTTCCTGAATGGCGCGGCTTTCCAGGATCTCGATGATCTCGGCGCGCACCTCGTCCAGCGGCGGGACTTCCACCTCGCGGGTGTCGTCCAGACGGATCAGGTGCCAGCCAAACTGGGACTGCACGGGCGCGTCGGTGGTCTCGCCGGGTTCCAGGGCCTCGGTGGCGGCGGCGAATTCCGGCACCATGCCATCGGGCGTGAACCAGCCCAGGTCCCCGCCCCGGGCGGCGGATCCCGGGTCGATGGAGTGCTCCTCGGCCAGCTCCGCAAAATCGGCCCCGTCGTCCAGTTGTGCCAGCAGCTCGCGCGCGCTGTCTTCGTCCTCGACCAGGATGTGACGCGCGCGGTACTCCGTGCCGCGCAGGTATTCGACCTGGCGCTCGTATTCCGCTTCCACGTCCTCTTCGCTGATCTCGAGCTCCTCGGCGATGCGCTCCATCAGCATCGAAGCCAGCAGATTGGTCTCGACCATCTTCAGGATGCGCTGGATCTCGGGGTCGTCGCCCAGCCCGCGCTTCAACGCCTCCTGGCGTAGCAGCTCCAGGCTGATGACCTCGTCCAGCACGCCTTCGCCCTGCGTGGCCAACCCCGGATCCTCGTCCATGCCGGCATAGGTGAACAGGTCGGCGCGGGTGATCGCGCGATCGTTAACGATGGCGACCGTGTCCTCGTCATCGGTATCGGTGATGACCGTGTCGAGCTCGCTAGCCTCTTCGTCGGGCAGCGGCAGACCCTCGTCGCCATTCCCGCAGGCGGCCAGAAGGCCCGCGAGGGCGAGAGTGGCAACGAGCGCGGCGGGACGGGTACGCATGATCAAAACACCTGCTTGAAAGGACGAACGTCCACCGAGGTATAGACCCCCGCGGCGACATAGGGGTCGGCGTCGGCCCAGTCGTGGGCGGCCTCCAGCGACGGAAACTCGGCCACGATCAGGCTGCCGGTGAACCCGGCGGGGCCCGGGTCGTTGCTGTCAATCGCCGGCAGCGGACCGGCCAGGACCAGGCGACCGGCGTCGTGCAGCGCCTGCAGGCGGGCGACGTGTTCCGGCCGCGCGGCGAGGCGGGCATCCAGCGAGTCGGGCGCGTCCTGGCCCTGGATCATGTAGAGCATTGATCGGCGTCTCCGTGGGTTGGGACGTAAATTCTAACGCAGCCAGACCGCCTTATAAGCGGCGCCCACCATGCGCTACACTGCGCGCCTTGTCATCAGTGGCCCGACTTCATGATCGCGATACACCCCGAAAACCCGCAGCCCCGGTTGGTCCGGCAGGTCCTGGATCGGCTGCACGAGGGCACCGTGATCGCGATCCCGACCGATGCCTGCTATGCCCTGGCCTGTTTGCCGGGCGACAAGGCCGGCGCCGACCGTATCCGCCGCATTCGCCAGGTCGACGAGACCCATCACCTCACGCTGCTGTGCCGGGATCTCTCGGAGCTTGGCGTCTATGCCAAGGTCGACAACACGGCCTTTCGCCTGATGAAAGGCCTGACGCCCGGGCCCTATACCTTCATCCTGCCGGCCACGCGCGAGGTGCCGCGCCGCCTGCAGCACCCCAAGCGGCGCACCATTGGCCTGCGCGTTCCGGACAGCCGCATCGTCTCGGCGCTGCTGGAGGAACTGGGATCGCCGCTGATGACCGCGACGCTGCAACTGCCGGGCGAGGATCTGCCGCTGAGCGAGCCCTGGGTGATCGACGAGCGGCTGTCAAAGGTCGTGGACGAAGTCGTCGATGGCGGGGCCGGCACCCTGGAGCCGACGAGCGTGATCGACCTGACCGGTGACGTACCGGAGATCATCCGTCACGGTGTCGGCGACGTGGCGTTTCTTGAGGAATAGCAGGGGCATGGAGGCCCGGGGAGATGCGTGATGCGTAAATGGATCGTGCTGGTACTGGTGTTGCTGATCGTGGTCGCCGCCTGGCCGGTGTTTGTCGGTGGGCAGGTCGAGCGCAACGTGACCGAGGCCCAGCAGGCACGCATCGGCGAGGTGGATCTGCGCCACGAGATGGTCGAATACCGGCGCAGCTATCGCACCGCGACCGCTCGCAGCGAGCTGACGCTCAATGACGGCGAGACCGAACTGGTCATTCCGCTGGAACATCGGGTACGCCACGGCGTGCTCGGCGCCCGCGGCGAATCGAACGTGGACCTGGGTGCCCTCGAGGCCCCGGAGGGCTCGCTCGCGGCCCATCTGCTGCACGAGCTCGATCTGGTCGTGCAGACGCACGCCGGCATGGGTGGTCGTCTGACTACGCGTGTGCAGTTCGAGCCCCTGACGCTGGACCTGATGGAGGTCCCGGATGTGGCCGACCGTGTTGATGGCGAAGGGCCGTTGTGGCTCGAGCTGGATGCGGGCCAGGGGCGCTTTGCCTGGTCGGCGGAGCAGCTGCTGCTGAGCCTGGACCTGCCCGCACTGCGTCTGCATGACGACGAGGCGGACCTGCGAGTGGAGCAGGGCCGTTTTGCGACCGTGTTTGAACCAGACGAGGATGGCATCTACGGCCGCCTGCCCGATTACGAGGGCGGCCTGGCGGCCGCGCAGCTGCGCTTTCGCGACGAGCAGGGCGAGATGGAGCTGACCCGGCCGCGGGTGAATGCCTTCCAGAAGACCAATAACGATCGCCTGGACAGCCGCCTGCGCCTGGAGATCGACGAGGTCCGCCTGCGCGAGGCGGACGCCGACGTGCTGGAACTCGAGACTGTCGATCTCCAGTTTGCGATGCTGCGCTGGGATCGCCCGGCACTGCTGCAGATGATCCAGGACCTGGAGGTGTTGCAGGAGCGTGACCTCGAACGCGGGCAGCGTCTGGCGCTCGGCGGGTCGGTGATCACCGATGCGATCGAACGCATGATCGAGCATCGGCCGGCGGTCGAGCTGAAGGCCTCGTTCAATGAATCCCCCGCGCATCAGGTGGCCCTGGAGACCGAACTGGGCCTGCGCGGTGATGCGCGCGGCTTCCGCACCCGGCCACTGGAGACCCTGGTACTGGACAGCGAGCTGCGGCTCGGGCTGGAATGGGTCCGCGAATTCGACGCGGCCTATCCCGACGCGGAGCTGGACGAGCGTCTCCATGCCCTGGCGGCGCAGGGCTGGCTGCAGCGCGACGCCGATGCCGAGCTCTGGCGCGGGCACCTGAATATGGAAGACGGTCGGGTGTACGTGAACGAACGCGATCGTACGGCGGCCCTGTTGGGCATGCTGTTTGCCTTGTCGGGCGGTATGTTCTGAATCGTGCCCAACGAACCCCACGAATAACGGAGAAGGAACCACTCGTGACCAGCAACCAGGGAACGAACCAGCGCGTGATCTCGGGCATGCGCCCGACCGGGCACCTGCATCTGGGCCATTATCACGGCGTCCTGAAAAACTGGATCGAGCTGCAGCACAACTACGAGTGCTTCTTCTTCGTCGCCGACTGGCACGCGCTGACCACGCACTACGAAGACCCGGGTGATCTGCAACAGCATGTCACCGAGATGGTGATCGACTGGCTGGCGGCCGGGGTGAGTCCCGGCTCCGCCACGCTGTTCGTGCAGTCGCGCGTGCCGGAGCATGCGGAGCTGCACCTGCTGCTGTCGATGATTACCCCGCTCGGCTGGCTGGAGCGCGTGCCCACGTACAAGGACCAGCAGGAACAGCTGCGCGAGAAGGATCTGGCGACCTACGGCTTTCTGGGGTACCCCGTGCTGCAGAGCGCGGATGTGCTCGCCTACCGCGCCGGCATGGTCCCGGTTGGCGAGGATCAGGTATCGCATCTGGAAGTCACGCGCGAGATCGCGCGCCGCTTCAACCATCTCTATGGCCGCGAGCCGGGGTTTGCGGAGAAGGCCGAGGCCGCGGTCGACAAGATGGGCAAAAAGGCCGCCAAGCGTTACCGCGACCTGCGCAAGCGTTTCCAGGAGCACGGCGAGGACGAGGCGCTGGAAGTGGCCCGGGCCATGCTCGAGTCGCAGCAGAACATCTCGCTGGGGGATCGTGAACGCCTGTTCGGCTACCTTGAAGGTGGTGGCAAGATCATCCTGCCGGAGCCCCAGGCCAAGCTCACGCCCACTGCGAAGATGCCGGGGCTGGACGGGCGCAAGATGTCCAAGAGCTATGGCAACACCATCAGCCTGCGCACCGAGCCGGCCGAGGTGGAAAAACTGATCCGCACCATGCCGACCGACCCGGCGCGCGTGCGCCGTACTGATCCCGGCACGCCGGAGAAGTGTCCGGTCTGGGACCTGCACCTGGTCTATACCGACGAGGCCAGCCGTGCCGAGCTGCACGAGGGCTGCACCTCGGCCGGGATCGGCTGCATCGACTGCAAGCGCCCGCTGATCGAAGAGGTGCAGGCGGAACTGGAGCCGATCCAGCAGCGCGCCAAGGAGTATGCCGAGGACCCGGCCCTGGTGCGCTCGATCATCGTCGAGGGCTCCGAGGCCGCGCGCGAAGAGGCGCGCGAGACCCTGGAAGAGGTACGCCGCGTGATGGGCCTGGATTACCTGCGATGACCCCATTCGGGAAGCTCCCACCGAGATGAGCCATGGACCCGCGCGATGAGCTGACGGACCTGGAGAACTCCGCGACGGTCGAGACCGGAGCGGAAGGCGAGTTTGTCTATCGCGTGCATGGCGAGCCGGTGGCCGAGCTGCCGGCCGATCTGTATATCCCCCCGGATGCGCTGGAGGTCTTCCTCGAATCGTTCGAGGGACCGTTGGACCTGTTGCTGTACCTGATCCGCCGGCAGAACCTCGACATCCTTGCCATCCCGATCGCCGAGATCACCCGTCAGTACATGGCGTATATCGAGGTCATGCGCGCGCTGCGCCTGGAGCTGGCCGGCGAGTATCTGGTGATGGCGGCGCTGCTTGCCGAGATCAAGTCGCGCATGCTGCTCCCGCGCCCGGTGCAGGCTGACGCGGACGAGGACACGGATCCGCGCATGGCGCTGATCCGGCAGCTGCAGGAATACGAACAGTTCAAGACCGCGGCCGAACGGCTGGACGAGATCCCGCGCATGGACCGCGACGTGTACGCCGCCGCTGCCAGCGTCGAGGCACTGGAGGGGCCGCCACCCCCGGCCCCCACGATGGACGAGTTGATGGAGGCCCTGGCCGCCGTGATGCATCGGGCCAGCCTCTCCGCACACCATCACATCTCCACCGAGCAGTTGTCGGTGCGCGAGCGCATGAGCAGTATCCTCGAGGTCCTGCACCCGGAGCGCTTTACCGACTTCGTCACGCTCCTGCTCGCCTCTGAAGGGCGCCAGGGCGTGGTGGTTTCGTTTCTCGCCGTGCTGGAGCTGACCAAGTCCGGCCTGGTGGAGTGGGGCCAGAGCGAACCCTACAGCCCGATTCGCCTGCGCCGTCGGGGTGGCCGGCCGGACACGGAGGATGCATGAACGACGTCACCAGCCCTGAGGCCCCGCAAGCCGCCACCGAGATCGACACCGACACGCTCGGGGCCATCGAACTCGCGATCGAGGCGGTCCTCTTTGCCGCCGCCGAGCCGGTCGCGCCGCGCGACCTGAAGGCCGCCTGCGAGGACCTTGGCGAGATCGATCAGCCGACACTGGACCAGGCGATTGGCCGGCTGCAGGAGCGCTATGCGGATCGCGCCATCGAACTGGTGCGCACCGCTGGCGGCTACCGCTTCCGGGTGCGGGCCCGCTTCTCGGCCACGGTCCAGGCGGCGCAGCCCGAACGCCCCGCGCGGCTGTCCCGCGCGCTGCTGGAGACGCTCGCGATCATTGCCTATCGCCAGCCGGTGACGCGCGCCGAGATCGAGGCGGTACGCGGCGTGGCAGTCAGCTCCGGCATCATGCGTACCCTGCAGGAGCGCGAATGGGTACGCGTGGTAGGGCACAAGGAGGTGCCCGGTCGGCCTGCGCTGTATGCGACGACGCGGACGTTCCTCGACGACCTGGGCCTGAAGCGGCTGGAGGAGCTGCCGCCGCTGGACGCGATCCGCGACCTGGCGGACGTCGCCTCCGACGCGGGCTTCACCCTGGCACCGCCCGAGGACGACGCCAATGGCCAGCTCCGCCTCGAGCCCGCCCCCGAATCCGACGACGACACCCGCTAGCCCACGCTCGTTCTGTCGGACCCTGGTCTTGATGTGCCGTGCTCGACTAGCTGCGGTCGTTGAGGCTGGGCCTGGTTCGGCATCCGGTGTTTACGGTGGCTTCGTCTTGCCGCCTGCCATGCGCTGTTTCGCCAGCGCGCCGCGAGTTACTTCTTTGCTCGTGCAAAGAAGTAACCAAGAAACACGCCCGGGATTCGCCCAGGAACCTTGCTCCGGGCGCGCCAGGCCGGCGGCGCTGAAACTCGCTACGCCTTTGGCTTCGCTCAGACAGTCAGCGCCTTTTCTCCGGCCTGTCACGCCCTCCACAAGGGGCTCATATCGGGAGGGAAAGTCAAAACCGACGGTATCCCAGCGCTTCTGCCTATTCCGTACGCCGTAGGGTGCGGTTGAGCGCAGCGAAACGCACCGTTCCGACGTTGGGGCAACCCTGATGCGATTCGCTGCGCTCATCACATCCTACGATGGGTCTTGGCGCCCGCTGGCGGGCGCGGCACGCCAGGGCCGAAGGCCGCACGTGCCAAGATGTCCGAATGCCCAGCCTCAATCCATTGGCGCGAACGTCAGAGCGGCTGTTGTCTTGACCTTCATCCCCCGTATGAAGCCCCTTGCGGAAGGGTCCTCGGGACGGAAAAGAGGCGCTGACTGTCTGAGCGGAGCGTAGCGTAGCGAGTTTCAGCGCCGCCGGCCCGAGGGCCCTGGAGCAAGGTCCCCGGGCGGAATCCGGGTGCCCTTCTTTGGGTACTTTCTTGGGCAAGCAAGAAAGTACCTCGGGGCGCGCTGCCGAGTCAGCGCAGGCAGGCGGCCGGACGAAGCCACCGTAAACTCCAGAGGTCGAACCAGGCCCAGCCGGAACGAACGCAGACCGCTTGATAAAGCCTCGCAGCGTGGCTTGGCGTGAAGCGGTTACGAGTCGAGGCGCAGGGAGAAGTCGATGGCGCGGACGTGCTTGGTCAAGGCGCCGACCGAGATGTAGTCGACGCCGGTGGCCGCGATCTCGGCGAGGCTGTCCGGCGTGACCCCGCCCGAGGCCTCGGAGATGGCCCGCCCCCGGATGCGCTGAACGGCGGTGGCGAGGTCGTCCCGCGAGAGTTCGTCCAGCATGATCACGTCGGCGCCCGCGGCCAAGGCCTGATTGACCTCGTCCAGGTTCTCGGTTTCCACTTCCACCCAGCGCCCGGCCCCGAGCGCGCGGGCGCGCTCGACGGCAGCCGCGATGGAGCCACAGGCGGCGATGTGGTTTTCCTTAATCAGCACGGCATCCCACAGCCCGAGGCGATGGTTGTAGCCGCCGCCGATGCGCACGGCGTATTTCTGCCCGTGACGCAGGCCCGGAAGTGTCTTGCGGGTGTCGAGGATGCGGCTGTGGGCGTCGCCCAGGCGGGCGACCCAGCGGGCGGTCTCGGTGGCGGTTCCGGACAGCGTCTGAAGCAGGTTGAGCGCGGCGCGCTCGGCGGCCAGTACGGCGCGGGCCGGGCCCTCGAGCGTGGCGACGGGCTGTGCGCCCTCGGGTTCCAGCACGGCGCCCTCGGCTACCTGCCAGTCGATACGGATCTCGGGTGCGAGGCTCGCAAAAACGCGGTCGAACCACGCCTGGCCACACAGCACGCCGGGCTCTTTCAGCAGCAGGGTGGCGCGCGCGGCGCGATCCTCCGGTACCAGTGCCGCGGTGATGTCGCCGGCCAGGGCATTGGGCCCCAGGTCCTCGGCCAGCGCCATCTCGACCTCGCGCACCAGCATGGCCCCGTCTGGCCGTGCCGGGCCCTGGGCGAACGGGTCATGCGGGGCGCGCTGCTGCTCAGCCGTCATGGCGATCGGGCATCGGGCGTCCGGAAACATAATCGTCGCGAAGCTTCTTCACCAGCCCGGCCAGCAGGATCAGCGCGATCAGGTTGGGTGCGGCCATCAGGATGTTGGCGATGTCGGAGAAGTTCCAGACCATGCCCAGCGGGATGGTGGCCCCGATGACGATCAGGATCACGAACGCGATGCGATAGGGCATCACCGCACGATCGCCGAACAGGAAGTAGGCCGAGCGGTCGCCATAGTAGGACCAGGCGATCATCGTGGAGAAGGCGAACAGCATCAGGCTGAAGCCGACCACCATCGCGCCGAACGGACCGAGCGTGGTGCTGAACGCGGTGGCGGTCAGCGAGGCGCCGACCACGTCGTCGGCGCGGTCGATGTAGGCGCCGGTGACCACGATCGCCAAGCCGGTCAGGGTACAGACGACGATGGTATCGATGAACGGCTCGAGCATGGCCACCGAGCCTTCGCGCGGCGGATCGCCGTTCTTGGCCGCGGCGTGAGCCATGGCCGAGGAGCCCAGGCCCGCTTCGTTCGAGAACATGCCGCGTGCGACGCCGTACTGGATGGCCAGACCGATCGCGCCGCCGCCGGCCGCCCAGGGGTTCAGCGCCAGGTTCAGGATGGTGGCCACCGCGGCCGGCACGGCCTCGATATTGGCGACGATCACGATGAACGCGCCGATCATGTACACCACGGCC
This sequence comes from Thioalkalivibrio sp. ALJ15, assembly GCF_000383695.1. Lineage (NCBI taxonomy): Bacteria > Pseudomonadati > Pseudomonadota > Gammaproteobacteria > Chromatiales > Ectothiorhodospiraceae > Thioalkalivibrio > Thioalkalivibrio sp. ALJ15. The sequence continues at coordinate 346,960 of NZ_KB912058.1, forward strand.
ATGAACGGCACGATGGCGGAGGCGATCATCGCAATGCGCTTGACCCCGCCAATGATTACCAGGGCGACGAGCACGGCCATGGTCAGGCCGATGATCAGCGCCATCCAGCCCATGATGTCGTCATCGGCGCGCAGGTTCGGGACCATGAAGGTCAGGCCATCGACTACAGAGTTCGCCTGCACCATGTTGCCGATGCCGAACGAGGCGATCAGGGTGAAGGCGGCGAACAGGATCGCCATCTTCTTCATGTTCAGGCCGTGCAGCAGGGTGAACATCGGGCCACCGGCGATGGTGCCGTCCGGTCCCACTTCGCGGTAGCGCACGGCGAGGGTTGTCTCGGCAAACTTGGTGGCCATGCCGAAGAAGGCGGTTACCCACATCCAGAAGAGGGCCCCGGGGCCGCCGAGGGCAATGGCCGTGGCGACGCCGGCGATATTCCCGGTTCCGATGGTGCCGGACAGGGCCGTGGACAGGGCCTGGAATGGCGAGATCTGGCCAGCGCCACCGGCACGCCCGTCGGTGCCGCGCAGCGCGCGCCAGCCCTGGCGGAAGGCGACGACCTGCACCAGTCCCAGGCGGATGGTCAGGTAGAGTCCCGTACCCAGCAGCAGGATCAGCGTGATCGGGTTGCCCCACAGGAGGCTGGCGGTATCACCGAGGAACTGGTCGAGGGTCTCGAGCATTGCGAAGGTCCTTTTGCCGGGCATGCAGGGGGCGCTCCGGGCGAATGTACCGCGCCTTTTCCGCGTTGACGATAGGCAATCTCGAACACCGCAATAGAAAACAGGCGGGAACCGGGTTGAAATCCCGCCTTCTCAACAGCAAAGGGAATGGGTCTCAGGGAATGACTATGACGCAGGATCGACAGGAGCAGATTGACCAGGACACCGAGGGTTCGGCCAAGCCCGTCCCGCGGGTTTTTCTGGTCGGGTCACTGATCGTATTGGCGGCGTTCATCTGGCTGGTCAGCGTGATCTGGCCGACGCTGGAAGGTCGTATCGCGGACATGAGCACCCTGCAGATCGGTCTGCTGGCGAGCTTTGTTGCCGGTCTGATGACCGCCGTGGGCGCGATTCCGATCTTTTTCCTGCGGCGTATCAGCCAGTCGGTCGAGGACGCGATGATGGGCTTCGGGGCCGGGGTCATGCTCTCGGCCACAGCCTTCGAACTGGTGCTGCCATCGGTGGAGCACGCCGAGGTTCAGTACGGCGGGGTCGGCATGGCGATCCTGGTGTTGTCGGTAGGCATGGCCCTCGGCGGCGGGGCCCTGCTGGCGCTGCACAAGCTGGTCCCGCACGAGCACTTTCACATCGGCCCCCAAAGCGGGGCCGATCCCGCGAAGATCCGGCGGGTGTGGCTGTTCATCTTTGCGATCGCCCTGCACAACCTGCCGGAGGGTCTGGCCGTCGGGGTCGGCTTCGGCGGCGACGATGTCAGCGATGGCATCACCCTGGCGATCGCGATCGGTCTGCAGAACATCCCGGAAGGGCTGGTGGTGGCGATTGCGCTCCTCTCGCTGGGCTACAGCAAGTGGGCCGCGTTCGGCGTAACCCTGCTGACCGGCCTGGTGCAGCCGATCGGCGGGTTGATCGGGGCCGGCGCGATCACGCTGATGGAATTCTTGCTGCCCTGGGGCCTGGCCTTCGCCGCGGGGGCGATGCTGTTCGTGATCAGCCACGAAATCATCCCCGAATCGCACCGCAAGGGGCACGAGGCCCAGGCGACCGTCGGCGTGCTGGTCGGCTTCGTCGCGCTTCTGGCGATCGACCTGGCGCTGTAGCGCTGGCGCGGGCTCCGGTACTGTTCTTGCGCGGCGTGTAGTGGCAGCGCCCCTGAGGTTCGGCTTGGGGTGAAGTGGGGCTGCAAGCCCGCCGCCGAAAAGTCGCCGCCACCCGTCCGGGCTTTCGCGAAGGAGGTATTTGGGTGTACAATTAGTTTCGTCTGCGGGTGCCCGACATTGCCCGCACACCGTTCTGGAAGAGATCTGCGATCGCAAGTCGATTGGCAGACGCCGAAGGCGCAACATCCGCCCGGAATCGCTCAGGCTACCGGACCGGAACGGTGCAGAAGACACACTCTGGAGAGCGGCCGGCGACGGCCCACCGAAGGGGGCGGCCCTGCAGCGAGTAATCGCTGGCACGGCGCAAACTCTCAGGTTTCAGGACAGAGGGGCGGCTGGCAGGTAGACCCTGCTGGCCGCCCTTTTTTTATGCCCCGCGTACGCGCCGCGTGTATGGCAGGGGCCGCGTCGGGCCGGGAGGCGGCCCGTCTCACGAACACGGATGCAAGGCGACACAAGATGACTTTGAAGAAAACGCCGCTTCACGCCGCGCACCAGCGCGCCGGGGCCAAGCTGGTCGACTTCGCCGGCTGGGAGATGCCGCTGCACTACGGCTCCCAGATGGAGGAGCACAAGATGGTGCGCGCCGGGGCCGGTATGTTCGATGTCTCGCACATGCAGGTCGTCGATATCCACGGCCCGCAGGCGCAGGCCTTTCTGCGCTACCTGCTGGCCAATGACGTCGCCAAGCTGAAGACCGAGGGTCGCGCCCTGTACAGCTGCATGCTGAACGAGGCCGGTGGCGTGATCGACGACCTGATCATCTACTGGACCGGGGGCGACAGCTACCGCGCCGTAGTCAATGCCGCGACCGCCGAGGGCGATATCGCCCACATGCAGCAGGTGGTAAAGGGCTTCGACGCGAACGTCGAGCCGCGCCCGGAGTTCGCGCTGATCGCGATCCAGGGCCCGCAGGCGGTGGAGAAGACGCTGCCGCTGCTGCCGGAAGACCTGCGCTCGGCCGGCGATCTCAAGCCGTTCTCCGCCGTCTGGAACGACTCCTGGTTCGTTGCCCGCACCGGCTACACCGGCGAGGACGGCTTCGAGGTGATGCTGCCGGAAGCTGAGGCCGACGGCTTCTGGGAACAGCTGAAGGACGCCGGTGTGAACCCGATCGGCCTGGGTGCGCGCGACACGCTGCGCCTGGAGGCCGGCATGAACCTCTACGGCACGGATATGGACGACCAGACCAATCCGCTGACCGCGAATCTCGGCTGGACCATCGCCCTGAAGGACGCCGAGCGCGACTTCATCGGCCGCAAGGCCATCGAACAGTGGAAGGCCGAGGGTGTGCCGGAGCGCATGGTCGGGCTGGTGCTCGAGGGTCGCGGCGTGCTGCGCGGCGGCACCCGTATCGAGACCGCGGCCGGCGACGGCGTGGTGACCTCCGGCAGCTTCTCGCCGAGCCTCGGCGTGTCGGTTGCGTTTGCGCGCATCCCGGCCGCGGTGGATGCCGAGGAACTGCAGGCCGACATCCGCGGGCGCATGCTGCCGGTGCGGGTGGTCAAGCCCGTATTCGTGCGTAACGGCGAGCCACAGATCGAACTGAATCGCTAGCGATTTTATTGCCTCATGCCGCTTGCCACAGACTACACTGCGCAGGCGGGATCCAAACGAAAAAGGAAGACGTCATGAGCGAAGCACCGAAGGATCTGAAGTACACCAAGAGCCACGAGTGGGTGCGCCAGGAGGCTGACGGCAGCGTGACCATCGGCATTACCGATCACGCGCAGGAACTGCTGGGCGATCTGGTGTTCGTGGAGGCCCCGGAGGCGGGCAGCTCGGTCGAGGCCGGCTCCGCCTGCGCGACGGTCGAGTCGGTCAAGGCCGCCTCGGATGTGTATGCCCCGCTGTCCGGCGAGGTGACCGAGGCCAACGAAGAGCTGGCCGACAGCCCCGAAAAGGTCAACGAGTCGCCGTTCGACGAGGGCTGGCTGTTCAAGATGAAGCCCTCCGACGCGAGCCAGCTCGACGCCCTGATGGACGCCGACGCCTACGCGGCGCACGTCGAGGCCGAGTCCTGATCCGACGTTCCCCACGGGGCGGTTCCTGACGGAGCCGGCCCGGCAGGAACGAGAAGGCGCCCCGGGCATCCGGCCCGGGGCCCGATCCGAACTTCGCAGTAGCGAAAGCGAGTACGACATGCCCTTTATCCCGCATACCGAAGAAGACATCCGCTCGATGCTCGACCGCATCGGCGCCGATTCCATCGAGGATCTGTTCGACGAGATCCCGAAAGAACTGCGCGCGCCGGCGCTCGAAAAGGTCCCCGAGGGACTGAACGAGATGGCGATCTCGCGTCTGATGCAGGAGCGTGCGGCGCGGGACGGCATGGCGTCCAATTTCATCGGCGCCGGGGCCTACGAGCACCATATCCCGGCGGCCGTGTGGCAGATCGCCACGCGTGGCGAGTTCTACAGTGCCTACACGCCGTACCAGGCGGAGGCCAGCCAGGGCACGCTGCAGCTGATCTACGAATACCAGACCATGATCAGCCGTCTGACCGGTATGGAGGCCTCCAACGCCTCGCTGTACGACGGCGCCTCCGCGCTGGCCGAGGCCGTGCTGATGGCCGTGCGCGTGAACCGCCGCTCGAAGAGCAAGAAGATCCTCGTGCCAGGCGCGCTGCATCCGGATTATCGCCGCGTGATCCACACCCTGATCGGTAACCAGGGCATCGAGCTGGTCGAGATCCCGTTCGACGAGACCTCTGGCCAGACGCCGGTCGATGCGCTGGCGCCGTTCGCGGACGACGACGTGACCGCGATGATCATCAGCCAGCCGAACTTCTTCGGCATCCTGGAAGATGTCGACGCGCTCACCGGCTGGGCCGAGCAGCGCGAGGTCCCGGTGATCGCCGTGGTCAACCCGGTCTCGCTGGCGCTGCTGAAGCCGCCGGGTGAGTGGGGCGAGAACGGCGTCGATATCGTGGTGGGCGAGGGCCAGCCGCTGGGTGCCCCGCTGTCCTCCGGCGGGCCGTACTTCGGCTTCATGACCACGCGCAAGAAGCACATCCGGCAGATGCCGGGGCGTATCGTCGGCCGCGCCGAGGATGCCGACGGCAAGCCGGGCTACGTGCTGACACTGCAGGCCCGCGAGCAGCACATCCGCCGCTCCAAGGCGACCTCGAACATCTGCACCAACCAGGGCCTGGTGGTCACCGCCGCGACGATCCACATGTCCATGCTGGGTGACGAGGGTCTGACCCGCGTGGCCGAGGCCTGCTACGCCAACACCCACGCGCTGGTGGAGAAGCTGGCGGCCAAGGGCATCAAGCCGCGCTTTACCGGCGAGTACTTCCACGAGGTCGCGCTGGACTTCGGCGGGGACGCCGCGGGCCGCGTGCAGGCGATGGCCGATGCCGGCGTGCTGGCCGGATACCAGCTGGGCCGCGACTATGCCCAGCTCGACGGCTGCGTGCTGGCCTGCGCGACCGAGACCAAGACGGATGCCGATCTGGAGCAGTATGTGACGACCTGCGAGCAGGCGAAGGCCGCCTGACGCGGGCCGCACCCGACGCGCCATACACCACAAGCCTGAGGAGGCACGCCATGGCCGAAGTCAAACTGAAGGGTAATCCGATCCATACCAACGGCGACCTGCCGCACGTCGGCTCGCCGGCCCCGGATTTCAAGCTGACGACCAAGGACCTCGAGGACGTCTCGCTCGCCCACTTTGGCGACAAGCGCAAGCTGATCTCGATCGTGCCCAGTCTGGACACCCCGGTCTGTGCCGAGTCCACCAAGAAGTTCGAGGACATGGTCAAGCAGCGCCCGGATCTGGAGATCCTGGTGGTCTCCGCCGACCTGCCGTTCGCGATGGGCCGCTTCTGCGCCGCCGAGAACCTTGAGCGTGTGACCGTGCTGTCGATGATGCGCGATCGCAACTTCGCCAAGGACTACGGCGTGCTGATCCAGGACGGTCCGCTGGAGGGCATCACCGCCCGCGGTGTCGTGCTGCTGGATACCGACAATCTGGTGATGCACGCGGAGCTGGTCTCCGAGATCGGCGAGGAGCCGGACTACGACGCCATCTTCAAGGCCCTGGACGACCGGGCCGATCTGAGCCCGACGCAATAAACGACGGGCTGCAGGCGCCGGGCCCGGGTGACCAGGCCCCGGCGCCTTCCACGAATTCCTGAAGCGAGAAACCGCTATGAACACCACGGAAAACCATCTGATCTTCGAACGTTCGCGTGCCGGTCGCTCGGCCGTGGCCCAGGCGCCGCGCGCGCATGCCACGACCGCCATCCCCGCGAACCTGCAGCGCAAATCGGCCCCTGGCCTGCCTGCGGCCTCGGAGCTGGATGTGGTGCGTCACTACACGCGGTTGTCGCAAAAGAACTTCTCCATCGATACCGAGTTCTACCCGCTGGGCTCGTGCACGATGAAGTACAACCCGCGCGCCTGTAACAGCCTGGCCATGCTGCCCGGCTTCCTGAACCGGCACCCACATGCCCCGGCCAGCCACAGCCAGGGCTTCCTGCACACCATGTTCGAGCTGCAGGAGATGCTGAAGGACGTGACCGGCATGAAGGCCGTGTCGCTGGCGCCGATGGCCGGTGCGCAGGGCGAGTACACCGGGGTGGCGATGATCCGCGCCTATCACGATGCGCGCGGCGACAGCGAACGCCGCGAGATCATCGTCCCGGACGCCGCGCACGGCACCAATCCGGCCACCGCAATCATGTGCGGCTACGAGGTACGCGAGATCCCCACCGACGCAAGCGGCGACGTGAACCTCGAGGCGCTGAAGGAGGCCGTTGGGCCGCAGACCGCCGGGATCATGCTGACCAACCCGTCCACCGTGGGCGTGTTCGAGCGTCGTATCTCCGAGATCGCGAAGATCGTGCACGACGCCGGCGGCCTGCTGTACTACGACGGCGCCAACCTGAACGCGATCCTCGGCAAGGTGCGCCCGGGCGACATGGGGTTCGACGTGATCCACATGAACCTGCACAAGACCTTCTCCACGCCGCATGGCGGGGGCGGTCCGGGTTCCGGTGCGGTCGGTGTCGGCGAGCGCCTGCTGCCGTACCTGCCGGTGCCGCACGTGATCGAGAACGGCGAGGGTGGCTACCGTTTTGCCACCGAGACGGACTATCCCGAGACCATCGGCCGCCTGTCCGCGTTTGCCGGCAACGCCGGGGTGCTGCTGCGCGCCTATGTCTACATGCGCATGCTGGGGCGCGAGGGCATGCAGCGCGTGTCCGAGTTCGCCACACTGAACGCCAACTACCTGGCGCGCGAACTGGAGAGCGCCGGGTTCGACCTGGCTTATCCCGAGCGCCGTGCGACCCACGAGTTCATCGTTACGCTGAAGAAGCAGGCGAAGGAACTGGGCTTGACTGCGGGGGATGTCGCCAAGCGCCTGCTGGACCACGGCTACCATGCGCCGACCACCTACTTCCCGCTGCTGGTGCCGGAGTGCCTGCTGGTCGAGCCGACCGAGACCGAGTCGAAGGAGACGCTGGACGGCTTCGTCGAGGCGATGGTTGCGATTCTGGAAGAGGCCGGCCGCGACATCGACACCATCAAGGCGTCGCCGCACAACCTGCCCAACCGCCGCTTCAACGAGGTGGCCGCGGCCAAGGCGCTGGACGTGGTGTACCAGGAGCCGAGTACGGATGAAGGCGAGCCGGCCCCGCGTACGGGCACCAGCGGCTAATCCGGTCACGTTCGGTTGTGCTGTCAGGGCCCCCGGTTTCCCGGGGGCTTTTTTTTGCGTCCTGTACTTCTCGATTCTTGCGGGGGTATACGAAAAAGTCCGACCCCTGTGGTAGGGTTTAGACCGACTATAAGGATCCATTAACGGGTCCGTGGATACTCCCGCCAGGGGGAGGAAAGGCCAGGCAGGCCTTTTCGAGACGGGCAAGGACTAGGAATGACGGAGATTTGTGCGGCCCACGGCTACGCCGCGCTGTTCGAGCATGCCCCGGTTGGGCTGGCCGAGATGGACACGGAGGGGCGCATCCTGCGCGCGAACCCGCGTCTGGGGGAGATGCTGGCCTGCGACCCTGGGGATCTGGTCGGGGGATGGTTGCGCGAGCGCCTGCTCCCCGAGGATGTCGAGCCCTGCGAGGCGCGACGCCGCGGTCTGCTTGACGGTGGCTGCCCCAACTGCCAGGTCGAGGTTCGCCTGGTGGACGCCACAGGCCTTGCCCGCTGGGTCGAGATCAGTATCAGCCGTATCCCCGCGACGATTGATAGCCCGGAGGCGCTACTGGCGGCTGTTGCCGATATCGGTACGCGCAAGCAGGCCGAGCAGCGCATGGACAGCCTGTTGCATGCCAGCCCCGCGGTGATCTACACCATGCATCCGGACAACCTCGGCACCATGACCTGGCTCAGCCGCAACTCGGTCTCGGTGACCGGTTGGGCCCCGGAGCAGATCAGCTCGAATCCGGACTGGCTGACAACCCACATCGCCCCGGAGGACTATGGCCGCTGCGTCTGTCAGGTGCGGCGCTGGCTGTCCGACGGGGCCCAAGGGTTCTGCCGCCTGAACTACCGCCAGCGGATGCCCAACGGCCACTGGCAGTGGCTGGAGGACCAGATCACCGCCATTCGTGATGCAACCGGTGCGGTGACCGAACTGGTGGGTGCTTTTCAGGATATCGGCGCGCGCGTCGAGACCGAGCGACACCTGGAAAAGATCGCCCGCAACCTGCCCGGCGTGATTTACCAGTACCGCCAGCACCCCGACGGGCGTGGCTGCTACCCATACGCTAGCGAGGGGATGACCGATATATTCGGGATTGCACCCGAGGAGGCGATGCGCGATGCCGAGGCGGTGTTCCGCGTGATCCACCCGGAGGACGTGGAACGCATCCGCGCGAGCATCGAAGCGTCGATGCGATCGCTGGAACCCTGGTTGCAGCGCTATCGCGTGATGAGTCCCGAACGCGGCGAGACCTGGCTGGAGGGCCACGCGAGTCCGGAGGCTCTGGACGACGGGAGTGTGCTCTGGCACGGCGTGATCCTGGACATCACGCAGCGGGTGCGCGCCGAGCATGCTCTGCACCGAAGTGAGCAGGAACTGGCCCTGGCACAAAGCATCGCGCATGTCGGCAACTGGATCAGTGATTTCCAGAAGCACGAGATTCGCTGGTCGGACGAGGTCTATCGCATCTTCGGGATGGAACGATCCCGCTGGGAGGGCACGCATGGGGCGTTCATGCAGGCGGTCCACCCGGGGGACCGTGAACGCGTACAGGCGGCGGTAGACCGAGCCCTGGCTGGTCTGGAGCAGTTCGATGTGACCCACCGCATCCTGCGGCCGGACGGTACAGAGCGCGTGGTGCGCGAGCTAGCCTCCGTGGAGCTCAGCCCCTGCGGCACGCCCGCGCGCATGGTCGGCACGGTGCAGGATATTACCGAGCAGTATCACCTCGAACAGGAGCAGCGTCTGCTGGCCGCGACCTTCGAGTCCAGCCAGGCCATCTTCATCACGGACGTTGAGGGCACCATCCAGCGTGTGAACGCAACGTTCACGCAGCTCACGGGATATACCGAAGAGGAGGCCGTGGGGGCAAATCCGCGCATCCTGAATTCCGGGCGCCAGGATCGCGACTTCTACCAGGAGATGTTCCGCACGGTGCGCGAGACGGGCCACTGGCAGGGCGAGATCTGGAATCGCCGCAAGAATGGCGAGATCTTCCCCCTGCACGAGGTCGTTACCGCGATCCACGACGATCAGGGCGAGATCGAGTACTACATCGCGATGTTCCACGACATCACGCGGCAGAAAGAACTCGAGGCCGCCCTGGAGCACCAGGCTTTCTACGACCCGCTGACCGATGCCGCCAACCGTGGCTACTTCGAGACGCTCCTGGATCAGGAGGCGCGCCGTGCGCAGCGTTACGCGCATCCCTGCTCGCTACTGCTGCTGGATATCGACCACTTCAAGCGTATCAACGATACGTTCGGCCACGAGGTGGGCGACGAGGTCCTGCGCTTCCTGGTGCATGCCCTGAAGGGTCGTCTGCGCGAGGCGGATGTACTGGGACGCTGGGGTGGCGAGGAGTTTGTGGTCCTGCTGCCCGGAACGGACGCGGAGCGTGGCCAGCATGTGGCCGAACAGCTGCGCGAGCAGGTCACTGCTACGGCATTCCCCTGTGTGGGCCTTGTGACGATTAGTCTGGGGGTTGCGGAGTGCCGCCCCGGTGAGTCGATCAGGGACTGGGTGAAGCGAGCGGACGAGGCCATGTACGTGGCCAAGAAGGGCGGGCGCAATCGGGTCGTGCGGCTGGATGATTGACTACTTCATTGGACCCCGGGCTCCGGGCAGAGTGAGCTGAATGGCGAGCACGGAAGGCGCCGACCCCATTCAATGCGAGCACATTGCAGTAGGCCTGGCCCGCCTCGACGCGGCCGGTGCCATCTGCACGGTCAATGCCCGCCTGGCTGAGTGGCTCGAGTGCTCGCCGGCTGATCTGCAGGGCAGTGCACTGGTGGACTGCATCGCGCCCGAACAGCGGCCATCGCTGGCGGACGCGTTGCAGCGTTCGGCCACATCCGAGGTGACCCTGAGCGTGGACATGCTCGCGCCGGCTGCACCGGAAGGGGCCTCGCTCTCCTGTACGTTGACGCTGGTGCCGGATGACGATGGGCGCGTCGTGACCGTTCAGCGCAGGCCCGGAGGCGATTCTGCAGCCCAGGTCTACGAGCAGACGTTTACCGCCAATACCGCACCGAAGCTGCTGATCAACCCGGCGGATGGCCGGATTGTCGATGCCAACCCCGCCGCGGTGAGCTTCTACGGCTATTCGGCCGACACCCTCAAGGGCATGTATATCCACGACATCAACACGCTGTCGGCGGAAGACGTGCGGGTCGAGATGCAGCGTGCCAGGAGCGAGGAACGCCGGTATTTCCGGTTCCGCCATCGCATCCAGGGGGGCGAGATCCGCGAGGTCGAGGTGTACTCCGGCCCGGTGGTGCTGGACGGAACCACCTACCTGTATTCGATTGTTCACGATGTCTCCGAGGCCCGGCGCTACGAGCGCGAGCTGGAGTTCTACGGGGGCGTGTTCCGGCGTCTTCCGGTGGGCGTCTACCGCAACACGCCCGGGCCGGAAGGCCGCCTTGTCTGGCTCAATCCGGCGATGGTGGCGCTGTTTGAGGCCGAGTCCGAGGCACAGCTGCGCGCAACCCCGGTGCAAGACCTGTATCGCGATCCGGGCGCGCGCGAGGCATTCAGCCGCGATCTGGAGATGCACGGTCGCGTGGTCGGGCGCGAACTGGACCTGCAGACACTGCGTGGTCGGGCCTTTCGGGCGCGCGTGACCGCGTATCGCAGCCATGACGAGGACGGCGAGCCCGTGTTCGATGGCGTGATCGAGGACGTCACCGAGGTGCGCGCGGCCGAGGCTTTTCAGAACCACCTTCTGGCGAGTCTGGCGGAAGGTGTCTTCGGACTGGACCGTTACGGCCGCTACACCTTTCTCAACCCGGCGGCCTGCCGTCTGTTGGGTTTCAAAAGCGAAGCCGAGGCACTCGGGCGCGACGCCCATTCAACCAACCATCACTCGTTGGTGGGCGGGGAGCCCTATCCCAAAGAAGCCTGCCCGATCCTGCGGGTCCTGGAGGCTGGCCAGTCGGATGAACCCTGGGACGACTATTTTGTGCGGACCGATGGCTCCCATTTTCCGGTGAGCGTCTTTGCGGCGCCGACGTTTGATGCGGCCGGTCGGGTCGATGGTGTGGTGGTGTCGTTCCAGGACCAGACCGCACGGACGGAAAGGGAGGTTCAACTGACCAAGGCCACCGCCCATCTGCCCGGGGCGATCTACCAGTACCACCTGTATCCGGATGGGCGGCACGCGTTTCCGTTCGTCAGTGATGGGATACGGCGCGTGTTCGGGCTCAGCCCGGGGCTGGTTCAGGACAGCGCGGACGCGGCCTTTGCAACGGTACACGCGGATGACCGGCCTCGCATCCAGGCCAGCATCGAGGAATCGGCGCGGTCCATGGAACCCTGGCGGGTTCGCTTCCGCGTTCGCCACCCGCTGCGCGGAACGATCTGGGTCGAGGGTCGTGCGACGCCCGAGGCACGTGCCGATGGAGGCATCGTCTGGCACGGTGTGATGATCGACATTACCGAGCAGGTGGCGATGGAAGATGCCCTGCGCGAGCGGGGCCGGGAACTGGCCGCTGCGCAGCGCATCGCGCACGTGGGCAGCTGGGTCTGGGAGATCCACGAGGACCGCACCCGCTGGTCGGACGAGGTCTATCGCATCTTCGGCCTCAGGCGGGGTGAGCAGGAAGCCAACTACGCGGGGTTTCTGCATGCCGTGCATCCCGAGGACCGGCGCGATGTGGCAAAGACAGTAGGGGCAGCACTGGAGAGCGGCGATTACGATATTCATTTTCGGATCCTGCGCCCCGATGGGCAGGAACGAGTGGTCCATGCGCGCGGTACGGTCGAGGGCGATGACAACGGCAAGCCACGTCGTCTGATGGGAACTGTGCAGGACGTGACCGAGCGGCGCGCCCTGGAGGAAAACCAGCGCCGTCTGGTCGGGATCCTGGAACATACGCCCGACGTGGTCGCCATGCATGGGCCCGCTGGCGACATGCAGTTCCTGAACGCCGCCGGTCGCCGCCTGTTTGGTCTGCCGCCCATGACGGGCGAACCGTGGACCCCCGAGAACGGCTGGAATACCTGGGGGCTGCCGCCCGAAACCCGCTCGGTCGAGAGTGCCGTCCAGCGGTTCCATCCACCTTGGGCGGCCGAGCGCATCGTGAACGAGGCCGCTCCGATTGCGATGCGCGACGGGGTCTGGGAAGGCGAGACGGCGATACTGGACGGACAGGGCAGGGAGATCCCGGCTTCACAGGTGATTATTGTTCGCCGCGACGACCAGGGCGAGATCCGGCAGGTGTCGACCATCCTGCGCGACCTCTCGCAGCGCAAGGCAGTAGAAGAGGCCCTGCGCGAGAGCGAGGCGCGCTTCCGCCAGCTGGCGGGCAGCGTGAACGAGGTGTTCTGGCTACAGGACGAAGACAGGGATCCTGTACGTGAATCCGGCCTTCGAGCGGATCTGGGGGCAAAGCCGTGACCGCCTCTATCGCGATCCGCGTTCGATGCTGGAGGCCGTGCACCCGGAAGACCGCGAGCGCGTGGAGCGTCAGTTCCTGAACGACCCCATGAAGGGGGCTCATGTCGAGGATACCTTCCGCTTGCGCCGACCGGATGGTGCTGAACGCTGGCTACACGTGCATCGTTACCAGGTGCCGGACGAGGACGGGCGAGTGAGCCGAGTGGCGGGAACCGCGGTGGATATCACCGACCTCAAGCAGGTGGAGCTGGAGCTACAGCGCGCCAATGCGGAGCTGAAGCGTCAGGCCTATTACGATCGCCTGACCGGTGTGGCCAACCGCCACTACTTCGAAACGCTGCTCAATCGCGAGTTGGCGCGTGCCGACCGCTACGGGGCGCCTTTTGCCCTGGTGATGTTCGATCTCGATCACTTCAAGCGGGTCAACGACACCTTTGGCCATGCGGCGGGGGATGTCGTGCTGCAGGAGGTGACCCGCGTGATCGCGGAACGTCTGCGCGATGCCGACGTTCTCGGGCGCTGGGGCGGCGAGGAGTTCATGGTCCTGCTGCCGGGTACCCAAGAGGCGGATGCCGCGCGGGTCGCGGAGACCATGCGGGCGCGGGTGGAGGGGCATGATTTCCCGGAGGCCGGCCGGGTAACGATCAGCCTCGGTGTGGCGGCCTTCTGCGCGGGCGAGCCACGTACAGGGTTGTTGCGTCGGGTCGACGAGGCGCTTTATCGCGCCAAGGGCGAGGGCCGCAACCGTGTAGCCGTGGCCGCCTCGGCCGAAGCGATTGGATGAGCCCCGGCGTTTAAACAACCGCGTAGGGTGCGTTGAGCGCAGCGAAACGCACCGCCTTGGCTTGTCCCGCGGGCTATTCCTTACCCAGGCAGCCGGCAAAGCCGTCCGCCATGTTCTGCATCAACTCGAACCAGGCATCCGGCCCGGGCTCCAGTTCGGCACCGACAGGATCCAGCACGCCGAGCCGTGTATCGGTTCCCTCGGCCACGGTCTCGGCCAGGGCCGGACGGAATTGCGGCTCGGTGAACAGGCAGACCACGTCGCCGTCGGCGACACGCTCGCGCAGTTCGCTGATGCGCCGCGGCCCCGGGCTGCGCGAGGGATCGATGCTGATCGAGCCGGCGGAGTTCAGACCGTAGTGCTGCTCGAAGTACTGGTAGGCGTCGTGGAACACGATAAAGGCCTGGTCCCGTACCGGCTCGAGCTGTTCCGCCAGGCGTCCGTCCAGATCGTTGATCCGTTCGAGCAGGGCGTCACGGTTGGCCTCCACGATTTCGGCGCGTTCCGGATCCCATTGCATCAGCTTGTCGGCGAGCTGCTCGGTGATCGCGCGCACCACCGCTGGCGAGAGCCAGATGTGGGCATCGTAGTCGCCGTGATGGTGATCATGGTCGTGTCCATGGGCCTCGTCGTGGTGGCCGTGATCATGGTTGTGGTCATGGCCGTTGTGGCCATGGCCGTTGTGGCTGTGATTGTCGTCGGAGTGCCCGTCGTCGTGGCTGTGGCCATGGCCGTTGTGATCGTGGTCATGGTCGCCGTGGCCGTGATCATCGTCCCCGTGGTCGTGGTGATGCTCCCAGACGCCCCCTTCGCGCGTGGGCTTCAAGTCCAGGTCGAGGTCGTCCATCAGGCTGATAATCTCGCGGTCGCCGGCACGGCGGAGCGGGCGCTCCAGAAAGGTCTCGAGGTCCGGGCCGACCCAGACCACCATGTCCGCGTTCTGCAGACGGCGCGCCTCGGATGGCCGCATGGAATATCCGTGCGGCGAAGCCGTGGCGGGGACCAGCAGTTCCACGTCGAAGGCGTCCTCGCCCAGGGCGGCGACGATGCTGTGAATCGGTAGAATGGTCGCGACGATGCGCGGCTTGTCCGCGGCGGCCATGCCCGGGAGCAGGAGGCCCAGGATGGCCAGCAGGCTGACCGTCAGCGAAATCCCGAAGGGGTGGCGCGGGCGCGAGTGCATGGCAGGGTCTCCAGGGTGTCGGATCGGAATTAGAGAACGTTATAGTATATCAACATGAACAAGGGAAGCCCTGCCACCATGTCCGCACCGGAATCGGACCACAGCCCGCTGCTGGACGCCCGTGATATCTCCCTGGAGCGGGGGGGCAAGCTGATTCTCGACCGGGTCTCGGTGCAGATCCCGCCGGCCGAGGTCGCGGTGGTGATCGGCCCCAACGGCGCGGGCAAGACTTCATTGTTGCGGGTGTTGCTGGGCTTGTGGCAGCCGACGCGGGGGCAGGTGAAGCGCCGGCGCGGGCTGCGCATCGGCTACATGCCGCAGCGCCTGCAGATCGAACCGGTGCTGCCGTTGTCGGTGCGGCGGTTTCTGACGCTGCGCCAGCGCGCGCCGAGGGCCGAGCTGCTGGCGCACCTGGAAAGGGTGGGTGTCCCGCACCTGCTGGACAAGCCGGTGCAATCCCTGTCCGGGGGCGAGATGCAGCGAGTGCTGCTGGCGCGGGCGCTGCTCAACCGGCCCAATCTGCTGGTGCTGGACGAGCCGGCGCAGGGCGTGGATATCGTCGGGCAGGGCGAGGTCTTTCGCCTGATCGATGACATTCGGCGCGAGACGGGCTGCGGGGTGCTGATGGTCTCGCATGACCTGCATCTGGTCATGGCGGGGGCGGATGCCGTGATCTGCCTGAACCAGCATGTCTGCTGCACCGGCCGGCCGGAGGAGGTCTCGCGCCACCCGGAGTACCAGCGCCTGTTCCCCACCGCCGATGTGCAGGGCATCGGTATCTACAAACATGACCACAACCATGTCCACGACCTGCACGGCGAGGTGCATGATCTGGACGACAACGGAACGGGCGGGTCGCACGGCTGTGGCCACGCCCACCATCACGGACAGGGAACGCCGAAACGATGATCGAAGCCTGGCTGGATGACTTCCTGTTCCGCGCGGTGCTGGCAGGGCTGATGGTGGCGGCCGTGGCCGGTCCGCTGGGTGCCTTCGTAGTCTGGCGGCGTATGGCCTATTTCGGCGACACGATCTCGCATTCCGCCCTGCTGGGGGTGGCGCTCGGGTTCCTGCTGGGGACGAATCTCAACCTGATGGTGACCATCGTCTGTGTCGCGATCGCCGTGCTGCTGGTGATCCTGCAGCGCCGTCAGGAGCTGGCTTCCGATACCTTGTTGGGGATCCTGGCGCACAGCGCGCTGTCGCTGGGGATTGTGGCGGTCACCTTTATCGAGGGCCTGCGGGTGGATCTGATGGCCTATCTGTTCGGCGACATCCTCGCGGTGGGGACGAATGACCTGCTGGCGATTGCCATAGGCGGCGGCATTGCGCTGTTGCTGCTGGTGCTGCTCTGGCGACCGCTGCTGGCGCTGACGGTGCACGAGGAACTGGCGCGGGTCGAGGGTGTGCCGGTGCTGGCCGTGCGCCTGGGGCTGATGCTGCTGATCGCGCTGGTGATCGCGGCCGCGATGCAGGTGGTCGGCGTCTTGCTGATTACGGCGTTGATGATCATTCCGGCCGCGAGTGCCCGGCGCTTCGCGTCGACGCCGGAGCAAATGGCGTTCCTGGCCGGTGTGATCGGCATGCTGGCGGTGCTCGTCGGCGTCTGGGGTTCGTTCCAGTACGACACCCCGACCGGGCCGACGATCGTCGTCGCTGCGATGCTGGGCTTCATCCTCATTCACCTGCTGCCCGCGCGTCTGCTGCCCCAGTTCGGCGGGCGCTGAGGGAAGCGCTGAGCCATCGGAGCCGTTTCGGAGGGAGGTTCGCGGCCCGCCGTCAGTCGCGGATGTAGTCCAGCGGCAGCGAGGTGCGGTCCACCACCCGGCGCAGGACGAAGCTCGAGTGCACCGAATCCACCCCCTCCAGCCGGGTCACCCGCCGCAGCAGGAAGTCCTGATAGGCATCCATGTCCGGCACGACGACCTGCAGCATGTAGTCCGCCGATTGCCCGGTGATCAGATACAGGTGCTGCACCTCGGGGTAGCTGGCGATCGCCTCCTCGAAGCGTGCGAAGCGCTCCGGGGTGTGGCGGTCCATGCCGATGTGGATCAGCGCGGTCAGTTCCAGCCCCAGGGCGCGCCGGTCGAGCAGGGCCACGCGCCGGATCAGGATCCCGGCCTGCTCGAGTGCCCGAACGCGCCGCAGGCAGGGCGAGGGGCTCAGCCCCACGCGCTCGGCGAGGGCCTGGTTCGACAGGCTGGCGTCCTCCTGCAGGATCTCCAGGATGTGACGGTCAAAGCGGTCGAGCTTGTGCGGTTGCGGTTCCATGGTGGAATATTGCGCCAGATAGGTCATTTAAAGCAATAAAAAGCCTCTTACCTCCCGCTATATGCGAAAAAAGCAAGGTTCTGTCCGCGCAAATTCGTTAGGATAATGTGCAAGTGGACCAATCGCCGCGACGGAATGCCGCGGCCCCAGGAGAGAATGAAGATGGCCTTCGATCACACCAAGTACGCCCCGTTCCCGCCGATCGACAAGGCGGACCGCCGCTGGCCGGCGCAGCGCACCACGGTTGCGCCGCGTTTCTGCGCGGTGGACCTGCGCGACGGCAACCAGGCGCTGGTGCACCCGATGAGCGTCGAGCAGAAGATGCGCTTCTTCGAGGTGCTGGTGGATATCGGTCTGACCGAGATCGAGATCGGCTTCCCCTCCGCCTCGCAGATCGACTACGACTTCACCCGCCGTCTGATCGAGGAGGACCGGATCCCCGAGGGCGTGTACGTGCAGGTGCTGACGCAGGCGCGCGAGGATCTGATCCAGAAGACCTTCGCCGCGCTGGAGGGCGCGCCGCGCGCGGTGGTGCACGTGTACAACTCCACCAACCCGGCGCAGCGCGAGCAGGTCTTCCGCATGGACCGTGCCGGCATCCGTGGCATCGCCGAGAACGGTGCGCGCTGGGTGCGCGACTACGCGGCGAAGTATCCGCAGACGGACTGGATCTTCCAGTATTCGCCGGAGAGCTTCTCTACCACCGAGCTGGACTACGCGGTCGAGGTCGTGGATGCGGTGAACGCGATCTGGCGCCCGGACCAGGGCCAGAAGGTCGTGATCAACCTGCCGGCCACGGTCGAGTCGGCCACGCCCAACGTCTTTGCCGACCAGGTCGAGTGGTTCTGCGACCACGTGCAGTATCGCGAGCACTTCTGCGTGTCGCTGCATACGCACAATGACCGCGGTACCGGCGTGGCCGCGGCCGAGCTGGGCCTGCTGGCCGGGGCCGACCGCCTGGAGGGCACGCTGTTCGGCAACGGCGAGCGCACCGGCAACATGGACCTGGTCACCGTCGGGATGAACCTGTATTCGCAGGGGATTGACCCGACCATCGACCTGTCCGACATGGAACGGCTGATGGACGTGTACAAGGAGTGCACTGATATGCCGATCCACCCGCGTCACCCGTGGGCGGGCGAGCTGGTGTACACCGCGTTCTCCGGCAGCCATCAGGATGCGATCCGCAAGGGCCTGGCGCACTACAAGGAGAAGGGCGGCCACTGGAACGTGCCCTACCTGCCGATCGACCCGAGCGATCTGGGCCGGCGCTACGAGGAGGTCGTGCGCATCAACAGCCAGTCCGGCAAGGGCGGCGTGGCGCATGTCCTGGAGCGCGACTACGGCATCGAACTGCCGCGCTGGCTGGCGATCGAGTTCGCCCGCATCGTGCAGAAGGATGCCGAGACCTCGCAGATCGAGGTCTCCTCGAAGCGTATCCACGAGCTGTTCGAGCAGCATTACCTGACGCCGGTCGCCGGCTGGGATCTGGTGCGCTACGAGATCGAGAAGGAAGGCCCGGTGGTGCGGCTGGACGCGACCATGGGCCCACCCGGGCGCGAGTCGCGCCTGAAGGGCGAGGGCCACGGCGCGGTCGAGGCCCTGACCGCCGCGATGAAGGCCGACCGGGGAGTCGAGGTCAAGGTGAGCCACTTTGACGAGCACGCGATGGAGTCGGGCACCGAGGCGCGCGCCATGGCCGCGGTGGACGTGCAAGTCGACGGCGAGCGCTCCGTCGGTGTCGCGCTGGGCGAGGACACGACCGCCGCTACGCTGCAGGCCGTACTCAACGCCACTGGCCGCCGCCTGGGCGAACGCGCCGCCGAGCCGGCCGCCGCCAGCGCCTGATCTCATGGGACCCGGGGGGCATATCCCCCCTGTGGGAGCGTGCTCGCACGCGAATCTCGCATGCGTCACCCTCCCCGTCAGGCCGTCACTTCACCCGCTTCTCCAGCATGCTCTGCATGCGGATGAGGCGTTCCTGAAGCTTGACCGTCTCCTGCTGCAGCTCGTGGATCTCCGAGTGCAGCGCCTTGTTCTCCTCGTGCACGCTGTCATGGATCATCTGCTGCTCGATCTCGATTGCGCGATCATGCATGCGCTGCATCGCGTCCACGATGATCGCGATGAACAGGTTCAGCACGGTGAACGTGGCGATCAGGATGAATGGCACAAAGAACGCCCAGGCCCAGGGGTAGATCTCCATCACCGGGCGTGCGATGTCTTCGGACCAGCCTTCCAGTGTCATTACCTGGAACAGGCTGTACATCGAGGCCCCGAGCGTCCCGAATTTTTGCGGGAACGAGTCGCTGAACAGCCCGGTCGCGATGATCGCGAACACGTAGAAGATCAGCACCAGCAGGCCCATGATCGACACGATCCCGGGGATGGCCCGCAGGAGCGCCTCCACGATAAAGCGCAGTTTGGGCACCATCGATACCAGGCGCAGCAGTCGCAGCACGCGCAATACCGAGAACGGTCCGGAGGCCGGGATGAGTGCGATCCCCACCACGAAGAAGTCGAAGACATTCCAGGGGTTGCGCCAGAAACTCAGGCGATAGACAAACAGCTTGGCCAGTACCTCGGCCGTAAAGATCGACAGGATGACGGCGTCTGCCGTGAGGATCACCGGGCCCATCCAGCCCATTACGGTATCGGACGTCTCCAACCCCAGCGTCACGGCGTTCAGCAGGATCAGCGCGATGATTGCGCGCTGGGTGAGACGGGCTTCGATAAAATGCTCGAGGCGCTGGCGTAGCGAGGTCGGTGCGCTCATGGCGGTTCTGGGCTCTGGTGGTTCGCTGGTGGTTCGACATTTCGGCGGCGCGGCGGGCTCGCCGTGGACCAGTCCGGAAAGGCGTGCAAGAGTAGGCGAAACTCCGCTTTCCGGCAATTGGCTGGCAGCCGCGAACCCACCCACAAAGTGGGTGTCCCTTAACTGCGCAGGGCAGGTGCTCGCCCACAAAGTGGGTGCCCACAAAGTGGGTGTCCTGCACATACTTGAGGGCAAGGAACCAACGGGTGGAGTCGATTGATGTGGGATGAACGGTACGCCACGGATGAGTATGTCTACGGTACTCGGCCGAACGATTTCCTGGCCGAGCAGATCTCGGGGGTTCCGCCTGGGAAAGCTCTTTGCCTGGCCGAAGGTGAGGGACGAAACGCGGTCTTTCTGGCCGAACGTGGGTTCGATGTGCTGGCGGTGGATAGTTCGTCAGTAGGTCTGGAGAAGGCCGAGCGTCTTGCGACGCAACGTCATGTCGCGATCCGGACGGAAGTCGCGGATCTGACCGACTACAGTATCCAGCCGAACCGTTGGGACCTTGTCGTCTCGATTTTCTGCCATCTGCCGCCCGATACTCGGCGTCGGCTACATCGGGAGGCGGTCGCTGGCTTGAGGCCTGGCGGGCGTTTCATTCTGGAGGGGTATACGCCGGCGCAACTGGCCCTGGGAACCGGGGGACCGCCTACCGAGGCGCTCATGATGAATCTGCCAGAGCTGCGTGATGAACTGACCGGCCTTGAGTTCATTCATGCGGTCGAGGTCGAGCGTGACGTGGTTGAAGGTGTTTTTCATACGGGCCGTGGTGCTGTCGTGCAGATTCACGCATGCAAGCCCGCCGAGCCGGGTTGATCCACCGCGGAGGCCTGGGCCTTGGGTTGGGTGCCCCGCAAAGTCCCTGTGCAACTGCTGACGCCCTTTCAGTGACGGTGACTCCGGTTTAGTGTCTATCCACATCTCGGGGGCAACGGCTTCCGGGGCAATGCGCCAGGGACGTCGCTGCCATGTCCGTCGCCGCACTCTCCCCTGATTCTTCAGCAGAGCTAGGCTAAGCGCATTGCCTGGTGTTCAGCCTGCAATCGAAAGATAAAACAATCGTTGCTCTGTTAGAGGAAGTACCGCTCAGTCGGCGCATAGGGCCGTTCGACGAAAAGCGGGAAATACATCTAGAAATTGGCAAACGATGTGCTACTTTCAACCCCGAAGGCAGGGATGCCTTCGCTAGAGCCGCCCAGGAACGGAAGCCCGGGTGGCTCTTTCTTTTGGGGGCCCAGGTGAGCCCCACTAAGGCCTAACTCGCCAACAGTGCCGCGGAACAACGTGGATCGAACCGGCCGCGAGCGGCCCAAACAACCGAAATTCATCCATGCCAAGTCGACGTCCTGCGCTCGGGTTCAAGCAGCAGGGCGGGCGAACAGCGCCCGCGCCATGGAGATTCCTCGGAGGTAGCGGCACTGCCGACGTTCGGCGAGGCTCACCAACTGCTCCGGTGCGCCAATGGCCGAGCCGAACGCGCGCAATAGATGGCTGGATTGCCGGATGAAGGCTTCGGCATCCATGCCCAGCTGGTCGAGCAGGCGAGGGCGGTGCGCGGGAATGGATCCTCGTTTCGTCGGATGTACGCAGCGCCCCAATGTGTCCGTCATCTCCAGGTAATCCTCGAACGCAAATGGGATCGCCGGTTCGAACTGGCCGCTTGCATCAAATGGCATCAGTGGCGCACGCCGAATCATCCTCGGCCTCCGGGCGGATACGCCGTTTCAGCGAAGTGTGATCACACTCGTGCAAGGCTTCGGCCATCCCGGCACGGACCGGATTCAAGTCCACGTAGCTCATGGCCGCCAGCACGGCTGCGTCATCCAGCAGGGCCTGACTCTTGAAGCGCCCCTCCCAGAATCGTCCCTTGACGCCTTCCTCCTCATTGGCCTGTCGTGCGATGGATTCATTCAGCACACGCATGAACCACGACAGATCTGCCAGCCGGTTCCGATACGTTTGGGCGTACGCCTCGACCCGGCGTAACTGTGCGTCGCACATCGCTTTCCGACGTGGAGACAGATACTGCCTAACCAATTCGGGGCCCGAGAACAGCCGCGTCCAGCGAAGCAGGACGGACTCGGTGTCCAGTGAGGCTGCGCGTTCAGGGTCCAGCCGTACCACCACATGGTAGTGATTGCTCATCACGGCATAGGCAGCCACATCGATGGCGAAGATCGCGGCCAGCTCCAGGATCCGCGTCTCGATCCATTCGCGGCGATGCTCGAAGTTGTGTCCGGACACGCGATCCTCGCCGCAGAGAAAGGCGCGCCGAACGCAGCGTGAGACGACGTGGTACCAGGGCGTGTCCTCGACGGACACGAGGGACGAGCGGGGTTGGGTCATCGTGGACTCCTTCCATGGAATCGGACGATTCAGAACCTAGATGCGATCAGCCGCGATAGCAAGGGCCTGTCTTGAGAAAGTGGGTGTCCTACAATGCCGAAGTTTATTCCATCCAAAAGTACCGCCTATGGCGCAAAAACGACCGTTCGGCGGCCTCTTCGGTGTGCAGCTGGAAATCCACGAGGCTCGTGCTAGATTGTGCCCTGGGGCAAGGAAGCCCCTAAAGGGTCGTCCGGGAAGGGAATCCACGGGCGGCCCTTTTGCGTTCTGTGCCCCGGCAATATCAGGTCACAAGCCTGGAGCCCCTGGGAGCGCCGCAAAGCGGTGTCGTCGTAGTCTCGGTGCCCCGCGTGCGATCGTCTCTGATCATTTCCTGAAGGCGCTGCATCCAGTAGCCATCCCGGAAAGCGCGCAGCGGTTATCCGGGGCCTGACCGAGGGGCCGTGTAGCGTGGGGAGGAAAGTGGGTGTGCCGCAGATGCCACCGCGATGTCAGTTGGTCATACGATACCGCGGCCGGAGCCGCAGCCGGGCACTAACGACTATTAGACGTCGGGCTATGGTCCTTGAGCCAGTCCTTCAAAGCCGAGTCCATTCGCGTTTGCCAGCCCTTTCCTGTAGCGCGGAATGCCTCCACGACGTCGGGCGACAGACGGATCGTGATGCGCTCTTTAGTTACAGGTAGAGGCGGGCGCCCCACGCGTCGCAGGGCTTTCGTCTCGTCTTCGGAAGGTTCCCGGGTCTCTGGGTCCGCATCGATTCCGGCCTGAATGGACGACTCTTCGTCGGCGTCGTTCAAGACGACCCGGCGACCGCTACGTAGCGTTAGTGATTTCGACATAACGCACAATCTCCGGGTTGTTGGCT
This sequence comes from Thioalkalivibrio sp. ALJ15, assembly GCF_000383695.1. Taxonomy (NCBI): domain Bacteria; kingdom Pseudomonadati; phylum Pseudomonadota; class Gammaproteobacteria; order Chromatiales; family Ectothiorhodospiraceae; genus Thioalkalivibrio; species Thioalkalivibrio sp. ALJ15. Next base: position 370,130 of record NZ_KB912058.1, read on the forward strand.
TTGCGCAGGCTGATGATCCGCCGCACGGATGATCGATCGGTGAATACGACGCAATACAAGCGTTCGCCCATCAAGGCGTACCCGAACGTTCGCCGTTCGCCGTAGCTTTTCCGTCGGTCTTCCATGGCCAGGAGCGTATCCCATTCGAGCCCGAGGGCATCGCCGAGTGAGACCCCCGTGTTTCGCCAGGTTCGCAGCGTCCTTGTCTGCGTCAAACTCGATCCCTATCAAATTATTGTATGTACATTAACTTGCGAGTGCATTTGGCGAGGTGGATTAGCCGCGGACCCTCGGGCTATCCCGGTCGTCTGGCAAGGCATAACACGCCACGGCGAACACACCGGCGGAAGGCTAGTGGCCCTGGGGGGAAAGAGCGGAGTGGGAGTGTGGAGTCTGCCGCCAGTTAGTTGTGTCGCTGGTGTCGGCGAATCGGGCTTATGACAACTGGGAAGAAAGTGGGTGTCCCACAGATGGCCGCCACAGTTTCTCCTTGCAAAGTGGGTGTCCCGCAGGTGCGAATGTCCCCGGTGCGCCAATGTTGGAAGAAAGTGGGTGTCCCACAAATGGTTACAGGGCGCATGTGACCATTGTTGTCATGTGAACTGACGCACATTGTCAGTGTTGGGGGTTTGCGCGCTGTTGTGTTGGCTGGGTCGCCCCTGGGCTTTGGCTGGGGGCGGAGATCCCGGCTCTTCGCTTCGCTGCGGACGGGATGACTGGGGCCGGGGTTCCGTTCGGAGATGGCCACGGCCCCTGCGGGGCCTCGCCATGACGGGGTGGGGGCGTGGTGTTGCCCTCGCGGCTGCTAACCGATTTGTAGGGTGCGTTGAGCCGGGCGAAACGCACCATTCCCGCGGCGGGGGTAATCCTGATTCGATTCGCTGCGCTCATCGGCATCCTACGGGGGCCGATGAGCGTATCCGTTGGGTGTCAGAGGCCGAGCATGGCGACGGCGACGCCGAAGTAGATGAGGATGCCGACGATGTCGATTACGGAGGTGATCAGCGGGGCGCTGGCCACGGCCGGGTCGATGCCGAAGCGGGTCAGGGCGAACGGCAGGAGCATGCCGAACAGCGAGCCGAAGACGATCACGAAGAACATGCCCAGGGCGATCGCGTTGGCGACCTCGACGGTGCCCAGCCAGTTGCCGGAGACCCAGATGGCAGCGGCGAGGGTGACGCCCAGCGCGGTAGCGACCAGCACTTCCTTGCCGCCGAGGCGCCACCAGTCCCGTAGTTGTATGTCGTTCACCGCCAGTGATCGCACGACCAGTGTGGCGGCCTGGGCCCCGGCGTTGCCGCCGGAGGCGATGACCATGGGCAGGAAGAAGACCAGCGCGACGACGGCTTCGATCGCGGCCTCGTAGTAGCCGATGGCGATGCCGGCGAAGATATTGACCGCGACCAGGATCAGCAGCCAGCCGATGCGCTTGCGGTACAGCAGGCTCATGCTGGCGTCGCGCAGGGAGAGCACCATGTCGCCGACCGCCGCCATGCGGTGGAAGTCCTCGGTGGTTTCCGCGCGCAGCACGTCCATCACGTCGTCGACGGTGATGATGCCGAGCAGGTGGCCGTTGTCGTCGACCACGGGGAGGACGTCGAGGTCGTAATGCCCGATGCGGTGGGCCGCCTCTTCGCGGTCTTCCTCGGCCGCGATGCTGACGACATCGGTGTGCATGCGCTCGCGCACGCTGGTGGTGGGGCGCGACAGCAGCAGTTCCTTCAGGCGCACCCAGCCCAGCAGTTCGCCCTCCGGCGTGGTCACGAAGATGGTGTTGAGGGTCTCCGCCAGTTCGTGGTGTTCGCGCAGGTGGTCCATTGCCTCGCCCACGGACCAGTCCGGCTGCACGGTGGCGTACTCGGGCGTCATCAGGCGCCCGGCGCTTTCTTCCGGGAAGCCGAGCAGAGTCTCCAGCGCCTCCTGGTCGTCGTCCGGCATGGTCTCGAGCAGGGATTCGGCGTGGTCGTCGTGCAGGCCTTCCAGGACCGAGGCGGCATCGTCGTAGGACAGCGCTGACATCAGCCGGCTGGCATGGTCTTCGTCGAGCGCGTGCAGCACGCGCGTCTGGTGGTCGGGCTCCAGGTGCGCGTAGACATCGGCGGTGCAGGACACGTCGAGACGCCGGAAGAAGTCCAGCATGCGGTCTTCCGGCAGGGCCTCCAGCGCGTCCGACAGGTCGGCGCCTGCATGGGCGTCGCAAAGCCCCTGGAGCGAGTCTTCCGTGGGCTGGTCCAGCGCGGTCTTGAGCGTCTGCGGCAGGGTCTGGATGTCGTCGTCGGTCGGGCTCATCGGTCAGTCCCCTACGGAGTCGCCAGGCCGAGCATTGCCACGGCCAGGGAGAAATAGATCATGATGCCGCCGAGGTCGGCGATCGCGGTGATCAGTGGCACGCTGGCGGTGGCCGGGTCCAGCTTCAGGCGGCTGAGGATGAACGGCAGCAGCATGCCGACCATGCTGGCGAACGCGACGATCAGCGTCATCGCGATCGCGACCAGCAGGGCGATGTCGGCCCCTCCGCGCCACAGCCCGAGTACGGATACGGCCAGACCCATGGTCACGCCGATCCCGACGGCCACGCCGAGCTCCTTGCCCCACAACCGCAGCCAGTCCTTGGACGTGACCTCGCCGGTGGCCAGGGCGCGCACCATCAGCGTGGCGCTCTGGGCACCCGCGTTGCCGCCGGAGTCGATAATCAGCGGCAGGAAGAAGACCAGTACCACCAGCGCCTCGATGGCCTCCTCGTACTGCGAGATCATCAGCGCGCCGATGGTGTTGAACGCGACCAGACCGATCAGCCAGCCCACGCGCTTGCGGTACAAAAGGAACGGGCTCGCATCCTGTGGCGAGAGCGGGAGGGTGCCGACCGCCCCGATCTTGTGGAAGTCCTCGGTGGATTCGGCTTCTAGCACGTCCATCACGTCGTCGACCGTGATCACCCCCAGTAGCTCGCCGGTCTCGCCGACCACAGGCAGGGTTTCCAGGTCGTAGTGCTGGATCTTGCGGGCGGCCTCCACGGCCGACTCGGATACCCCGATGGTGATCGGATCGGATTCGCCCAGCAGTTCGCGCACCGGGCTGTCTGCCGAGGCGCGCAGGAAGTGCCGGATCGGCACTGCGGCGAGCAGTACGCGGTCCTGATCGACCACGAAGATCACGTTGTTCGAGTGTTCGTCCGCGTTGCGGCGGATGAAGGCCAGCGCGCGCTTGAGCGTCCAGTCGGGGTCTACCGCGACGACGTCCGGGGACATCACGCGACCGGCGGAGTCCTCCGGGTAGTTGAGCTGCTTGAGGGCGCGGCGGATGGCGCGAAACGGCAGCAACCGCAGGTAGCTACGCAGAGTCTCCGGATCCAGGGTCTGGAGCAGGCCGGTGAGGTCGTCGGCCTCCATCTCGGAGAGGATGAAGCGGGCGTCGTCCTTCGGCGAGGCCTCGAGCAGCCGGATCTGGTGCGGGGTGTCGAGGTAGGAGAAGACATCCGCCTTGCGCCCGGGCTCCAGCAGGTTGAACACCGCGCACAGGTCGTCGTCGTTCAGCTCCATCAGCGCATGCGCGATGTCCTGCACACGCGTGTAGTCGAGCAGTTCCTGGATGCCGTCGCGGTCGTCCAGACGCAGCAGCTCCTTCAGCTCGATGATGGATTGTTCCAGATGCAAATCCATGCCCTACTCCCGGCTGTCATCCGCGGGCCAGGGGGCTGAATACACAGCCTCACAAGGCGCCGCATGGATGAGGTGTCTTGGTCCGGTCGGGATCGGGCTGGGGCCCGGCCGCTCCCGGCACTCTAGTACTTAGAGGCCCAGCGGGAAGCGTCCGGTTCGGGAAGGAGGCGCTTACCGCGAGGCGCAGATAGATCGACTGCGTGATCGGCGTTTCAAGGCGCGTTCCCGTGTGTGGAGATGCGACTTATTCTAACGGATGTCGGGCCGCAATCAACCGCTTGGGGGCTGTTTTGAAACATTCCTCTCCCGTCAGGGGTCTGTGCAGACACCATGAACGGCCGTGGTTACGGTGGTGTGAACGCCCCTTGAGTGGGAAGTGCGGTGGCTCTTCCGGCAACCAGTGGTAATCGACAAGGAAAACCCGATGCAGGATCAGACGATGCATCCCCAGCGACCGCTCGGCAGCCCGGTGCTCGCCATGAGTGGAGTGGCCTTCGGCTACCCCGGCGAGGGTCGCGTGCTGCATGACGTGGAGCTGGCGCTGGCACCCGGCGAGCGCGTGGCGATCGTCGGCGAGAGTGGCACCGGCAAATCCACGCTGTTGCACCTGGCGGCCGGGCTGGAGCCGGCCGACACCGGCACGGTGGAACTGGCCGGTCAGGCGCTGGCGGGGCTGGACGAGGCGGCGCGTACGCGGCTGCGCCGAGCGCAGGTTGGGATCGTGTTTCAGTCGTTTCATCTGATCCCGACGCTCACGGCGCTGGAGAACGTGATGCTGCCGCTGGAGCTGGCGACGGATCTGGATGCCGCTCAGCGCCGTGAGCGGGCTGCGGCGCAGCTGGCAGCCGTGGGGCTCGCGGACAAGGGCGGGCGCGAACCGGAGCAGCTATCCGGCGGCGAGCAGCAGCGCGTGGCGATCGCACGGGCGCTGGTGCACCGGCCGGCGCTGATCCTGGCCGACGAGCCGACCGGCAACCTCGACTCGCGCACCGGCGAGGCGGTGTTCGGCCTGCTGCTGGAACAGGTGCGCGCGACCGGCTGCGCGCTGTTGCTGGTTACGCATAGCGATGACCTGGCCGGGCGTCTGGACCGGGTGCTGCGCATGCAGGACGGCCACCTGCAGGATCTCGCCGCGGAAGCCTCGGCGACGTGAGCTCGCTGCTGGTAAAGGCCTGGCTGCGCGACTGGCGCAGGCGCCCGCTGCAGCGGCTGCTGACGCTGGTGGGCGTGGTGATCGCCGTGGCCGTGGTGCTGGCGGTGGATCTGGCCAACCAGTCGGCGCAGCGCGCGTTCGACCGTTCGATGGACGAGGTGGCGGGCACGGCCACGCACCAGATTCTGGGGCCGGCCCGGGGTTTCGACGAGACACATTACCGTGATCTGCGGCTGGCCGGCTGGCGCGATACCGCGCCGATCGTGGAGGGACCCGCGCGGCTGCCGGACGGGCGCACGATCTATGTGCTGGGCGTCGATCCGCTGGCCGAGGGCCCGTTCCGCGGGGCGGCCTCGGATATCGGGGATGCCCCGGTGCAGCGGCTGGTGACCGAGCCGGGCACGATCCTGCCGCCGAGTGGCTGGTGGTTGGGCTCCGGGATGGCGCATGAGGACCGCCTGGCGCTCGAGACCGCCGCCGGGCGCTTCGAGGTCACGCTGCTCGAACGCGAGGCGGAGCGTGACGAACCGGCGGCCGAGTCAGACGACGAGGGTGGCTCGCTGTGGGTCACGGATATCGCCACCGCACAGACGTTGCTCGGCCGGCCGGGACGGCTCGATCGTGTCGACGTACGCCTCGATGACGCCGACATCGGCGCCTTCGCGGAGCGATTGCCGAATGGTCTGGAACTCGTGCCAGTGGCGGCGCGCGACCAGGCCTCGCGCGAGCTGGCGCAGGCCTTCCGCATCAACCTGACGGCGATGAGCCTGCTGGCGCTGCTGATTGCAGCCTTCCTGATCTACAACACCCAGACCTTTGCGGTGCTGCGCCGACGCGAGGTGCTGGCGAGTCTGCGCCTGGTGGGGGCCGGTCGGCGGGCGCTGTTCGGCGTGGTGATGCTGGAGGCCTTGCTGGTCGGTGTGATCGGCACGCTGCTGGGGGTGCTGGTCGGGATCGGTCTGGCGCAGGTGCTGGTCGGCCAGGTCGCGCAGACGGTGACGGATCATTTCTTTGTGGTGGCGGTGACGGAGGTGACGCCGCGCCCGCTGGCGCTGCTGGTGGTAATCGCGCTGGGGGTAGGGCTGTCGCTGCTGGCGGCGCTGGCCCCGGCCTGGGAGGCGGCACGGGCGGCCAGCCCCGGCAGCCTTGGACGCGGGCGGCTGGAACGCCGGGCGCGCCGGGGCCTGCGCGGGCTGGCCGTGGCGGCGGTCGTTCTGCTCGCGGCGGGTGGCGTGATGCTGCTGCTCGGGGCCGGAGGGCTGGTGGGCAGCTTTGTCGCGCTGTTCCTGCTGATCACTGGCTTTGTGCTGCTGCTCCCGCTGGTGCTGGCCGGAGTCCTGCGCGGTCTGGCGCGGCTCGGTCGCGGGCAGACGCTCCCGCGCATCGGGGTGCGCAGTCTCGAGCGGAGCCTGTCGCGCAGCGCACCGGCGACCTCCGCGCTGACGCTGGCCCTGGCGGCCGCGATCAGCGTGTCGGTGATGGTCGGGAGCTTCCGCGACAGCGTGGAGCAGTGGCTGGGGCAGGCGCTTACCTCGGATGTGTACGTGGTGCCGGTGGCGCCGGCCGCGGCGCGCAGTGGGGCGCGCCTCCCCGCGGACTGGGGGGAGACGCTCGCCCGGATCGCGGAGGCGGAGTCGGTCAGCACCGGCTCCAGCCAGGACACGCCGAGCGATGTCGGGATGATCGATCTCTACGTGGTCGAGCCGCACCCGGTCTGGCTGGAGTACCTGCCGCTGCTGGAGGCCGAGGCCACGGGCGAAGCACTCGACCGGCGCCTGCGAGAGACCGATGCGGTACTGGTCACCGAGCCCTTTGCGGCCCATCACGACGTGGGTGTGGGCGACCGGCTGGAGATCCGCGTGGATGAGGGGCGGCGGGTGTTCGAGGTGGCGGGCGTGTATCGCGATTACGGCAGTCCGCAGGGCACGGTGCTGATGCTGGGCGACCGGTTCTACGCGGGCACGCCCGGCGCCGAGGAGGTGGGGTCGTTTGGACTGCGCCTGCCCGAGGGCGCGGATGCCGACGCGGTGATCGAGCGCTTGGAGACTTGGCTGGCCGAGCGCGAGATGGCGGCCATGGTCACGCGCCCCGGCGATATCGAGCAGGAGTCGATGGCGATCTTCGACCGTACCTTTGCGATCACGCATCTGCTGCGGGTGATCACGCTGCTGGTCGCGTTCATCGCGATCCTCGGGGCGCTGATGGCCCTGCAGATGGAACGCGCGCGTGAATTCGCCACGCTGCGCAGCCTGGGCCTTCTGCCCGGCGGGGTGCGCGGACTGGTGGTGTTTCAGGGCGCGGTGCTGGGTGCTTTCGCCGCGCTGGCCGCGATACCACTGGGTCTTGGCATGGGCTGGCTGCTGATCGAGGTGATCAACCGCGAGGCGTTCGGCTGGGGCATGGACCTGCGCTGGCCTGGTCGCGAGATTGCCGAGACCGTTGCCCTGGGCGTGGGTGCGGCGCTGCTGGCGGCGCTGATCCCGGCCTGGCGCATGGCGCGCATGCGGCTGGTGCCCGCTTTGCGGGAGGTGCCGTGATGGTTGGGTTGAAGGCTGTGGGAGTGGGCATTGTGGGAGCGGGCTTGCCCGCGAAGCCCCTGCCCGCGTCAGGCCCTGGCAAGGTCCTTTCGCGGGCAAGCCCGCTCCCACAGGTGCTCTTATGCCAGGCACTGCGCCTGTTGGTGCTGGTTGGGCTCGTGGTATTGCTGGCGGCCTGTGGCGGGGCGGAGCCGCCGGATGCGCGAGAGGCCGAGGTGTCGGGGCTGCGGGTGGGCGAGGCCCTGGGCGGGGAGGAGACGGAGGGGTTCCGGCGCGCGGATGCGCCGCGGGTATTCGAGTTTCCGCGGGACCACGGGCCGCACCCGGGGTTTCGCAACGAGTGGTGGTATGTGACCGGCAACCTCGATGGGCCGGAGGGCGAACGGCTGGGCTTTCACATCACCTTCTTCCGCGTCGGGCTGGCGCCGGAGTTGTCGGGGGACGCCAACTGGCACGATTCGGCGTGGGCCAGCCCGGATATCTGGATGGCGCATACGGCGGTGGTCGACCGCGAGGCCGGGTACCACGCCTCCGAGGAGCGCTTCGTGCGCGACGGGGCGGGGCTGGCCGGGGCAACGGAGCCGGTCGGCCGGGTCTGGGCCGAGGACTGGCAGCTGGCGGATCTGGACCGGGACCGCTGGACGCTGGACTTCAGCGTGGACGACTACCGGCTGGCGCTGGAACTGGAGCCCCTGCGCGGCCCGGTGCTCCAGGGCGAGGCGGGGCTCAGCCAGAAGGGTCCGGAGCCTGGCAATGCCTCCTATTACTACTCCATGCCCCGCCTCAAAGTGAGCGGTGAGGTCGAGCGGGCGGAGCGCGGGCCCCTGGCGGTCACCGGTCAGGCCTGGATGGACCGCGAGTGGAGCACCAGTGCGCTGTCCGAGGATCAGGTGGGCTGGGACTGGTTCGCGCTGCAGTTCGACGACGGGCTGGACGTCATGTACTACCAGCTGCGCAAGGAAGACGGCGAGCCGCACCCGCTGTCCAAGGGCCGCTGGATGCCGGCGGATGCCGACGACCGATTGCTGGAACCCGACCAGGTCGAACTTGAGCCCCGGCGCTGGGCCACGCAGCCCTCCGGCAACCGCTACCCAGTGGAATGGGCGATGCGCATCGCGCCGCCGGACGGCTCGGCCCCGCGCAAGTTCACCGTGCGTGCGATCCGCGACGACCAGGAGATGGATACCGTAATCCGCTACTGGGAAGGCGCGGTGGACATCCTGGATAGCGAAGGGCAACCCGTTGGGCGCGGCTTCGTGGAGCTGACCGGCTACGACGACGAGTAGGCGGGGGGCTTGGGCGGCACATCCTGCGTTGATGCGTTTCGCGGGGCTCAACGCATCCTACGAAGGGGAGGGGATAGCTGTAGGATGTGATGAGCGAAGCGAATCGCATCATTCCGCAACAACGTTGAAGACCATGAACCCAGGGAAGGGGGCTATGGATGACGGACTATCGCCGCGTATACGTGCCCGGCGGCACGTATTTTTTTACCGTGAACGCCGCCTGGCGTCGCAACACCACCCTGCTGACCGATCATATTGATGCCCTGAGGGACGCATTTCGCGAGGTACGGCGACGGCACCCGTTCGTCATAGACGCAATGGTGGTGCTGCCCGAGCACCTGCACTGCATCTGGCGGTTGCCGGAGGGCGATACCGATTTCAGTCGGAGATGGCGACTGATCAAGGCACGCTTTTCGCGTTCGATTGCGCCGATCGAAACCCGAACATACAGCCGGGCTCAGCGAGGCGAGCGCGGCATCTGGCAGCGCCGGTTCTGGGAACGTTGCATACGTGACGAGCGGGATTGGGCGCGGCACGTCGATTACATCCATTACAACCCGGTCAAGCACGGCTGGGTTCGGGCCGTGGCGGATTGGCCATATTCCAGCTTCCACCGGTTCGTGCGGGCCGGGGTGTATCCGGCGGACTGGGGCGGGGTGCCCGAGATGGAGGATTGGCCTTTGGGGGAGAGGGATTGGAGATTCAGGGATTGATGCGATTCGCTTTGCTCATCGCATCCTACGAGGCTACCCCTGCCGCCCCTCGTAGGATGCGTTGAGCCCCGCGAAACGCATCGTTGATAAACGCAGGGTGGCCCATATGGGCCACCCTTCTTTTGGCTACCAGTCCAGTGGGTCGCTGGCGTGGTCGAGGTCGAAGTCGTCCTGCAGGTGGGCGCGCAGGGCGCGTTCTTCCATCATGCGTTCGAGGGCACGGCGGGCGGCGTGTTTGCTCGGGCCGCGGTCGTTGACGAGCGGGTTCTCGAACAGGCCGGTGAGGTCTTCGGTGCTGTCGAAACCGGTATCGAGATTGAGGTCCATGCGGGGTCTCCAGGTATGCCGGCCGGGCCACCCCGGTACTGCGGCATCAGGAAAGCCTTATATAGCGGCGGCGGCCGCGCGCAAGCAGAAAATTCTTATGCCTTGTCGCGTTTCCTTATTGTCCACAGTCGGAGCATGACAGCGGCAAAAGTGCCAGGGTTTTCGAACTTGGCGACGGGTTACCGGTCCATCCCGAAGGAGACACTTGGACAGGCACCTGCGGTGCCGCCCTGCAGGGAATGGACTGGCGGTCCGGTTGGTCCCGAATGGTCGAGATGCGAGGTTGTTCATGCTGATTCGTACGCGGCGGCGTTCCGATCCCGCCCGCAGCGAAATTACCCCGAAGGCAATCTACCAGCGACGGCGGGAATTCCTGCGCGCGGGTGTTGGGCTGGGTGCCGGTCTGGCCCTGAGCGGGCTGGGCATGGCGGTCCCGGCGACGGCTGCTTTGCGCGGCTTTGAGCTCGACTTCGAGCCCAGTGATTACTCCACCGACGAGTCGAAGACGCCGTACGAGGAGATCACCAGCTACAACAACTTCTTCGAGATGGGGCCGGGCAAGGGCGATCCCAAGACCTATGCCGACCAGCTGAAGACGGATCCCTGGACCATCAAGGTGGACGGGCTGTGCGACAATCCGGGTGAGTACGCGGTGGAGGACTTCATCAGTCCCTGGTCGCTGGAGGAGCGGATCTACCGCATGCGCTGCGTCGAGGGCTGGTCGATGGTGATCCCGTGGATCGGCTTCGAGCTGAACCGCATCATCGACAAGGCCGAGCCCCGGGGCGATGCCCGCTATGTGGCCTTCGAGAGTATTTACGACCCGGACAACCTGCGCGGCCAGCGCCGACGCCGCGGCAGTGGCGGGCTGCAGTGGCCTTATACCGAGGGCCTGCGCATGGACGAGGCGATGCACCCGCTGACGATCCTCGCCGTAGGGCTGTACGACGAGGTGCTGCCGAACCAGAACGGGGCGCCGATCCGTCTGGTCGTGCCCTGGAAGTATGGTTTCAAGAGCATCAAGTCCATCAAGCACATCCGCTTCGTCGAGGACGAGCCGCCGACCCTGTGGAATCAGGCGCAGCCCGATGAATACGGCTTCTACAGCAACGTGAACCCGGACGTGGATCACCCGCGCTGGTCGCAGCGCACCGAGCGGCGCATTGGCGAGTTTCGCCGTCGGCGCACGGAGATGTTCAACGGGTATGGGGATGAAGTCGCCTCGATGTACGAGGGGATGGACCTGACCGAGTATTTCTGACGGGTTCGGCGTGGCGACGACTCAACGCCGCAGAGGGCAGCCCCCGCGAGGCGTCTGGACGGGCGTGCTGCTGCTCTCGCTCGTGCCCGCGGTCTGGATTGGCCTGCGCGCGCTCGGATGGTTCGGCGGGCTGGGAGCGAACCCCATCGAGCAGCTGCTGGCGCTCTCCGGCACCCACGCGATGATCGCGCTGCTGATCGCGCTGGCCGTGACCCCGCTGCGGCAGATGACGGGGCTGGCCTGGATTACCCGGCTGCGCCGGATGCTGGGGCTGGTGGCGTTCGGCTATGTCACCGCGCATGCCCTGACCTGGCTGGGGCTGGACCTGTTCTTCGACTGGGAGCTGGTGCTCTACGACCTGACCGAGCGGCCGTTTGTGATGGTCGGCTTTGCCGCCTGGGTGATCCTGCTCGCCCTGGCGGTAACCTCCACCGACGGGGCACAGCGCTGGCTCCGCAAGAAATGGGTCTGGCTGCACCGCGGGGTGTACGTGGCCGGGGTGCTGGCGATCCTGCATTTTCTCTGGCTGGCGCGGGCGGACTATGGCGAGGTCGCGCTGTACGCCGCGATCCTGGCCTTCCTGCTCGGCTGGCGGGCGGTCCATTCCTGGATCTCGGCGCGAAGGGTGCGGGCACGCAGGGCCGCCACCGCTTCCTGAGGCCCTGTCCATAAGCGTCTCCCTAGGCGCGCCGCGATGCTACACTACGCAGGATTTGCGGGCCGCGTGTCCGCCCCATTCCGACCGGAACCACATCATGCACGAGATCGAGACCCTGGAAGGCGAGTTCACGGATGCCGCCAACCATCGCTACGGCCTGTTGCTGGCGCGCTTCAACAGCCTGATCGTCGAGCGCCTGCTGGAAGGCGCGGTCGACACCCTGAAGCGCCACGGCGTCGCCGAGAAGAACCTGACCATCGCACGCGTGCCCGGCGCCTACGAGCTGCCGCTGGCGGCGCAGGCGATGGCGCGCTCCGGCCGTTATGACGCGGTGATCGCGCTGGGCTGCGTGATCCGGGGCTCGACCCCGCACTTTGACTATGTCGCGGGCGAGGCCGCCAAGGGCCTGGCCCAGGTGCAGATGACCGAGGACCTGCCGATCAGCTTCGGCGTGCTGACGACCGACTCGATCGAGCAGGCGATCGAACGCGCCGGCACCAAGGCCGGCAACAAGGGCGCGGATGCCGCAATGGGCGCGATCGAGATGGTCAGCCTGATGTGCAAGCTGCGCGCCGACTCCTAAGGGAAACACTGATCCATGTACACACTCGCGTTGACACCCCAGGTTTTCCGAGACAAGGCGCGGTGCGCAGCCGGTAGTGGCTCTACCGGCAAGTGCCGCAACGCAGGATCGGGGAACCTGGGGTGCCAACCCCGAAGGGGCTCGGCCGCCCGTTGTTATCAAAAACGGGCGCGCGCACAGCGTTGCGGCTCCCTTGTGCAGAATGACTGCACGGCAGTCGCCGCGCCTTGTTCGCACGCAAAAGCGACTCGAGCGCGAGCGTGTCCATGGATCAGTGTTTCCCTAAGCGGGTGGGTGCCGTACACGCCGTGAGTGAATCCCATAACCCTTCGCAGCCCGCGGGCAAGAAGCCGCGCCAGGGCGGGCGGGGCAAACGCCCGCACAGTACGCCCGAGCAGCGTGCCCGCCACGCACGCTCGGTTGCGCGCCGCCGTGCCATGCAGGCCCTGTATTCCTGGCAGATGACGGCGGCCGAGCCCAAGGACATCCTGGCCGAGTTTCGCGACGACGAGGAACACGCCAAGGCCGACGCCGAATACTTCCGCGAGATCCTGATCGGTGTGACACGCAACCGCGAGGCCCTGGATGCCCGTATGGAGCCGTACCTGGGCCGTCCGCTGGATCAGCTCGACCCGGTCGAGCGGGCCCTGCTGTGGCTCGGCCAGTGGGAGCTCGCCGAGCGCATCGATGTGCCCTATCGCGTAGTGATCAACGAGGCGGTGGACCTGGCCAAGCGTTTCGGCGCCGAGCAGTCGCACCGCTACATCAACGGGGTGCTGGATCGGCTCTCTGCCGACCTGCGCGGCCCCGAGCGTTCCGTTCAACGCTGATTCCGATGGGCCGCCTCTCGCCATGACCGGTCCCGACTCCGAATTCGATCTGATCCGGCGCTACTTTGCCGAACCTGCCGGGACCAGCCCGGACGTGCGCCTGGGCATTGGCGATGACGCCGCGCTGCTTGGGGTGCAGGCCGGCCACGAGCTGGTCGTCAGCGTGGATACGATGGTCGAGGGGACGCACTACTTCCCCGACCACCCGCCGGCCAGCCTGGGGCACAAGGCCCTGGCCGCCAACCTGAGCGATCTTGCTGCGATGGGGGCCGATCCGCTTGGGGCGGTCCTGTCCCTGACCCTGCCTTCCGTCGACCATGACTGGCTGGCGGCCTTCAGCCGCGGCTTTCTGGCATTGGCCGAACAGGCCTCGGTTCCGCTGGTCGGTGGCGATACGACGCGTGGCCCCGGGGCAATCAGCGTGACTGTGCTGGGTCAGGTCCCGGCCGGGCAGGCCCTGCGGCGCGCCGGTGCCCGCCCCGGTGACCGCCTGGTAGTCAGCGGCGCACTGGGCGGGGCGGCCGCGGGCCTCGCCTTTGAGAAGCAGCGCCGGGCGCAGGGCCGGCCACCGGACGAGGAGTCCCCGGACTGCGCCCGCCTGTTCTGGCCGAGTGCGCGCCTGGCACTGGGACGTGGTTTGCGCAATCGGGCGCGCGCCGTCATCGATATCTCGGACGGGCTGTTGGCGGACCTCGGCCATCTGGCCGCGGCATGCGGCTGCGGTGCCCGGGTCGACTGGTCGCAGCTGCCGGTCGATCCGTTGCTGGAAGGGCAGCCCGAGGAAATGGTTCGCGATTGTGTGCTCGCCGGTGGCGAGGACTACGAACTGCTGTTTGCCTTACCGCCCACCGAGCCGCTGGAGCTGCTGAGCCTGAGCGTGCGCACCTCGCTGACCGTGATCGGCGAGTTCACCAGCGGCAGCGATATCGAGGTGGTGGACGCCCATGGCGCGCGGCTGGACGTCGCGCGCCGGGGCCACGATCATTTCGCGGGCTAGCCAGAAACACAAAAACAAAAGAACAAAGCCAAGGGACGTCATGGCCAGGAAGAAGACCGGCGCCGGTGCGGCGCCCGCCCAAAGCGCAAAGCCGAAGATGCCGTCGGCGAAGACGGTGTTCACTGATCCGATCCACCTGCTGGCCTTCGGGTTCGGGAGTGGCCTGTCGCGCTGGGCACCGGGGACCACCGGATCGCTCGGGGCGCTGGTGCTCTACTTCGCGATCATGAACTTCCCGGAGTGGGCCTATCTGGCCGTCACCGTGCTCGTGGTGATGGCCGGGTTCCACATCTGCGGGGAGAGCGCACGCCGTCTGGGCGTGCACGACCATCCCGGGATCGTCTGGGACGAATGGGCGGGCATGCTGATTACCCTGGCGTTCGCACCTGCGGGGCTCGTCTGGATCGTGATCGGCTTCCTGCTGTTCCGGCTGTTCGACATCCTCAAGCCGTGGCCGGCCAACTACTTTGACGCCAAGTGGAAGGACGGGCACGGGATCATGATGGATGACGTGGTCGCGGGGCTCTACGCCGGGTTTGCGCTGGTGATTCTCGCGGCGCTGTTCCAGCAGTTCTTCGTGCAGTAGCCGGCTTTCGGTTGATAAAGCCCTTTGATGGGATTCGCGTTGCTCATCCCATCCTACGAGGTTGGTGGCGCGCCGTAGGATGGGATGAGCAACGCGAATCCCATCATCCCTGATTCCGGGTGAAAAGAGGCAGTTCATGGCGCCGCGCATTGGCCGCGATGAAGGTCCCGCGGCCCCCCTGTTCCGTGTCCAGACCGGCGCGTTCGGTCGACGCCTCGCCCAGAATCGTGGCAAGAAACACCTCCAGCTCGCGGCCGTCCACGCGTAGCTCTCCATAGGGTCCGCCATCGGTGGCCGGATACCAGAAAAGACGCGGCTGCCAGTTGCAGCCCTGGATCTTCGGATGCTCGTAGAGCGCGATCAGGCGCTGTTCGAGGGTGTCGCTCATGGGAACCTCTGGCGGGTCAGGGGGACGAAAAACGTACACCACCCCATTTCGGCTATTGCCCGTGGTGCCGGAAAAGGCGCTACTGTAGTGCAAACCGTTCCCCGCGTCAGAGGACCCGACGTATGGCGATTGACTGGAAGCAATACGACCCCAAGCCCTTCTTTGATGAACTGATTGCCAAGCCTGGCAAGCCGCGCAAGCCGGCGAAACCCCTGACCGATTACCTCAGCAGCCTGGACGACGCCGAGATCCAGAGCCGCAAGGCCGCGGCCGACAGCGCGATCCTGGAAATGGGTATCAGCTTCACGGTCTACACCGAAGGCGAGAACATCGACCGCGCCTGGCCGTTCGACATCATCCCGCGGGTGATCACCAAAGCCGAATGGGAGCGGGTGTCGGAGGGGCTGGAGCAGCGCCTGACGGCGCTCAACATGTTCATCAACGATATCTACAACAAGCAGCAGATCTTCAAAGACAAGATCATCCCGCGCTACGTACTGAAACAGTCGAAGAACTTCCGCGAGCAGTGCGTGGGGATCACCCCACCGCACGGCGTCTGGGCGCACATCTGCGGCACCGACCTGGTACGCGACGGCAAGGGCGACTTCTACGTGCTGGAGGACAACCTGCGTGTGCCCTCTGGCGTCTCCTACATGCTGGAAAATCGGCAGGTGACCAAGCGCGTGTTCCCGGAGCTGTTCGAGAACTCGAGCATCCTCCCGGTGGACGAGTACCCGACCCAGCTGTTCGACATGCTGGCCTCGATCTCGCCCCGCCCACAGGACTACCCGGAGATCGCGGTACTGACCCCGGGGATCTACAACTCGGCCTATTTCGAGCACTCGTTCCTGGCCCAGCGCATGGGGGCCGAACTGGTCGAGGGCGCGGACCTGGTGGTCGGTGATGACGACTGCGTGTACATGCGCACCATCGACGGTCTGGAACGGGTGGACGTGATCTACCGCCGGATCGACGACGAGTTCATCGATCCGGAGGTGTTCAATCCGGACTCGATGCTCGGCGTGCCCGGCCTGATGCGCGCCTGGCGCAAGGGCAATGTCGGGCTCGCCAATGCCCCCGGGGCCGGGGTCGCCGACGACAAGGTGATGTACGCCTTTGTACCCGAGGTGATCCGCTACTACCTCGACGAGGAGCCGATCCTGCCCAATGTGCCGACCTACCTGTGCGTGGACGACAAGGACCGCGAGTACGTGCTCGATCACCTGGACGAGCTGGTGGTGAAGCCGGCCAACGAGTCCGGGGGCTACGGGATGCTGGTCGGCCCGCACGCCACCAAGAAGCAGCGCGCGGAGTTCGCCCAGCTGATCCAGAAGGACCCGCGCAACTACATCGCGCAGCCAACCCTGGACCTGTCCGTCGCGCCGACGCTGTGCGGCGACGATATCGAGCCGCGCCACCTGGATCTGCGGCCCTTCATCCTGCAGGGCGTGCGCACGGACGTGACCGCGGGCGGGCTGACCCGCGTGGCGATGCGCAAGGGCTCATTGGTGGTGAATTCCTCGCAGGGCGGGGGCAGTAAAGACACCTGGATCGTGGACGAGGAGAACTAAGATGCTCTCGAGAGTCGCGGAACGCGTGTACTGGATGGCGCGTTATGTCGAGCGGGCGGAGAACACCGCGCGCATGGTCACGGCCTTCCATCTGCTGGCGCTGGACATGCCGAAGTCGGTACAGCTCTCCTGGAAGGGCCTGGTCGAGGTGACCGGGAACGACGAGCTGTTCGACAACCACTACCAGCGCGAGGACGAGCGCAATTGCGTGAAGTTCCTGCTGGCCGATGCCGACAACCCCAGCTCGGTGCTCAACTCCCTGCGCTCGGCGCGCGAGAACGTGCGGACCACCCGGGACCTGGTGCCATCCGAGGCCTGGGAGGTGATGAACGAGCTCTACCTGTTTGCGCGTGACGAGATCGACCAGGGCATCGGTAAGCGCGGTCGCTTCGAATTCCTGTCGAGCATCGTTCAGCGCTGCCAGACCCTGACCGGGCTGCTGGCGGGGACGATGAGTCACGACGCCGCCTATGACTTCATCCGCCTCGGGCGCAATCTGGAACGCGCGGACATGGGCACGCGTCAGGTGGATGTCGGCGCGCTGAAGCTCCTGAAGAAGGACCACGACGACCCGGAGCCCTATGAGGGCCTGCTGTGGACCAGCATCCTGCGTTCCGAGAGTGGCTTTCAGATGTACCGCCAGCACGTGAAGCGGCGGATCAATGGCGTGGATGTCGTGCGCTTTCTGTTGCAGGACAGCGCCTTTCCGCGTTCGGTCACCCACGCCCTGACGCAGGTGCAGGATGCGCTGGAAAGCCTGCCGAACAACGAAGTTCCACTACGGCTGGTCATCCAGGCCCGGCGCCATGCAATGAACGCCAACGTGGACGAACTGCTGGCCGAAGACGGTCTGCACGACTTTGTCGACCGCCTGCAGCAGGACATCGCGGATATCCACGGCGCCAATGCCGAGACCTGGTTCCTGGCCGCCCCTGCACAAGCCGCGTAACCCGCCCCTCTGGGAGCTTGCTTGCAAGCGAACGCCCCTGCCAGCGTTCGGCACGGGCAGGGGCTTCGCCGGCAAGCCGGCTCCTACGGCGCCGTGGTCAGCGGCGGGGCTTTTTGGGCTTGCTGGTGCTTGCCTTGGTGGTGCCGGCCTTGCTGCCGCCGGTGGTTTTGCTGGATCCACGGCTGACCCGCGTCCCGCGCTGCTTGCGCCCGTGCGTGCCTTCCCAGTCGAAGCGGGGGAGGTCGGTAAAGGCCCGCTTGATGTTTTCGTCCCAGGCCTGAGTGAGGGAACGCAGGTATTCGTCGTCGGCCTCCATGCACAGGTAGTGGTCGAAGTCGAGGGTGCCGCGCTCGTAGACGAGGACCTCGATCGGCGGCCCGACGGTCAGGTTGGAGCGGATGGTGGAATCGATCGACACCAGCGCACAGCGGGCCGCATCGCCGAGCCCAGTGTCGTGCTCGATGATGCGATCCAGGATCGGTTTGCCGTACTTGCTCTCGCCGATCTGCAGGAACCGCGTCTGCTGCGACGTGGTGATGTAGTTACCCTGGGGGTAGATCAGGTAGACGCCAGGGGGGGCCTCCCCGATCTGGCCGCCGATGATCATCGTTGCCTCGGCCTGCATGCCGGAACGGGACAGGGCCTCCGAGTGTTTCTCGGTCTCCTCGCGATTCAGGCGCCCCAGGTACTCGGCGGCGTCCGACATGCGCTCCACGGTCGCCAGGCTCTCCTCGGCGTTGTCCTCCATGTCGCGCTTGAGCCGGTGCACCACGGCCTGCGTGGTGGCCAGGTTGCCGGCGGTCAGCACGACAAACATGCGCTGACCCTCGACCTCGAAGGTGTGCATCTTGCTGTAGGTGCTGACCTGGTCGACACCGGCATTGGTACGCGAGTCGGAGGCGAACACGAGGCCGTCGTCCAGATCGATGGCGACACAGTAGGTCATGCGGGAGCGGGATTCCGGGCTGGGGAGAACGGAATACTAGGGCCGAGATGGGGGGGCGTCAACGATCGGGTATGGCGAACCTCGGGTGGTACGGTTGGTCTGAACCGACTGGATGTCGGGTGGGAAACGTGAGGGCATAACGCATGTGGCGCATGGCTTTTATTCTGATTGCGACTCTTCTCGTACCGGCGGTGGGCCACGCCGATGCCGAGTTGGCTCCCGAGGCGCTGATCGAGCGCATGCAGGAGGGTGGGCTGGTGATCTACTGGCGCCACGCGGCGACCGACCGCAGCCAGCGTGACCGCGACCTGTCGGACATGTCCCGCTGCGAGCTGCAGCGCAACCTCAATGATCAGGGCAAGGACGAGGCGCGCAAGGTAGGCGAGGGTTTCGAGCGTCACGCCATTCCGGTCGAGTCGATCCTGAGTTCGGCGTTCTGCCGCAACGTGGATAGCGCCCGGATCGCTTTTGGCGAGGGCGCCTACGAGATCCGCGAGGATCTGTTCAACGTGCCGCCGGTACGCGATCGCGGGCGTCAGGACGAGCTGGTTCGCGCCTTGCAGCGTTATCTGAATACACCCCCCGAAGATGCCGACCAGAACGTCGTAATCGTGGGGCACAATATCAACCTGCAGCGGGCGGCCCGGGTGCAGATCGACGAGGGCGAGATCGCGGTGTTCGAACCCGGAGAGGAACGCCCGCGGCTATTGGGGGTGCTGACGCCCGACGACTTCTGAGCCGGTCCGCCCGGGCGCGCCCTCGATATTTCGTCTACGCATTAAGTATTGGATAGACGAAGCATGGGGAGCAGAGGCGATGGCGAGGCGGATGTTCGGGTTCTTTGGGGCGCTGCTGATCGGCCTCGTCCCCTTGGGGCTTGGGGCTGATGAGCTGAGTGCGGAACAATTGATCGAACGCCTGCAGGGCGGCGGGCTGGTCGTCTTCTGGCGCCATGCGGAGACCGACCGCTCGCACGATGACTACGACATCAGCGACATGGATGACTGCGCGGGGCAGCGCAATCTCAGCACCCTTGGGCGCAATCACTCGCGGCGGGTGGGTGACGGCTTCCGCGCGCTGGAGATCCCGGTCGAGCAAGTGTTGACCAGTCCCTTCTGCCGAAACTGGGAGACCGCCTCGCTGGCCTTCGAGGAATACGAGATCCGCTATGACCTCTTCAATCTCCCCTGGGTGCGGGACGAGGACCGCCGTGCCCATCTGATCGATGGCCTTGCGCGCCACCTCCATACGCCCCCGGAGGATCCGTCTTCCAACATCGTGGTCGTGGGCCACGACCTGAACCTGCGCCAGGCGGTGGATCTGGAAATCCAGGAGGCCGAACTGGCGATCTTCGTGCCCGCACACGACGGCCCCAAGCTCCTCGGGGTGCTCGCCCCGAGTGACTTCCCCGAGCCCGATGCCGACCGTATCGCACCCGTCCCCGGGACTCCCGAACGCGAGGCATCCGATCCGCGCTAGCGACGTCACCTGGGCGGTCCCCGGGTACAATGGCCGTTTTGGGGAGAATCCGCATGCGTCCTTGCAGGGGTGTTGGTCTGCCAGGGCTGTTGCTCGGGTTATGGATCGCGGGTCCCGCATTCGCGGCCTGCCCGGAGGGCAGTGCCCATGAGGGCGAGGCTCTCGCAGCCGCCTGGCTGGATCGGGAGCCCGTAGCTCGGGTCCAACCGGAGGACATGGCCGATGCCCTGTGCATTCAGGGCGCCTTGGTGGCGGATCTGGATGCGGCGGTGGGGCCGCATGTGGGGTGGAAGGTCGGTCTGACCTCCGAGAGCATGCAAGAGCGCTTCGGCGCCGATGCCCCGGTGGCGGGCCCCATGCTGGTCGGGATGATCTGGCCGTCGGAGGTTCCGGTCGAACGGGATTTCGGCGCGCGCCCCATGGTCGAGGCCGATCTGGCCGTGCGCGTGGCGGACCCGGCCATCATGCAGGCATCGGACCATGCCGAGGTGCTCGCGGCCATCGACTGGGTGCTGCCATTCATTGAGCTCGTGGATCTGATGGTCGCGGACCCCTCCACCCTGGATGCCCGGAGCATTACCGCGATCAACGTGGGCGCTCGGGGAGGTGTCCTGGGCGAGCCGTTGCCCGTGAACCCGGAGATGGGTGAGACGCTGGCTGCGATGACGGTGGTCATCGAGGACGAGGATGGCGAGGTGCTGGGCGAGTATCCGGGTAGCGCCATCCTCGGACACCCACTGGACGCCGTACTCTGGCTGGTCGATGAACTGGCGGCCCGCGGCGAGACCCTCGAGGCCGGCGAACTGCTGAGCCTGGGGAGTTTCGGGCCCTTGTTTTCGGTGGATGAACACGACGCCTTCCGGGTGCGTTACGAGGGCCTGGTTCCGGGCCAGGCCCCGGAAGTCGAAGTGCGGTTCGAGTAAAAACGGGCCCGATCAAAAAAGGGGCCCGCGCTGGGCGGGCCCTTGTCGAGCAAGGTCAGTGGCTTAGTAGAGGAAGTCCGGCAGGTGACTGCGCAGGGCGGCCGGGTCCTGGATCTTGGAAACGTTCTTGGCAATCTGGGCGGTTACGATCTGCGCGACCTGCGGGTCCAGCAGTTCGCGCAGGGCCCCCAGGAATTGTGGCGCGGCAAGGATGACCAGCCGCTGATAGCTGCCGCTGTGATAGCCCCCCCTGAGACGGTCGGCGACTTCGCGGGCGAAACGGTTGCGTTCATTGACACTTGGGTCGGTGGTCTCCTGCATGGCGTGGCGGCCGTCACCTCCGGCGCTGCTCCAGCTGCGGCCGGGGCGGTCCGTGACCAGATCCCGGGGATGTACGCGGGACTCGGTGTGCGTCAGGGTTTCGATTTCGTGCAGACCCTGGCAGGCACGACCTTCACAACTGAGGATGCGCGCGCGGGCGGCATCGGCCACAACGATCCATACGGTATCCATACAGTGCCTCCTGTTGGACAGGCGTGAATGCCCCGAAGGGCGAAATGAACGCGCGATCCACGAGCGGGCCCGGTACTGCGATCGGGTCCGCGCGGGATGTTGCATCCTTTCTTCTTGAGTGTAGATCGTTGTGGCTGAGTTTCCTGGTTCCAGGGGCATCGAATCGGCCCCTTTGATCTGTGTCACAGGACGAATCAATAAAGGAGGCGGGAGTGAATTTCACGGTGGAACGTGGCACGGGCCTTGAGCCGCACCTGGAGGCCATCGCGCGCCTGCGTATCGAGATCTTTCGCGAGTGGCCCTACCTGTACGAAGGCTCCGTCGAGTACGAGCGGGACTACCTGGCCGACTATGTCCGCTGTCCGCAAAGCGCGGTGGTGCTCGCCTGGGATAGAGGAGAACTCGTGGGGGCGTCGACCTCGCTGCCGCTGGCGGCGGCCGACGCCGATTTTCAGGCCCCTTTCGCTCAGAACGGACTGGACCCCGAGCGGTATTTCTATCTCGCGGAGTCGGTCCTGCAGCGGCCTTATCGGGGACAGGGGGCCGGCCATCGCTTCTTTGATGCCCGCGAGGCCGCAGCGCGCGAGTCGGGCTATACGCAGGCGACCTTCTGCGCGGTCATCCGCCCGGACGATCATCCGGCACGCCCGGCGGGCTATCGCCCGCTGGATGGTTTCTGGCGCAAGCGCGGCTACGAGCCCGCCGACGGGCTCGTGTGCCACTACCACTGGCCGGATCTGGGCGAGGACGGGGAGACCTGGAAGCCGCTCCAGTTCTGGTGGCGGTCACTGTAAGCAAGTCCTCGGGACGCCTGCCCCGCAGGCCTTACTTCGAGTCTTCGTCCCGGTTCAGCAGATCGGCGAGCCCGGCAAAGGGGTTATGGGTCGCCGTGGTTTCGGCGCTCTTGCCGCTCCCTGGGGTCGCGTCGGTATAGCGCTGGTGTTCGTTGTCGTGGCAGTACAGGCACAGCAGCTCCCAGTTGCTGCCATCGGGGGGGTTGTTGTCGTGGTTGTGGTCGCGGTGGTGCACCGTCAGTTCCTGCAGGTTGACGCGCGTGAACTCGCGCCCGCAGCGCCCGCAGACCCACGGGTACATCTTCAGCGCCTGCTCGCGATAGCCCCGCTCGCGTTCGGTCCTGGATTGATGGCTTTGCGCGACCAGCGCGTCCAGCCGTTCGGAAGACCCCTTGCCCTTTTGTCCCATCGTGCCTCCGGCCGCTTTGTCAGCCACAGCGTAGCGGTATCCCACGATAAAACAGCGTGGCCCGTCAGGCGAGGCCGTTCAGTGGCGGGTCTCGCCATTCCCGGGACCGGGCAGCGGTCCGGGGCCGGGGTGGCCAACATGAAAGCCCTGGGCGTAGTGGATGCCGATGGACTTGACCGCTTCCAGGATCTCGGCGTCCTCCACGTACTCGGCGATGGTGCGCACGTTCAGGTCGCGCGCCAGCGCCGCGATCGAGCGGACAAATGCCTGGTCGCGCGTGTCGTGGACCATGTTGCGCACAAAGTCGCCCTCGATCTTCACGAAGTCGATCGGGAAGCGCTTGAGGTAGTGGAACGAGGAGAAGCCCGAGCCGAAGTCGTCGACCGCGAACTGGAAGCCCTGCTGCTTCAGGTCGAGTACGAACTGTTCCAGCACGGCCATGTTCTTCACCGTGTCGCGCTCGGTGATCTCGAACACCACCTTGGACGGGTCGATGCCGTGGTCGAGCGCGAGCTGGCGGACCTTGCCGATGAACTCGCCGATGATCAGGGCGCGCGGCGAGAGGTTGATGAACAACAGCCCCGAGTAGCCGGAGCGGCTGACCTCGATAAAGGCCTGCTCGATCAGCACGTAGTCGAGCTGGTGCATCACCCCCATGGTCTCGGCGACCTCGACGAACTGGCCCGCCGGGATCAACTCGTCGCCCACACGGATGCGCATCAGCAGCTCGTGGATATGGGCCTCGCCGGTGGCGGTGTCCATGATCGGCTGGAAGTAGGGGACGATGCGGCGGTCCTCCAGCGCCTCCATGATCATGATGCCGGTCTCGCCCGCCTCGCGGAACACTGCGGCCACTTCTTCGTCACTCGGCACGCAGACCGCGTTTTTCCCCTCGCGCTTGGCCTTGTACATCATGTTGTCGGCCACCAGGAACAGGTCGCGCGTGTCCTTGCCGTGGCGCGGATAGGCGGCGATGCCAATGCAGGTGGTGGCCTTGACCCGCGAGCCGTCCGGGGCCGGGAGCGACAGGCCATCGGTGGCCTCGGCCATGTGCGCGGCCAGCTGCCAGGCGGAGTGCTGGTCGGTCTCGGGGAGGATCAGGGCGAACTCGTCGCCGCCGTAGCGCGCCAGGATGTCCTCGTTGCGGATCGCGCCCTGGATCGTCTCCGCATAGGCCTGCAGGAAGCGGTCCCCAAAGGCATGGCCGTAGCGGTCGTTGATGGTCTTGAAGTTGTCCAGATCCACGACCATCACCGCAAAGGAATAGCCATGCCCCTCGGCGCGCTTGATCTCGTAGTTGAACAGCTCCCAGAACACCCGCTGGTTGTAAAGATTGGTCAGCGGGTCACGCGTCGCGTAGTACTCGAGGTCCTGCGTGTACTTGTAGATCGCCTTCACCGAGCCGACCAGGTTCAGCAGGGTCGACAGGATGCTTTCGATTACCACGTGACGGACCGGGTCGCGCACCAGATCGGACTGCACGCCGATGCCGACCACCCCGCCAATGCGCGGGGTATCCAGCACCAGCGACTTGGTCGCCAGCTCGATCTGGCGGGGCGAGAGTTCCGGCAGATGACTGGAGGCATCGGCGATGTTGTGCCGCACGCTGATATTGGCGTCCCGCACGAACTCCTCGGACGCCCGGATGCGATGCGTGGCCAGGCGTTCCACAGTGCGCCGGGTGGCCTCCGTGGGCTCCGCGCGCCAGAAGATCTCCAGCTCGTAGACGTCGTCGTTGGCCTTGAACAGGGTGAACAGGGTGTAGGCGTCGATGATCGTGTTGATCTCGGTCAGCAGTACGCCGATGTATTCGCGCCAGTCCCGCACCACGTCCGAGGTGATGATGAACTTGTCCAGTAGCTTCAATTCGAACTCGAGGATGTCCTTGTCCACCGCGACCGCGCGCAGCTTGCGCACCAGGTCATCCACCTGGTCGACCACCTGGTTGAGCTCCACGAACCCGGTGTCGATCGCCTGCGTCTCGACGTGGTTGAGGTCCTTGATCGCATTGACGCGGGTTACCTGGTCCTGGAAACGGCGCACCGAGCGGGTGATGGGCGCCGTTGCCCAGGCTGCGATCAGGGAGCCCAGCAAGAGCGTGCCCAGCCCGGTCCCGAGGAAGGTCCAGACCTGCTGGTTACGCGCCTCGCTGATGGCCGTGCCCAGGTCCTGGCGCACCTCCATCACCCCGAGCACATCGCCGCTGGACGCGTTGCCATGACAGGCGAGGCATTCGTTGCGGGCGCGCAGAGGGAAGGTGTAGCGCAGCTCGCCGTTGTCCTGGCGGCTTTCGATGGCGCCGGTCTCGAACGCATGCTCGATGCGCTCGTGCCACGCGGGCTGATCCACGTCGCCGTACAGTGCCGAGACCTTCTCGCCGCGATAGAAATCCAGCTGCAGCGGCGTATCCGCCAGCGATTCCTCGATCCCCGCCGAGAACGCCTCCAGCTGCTCGCGAGTCCAGCCCTCGCGCATGATCTGGAACATCGAGGCGAAGGTCTGGTGGGCGATGCCGCTGGCCGTCTGTTCTGCCTGGCGCGCCATCGTCCGTTCGTAGATCAGCGTGGAGGTGATATGGACTGTCAGGAACACGAGCAGGGCCACGCCCATGATCGCGGCGACGATGAACAGCCGCAGTCGCAGGGCCCGGCGCGGGGATGCGGGGCGTTCAGCGGACATGAAGACCTCGCGGGTCCAGGCAAAAGGCCTCTGAGTATTAGATACCTCATGCCCCGGGATCTTGATCTGGATCACATGCGCAAGCGATGCAACTTTTGTGGCCCTTTCGCCGGCGTGGGCCGGTCGGCGCGAATCAGCGTTGCGTGTCGAGTTCTTGCAGGTTCTGCACCATGGTCTCGGGCGCGCGTTCGTGGCCGGAGGGAAGGTTGGGCTCGGGGTCCAGCATCCAGGCAACGAGATCGCCAAAGGTGTCCGCGG
Organism: Thioalkalivibrio sp. ALJ15; assembly: GCF_000383695.1. NCBI lineage: Bacteria > Pseudomonadati > Pseudomonadota > Gammaproteobacteria > Chromatiales > Ectothiorhodospiraceae > Thioalkalivibrio > Thioalkalivibrio sp. ALJ15. The sequence continues at coordinate 395,629 of NZ_KB912058.1, forward strand.
AACGGGTGTAGCGCGTGAGCATGTGGTAGCCCTCGGGATAGAGCACCATGCGGTGGCCGGGGTCGCCGGTCGCGGCCAGGTGTTCGGCCAGCACCGCCGTAGGCCCGGGTGGCACGAGGTCGTCTTTCGCGCCGTAGAGCAGCAGGCTTGGGGCGGGGAGAGCATCTCCGGCACTCAGCGCGCGGCCCATCAGCGTGGTCAGTCCGTCCAGGGCGTCGATGCGGGCATCGCGCAGGACCAGCGGATCATCGCGCATCTGCTCCAGGACCGCCGGGTCGTCGGTGGGCCGGATATCGAATTCCGCCGCCATCTCGCCGGTCAGGCGCATGCCGGGGGCAATGCGGGCGCCAACCCAGAGGCCGAAGCGCTGGTACCAGGGCATTTGATCGCGGCTCCAGACGGCCGGGCTGATCAGCGCCGTCCCGCGCATGGGCGGAGGGTCTTCGCCGGTGGCGGCCACCAGGGCCACGGCGCCGCCCATGCTCTTGCCGATCAGGTAGGGCGGGTTGTCGGGATAGCGCTCGGCGAGGATGCGCAGCCCGGTGCGTGCGTCCTCGGCCATCGTCTGATAGCCCGCCCAGCGGCCGATATCGCGGTTGGCGCCAAAGCCGCGCTGATCAAACGCGTAGACGGCGATCTCGTGCTCGGCAAGGGCCTCGCCCAGGGCCGCCATGCTGCCGCCGTGGTCGTTGAAGCCGTGCAGGGCCAGGGCGACCCGGCGGGGCTCTTCCGGTCCCCAGCGGTGTAGCGAGAGGCGGGTCCCGTCCGCGGCTTCCAGCACCTCGGCGTCCGGGCGTTCATCCGGGGCATCGTCCACGGCCGGCTGCGGCGGACTGCCGGCACAGGAGGCCAGCCAGAAGGCGGCGAGGACGACCCACCAGACGCGCATCATGCCGGCTTCACCTGGGCGGCGCCTCGTCACCTTCCTGTGCCTCGCAACCTCGTGGTGGGAGCAGGAATTGCGTCGGGTGTCGGCGCAGGTGTCGGCCGTAGGCCTTCAGCACGCGGTCGAAGGCCCCGATGCGGACGCCGCGGGCACGCAGGGCGACGTACAGGGCCAGGCCGAAGCTGACCCACAGGTTCACCGCGCCGATCAGCAGCACGAACACCAGGAACAGCAGGAAGGTGAACACGCCGATCGACTCGCTGGCGGTCACGTAGCCGAGGTTGGCGGAGGCGAAGGCCACATGCTGGATGTCCAGCGGCAGGTTCAGCAGGTAGCCGACAAAGCCGGTCATGCCGAGCAGCATGCCGAACAGGAAATTGCCCAGCACCGCGCCGTAGTTGTATCCGACCCAGTCGGCGAGACGGTGACGGGTGGTGGTTGGCAGCAGCCGCTGCAGCAGCGGGTGCTCGCGCAGGCGCCCGGGCAGGTCGAGATAGGCGCAGCGGTTGTCGAAGAACCCGGCGATCAGGCCAGAGACGAACAGCCAGACCCCGGCGATGGCCGCGAAAAACAGCGCCAGGCCCAGGATCGGGCGCAGGCCGTCCAGCAGGTAATCCGTCTCGGTGCCCGACAGGATCGGTGTGCCGAAACCCCAGGCCGCGAAGATTCCGATCAGTAGGGCCGTGGGGAGTGCCACGCCGACATTGCCCAACACGGCCGCGAACTGAGAGCGGCCCACCCGTACCAGCAGCTCTGCAAGCTTCGAGGCGTCGGCCGTGCCGCGTTCGTTCTCCTCGATCGCGGCCGCGAGGCGCGCGGCGGTCATCGCCGGCTGCTTTGTCGCCACGGTGAAGTGCAGGATGTGGATCAGCACAAAGCCCAGACCGTAGTTCAGGCTGACCCACAAGGCGTTCCAGCCCTCGGACAGGCCCAGGGATTCCACCTGGATCTTGATCAGCGCCATGAAGGCGATGATCAGGCCCGCACCGGCGCCCGAGCGCAGCATCGTCAGGTACTCGCCGCGATCACGGGTGATGTAGTGCTCGCCGGTGTCGGAGACATGCTGCGTGATGCTGCGCGAGACCAGCCGGATGTTGTCCTGCCACAGCGCGCGCAGCCCGTGGCGGCGGGCACTGGCCGTGACCAGCTCGCGGAACACGCCCACCGCGGTGGTGCGTGTGTGTGCCTCCTCGCGCGGCTCGAGCAGGTCCAGCAGCTTGTGGATGCGCGACAGCGTCTGGTCCAGGCGCTCCAGCAGATGGGTCAGTGACAGGCTGCTGCCATGCGTGATCGCCCGCCGGCGCAGGCGCAGGATCTGATCCCCGCACTGTTCCAGCAGCACGCGGGCATGGGCGTCGTCCATGCGCTCGTGGCCGGGGTCCTGCAGCCAGGCACGGTAGTCGCGCACATAGGCGGAGATCTCGCGCTCCTGCGCGACGAAGGCGGAATTGCGCTCGGCAATCGACGGATCCAGCCGCAGCAGCTCCGGTTCCAGTTCCTCGGCGGCGATCCAGATCGAGAGCATCTCCAGGGCGTAGAGCGTCTCGCTGCGGGCGCGGTCCAGCACGCCGGGGTGTTCGCCGGACAGGCAGCCCAGCGCCCCGAGCAGCCGGGACCAGGCATCGTCCGGCAGCGCCGATACCCAGATCGCGTCATCGGGGTTGTGGAAGACGTGGTAGAGCACGTCCCGAAGATCCGCGCGGTCCATCGGGTGCGGATTGATGCGCTCGTACAGGAGTTCCGCGGCCTCGCGGAAGAAGCCCTTGCGGGAGAACAGCCCCACGCCGGTGTACAGCGTCAGGTGACGGGCGTCCTCCAGGCCGGTCTCCAGACGTTCGCGCAGGCGTTCGCGAACCATGGGCTGTTCCTGGAGCGCCAGCGTCAGGCTCTCGATCCGGGCAATGACCGGCGCGATGTTGCGGGGGTTGTCCGGGCGCAGCCAGTCCACGATGCGGCGCAGGGTCTCGGCGAGATCGCACTGACTGTCATCCTGCAGGGCGTCGAGCAACTGTGCGGCATCGTCCGGGGTCTGCATAACGCTCCCTGCGCAATCGGAATGTCCCCATTATACGGACAGCCGGTGCCCGGTCAGCGGCCCCCGGGTTCGCCCGGAACCGTGGTCAGGCCGAATACGAGAAACGAACAAATCCCGTGTAGCAAGGGCCGATCTCGGCGCATGCGCACCTCCCGTTGCGGCAATGCGGGTCGACGCGCGCGATATATTGAACATAGCAGGTGCCGGCTCGGCCGGTGCTGTTGATGAGGGCAGTGGCTGCATGAAGGCAACAGTAAGCAGGATGGGTGGGTTCCGGAGTGCGAGCCTCTGGGTATGGGTCTGCTGGTTGTTGCTTATGGGGTCGGCAGCCGCCCAGGCCGACCCCGAATCACGGGTGGTCACGGACGACTCCGGCGCCGCCTTCGACGTGACGTTGTATCCGGCCGAGGGCCAGCGTCTGTATCTGTGGCTGCTGCCTCAGGCAGGGCAACACGAGAACCATGATCGGCTGGCGCGCGAACTGGTCGCCTCGGGTATCGAGGTGTGGATGGTTGACCTGCTGGACGCGTATTTCCTGCCCCGTACCAATGAGAGCATGCGCAGCCTGGATGGTGAGGGCGTGGCCGCACTGATCCGGGAGGCGCACCACGAGACGGGCAAGGAGGTGATGGTGGTGGCCTCCGGACGCCCGTCGATCGTCGCGCTGCGCGGCATGCGCCACTGGCAGCTCGGCGAACCCGGCAGCGCCTACCTGATAGGCGCGACGCTGGGCTTCCCCAACTTGATGGTCGACACACCCGTGGCCGGGGCGCCGGCCGAGTACGTGGACGTGGCACGTGCCACCAACCTGCCGGTCTTCATCCTGCAGCCGGAACTGGGGGTCTATCGCTGGTATCTCGACGAGATCCTCGGCGCCCTGCGCGGGGGCGGCAGCCCGGTGTTCGTGCAGATGGTCCCCGAGGTGCGCGACTTCTACTACCTGCGTCGCGGCGACCCCAGTGCCGAGGAGCGCGCCGCTACCGATCAGCTGGCGCGTCAGCTACGTCGGGCGGGCAACCTGCTGGCGACCATGCCGCGCCCGCTCGCGGCAAGTCCGCTCCCGGAGCGCGAGTCGACCGTGGAGGCCCACCGCGGTCTGGTGGAACGCGATCACACCCCGCCGATGGAGGACTTCACGCTGACGGATCACCTGGGGGACGAGCAGTCCCTGAGCGACTATGCCGGGGACGTGATCCTGCTGAACTTCTGGGCGACCTGGTGTCCGCCCTGCGTACACGAGATCCCGTCGATGAACCGCATGGCGGAGAAGCTGGGCGAGGGCTTCGAGATCGTCTCGGTCAACTACCAGGAAAGCGCGGAACACATCGCCGAGTTCATGGACGAGGTGCAGGTCGACTTTCCGGTGCTGATGGATTTCGACGGCCGGGTGGCGGCGGGCTGGCGGGTATTCGCCTTCCCCAGCTCGTTCATCCTCGACCGCGAGGGGCGCATCCGCTATTCGGTTAACAGCGCCATTGAGTGGGATGATCCGGAGGTCATCGACACGGTACGCGAGTTGATGCAATAACGCGGCGAACGGAGCGCACCCGCGGGATCAGGAGATTTCGGCCTCCCGCGAGCGCAGCCTTGCGTTATTGCCCCTGCTGGTGGTTCTCGACCGCCTGCATCAGGAAGCCCGAGAGGTCCGGAAGGCCAAGATCGGGGATCCAGTTACCGGCCTCGGCCCAGGTCCACAGACCGATCAGCAGGAACATGCCGGAGGCGACAAAGCGCATCGGCGCGGCGGGGATGCGCGCGGCAAAGCGCTTGCCCAGGATCAGGGCCGGGGTGGTGATCAGCAGAATGCCCACGGTGGCGCCCAGTACGACGGGCAGCAGGGCGCCGGAGGCCCCGGCCAGGGTGACGACCGCCAGCTGGGTCTTGTCCAGCATCTCGAACAGGAAGAAGGCGACCGCGGCGGCGAAGAAGGCGCTGCGCGCCTTGGGCGCCTGCTCGTCTTCCTCGTCCTCCGGGAACAGGACCCAGATCGCCATGATCAGGAAGGCCGCGCCGACCACCCACAGGTGCCAGTCGGTGGCAATCACCGCGAACAGCCAGATCCCGACCACGGCGGACAACAACTGGTTCAGGAAGAGGCCGGTGGCCATACCCCAGAATACGGCCCAGGCACTGCGGCAGCGCATGCCGAACACGGCCGCCAGGAACATCGAGCGGTCGCCGATCTCCGCGATGGCCACGGCCACGATGGACAGCAGAAAGAGTTCCATGAATGCAATTCCGGGGCGGGCGGCGCAACGCAGAGCCGGTGACATCGCCATCCGCCGCCCGCCCACGGGCTGTCCTCGCGATCACGCGAGGCGGATATCGATGCCACAGGTCTCGTCAGGCCGCTTGTCGGAGGCGCACCGGGGCGCCTTCGGACGGGCTGCATACGCCATGGCCCGAGGGCCAAGGATGTTGACGCATGCCTCCGGCGCTGCCGGAGCGACTACTCCCCTGAGGGTGCGCGAACTATAACCAATGCGTTTAGGGTCTGTCTATCGTGTTCTTGGCGGACGTTGCCCTTGCGGGATTGGCGCGGCGGGCGACGTTCAGGATGGGGCCGGCGCAGCGTCGTCCGGCGTGGCGAACCGCGACTGGTTGCGGCCCTCGTCCTTGGCCCGGTACAAGGCCCGGTCCGCGCGCCGGAGCAGGCCTTCCGCTGTTTCCATCGGCTCGGCGAAGGCGATACCAGCGGAGCAGGTCTGCTGGTTCGGGGTGCGCTGACGGAGGCGCTCGATGACCGTGCGCGCCTGATCCGGACCGGTGTGAGGGAGCACCACCACAAACTCCTCGCCCCCGTAGCGGGCGACCGTGTCGCTGGGGCGCAGTTCCTGATGCCAGGCGGCGACCAGGTCGCGCAACAGGCGATCACCCTGCGCGTGGCCGTGCTGGTCGTTGTACTGCTTGAAGTAATCCAGATCGATGAAGGCTAGGGTGAGCGGTGTGTCCAGACGCCGGGCACGCGCAAGTTCTTCCTCGAGAACGGTTTCCAGCTGTCGGCGGTTCGCCGCGCCGGTGAGAGGATCGGTGCGCGAGAGTTGCTCCAGCGCCTGGGCCTGGCGTTGGGTCTCCCGGATCAGGCCGCTCATGCGAACCAGAACCAGCAGGAAGATCAGGATGGAGGCACCGGCGGCGACGCGCACCGTGTCGGTATCCACCCCGGCGGTGAACAGGATGATCCCCGGCACCAGTACCGCCGCAGAACCCAGGATGTAGAGCCTGCGGCGGGAGAGCTCATGGCTGCCGGTGCGGTCCTCCGGATTTACCTGGGTCGAGGGGTGCCAGGCGGCTGCGGCGAACAGGGTATAGGCGATCAGCCAGCCGGCATCGGTCAGTCCGCCGGGCTGATACCAGCCGGTGGAGTTCCCATGGGCGTAGAGCAGGTCGGCGCTCAGATAGGCCAGAACGCCGAGCAGCAGCAACAGCTGGCCATCAATGTGCGTGTTGTAGCGAAACACCAGGCGCAGTACCAGTGGCAGCAGCATCAGGTCGAACACTGGGTAGCCGGCCGACACCAGCAGCTGGAGGCTGGTCAGTTCCGGATCGTACACATAGGGCTGGATCAGCAGCGCCCAGGCGAGCACCGCCGCGGAGATGCCGACGATCAGGGCGTCGCCCAGGGCACCATCGTGCCGGTCCGTGGGGCCGCCCAGTCGCCACAGGGCGACAATGAATAGCGGATACACCGCCAGGTACAGGAAGTCCGGCGCCGCCGGAAACGGCTCAAGGCCCTGCAGATCCAGGACATACCAGATCAGGTGCCCGGTACCTCCGAGGAGCAGGGCGGTCGCGATCAGGATCCAGGCCGAACGGCACCAGGGGCCCCGGTCACGAAACAGCGAGGCCGCAACCACGGCGGCGGCGCCAAGGCTTGCCGCTACATACAAGGCCGCGGCAGTGTGGCCGTAAGGCATGGCCACATAGGCAATGGTGGCCACAAGCCCGATCGCCAGCCACACAAGCCATTGGCGTCGGCCGGATCCAGGCGTCATGGCCTGGGTGTGCGGATTATCTGAATCGGTCATTGATTCCCCCTGAGCCCTGATGTTGGCAGAAGCGACACGTTTTCGCGCGTGCCGCGTTGGGGATGGCAATCGCCGTGTTTCTGTCATAGGGTAGAACGAACGTTCGTTCTAGGGTGCGACATGTCGGCTGCGGTACAGGAGAATCTGCGCGGGGATGCGCTGCGCCAGCGTGTGCTGGAAACGGCGCTGGAGCTGTTCGGCACGGCCGGGTATTTCAACACCTCGATTCACGACATTCGGCGCGAGGCCGGGGTCTCGATCGGCTCGATCTACCACCACTTCGGCAACAAGGAGTCGCTGGCCAAGGCCCTGTACGACGACCTGCTGGAGCGGATGGATAGCGGGCTGCGCGAGGTGATGGAGCAGCAGCGGACGTGCCGCGCGCGCTGCGACGGCATCATCGCCTTCATGTTTCGGGCGGCGACCGACGATCCCCGAACCATGCGCTTCGTGCTCGAGGCGCGCCATCGGGAGTTTCTGCCAAACGAGCCGCCCGTTTGTTCGTCGCGGCCCTTCCTGCGGATGCGCGAGTGCATCGAGCAGGGCATTGCCTCCGGCGAGGTTCGCCCTATCGAAGTCCCGGTCGCTGCCACCGTGGCGTTTGGCGGGGCGATCCGCCTGCTCCACCTTCATCTGGACGGCGTCCTCGAAGAGCCCCTGTCGTGCTACCTCGCGTCGATGCAGGACGCGGCCTGGCGGGCGATTGCGAGTGATCCGCCTGCGGCCACAAACCACCCCACCTAGGAGACCGAAGAATGAAAATGCTGGCTGTTCTTTCCCTGATCTTGACGCTGTCCGTGGTGTCACTGTCCGCGCATGCGGAACCGACGGATACCCGGGCCCTGGAGGGTGTCGACCAGGGCCGGGTCGTGTTTGACCTGAACAACAATGACCCAGAGCTGCTTGCGCTGTATCTGATGGTAATCCGCGAGACCTTCAACGACCTGACCGATCAGGGCGTCGAGCCGGACATGATCCTCGCCTTTCGTGGTCGGGCGGTGACGATGGTCAGCGAGGATCGCGAGCGCTTCGAGCTGACCGAGTTCGACCATCTGGATGCGATCGAGGAACACATTGCCGCGCTGAAGGAGAAGGGCGTGCGGATGGAGTCGTGCGCCGTTGCCACCCGCCTGTTCGGGGTGGATCACGGCGAACTGCTGCCGGGCATCGAGCCGGTGCGCAACACCTTCGTCTCGCTGACCGGCTACCAGGCCCAGGGCTACGCAGTGATCCCGATCTACTGAGCCGCCTAATGCGGCCACACCGGGCCCGAAAACAAGACAAGCGGGCCCCAACCCCAAAGGAGACATAGCTCATGCGAAACCGAATCCTGATCCTGCTGCTGGCCGCCTTGCTGCCTCTCGGGTTGATCTCGAAGGCGAATGCAGAAGGCCTGGACAACCGCGAGGCCACCCAGGGCATCGAGACCATGCGCGCGGTCTACGACATGCGCAAGTCCGACCCCGACGTGATGCTCGCCTACCTCCGTGGCATCGCCACCAATCACGAGAATCTGGTGAAGGAAGGCGTGGAACCGGACCTGCGCATGGTGTTCATCGCCGAGGCGGTCAAGTTCATCACCACCGACCCCGAGCCCGAGATCGCGATGGACCACGGCGACACGCTGGAGGAGATCGCGAAGGCCGTCGAACGCCTGGACGAGCTGGGCGTGCGCATGGAGGTCTGTGCCGCGGCCACGCGTGCCTATGGGGTGGACAACGACAAGGTCCTCGATGCGATCAAGCCGGTCCGCAGCGGCTTCATCGCCGTGATGGGCTACCAGAATCAGGGCTACGCGCTGGTTCCGGTCTACTGAGCACCTCCGGGACCTCTCACACGGTCCCTTTTCCGGCCGTCACAGGGATGTGACGGCCTTTTTTGTGCCCATGCCTCGGCATGCCTGTCTCAAGTATTCTTGTCGAGCAGGTCGGCGAAGCCGTGGTTGACGTCGCGATGGCCGGCCTCGTCTTCGCGTACGGCGCGAATAACATCGGACAGGCGTGCGCCCTCCGGCAGGTCCCAGTACTGGATGGCGCGATCCGGTGCCGGGATGTTCTCGATCGCACCGGTCTCCACTTCCTCCAGGTAATCGGTATAGCTGATCACGGCCTCCTCCTCGAAGTAGCCGACGATCCGGTGCGCGGTGCGCGAGGAGACCACGTAAATCAGGAAATACAGCGTGTAGAAGAACCCCTGCGCCAGGATGATCAGGAGCCGCTCCAGCCAGTTGGGCGAGGCGATCTCGATGAAGGTGAGCAGGTGCATCCGCTCGTTCTCGGCCTCGTCCATCAGCGTGCGGATCCAGCCGTGGTCGTCCTCCATGCGGCGCAGCGAGCGCAGATGCTGCAGTGTGGCGCCGACCATGCCGGGGACCCCCGCGACGGTTTCCAGCACCACGGCGCGGTGCCCGTAGCGGCGGGCAAAGAAGGTGTCGGCGAACAGGCGCATCAGCGATGTGAAGGCGCGTGCGACACGGTCGGAGAAATCGCGCGGTTCGTGATGGCGACTCAGGTCCGTTTCCTGGTTGATGCTCATACAGGCTCCCGGGCAGGGCGCAAAACCATGGATGTCCTGTCTCGAGAGTAGAGTCAGCCACCCTCACTGTCGTTCCGCCGTGTCACAAAAATGCGCCGTTTCGCGCAGCGCAGGAGCGTCTGGCGTTGAGGTTCGGGGCCGCTGCGTTCACAATACGCCCCTCTATATCTCCCGTGTGCGCGAACAAGCCGGCGGTTTTCTGGCGGCTCAAATTCGTGTGTGCGGATTCCCGCGCGGGCCCGGGCCGCGCCGCGCGGGGGCTAACGGGGCGTTGCCCCGGCCCTGAGCGAATCGATGATCAAACTGCGCACCTACGTCTACATGGATTCCCTCCAGCCTCAGCTGGCGGAATACATGGCCACCGTCTCCCAGGGCTTTCTGCCCGTGCCGGGGGACGCGTGCCTGTGGGTGGAGGTGTCGCCGGGCATGGCCGTGCACCGGCTGACGGACGTCGCGCTGAAGGCCACCCGGGTGCACCTCGCGCAGCAGGTGGTGGAGCGCGAGTTCGGTTCCATGGTGATCCACCATCGCGACCAGAGCGATGTGCAGGAGGCCGGTCGTGTGCTGTTGCAGCGCCTGGGCGCGGATCAGTCCGAACGCCAGCCCTGCCGTATCCCGTGGCAGGAGACGATCCGCGGCATGACGCCGGATCACACGGTGCTGATCAACCGCCAGAACCGGCGCGGCAACATGATCCTGCCCGACCAGAGCATGTTCATCCTCGAGGCGGAGCCGGCCGGCTACATCATCTATGCGGCCAATCAGGCGCTGAAGGCCTCCCATGTCTCGCTGATCGACGTGCGCGCGGTGGGCGCGTTTGGCCGCCTGACGCTGGCCGGCTCCGAGGCGGACATCGACGAGGCGGCGCGGGCGGCGATCCACGCCCTGCACAACCCCGCCGGAACATAAGATGCATCGCGCGCAACTGCTCGAGCTGCTCGCCCATCACCAGACCCCGTTCATCGAGGAAGCCGGCTTTGTGCGCCGCGCACTGGACTTCGTGCAGGCCCATCCGGACTGCTTCCACTGCGATCTCCTGCCGGCGCACGTGACCGGCTCGGCCTGGGTGGTCAGCCCGGATCGCGAGCGCGCGCTGCTCCTGCTGCATGGCAAGCACCACCGGTGGTTCCAGCCGGGCGGGCATGCCGATGGCCAGTCGGACATCCTGCAGGTCGCCCTGCGCGAGATCCACGAGGAAACGGGCCTGGCGCGGGAACATATCCACCTGGTGGCCGAGGACGTCTTCGACCTCGACATCCACACGATCCCGGCGAGCCCGCACTTCCCGATGCACGAGCACATTGACGTGCGTTTTCTGCTGGAGATCGACGACCGCCTTCCGGTCCCCGGCAGCCACGAATCGCACGACATCCTCTGGGTACCGCTGCAGCACGTCTCGCGCTACAACAACAGCCGTTCCCTCTGGCGCATGGTCGAGAAGACCCGCCGCCTGCGCACCTGGCTGCACACGCATCCACGCTGATCACGCGGCCCCAGGCCCGCTCAGCGTTTCCCTCAGCGGGGCTTGACCGGCGCGTAGTCCTCGAAGCCGCAGCTCATGCAGTGAAAGCGCGCCTCGTAGCCCGCGCCGTCATCGCGTGTGCGCATCGAGCCGGGCTGGAAGTTGAACGAATGCAGCGTGCAGCGCGGGCATCTCAGATTCGTCTCCCGGGGTGCCCGCAACTCCCCTGAATGGTCCGCCTGGCTGGTTCCCGAGGCGGGTTTATCGCCACTTGACCGTGCCGCCAGCTCTCCCTTCAGCTCGTCGGCGAGCGTGCGTGCCGCAGCCGCATGTTCATCGGCGGCCATCCCGGCCAGTTGATCGATCCGTTCCTTGAGTCGCGCCAGCTCGGCGGCGTCTGTCATGGTGGTTTCTCCTGTACCCCTTGGGCTGGGCGTTCCGTTGCCGGGCGCTGTTATGGAAGCTCGCGCCGTGGCTGTCTATGTTCAGGGAATCACATCCGGCAACAACAGGACACCCCGATGCGTACATCATGGCTGGCTTTGGCCCTGTTCGCGGCGGCAACCGTCGCGCAGGGGGACGAGATCACCGCGGATTCCCTGGTCGAGGATGCCCGGTCCGAGGTCACCGATATCGACCAGGAGGGCCTGCGCGAGCTGATCGCGAACGAGCCGGACCATGTCCTGATCGACGTGCGCTCGCACCAGGAGATCGAGCTGGGCGGCGGGCAGATCCGCTCGCACCTCACGCTCAACATCCCGCGGGGCGAGCTGGAGTTTCGCATCCCGGGTGCGGTGTCTGACAAGGGCACGGCGATCGTCGTCTACAGCGACGAGAACCGCCGCTCCGCGCTCGCAGCGCAGACGCTCGAGCGCATGGGGTATACCAACGTGCACAACTACGCCGGCGGCTTCCCCGAGTGGAAGGAGGCCGAGCTGCCGCTGTACGTGCTCGACAAGGCGCTGGATTCCTTCCTCTACGCTATGCCCCAGGAGGTGACCGATGGCGTGTGGTCCGCGATCGGTGCCACGCAGCCCTCGACCTACGAGAATTCGGGCCATAACAACAACCTGTCGTTCATCATCACCGACGATGGCGTGGTGGTGATGAACGCCGGCGACAACTATCTGCTGGCTCAGTCCCTGCACGAGGAGATCAAGAAGCGCACGGACCAGCCGGTGAAGTACGTGGTGCTGGAAAACGCCCAGGGACATGCGATGCTCGGCATGACCTACTGGCAGGAGCAGGGCGCCACCGTCATCGCGCATGAGGACGCCGCGCGCGAGATCGAGCAGAACGGCCAGCGCAGCCTGCAGGGCGCGCCGAACCGCACCCGTGACAAGGCGTTCCTGACCGAGCTTGGCACGCCGGACAAGATCTTCGAGGACCGCGTCGAGCTGGACATGGGGGGCGAGATTATCGAGGTGCTCTACCTCGGTCCCGCGCATGCCCCGGGGGACATCGCCCTGTGGGCCCCGGAACGCAAGACGCTGATCACCGGCGACCTCGCCTTCCACGAGCGCATGCTGCCGATCTTCGAGTACACCGACACCGCCGGCTGGATCGAGACCTGGGACAAGCTGGAGGCGATCGAGGCCGACTACATCATCCCCGGCCACGGCGGTCCGGTGACCGACTTCGAGCAGCTGCGCAAGTACACCCGCGACTACCTCGTCTTCCTGCGCGAGGAGGTGCAGGAGATTCTCGATACCGGTGGCACGCTGAACGACGCCTACAACATCGATCAGTCGGCCTACCGCCACCTGGACACCTACGACGAGCTCCACCGGCAAAACGCCGGCCGCGTCTTCCGCACCATGGAGTTCGAGGACTTCTGATGCCAACTGGCGGCGGGGGCCTCCCTCGCCGCTACTTCGACTTCAGCAGGTCGCGGATCTCCGCGAGCAGCTTTTCCTCGTTGCTGGGGGCGGGCGGCTCGGCGGGCGCGGCATCTTTTTTGCGCTGCAGCCGGCCAATCATCTTGATCGCGGCGAACACCACCATCGCGATGATCAGAAAATCCACCACGCGCTTGATGAAGATGCCGTAATTGATCGTCACCGCGGCGACGCCGTTCTCCGCCTCGCGCAGCACGATCATCAGCTCCGAGAAATCGACCCCGCCGACCAGCAGGCCGATGGGCGGCATCAGCACGTCCGACACCAGCGACGACACGATCTGCCCGAATGCCAGCCCCACGATCACGCCTACGGCCATGTCGATGACATTGCCGCGCGCTACAAACTGTTTGAACTCCTCGACGATGCCCATGACCGTTCTCCTTTCCCGGAGGTAAAGAAGTTCCTATAGGCCAGCGCTAAGGCCGTTTCCATGGGCGGTGACGGGCCGTATTCAAGGCAATTATCGGTAGCCCCATGGGCGCGTGACTTGCGCAACTTCGTTCCGTGCGTCTAGAAATAGGTATATAGGCAATACAGGTTTGTATGGGGTGCCGTGCACGCGGCCCGGGGGAAAGCGCCATGAAACACACAGAAGCAGCATCTTCGACCATGGGTTACCACCACCGGGGTATGCACCTCGTGGTCTGGTGCGTGATTGGACTGTTCTGGTGGCTGGCCTCCGCGGCGCAGGCGTCGCCGGGGCCGGATTTCAGCGAGCTGTTCGGTGACAGCGACTTCATCGAGATCATCGAGCGCGACGAGGGGCTGGAGACGCGGCCGACCGGGTACGCCTCGCAGGATGTCGAACCGGACCACGTGCTCCGGATCGACCTCAACGAGGGCCAGGTGCCGATCGGGCAGGGCGTGGTCTACGACGGCTTTCTGATCGACGGCCAATTGCCGGGCCCGACCCTGCGCGTGACCGAGGGCGACATCGTGCGCATGGAGATCACCAATAGCGGGGCGGTGATGCATGGGGCGTCGTTCCATGCCGCCTACACCCAGACCTCCAAGCATGTCGGTTCCATCATGCCCGGGCAGACCAAGTCGATCACCTTCCGCGCCACCACGCCGGGGGTCTTCATGTATCACTGTGCGCCGGGCGGCCATGCGATCCCCATGCACGTGATGTTCGGCCAGTACGGGATGATGGTGGTCGAGCCGCGCGACAAGCCGTACCAGCTGGAAGAGGACCTGGGCCAGGAACCCGATCTGAAGCTCTACATGCTGCAGCACGAGCTGTACGCCAGCGGCAAGGAGGCGGTGGAAGGGGATCCCAGCTACACCGCCTTCAATGGCGAGCTGTTCCGCTACGTGGAAAACCCCATCCCGGTGCGCCCCGGTGATTACGTGCGCATGTACTTCCTGAACGTGGGGCCCAACCTGCTCTCGACCTTCCATATCGTCGGCATCGTCTGGGACTACGTGTACTGGCAGGGCCACCCCGAGGCCATGTGGCCCGGCGGGCAGACGGTCACCGCGGGTCCCTCGGACTCCTGGGTGATCGAGTTCCGGATACCGCCGGAGGAGGGCGTCTACACCATGCTGGATCATGGCGTGGGGGGCACCAGTCGCGGTGCCATTGGGCTGCTGGATGCCCGTGCGGACGCCGATACGCCTTCCGAGATCCTGGCCGAGGGCCCGAGCTACGAGCCGGCGGAACTGGAAGAGCGGATTGGCGAAGCGCGGCGAATTCTTTCGCCATTCGGCATCCCGGACGCCGATGCCAACCCGGTACCCGCGCGGGCCGATCGGCCGGTTCGGTTCAGCTCGGATATCGAGGAAGTCGTGATCGAGATGAAGGGCAATGCCTTCTACCCGAAGATCGTCGAGGTGGCGCCCGGCACCAAGATCACCTGGGTTAACGAGGATGTCTTCACCTACGGACACGGCGAGACCTCCGGTGCGCACAACGCGGTGGCCCTGAGCGGTCCGCAGTCGTTCGCCACTGAGTTGCTGGCACACGCCGAGAGCGACAGCGTCACCCTGACCGAGCCGGGCACCTACGACTACATCTGCGCCCCGCACCCCTACATGCAGGGCCGCATCATCGTGCGCGACAGCGACTGACTTCGGCCCGAGCGGGGCACCATCCGAAACAGGCGGCGGTGATCGCCCGCCGCAGGCAGGTTTCAGGAGCCGTGGGCGGCGCGGGAGTCGGATGGCGCCTGGTCGCGGTCGTGCATGCCGTAGTCGCGCACGACCTCGGCCACGCGCAGGCGATAGTCGACAAAGATGCCGCCGCGCCCGGCCGCCTGCACCTGACGGTGCGCCTCAAGGTTGCGCCACTGGCGCACCGCGTCCTCGTCGCGCCAGAACGACAGCGACAGCACCTTGCCCGGCTGGCTCAGGCTCTCGAAACGTTCGATGGAGATAAAGCCGTCTACGTCCTTCAGGTGCTCGCGCAGGCGCGCGGCCGCGTCCAGGTAGTCCTGCTTGCGCTCGGCATGCGGTTCCACTTCAAAGATCACGGCAATCATGGCGGCTTCGCTATCCGAAAGACGAGGGGCCGATTAAACCACGCGCGCGATCGTGATGTGGAAGCTTCGGCCGGCCCCTGATGCTCGCGCGCATGCCCGGCTGTCAACGGGGCCTGGTCGCAAGTCAGTGCGGTCTTCGTGCTGATCAGGGGGCATGATCACCTTTCCGGGGTGTCGTCCGGCTCCTGGCAGGCGCGCAGCCCGCCCGCGATGGACTGGACATTGGTATAGCCCAGATCCACCAGCTGGGCCGCTGCCAATGCCCCGCGGTTGCCGCCATTGCAGAAGCACACCATGGGCGCGTCCTTGTCGGGAACCACTCCCTCGATCTGGCGGGTGATCGAATCCAGCGCAACGTTCCGGGCGTTCGGGAGACTGCCTTTCTGGTATTCCTCGGGCTCGCGCACGTCAATGGCGATGGCGCCTGATGCCAGGTGGGCATCGACCTGTTTCGGTTCAATTTCATTGATGCGCTCTCGCGCGGCCTGCGCGCGCCGGAGAAACTCTTCGTCGTGGTGATCCATCCCGGTCTCCTTGGGTGATGTTGCGTCGTGAGTCTGCGTGCCCGATCGATCGCTGCCGGGACCTTCGATGGCAGCAAACCAAGGTGCCGAACAACACGGCTGTGGGTCGGACAGCGTTGTAGTGCCTCTGGCCAGAGCCCATGCCGGGGCATCCGGCAGGAACCTGTCAAGTCCCTCACGGTCGTAAGGGTTTCAACACATACTTGAAACCGCATATAGGGAGAAGCACATGAAAAAAACACTGATGGCGCTTGCGGTCGCGGGCGCCTGCCCGGCCCTGGCGCTGGCCGAACCTCGTGTCGTGGACACGGATCGTAATGTCTTTATTCCCGCCGAAGAGGATGCCCGCGCGGTCCTGCGGGTTGCCGCGGTCTACAACGACGACGACTTCCGCATCCACTACGAGTACGAGACGGATACCCCCAGCTGGTATCACCAGGTCTGGCGCTACGAGGATGGCGAGTGGGTGCGCTACGGATCCGGCGGCCCGGGGCCGGACGAGCACGGCCTGTACGAGGACCGTATCTCCATGATGCTGGACGACGGCAAGGTGGAAGGCTTCGACCGCATGGGCGGGTGGATGACCGCGCATGACGGCATGCGCAGCCTGACCTCCGAGGTGGACGCGGATGCGGTTCGCGAGCATCCCAAGCTGGGTGGCGAGCTCGGGCGCAGCGATGTCCGCAAGTATCTCCCGCAGACTCGTGTTACGGACGACCCGGAAGAGACCTCCTGGGGTCAGATTCTCGATGATGACGCCGTGGATCAGCTGCAGTCCGATGGCGTCTTCCTCGACCTGTGGCAGTGGCGCGCGCACCGCAGCCATCCGATGGGTTATGCGGACAACAATTACGTGCTGCACTACCGCCTGTCGTCCGAGGGCACCAGCATGTTCACGACCAACTGGGACGACGATGCCGATCAACCCGCCTGGATGTTTGATCCGGAGAAGGTCGGAGCCCCCGCCCTGGAGTGGGAAGCGCTGATCGCCCGCGAGTACGGGCAGGACGATTTCTATTACATCCACGAGGGCAATGCGGTCGCCTTCGATCCGGACCACGACTGGCAGGAAGGCGACGTGATCCCGCAGCGGTTCCTGCAAGAGCCGAGCGGCAGTCGCGGCGCGATCCGTGCCGATGGTAGCTACGAAGACGGCGCCTGGCGGATTGCGCTGACCCGTTCGCTCGAGGCACCCAATGACCGTGACAGCAAGACCCTGGAACACGGAGCGTCCTACAACGTGGCCTTCGCGGTTCACAGTGCCGCGGGCGCGCGCTGGCACCTGGTCTCGCTGCCGATGACCCTGGGGCTGGAAGACGGGGAGGCCGACATCGTGGCCCGGCGCGTCGATGGGGATCTGGGCGACGCCGATCTGGAATGGACCGAGGTCGAGGTGTTCTACCCCGGGCAGATCACCTATCAGTTCCTGCACAGCGACAACCATCCTGGCCGCGAGCTGGTGCGTGAGGGCGAGGAGGGTGTGCGTGATCAGCACGACCTGGACACCCTGCCGGGCTTCATTGTCGACATGGAGCAGCAGCTCCTGCGCGACGCGGACTGAGTCGCGCTGATCGGCACCAGGCGCGCTCAAACCGGAGCGCGCCTGGTGTCGCCACTCGCGGCTGCCGGGGGCGCGCGATGCCCTCTTGCGATGCCATGCACGCAAAGGCACAAGGTTTAAGCTCGTGTCTCCCGGGTTGGCAAAACCGGCTCCCGCCACCGGTGTCCCACGCTGGGTCACAACTTTTGTTATCCCACATCTTCAACAGACAATCCTGGAAACCGTGCAGCGGCTATCCCGGATCCTGGTGCTGAAACGCCATTTCGGAGCCGGCAAGACCAGGCGGCGAAAGACCCGTTCCCCCGGATCGAAGCTGAATATGATCTGCATCAATGGATGACTGAGGTGGTTCGGTAGCCTGTCCCCAGGCCCAAAAGCCTTGTCCTTGCCGCCGAACGCCACCCTCGCAGCTCCGGTGTTCGGCCCATCCAGAGACGCGGACCCGCAGAACCGCGTCTGCTCCACAGGAGGTTCAGTATGAAACCGTTCCGCTTCCAGTCCCGTCCATTGGTCCACTCACTGCTGGCCAGCACCGTGCTGGCGGTCGCCAGCATTGGTTTCTCCTCGGCTCAGGCCGATAGCGAGGATGCCGAGGAGCTTCGCGATCGCGCGCGGGTGATGTTTGGCGCGGTCACGCCTTCCAACTTCGAGGAACGCAACGATCCCAAGGCCGTCCTCGGCGAGCACCTGTTCTGGGACCAGCGCCTGTCGCGGGACGGCATGACCGCCTGCGCCAGTTGCCATTACCAGGAGAATTGGGGTTCCGACCTGCGCCGCCTGTCCATTGATGCTCGCGGTAACGAGACCGGGCGTCATTCGCAGACCGTGTTCTTCTCCATGGACACCAAGGCCAACCGCTGGCTGGGCGACCGCGAGACGGGCGCCGAGCAGGCTCAGGGTTCGATTACCGGTTCGATGGGCTTTGACGAGCAGGAAGACATCCTGCCGCTGCTCGAAGAATTCGGGTATGCCGAGAAATTTGAGGAGGCCTTCCCCGACGACGATGACGCCGTGAACCCGGAAAACTATGGCCTCGCACTGCAGGCCTATCAGGCTACGCTGCGCAATCCGGCACCCTTCGATGACTTCCTGGATGGCGAAGACGACGTCCTGAGCGAAATCCAGCTGCGTGGTCTGCGCAACTTCATGGATGCCGGTTGTGCCGGTTGTCATGGTGGCCCGCTGGCCGGTGGCGAGCAGTTCCAGCGCTTCGGGGTGGTCGAGGATTACTGGGAACATACCGGCACCCATCCGGACGACATCGACGAAGGGCTGATGGCTGCAACCGGGGACGAAAGCGATCAGTACTTCTTCCGCGTGCCGATCCTGCGCAACATCGCCAACACCGGCCCGTACTTCCACGACGGCAGTGTCGAGACGCTGGAGGACGCAACCCGCATCATGGCGCTGATCCAGCTTGGGCAGGAACTCAGCGATGACGAGGTCGAGAGCATGGTGGCCTTCATGGAATCCCTGACCGGGGACATCCCGGTGAACTTCCGTCCGCCCGAGGGGGTTCCGTTTGACCTTCCGGAAGGGGTCAAGGATGCACTGAAGGAACGCGAAGGTAGCGACGAGCTCGCCAAGAGCGACTAACGGGCCTCGTGGTACGGCCTGCAACTGGCGGCCACCCTTGGGGTGGCCGTTTTCAGTTTGCGCTTTGGGTGGCCCCGGCCTCACCGCTGGAGGAAGCCTCGTGGCGGATCATGCGGTCCACGTAGAGGAAGCCAAACGGCACGACGCCGAGGAGCAGGACCAGAAGCCACTTCCACACCGACCAGCCGCTCAAGTGACTGGCGATCAGCGAGGTCGCACCGTAGATGATGAACAGGATGCCGTGCACCCAGCCGGCATAGGTGACGGCCAGCGGCATATCCGCATAGGTGCGCAGCGGCATCGCGACAAACAGCAGGGTGATGAGCGACAACCCCTCGAGAACGCTGATCAGGCGGAAAAATTTCATGGACTGCGGACCGGCTACACGGAAAACGTGGCGAAGGGTAGCACAGGCGATCCACGGCACTCGTCAACGGGCTGGCGCAATCAGCGTCCGCCGTGGCCATTAATCAGGGTTTCCCTGGGAGCGCATATGAGCAACAAGCAGCACTGGGAACAGGTCTACCAGACGCGTGATACCGAGGCGGTGGGCTGGTACGAGTCCGAGGCCCGTACATCAAGGGCTTTGATTCGGGAGGTGGCTCCGAGTGCCGAAGCCGCCATCGTCGATATCGGCGGGGGTGCATCCGTCCTGGTGGATGAGTTGCTGACGGAGGGTTATCACAACCTCACGGTACTCGATCTGTCCGCAGCGGCCCTGCGAAAGGCGCGGGAGCGGATCGGGGAGCGCGCCAGCGCCGTCACCTGGCTGGAAGCGGATGTGCTCGAAATCGCGTTCCCGCAGGACATCTTCGATGTCTGGCACGATCGTGCGGTGTTTCATTTCCTGACCGGAGCGGATCAGCGCGCTGCCTACGTGCGTCAGGTGCAGCATGCCCTGCGCCCGGGCGGGCATGTGGTGATCGGGGCCTTCGCGCTGGACGGTCCGAAACAGTGTTCAGGACTGCCGGTCCAGCGGCATTCGCCGGAGACCCTGCAGGACGTGTTTGGCTCGGAGTTTGCGCTGGTGCAGTCACGGCGCGAGGTTCATGTCACTCCGGGCGGTACCGAGCAGCCGTATACCTGGTGCGTGTTCCGTCGGAACGGCTGAGCCTGGCACCTCGGTCAGCGGCCCTTGACCTTCGCGGCATGGGCCTTCGCCCGGGCGCGGATTTCCTCGAAGAACAGCGCCTCCCAGCGTGTGTTGTGCTCGTCGGGCGAGAGGCTTCCGTCGGCCGGCTCGTTCTTCAGGCGTGTATCGGCTGCCGCCTCGGCCTCGTTCAGGATCTTGCTGAACACCTCCTGGGCAGCGGCGGCCGTAGGGTCGATCCCGTTGCGCTTGAACACGTCGGCCAGCAGCGCACCGCCTTTTTTCCACTTCGACCAAAGCCTCACGCATCCTCCTCGGGCAGGGTGCAAGGAATTGGTGGCGGCCCCGCTATGGAATGATTGTGCCCAAAGCCTCTCGCGAAGATGAAGAGGCAGCACACGGACACGGTATTCTGCCTGCCGGGGCGTGAACCTCCGGCAGGCATGTATGGATTATTGGTCGGGATTGTGCCCCGGTGCCAGTATCTCGATCACCAGGAATCGCAGTCGGCTACGGAGCAGCGTGATCTCGGCCAGCGAGTTCTTGCGCAGCCCCAGCAGACGCGAGCCCAGAGGGGACAGGATCGATATCTTGCCGCGCTCGGGCTGGGCATGCTCCGGCTCGCAAAGCTCGACCAGATAGGTTTCCTCGGTCTGCAGGTCCAGTAACCGGACGCAGCAGCCAGCCTGGATGACTTTCCCGCACTGGGGAGCTGTGTCCGTATGGGATGTCTCGCTCTCGATCTTCTCGAGTAGCGAGGCCAGGTCGACTGGTGTGCCAATCGCGCCCCAGTAGTCCTGGCGGACCCAGCGATTGACCTGGGAATCGTAGGCTTGACGAAGGTAAGACGAATTCTTGCGCGCCACGGTCGCATCTCCTGTTCAGGTGTTAGAAGAAGGCATGGGCCGGGCGCGGAACATTCGGCGCCCGGCCTAAGTGAGGGTTCCCGTCATCGTGAGCTCCATCGTTTGATAAGTGTCTGTTAGAATTAAAGAAATAAGGATGCTACCCAGGCACCCCGAAAAAGGCAAATCCATGTGAATCGTGGCATTTTTAGTGTGCCTAATCCCGATTTTTTCGATCCCGAGTGCAAAGGAGCCTTCATGGCGAACGAGACGAACGACCCGCAACTGGAAATCAGCGTCAGTTCGGCGCGCGAACTGGTCGATATCGGCCTGGCCGTGTTGCTGGATATCCGCCAGCCCTTCGAGCTGGAGCTGGAGGGTGAGGTGGAAGGCGCGGTGTCGGTGCCGCTGTTCCGGCTGAAACAGCTGCTGGGGCGCGAGATCTCGGAGGAGGAGCAGGAACTGCTGGACGCGGACGAGCCGGATGATCGCGACTTTCAGCACTTCCTCTCGCTGATCAATCGCTACCACGTGACGCAGGATCAGATCCTGCTGTGCCTGTGCAACAGCGGTCGGCGCAGCCTGCGCGCCGCCGAACTGCTGCGGGAGCTGGGCTATGCACGCTGTCTCTCGGTACGTGAGGGCTTTCGCGGCTGGAAGGACTAGGGGCCTGTCGTATTTTGGCGATTCGTTGACTGTCCGGCGATTCCGGGCCTTGTCGGGAACCCGTGGGCGTGCGTGGCTGTCGCTGGTGCAGCACGTAACGGGAGACAGGCATGCAGTCCACGGGTGAGCGGTTGGCGAATCACTGGATCACGAAGCGGCGCAGGTCGCCTGCGGCCATCGCGTTGAGCGTGTCGCTGGCGTTGTTCGCCGTACCGGCCGTTGGCGCTGCCGAGACCGAGGTCGAGGCCGAACTCGTGGAGGGTAACGAAGGCCCGTGGGCCGAGGGCGAGGCGCCGCCGCTGCTCGAGCTGGAGCAGTTCTTCCGCGATCCGCAGCATGCCGCCGGGCGCATCTCGCCGGATGGCGACTACGTGGCACTGGTGAGCGCCCACGAGGGTGCGATGAACCTGCACCTGATGGAGCGGGGCGAGCCCCTGGAGTCGGCGCGTCCGCTGACCGAGGAGCCGCGTTCCATCATGGGCTTTTTCTGGTCGCGCGACGGGCGGCACCTGATTTTCGTGCGCGATCGCGACGGCGACGAGAACCTGGAACTGCGCGTGATCGCGCTGGAGGACGCCGCCGGGCAGGATGGCATCCCCGAGTCGCGCCGGCTCGCCGGGGGTGATGGCGTGCAGGCGCGGGTGCAGCATGTCCCGCGCTCGACCCCGGAGTACATCTTCGTCGGGCTGAACGAACGCGACCCGCGCCTGCACGATGTCTATCGCGTATCGCTGGAGACCGGCGAGAAGACGCTTGTGGCGAAGAACACCGCCGAGATCGAGGGCTGGGGCTTCCACGAAGGCGAACTGCGCAAGGCGGTGCGCACCACGGACGACGCGGGCACCGAGATCCTGCGCGTGAAGTCGCAGGACGAGTTCGAGTCCATCTACACCTGCGCGTTCGGCGAGACCTGCTCCATCGCCAACTTCCACCCCGACGGCGAGCGGCTCTATATGCGCACCAACGCGGGGGACGACCGCGATCTGGTCGAGCTGGTCCTGTTTGACCCGGCCACCGGCAAAGAAGAGCTGGTGCACCGCGACCCGGAGGGCGAAGTCGACCTCGGTGGCGCGAAGTTCTCCGACCGGGACCATCGCCTACTGGCCACCGTGTACACCGGGGATCGCCAGCGCATCTATGCCCATGACGAGGACTTCGAGTCGCGCCTGGAGTGGCTGCGCGAAGAGCTGGGCGAGGGCGAGCTGGAGATCACCTCGCGCACCCGTGACGAGTCCCTCTGGACGGTCGGGGTCATCCGGGACACCGACCCGGGCAGCGTGTATCTCGCGAACGTCGAGGCGCGCGAGATCGAACTACTGTACGAGGGGCGCCCGGATCTGCCGCGCGAGCACCTCGCGCCGATGGAGCCGATCCGCTACACCGCGCGCGACGGCCAGGAGATCCCCGGCTACCTGACGCTGCCACATGGCGTGGAGCCGGAAGGCCTGCCGCTGGTGGTGATGCCGCACGGCGGCCCGTGGATTCGCGATACCTGGGGCTACAGCGGCACCGTGCAGTTCCTCGCCAACCGCGGCTATGCGGTATTTCAGCCCAACTTCCGTGGCTCCTCCGGTTTCGGCAAGGAATTCCTCAACGCCGGCAACCAGGAGTGGGGCACGGGCGTGATGCAGCACGACGTCACCGACGGCGTGAAATACCTGATCGACCAGGGCATCGCCGATCCCGACCGGGTCGCGATCTTCGGGGCCTCCTATGGGGGCTACTCGGCCCTGGCCGGGCTCACCTGGACGCCCGAGCTGTACGCCGCCGGCATCTCCATGGTCGGGCCGTCCAACCTGATCACGCTGATGGAGTCCATCCCGCCGTATTGGGAGGCCGGCATCCGCCGCATGCACGGCCGCGTCGGCGATCCGGAAGACCCCGAAGACCGCGAGCGCCTCAAGGCGCAGTCGCCGCTGTTCCACGTCGAGAACATCCAGGCCCCGCTGATGGTCGGGCAGGGCGCGAATGACCCGCGCGTGAAGCAGCAGGAGTCCGACCAGATCGTCGCGGCGCTGCGCGAGGCCGGGCACCCGGTCGAATACCTGTTGGCCCCGGACGAGGGCCACGGCCTGGTCGACCAGACCAACCGGCTCGCCTTCTTCGCCGGGCTGGAAACCTTCCTGGCCGAACACCTGGGCGGCCGCCATCAGGCGGACTACCCCGAGGCCGTGCAGGAGCGCCTGGACCTGCTGCGCCAGGACGTCGACGAGGTGGAGGTTCCGTAAGGGTCTAGCGCGCCCTGCCCGAGGAGGATGCGTGCAGCTTCGGTGAAGGTGAAACAGCGATGCGCTGTGGGTCGGCAAGCTCAAGCTGCATTCAGAGGAGGTTGTGCGCGACTACGTTATGCGCCAGCGCGGCCAGGCGGCGCTCGACTTCCCCGCTGTCCACGGGCGCTGTAGGTCGCCCAGTATTCCGGCAGGCCGTGCAGTGTCCCGCACGGCTGCGGGGTCAGAACAGTTCGATCTCGCCCGCCTCGATTGGCGTGGGCTTGATTGCACCTTCCTCGACCAGCCGGTCATACAGGCAGACTCGGTTCTTGCCGTGCGCCTTGGCGTGGTACAGGGCCTGGTCGGCCTCGTCGAGTGCCGCGCTGGCGGTCTTGTAGGGCGCCAGCCGCGTCACGCCGATACTGGTGGTGAGCCGCCCTACCCGTGGTAGTGGGTACTCGGCTACAGCGCGGCGCAGCCGGTCAAAGGTGGCAATGGCCTGGCTGGCGTCGGCGAACTCGGCCAGTACCACGAATTCCTCGCCGCCGAAGCGGTAGACCAGGTCGTTCTCGCGGAAGCTTTGTTTCAACAGGCGCGCGAGCAGGATCAGCACTTCATCGCCATACACATGGCCGAAACCGTCGTTGATCTTCTTGAAGTCGTCGGCGTCGATCACGCCCAGCCAGACGCCGGTCTGCCCCGGCTCTTGCAGCTGGCGGCGGTCTTCCGGCAATCCCGGCATCGGGCTGATCCGCTCGAGCGTTGTCAGATCATGGAAATTGTCATCGAAGGTCTTGCGGTTGAGCAGCCCGGTGAGCGCGTCGGTCTGGGCATCATCAATCAGATTGACGAAATTGCGATAGACCAGGAGAAAGCTTTCCACTAGGCGCTGGTCCACTCGCTTGCTGCCCAGGTGCCGGTCAAAGGCGAATACCAGGCAGATGCTGAATTCTTTGAGTCCCGACATCGGGAAGATCGATATCGCGCGACCCGCTTCGTCCTGATCCGCGACCCAGTGTCCGCTGGCCAGTGCCTGATCCAGCAGCCCCGCGGGCACAAAGGGATGTTCGGGGTCGAAGGGCACGCTCATCACCGCGTCGCGCTTGCGATCGTAGAAATGCAGGCTCCGGGGGCGGCCTTCGGCATCGAACCGGATGGTCCGGGTGCAGGCGGACTCGTAGATGTCGTCCAGGGTCTTGAGCAGACTGTGTTCCAGTCGCTGGGCATCACGTATGCCCGTCAGTTGGGCTAGTCCGTCCAGCAGGTCTCGACCGCTGTTCATGGCATTGTTCTCGTGGCGGCGAAGGCGCTGTGTGGTTCTTCGCAGATGCTTTCAGGGTACCAGCGAAAAGACAAGCTCGAGCTATGTGATGCTGGGATTTCCCTGCCGGGCTCGTTTCACCGGGTTACGCAGATGGATCCATTCCGCAGACGCCGAGAAGGGACCCGAAGTGGAGGGCCGTAATGCCCAGCCGGTTGCTCGCCAGGTTTGGAGTCGAAAACAACAGGGCCCTCCGAAGAGGGCCCTGACGTGATCCTGCGCGGGGGATCAGTTGGAGAAGAAGCGCACGCTCGGGTCGGCCATGTAGGCGCCGACTTCTTCCGGATCGGCGGGGGTGATGCCGTCCAGCAGGTCCGCCTCGGTGTAGTCAGTGTTGGGCAGGAAGATCGCGCAGGTTTCCACCTTGGCACCGTTGTTGATGAGGTTCATCAGCAGCTGCTGGGCGTTGCGACCGGCGGGCTCCATGGTCGGGCCGTCGAAGTCTTCGGTGGCCATGGTAGCGGCCGGGCCGCACAGCAGCACGCGGATCTCCTGACCCTGACTCATGGTCTGGTTCGCCAGCACCATGGACATGAACTGGGTGTGGTCGTCGGCCGAGGTCAGGCTTACGAACAGCTTGTTGGGTTCGGCAGCCTGAGCTGCACCACTGGCACCGGCAATGGCGAGAACGGCGGAAGCGGCGAGCGTCTTGAGGGTTCGCATAGAATCTCCTTCGGTCTTCGTATGAGCGAATCACAAGATAAGCACATGCTAATGGATAGGGCAAGGGCTACTCGCAAGGCTGGGGCCATACAAAGCACGCACCTTCGAAATTGGTTTCCCTACGCACTTTTCGAAAGTGGGTGTCCCTTCGCAGTTCTCGAAAATGCGAAGGTCCTCTGCTTCAGCAACCGGCTGCACCATCCGGGTGGAGGAGCCGGGTGCGGGGGCACCGCATCCGGCAACAACCGTTGAGGGCGGCAGGCTTAGTGGTCGTGGGTCTCGTGCGCATCCACCGGGTCTTCGAACGCGATGAACAGGATGCAGTCCTCGTCCGAGATGCAGTGGGTGGTGTGCGCCAGGCGCGGCGGGCCGTAGGCGTAGGTCCCCGGTCGGAGTACAACCGGCTCCTGGTCGTCGTAATCCACCTGCATCTCGCCCTGAACGAGCACCATGCGTTCGGCGCTGGTGTGCCAGTGGTGGGGCGCGGTGCTGTTGCCCGGCAGCAGGAAGAACACATCGGCGTTGGGTTCGGCCGGGTCGCCCTGGAGGACGGCCAGGCGGCAGTCGTCGGGCATAAACGCCGGGCAGGGGTTCCATTCGAGGTCGGGGGAGTCCGGATCCCAGATGAAGGCCTGGCCGTCGTCGGCCCCCAGGCTCGCCAAGGGGGCGGCCAGGGCGAGCGCGGCGGCAGCCGTGGCCAGGTGGCGAAGCGCTCCCGCGGGCCGGGTCGAGTGGTCGTACATGATGCACCTCCTGTGGTCCATGGCTTGCGCGGCCGCGGGCCGGGCGTGACCTTGGCTTTGGCATGGCGGCCCCGCCACAGAGATTGGTGTGCGCGGCCTGTATCCAGGATTCTGGCTTGGGCCGGTCGGGGTCGCTTCCACAATCTTGCGGCGGGGGAGCGGATGTTGCGGTTACCGCGTCGCGCCGCGCCGCGTCGGCCGAGGGTGGCGGTCGCCTTCACGGGCCGGCTCCTTCATCGCGAGGCGAGCTGCGCCGTGGCGATCGCTGACGGGATGCCTGGCCGCTGATCGAGGCGGACGTCCGGGGTTGCGTTTGGAGATGGCCACGGCCCCTCCGGGGCCTCGCCATGACGAGGCGGGGGCCGAGCTGGTTGGCCTCTGCTTTCTCGGGCCGGCTCCGTCATCGCGAGGCGCGCTGCGCCGTGGCGATCGCTGACGGGATGCCCGGCCGCTGATCGAGGCGGAGGTCCGGGGTTGCGTTTGGAGATGGCCACGGCCCCTCCGGGCCTCGCCATGACGAGGCGGGGATTGGGCTTGCTGCCCTTTGGTTGCCGCGCTGGTGGTCTAGCGGGAGGTCTCGGCCTTGCGCGCCTCGGCCTCGCTGCGTTGCTCCGGGGTGAGCTGCTGGTGGACGTAGTCGCGGGCTTCCGCGGCCGGCTTGTGGCCCTGATCGGCTGCGCGCGCGAACCAGACCCAGGCACCGGGCAGGTCGGCCTCCACGCCACGGCCCTCGGCGAGCACGATGCCCATGTTGTACTGCGCCGGGGCCAGCCCCTGCCGCGCCGAGGCCAGGTACCAGGCGGCCGCGGCCGCCTCGTCCTGAGCCACCCCTAGCCCCCGTTCCAGGAGGACGCCCAGATTCGCCTGAGCCAGGGGATGGCCGGCTTCGGCCGCGGCGCGATACCAGTGGGCCGCCGCCGCCAGGTCTTCCTGCGTGCCGTTGCCGTCGCGGCAGAGGTTGCCCAGGCGGGCTGCGGCGTCCGGGTCCCCGGCCTCGGCGGCTTGCCGATACCAGTGGGCGGCGCCGGTCATGTCGGTTGCTACACCGTCGCCCTGTTCCAGGGCCAGGGCGAGGTTGAAGGCCGCGTCGCGGTGTCCCGCCTCGGCGGCCTGGGCGTAGTACTCGGCTGCCGCGGCCCGATCGCGCGCGCATCCGCTGCCTTGCTGGTGCGCGACACCGAGACTGTTCAGGGCGTCGGGGTCGCCGTGCTCCGCAGAGCGTTTCCACCACTGGACGGCTTCGGTGGCGGCGGCCTCGTCGCCCGCGTTCTGCAGCAGCACGGCCAGGTTGTTCTGCGCCACGACGTGACCCGCCTCGGCCGCATGGCGGTACCAGTGTCGGGCCGCGTCGGCATCGGCGGGGTCGGCCTTCTCCGCCATCACGCCGAGGTTGAAGCTGGCATCGCTCAGCCCCTGCTCCGCGGCCTGTTCCCAGTACCCGCGCGCACGCTCGGCATCGGCCTCCAGCCCCAGGCCGTCGGCATACAGAATCCCCATGCCTAACTGGGCCCAGGCCGAGCCGGCCTCGGCGCTGGCCGCCCACAGTTCCCCGGCGGTCCGATAGTCGCCGCGTTCAAACGCGGCAAAGCCGTCCTGATCGGCTTGGTTCGGGCCTTCGGGCGGTTCGTGGTCCGGGGAGTCGGCAGGCGTACCCATGGTGGTGGTTCTCGCTGGCAGTGTTTGCGGAGCGCCCGAGCATACAGCCTGGGCACTCGGCCGCAAGCAACCCCGGGCGCTGACCACCCCGTTGCGGAGCGGACACGATGGGTGTCCTCGTCTTCGTCGCCCCCGTGAGGTTTCACCACACGGAGAAGCAAACACCGTCATCGCGAGGCGCGCAGCGCCGTGGCGATCTCTGTGGATGTCCTCGGCGCTGATCGAGGCGGACGTTTGGGGCTGCATGCGGAGATGGCCACGGCCCCTGCGGGACCTCGCCATGACGCGGCAGAGAAGGTGGGTGTCCTCGTCTTCGTCACTCGTCTTCGTCGCCCCTTTGAGGTTTCACCACACGGAGAAGCAAACACCGTCATCGCGAGGCGCGCAGCGCCGTGGCGATCTCTGTGGATGTCCTCGGCGCTGATCGAGGCGGACGTCTGGGTTGGATTCGGAGATGGCCACGGCCCCTGCGGGCCCTCGCCATGACGCGGCAGAGAAGGTGGGTGTCCTCGTCTTCGTCGCCCCTTTGAGGTTTCATCACGACGGAGAAGCAAACACCGTCATCGCGAGGCGCGCAGCGCCGTGGCGATCTCTGTGGATGTCCCCGGCGCTGATCGAGGCGGACGTCTGGGGTTGGATTCGGAGATGGCCACGGCCCCTGCGGGACCTCGCCATGACGCGGCAGGGAAGAAGGATGTGTTCTTGTTGACCTTTGCTCAGGTATGCCCTGGTGCGTGTCCCTGGCGGGGGCTGTCGAGTTCGAGCAGCTCCAGGCGATGATTGCCGGTGGGGTTGGGGCCCGAGGGGCCCTGAACGAGGAGGGCGAGACCGTCGTGGATGGCGTTCTCGGCGAGCCACTGGCGCGCAAAGTCGTTCCAGTCGCTGCGGTCCTCGGCGACTGCCACCGGCTGGACGCCGTAGGAGAACTGCAGGTTCTGGGCGGTTTCCGGATCCGGGGTGAAGGCGGCGACCCAGCAGGGCAGGCGCAGGCGCGCGATGCGCCGGGCGGTCGCGCCACTGAGCGTGGGCGCCAGGGTGACGCGCGGCAGGCGCCGTTGCGCGGTGTGGAATACGCTGCGCGCGATCAGGTCGACCGCGCGATCGTGCCCGGCTTCTTCGGGCTCGTCTGGACTATCCGGGGCCATGCCGCTGTCACGCTCCGGTTCGATCGAGCGGGCGATAGCGGCCAGCATCGCCACTGATTCCACCGGATAACGCCCCATGGCCGATTCGCCGGAGAGCATTACGCAGTCCGTACCGCCGAGGATGGCATTCGCCACGTCGGTGGCCTCGGCGCGCGTGGGCCGGCGTGAGGTGACCATGGACTCCAGCATCTGGGTGGCGGTGATCACCGGACGGTTGTGCTGGTTGGCGCGCCGGGTGATGCGGCGCTGGGCGCGGGCGATGCTCGCGATCGGGATCTCCACCCCCAAATCCCCGCGCGCCACCATGATGCCGTCCGCAGCCTCCAGGATGCCGTCGAGCTGCTCCAGTGCCGCAGCCCGCTCGATCTTGGCGATGATGAAGGGGCTGTAACCCAGCGCCTCCGCCGCCTTGCGCACGGCCAAAATGTCGTCGCCGTCGACCACGAAGCTCTGGCTGACGGCATCCACGCCGTGTTCCGCCGCAAACCGCAGCCAGTCGTGGTCGTCCAGGGTAAAGGCGCGGATGCCGAGATCGATGCCCGGCAGGTTCAGGCCCTTGCGCGAGCGCAGTTCCCCGCCAGTCTGCACGCGGCAGGTGACGTCGTGGCCCTCGACCGACACCACCTCCAGCTCGATGTAGCCGTCATTCAGAAACAGCGCATCACCGGGCTGTACCGCCTCCGGCAGCTCGGAGAACGACACGCTGACACGAGAAGCATCGCCGACGCAGTCCTCCGTGGTCAGCGTGATCGTCGCGCCGGGCTCCAGTTCGATCGGCTCCTCGGCCAGCTCGCCGATCCGCATCTTCGGCCCCGGCAGGTCGCCGAGTATTGCGACGCGGGTGCCGGTCTCCTGCGCCGCCTCGCGGATACGGCCGATTAGGTCGGTGTGGTAGGCGGCATCGCCGTGCGAGAAGTTCAGCCGTGTCACATTGAGCCCGGCCTGCATCATCCGCCGCAGCGTGTCCGGGGAGTCGGACGCCGGCCCGATGGTGGCCACTATCTTTGTCTTCTGTGCGGGAAACGGCATGGGCAGGCCCTTACTCGATCAATGCCCCTTGAGGGTAAACCGTCCGCGCCAGCCTGTCGCCGCTGGGCTTTCTGGTTCGTCCGCCGTCAGTTGGGGGGACAACTGGCGCTGAACGACGAGTAGCTGCAGCATCAAGAGGGTGGGTGTCCTCTTCTTCCTTCTCTACTTCTTGCATCGAATATCTCCCTGCGGGCGGTCGGTGTTTGCCTGGTAGATACCCCTAGGGGGCGCGGCGGGGTTCCGCGTCACAACCCTCATGAAATCGGGGTTGGTTGTGGGGCGGACCGCATCTACCGAAGGTCTAGGGTAGCTTTCGGGCCGTTCGGGCCAGCCGGCTGTCAGGAGACGCCGCTCGGGGAGGGATCTCATGTCCACTGATTCGTACATCCATTTGCTGCATCCGCGTCGCTGGCGGCGTTCAGGTCTGGTGACCGCGTCGGCGGTCGTGCTGATGGCCTGTGGTCCCGGGGATGGGCAGTCGGAAGTGCCGGGGGTGTCGGGCTCGTCGCTGGAACATCCGGAGGGCACCGGTGAACTGGTGGTGGTGACCCGCAATGCCCCCACCGCCTGGTTCTACGACCGCCACACCGAGACCGCAGGCCCGGAACACGACCTGGTGGAAGCCTTCGCAGCCGCGCGTGGCTGGGAGGTCCAATGGAAGGTGGTGGACTCGGTGGGCGAGGTGCTGAAGACCCTGGCCTCCGGCGAGGTCCATATGGCGGCGGCCGGTCTCACGCATCTGGAATCGCGCGATGCGGATTTCCTCCGCGGGCCGCAGCATACCGAGGTGACCGAGCAGGTCGTGTGTCACCGCGATCGCGGCTCGCTGCCGGAGTCGGCCGCCGATCTGGACGGGCTGGAGCTGGCAGTCAGCGCCGGCAGCGCCTACGTCGAAACCCTGCAGGCGCTGGACGAGCCGGTGGCCCATCGCGCCGAGCCGGAGGGCACCGAGCGGCTGTTGGCGGCCGTGGAAGAGGGCGAACTCGACTGTACAGTGGCCGACTCGCATATCGTCGACCTCAACCAGCGGATCTTCCCGCACCTGGAAGTGGCCTTCGACGTGAGTGATGAACGCGCGATCGGCTGGTATCTGCACCCCGATTTCGAGGAACTTGCGGCGCAGGCGGGTGCGTGGATGGACACCGACGAGGGGACGCAGGTGCGTGCCCGGGTGGACGAGCAGTACTATGCCTACGTCCCGGAATTCGACTTCGTGGACCTGCGTGCGCTGACCCGGCGCATCGACCAGCGGCTGCCGGATTTCCGCCCGGTGTTCGAGGAGGCCGCTGACGAGTACGAACTGCCAGCCGACCTGCTGGCCGCGCTGGCCTACCAGGAGTCGCACTGGGATCCGCAGGCGCGCAGTCCCACCGGGGTGCGCGGGATGATGATGTTGACCCAGCGCACCGCGCAGGAGCTGGGGATCGAGGATCGCCTGGATCCGGAGCAGAGCATTCGCGGTGGCGCGCGCTACCTGCACCAGATGCACGAGCGCCTGGACGAGGACATCCCGGAACCGGACCGTACGTATCTCGCGCTGGCGGCCTACAACATCGGCCGCGGGCACCTGCTGGATGCACGGCGCCTGGCGAGAGAACTGGATCGCGACCCAGACCGCTGGGCGGACATGCGCGAGGTGCTGCCGCTGCTGACCGAGGAACGCTATTACCGCGATCTGCGGTTCGGCTACGCGCGCGGTTACCAGCCGGTGTACTACGTGCAGCGCATCCGCAACTACCGTGCCGTGATCCGGCCCGCCTTCGTGGGGGACGAGGTCGCCGTGGACGGGCCGGCGCCGTCCATCTTCTCGCGGCTGCTGTCGGACTGAGCGGGCCGCCGGTCAATTCTTCTTCCAGCGTCTGCGCCCAGGCGGGCAGCAGCTACGTCTAGCGAAGCGGGCAAACCTCAACCAGGTGGGTGTCCTCTTTTTCGTCGCCTTCTCAACCCGTCTTCGCAACCAAACACCGTCATCGCGAGGCGCGCAGCGCCGTGGCGATCTCCGAGGGTGTGTCCCCAGCGCTGGCCAGGGCGGACGCGGGAGGTAGCGTTCGGAGATGGCCACGGTCCCTGCGGGACCTCGCCATGACGGCCAGAAAAAACTGGGTGTCCTCTCTATCCATCACTTCTTCCAGCGTCTGCGCCCAGGCGGGCAGCAGCTAAGTCTAGCGAAGCGGGCAAACCTCAACCAGGTGGGTGTCCTCTTTTTCGTCGCCTTCTCAACCCGTCTTCGCAACCAAACACCGTCATCGCGAGGCGCGCAGCGCCGTGGCGATCTCCGAGGGTTTGTCCCCAGCGCTGGCCAGGGCGGACGCGAGAGGTAGCGTTCGGAGATGGCCACGGCCCCTGCGGGACCTCGCCATGATGGCCAGAAAAAACTGGGTGTCCTCTCTATCCACCACTGGCAGAGGCAAACGTCAGGAGTTGCGTTCGGAGATTGCCACGCCCCCCCGGTGCCTCGCCCTAACGGGCATTAAAATGATGCTATCGAGGTCCGAGCCCGTTTCCCGCTGGTTTTCGCCTTCCGGTCAGGCGGAACCCGGATTTCTCGCAATGGTCCATCGGTATAAGTATCGGGGCAGGGGATCCGGCAGGCCGACAAACACCGGCTGTCAGCGCATCAAGCCGGAAGGACGGTGGACGTGATACGGAACAGGGTCTGCGCATGCCCCATGGTTCTGGTGGCCGTGGCGCTTCTCGTGTTCGGCCTGAGCGGCAACGCGGCCGCCGGGGAACGGGAGGCCGAGATCGTGCAACTGGTGGAAGGCCTGGACGAGGACGAGCTCATCGTCTTTGAGCCGGACGATGCCCAGTACACCGTGACGGTCTTTACCGACGTCAACTGCCCTTATTGCCGCGAGTTCCATCAGCAAATCGACGACTACCTCTTATGGGACATCCGCATTCGCTATGCGGCGTTCCCCGTCATCGGCAACGCCTTCGAGCAGATGGAGGCGGTGTGGTGCAGCGACGACCGGCAGGATGCCATCACCCGGGCCAAGCTGGGCGAGACCATAAAGGCGGAAGACTGCCCGCATCCCGTGGCCGACCATCTGGCCATCGCCCGGGAGCAGCGGTTCCGGGGCACCCCCACCATCATCACCCCCCAGGGCCGGATCAGGTACGGCCTTGTCTCCGCCGCCGAACTCGTGGATATGCTGGAAGCCGAGGCGGCCCGGTAAGCAGCGTCTCAAGAAGGTGGGTGTCCTCATCTTGACCTTGAACAACGAGTAGCCACCGCATCGAGAAGATGGGTGTCCTCTTGTTCCTACTTAGAGGTCGTGCTGATCCTGCATGGCCAGCCAGCTTTCCGGCGATCGGCCGAGCGTTTTGGACAGACGCAGTGCCATCTCGGGACTCACCCCGCTGCGTCCCTGCAGGACGCGCCCCAGGGTGGAAGGCGAGACATCGAGCTTGCTGGCCAGTTGGCGGGCACTCAGGCCAAACGGTGCCAGATAGACCTCGCGAATGAACGCGCCCGGATGCGGAGGGTTGTGCATGGTCATCAGTGGTAATCCTCGAAGCCTACGGCAGTCGTGTTAAGCGCGAAGGAAGATGGGTGTCCTGCCGCTGAGCAGTAATGTCCGATACAGCCTAGCCGCTTCAGTTTTCATTATTGCTCTCGTTGTTCATCTCTAGCCCCAGCCGCTGGTGCCACTCGGCGATGCTCTCCTCCGGGAAACCGGAGAAGCATTGACTGGTGTCGTCTGCCTCCACCTCCACCCAGTTGGCCTTGCTGTCGAGCAGGATATGGACGTGCTCGGGCGGGGTCGGCAGTTCGCTGTCGATGGCGGAGGCAAAGGGGTGGACGAGGGCGGGCCAGCGCGGATCATAGACCCAGAGGGCGCTGGCGCAGTGGCGGCAGAAGTGGCGTTCGCCGACGCTCGGATCGCCGTCGATCACTGCATGATAGATACCTGTGTGCTCGGCACCCTCGACCTCCAGCGTCTCGGCGCGTCCGCTCAGGTTGATGGCATAGCCGCCACCCCCAGCCGTCTTGCGGCATATCGAGCAGTAGCAGCGCTGGTAGGGATACGGATGCGGCGATTCCACGCGAAAGCGCACCGCGCCGCAGTGACAGGACCCTTCGAGCAGCATGTCCTCTTCTCCCGATGTGGGGGGCTACTGTGAGTCTAGTGCAGGCTCATGACACCCAATAGAAAGCCCATGGAGCGGTTCGTTGGCCGTTACCAACCGGGTCTGGCGCCATGCGCTCGGATCAGATGCAAGGGCCGTCCCTCGTTTGTCCTGTGCTGACAAAGCGGCCAAACCGGTCACTTTGGCCGACAAAGTGCTGAATTGTCCGTTCGCTACCCCGACGGCTCTGGCCTGTATCTACCGAAAACGGCCGTAGCAAGGGGCGGCGGGGCTCTTGGCGCGCTTTCTGCAGTGGGGTTGAGTGGGCCGGCTGAATGCCGGGGAACCATGAACCCCAACCGTCAGGAGTTCGTTCGCATGAAGCACTCACGCTTGTTCGCGGCGGGGCTTGTCGCCTCGCTGGCGATGGCCGGCACCGCATCCCAGGCTATCGCCGACAATGACGAAATTACCCGTGGCCAGTTGATGGCCGCTTCCTGCATGGCCTGTCATAACGCGGCCGCAGCCGAAAAAGGTGTTCCGGATCTCGGCCGTGTCTCGGCGGGTGTCATCCAGAGCCAGATGCGCGCATTCCGCGATGGCGAGCGTGACGCGACCATCATGGATCGTCACGCCAAGGGCTACACCGACGAGGAGATCGAAGCGATGTCGGTCTACTTCGCGCGCTTCTGATCACGGGGGATAACAACAATGCATAACTTTACGCGACGTCACTTCCTCAAGGCCTTCGGGATCACCAGCGCGGCCGCCCTGACCGGCATCGGTTTAACCCCTCTTGCTGCGCATAGCGCTGGCAAGGCCCATGTAGTCGTGGTCGGGGGCGGCACCGGCGGTGCCACCGCGGCGCGCTACCTGAAACAACTCTCGCCGGACATGGCCGTCACGCTGATCGAACCCAACGCCACCTACGTCACCTGCTACGGCAGTAACTGGGTGCTTGGCGGCTTCGAGAGCATCGAGGCGATCACGCACGGCTACGACAACCTGCGCGATCGCGATGGTGTCGATGTCATACAGGACAAGGTCATTGGCGTGGACGCCGACAGCCGCACGGTCCGGCTCGAAAGCGGCGACAGCCTGCAGTACGACAAGCTGGTCATGTCGCCGGGCATCGACTTCAAGTACGAGGACATGCCCGGCATCGAAGAGGCCGATGCGGAGACGATCCCGCACGCCTGGAAGGCCGGGTCGCAAACCGAGCTGCTGCGCGCGCAGCTACAGGCCATGCCCAACGGCGGGGTCTATGTCATGGTCGCCCCGCCCAACCCGTACCGCTGCCCGCCGGGGCCATACGAGCGCGTCTCGATGGTGGCGTACTACCTGAAGACCCACAAACCTCGCTCCAAGGTCATCGTCCTCGACCCCAAGGAGAACTTCGCCAAGCAGGGCCTGTTCGAGGAGGGATGGGCCGAGCACTACGGAGACATGATCGAATGGCGTGGCGGCCACAACGGCGGCCGCGTCGAGGAGATCGACGTCAGCGGCAAGACTGCCCATGCGGATGGTGGTCAGGAACGTGTCCGTGCGGACGTGATGAACTTCGTCCCCGCACAGCGCGCCGGCCAGATCGCCCACGATGCCGGCCTGACGAACGAAGAAGGCTGGGCCCCGGTCGATCAGCGGACCTTCAAGTCCGTCATGGACGACAACATCTACGTGATCGGGGATGCCAGCGTTGCAGGTGCCATGCCCAAGTCCGGCCACGCGGCCAACAACCAGGGCAAGATCGTCGCAGCCGCCATCCTGCGCGAGCTATCGGGCCAGGAGCCCCTTGACCCTTCGTCGGCCAGCACCTGCTACGGCCTGATCACCCCGGACTACGGCGTCAGCATCGCCGCCGTGTACCAGTACCAAAACGGCGCCCAGGCAGCGGTAGAAGGCTCCGGTGGCGTCAGTCCCCTCGGCCAGTCTTCAACCTTCCGCCGCCAGGAGGCCGAACACACCCGCGCCTGGTACGCCGGCATCACTCAGGACATCTGGGGCTAGGCCCCGGCACTCTCCCAGCCACTTCGATCGGCGCCTTCGGGCGCCGAGTTCGTTTCCGGGCAGGTCCGCAGAAAGTGGGTGTCCTCTATTCGGGGCGTGAGAAAATAAATCAGTCCCCACTTTTCCGGAATGATCTGGACGATGCTCCGTCAAGGACGGGAGTACCACCGCCGCCCCACATGCGAGACGCCCAAGCCTTGAAAATCCGAGAGGGATGTTCAGACCTTGCCTTTTGCCCCCCCGCCACGACAGGGGCAAAAGGCAAGGTCTGACCCCCAATACCCATCGCGCCGCCCCGTCGGACGCGAAAAACTAAATCTGTCCCCATTTTTCCTCTTCTTCGGCGTCAGCTGTTGCGTCGGACCTTAGAAAATATATATGTCCCCATTTCCGGGCCAGCAGGGTATCAACGCACCGCCTCTAGAGCTGCCAACAATTCCGGAGCCACATCTCTTACAAACTGAACCTGATTGTCTGAAACATCCTCTCCGTGAATGGCAGCAGAACAAACGGAATAGACTTCACGTACGGCGTGAGCTAGGTTAGGCGAGATCACCTCAGATCTCACCAACCATTTCAGATAGGCGATAACTGATGTATATCTTTGCCTTGGATCATTAATGTTGGCGTCATAAATTCTACGAATCTGAACCTCTAGGTTGTAACGGACGCCAAATAGAAAATGTGCGTCCTCATTCGCAGATAGGTTTCCCCCTGGGCTGGAGGTAGCGGTGGTTCCCCTTCGCGAAAAGCTTGTGATACAGCGGTTCTTACCTCTTCTCTTAAATCGGGGAGTTCGTCTTCAGAAGGCGGAGGTGGAACAATG
Organism: Thioalkalivibrio sp. ALJ15; assembly: GCF_000383695.1. Lineage (NCBI taxonomy): Bacteria > Pseudomonadati > Pseudomonadota > Gammaproteobacteria > Chromatiales > Ectothiorhodospiraceae > Thioalkalivibrio > Thioalkalivibrio sp. ALJ15. The sequence continues at coordinate 432,912 of NZ_KB912058.1, forward strand.
ACTTGTGGGTTGAATGAGTTCCGAACTTCTACGGAATTTCTAACCAAAGCGACCTCTCGCTTGATTTCCTCTATTTCATTCTTGAGATGAATTCCCAGTATGTTCACTTCCGCCACCAGAGGAAGTATCCAGAGGCCAATGAAAACGAGAAAGACAATGACATCTGCGAACTGGGCCTGTCCAACCAGAATATCGCTGAGGCGAAATAGCAGGAATGCGAGAGCGCCGATAAGGGCGATACCCCACCAGATAAGCTTTAGCCAATTTGGAAAGTTCACATTGATATCCAGCGCTTAGCGTGAACGGCCGGATTTGGAGCGCGAGCGGAAAAGCCGGTCCGCGGTGACGCTTTGGTTAGGCAAGACGAGAAGCAGCGACTAATTGAGAGCGAGCACATGGGTGTAGTAATTCTCGTCTAGCTTTATTAACTCGGGTTCTGGCTGAAGTTGATCCGTAACCCTGCGTATATCGGTAACGCCCTGCTCATCCTTTAAATAAGTCGCGTAGTAATGCACAACGAGAGCATGAAGCCCTGCCATAGCATTCAGGGCATTCTTCAAGTTAGCTTCGTTATACTTTTCTGCGCGATGGTGTTTCACCTTGTTATAGCTTCGCCACCACGCTGGGTGCCACGATCCCGACCAATTCGACCAAGGCTCAAGAGTTAGGTTAAAACGGTGCACATAGCACTTTTCGTCAATCAGAACGGGAAGCTCTTTCTCAACGATTCGTTTGTAATCGCCAATATTCTTTCGTTGGTCATCGGGGCTCAGAATACGGCATAGTTCCTTCATGACAACATCCACTTCGGACGAAGCGGCCAACAGAAGATGTGCAAGCTCGATTGAATATGTTGAAAAATTTCCCTCTGCGAACTCTATATAGCGCGATAGCTTGGCCAGATCCTGCTCAAGCGCAATGTAGTAGTTCCAATGAAGAAAGACTCTACCTGACTGGATCCCCATGCCTAATCCTTCTAATGCCTAACGCGAAGCTCAGCCGCGGCGGAGCCGTCGGCTGCAGCGTCATGTTGGACGGTTTCCCGTTCATCCATTAGCAAACCACTTTTCTCGATCCAGAAAGTCTCGATGCGTATGGTAGTGCCTCAGTTCTCGTGCCGGCCCCTCTACTTCCTCGCGAACACGGCGCTTAGCATCATCATCAAGGAAAATGGCAGAATCGATGAACTCTTCTACGAGGTTAGGGAGTGACGGATCTGATGACTTGCCTCTCAGACCTCGCACCTTCTCTCGATATGCTTCGCCTAGCGCAATCCCAGGTGAGGTGTGCTCATTCGCTCCCACCTTCTGAAGCTCGCTCCCCATGAAGGCCTCGACCGCTTCCTCTAGGGGCTTAAGTACCGGTCGGGAAAGGTCAATCAGGTTGAAGCGATGCCAATCTACCTTCGCCTTTTCAATCTGCTCAGGTCGAACTCCGCAAGTGCGAAGCTCTGACTGTATCCGCTCCATAAGTTCATGCCGCTGCCGCCTGGGCATCTGCCCACCTATGCGGTTGGCGCGGGCGACATTGGAGAAGAGCATTTCTGCGATAGGAACGGTTATAGCCCTCAGTTGATCCAGCGTCTTGTCGGCCTCCTCTATCTTGCGCTCAAGCAGTTCCGCCTCCAGTCCGAAGCCCTTGAAACTCTTGAAATCCCGCAGGAAAACAAATATTAGGCAGAAAACTGCAGCCCCGTACGTCACGCTCGCACCGGCGACGTTGGCGAGGAATGCAAGGTAGGAACCGACGGCGAGAAGCAGGAGGGCTGACAGAAAAAGTGCTACGTGCAACTTAACCTACTCCGTTGTCCAACAGTGATTAGATAGCGCGCACGGGTAATGGTTGAACGTGCGCGCTAGATATCCCGGGTGAGGGCGCGGCAAGAATGGGCGTGTATTCACCGGGTTATGATTCATGGGGGACGATGGATCCTGGATATGTAGCGGCGTAGACAGGTTGCGGGAGACGGTAGGTTGTGTGGACGCCGTCCTGCATGGCAGTTAGCTGGATTCTGGCACGGGCGGTGTGGGTTTGCGAACAGGCACGTGGGTGGTCCGAATCCCGGCGTACGTTGGAGCCGCTCAGTCGAGAAAGGCTACAGCCTTGACGAGCGCATGGGCACGCGTGCCCCGCTGGAGGCCCAGCCGCCCGGTAGATAACTGCGTCAACTCCGCCATCAAAGTCTGCCCATCGTCCTGCCGGCACACGGCAAGGACCCGTGCGGGTCCGTGGTGCCCGGGCGCCTCATCCAGCGACTCGATGGTGACGGGGATGATGTTGAGGATCGAGACGTCCTGGGGCGGCGATAGGGCGATGGAGACGTCGCGGGCGTCGATGCGCAGACGGGCCGGGCGGCCGGCGCCGTTGGCGGTGCCCGGAGTGGACGGTACACGGTAGCGGGCCTCGGGGGGGCCGAAGGGGTGGAGGCCATGGGGGTCGGCTGGGCCCAGTTCGCCTTGGAGGACGGAGACGGCGCCTTCGTCGCGGAACAGGGGGGAGTCGGCGCGGGCCAGCGCCTCGCGCAGGGGTTCCAGGCGTTCGAGCTGGCCGTCGTGCATGAAGGCGACGCGGGTTGCGAGGCGTTCGACTTCGTCCGGGGCGTGGGTGACCAGCAGGCTGGGGATACCGGTCTCCTCGGACAGGCGGGCGAGGAAGGGCATGATCTCGCGCTTGGTCTGGGTGTCCAGGGCGTTCAGGGGTTCGTCGAGCAGGAGCAGGTCCGGGCTGGTGAGCAGGGCGCGGCCGAGGGCGACGCGCTGGCGCTGGCCGCCTGAGAGCTGGTCGGCGCGGCGTTCCAGTAGGTCGTCGATGCCGAGCAGGCGGGCGACCTCGTCGAGGTGCAGGCGGCGCAGGGGCTCTGGTGTGCGCTTGTAGCCGTAGAGCAGGTTGCCGCGCACGGACAGGTGCGGCAGCAGGGTGGATTCCTGGAACACGAGGCCGACGCGGCGGCGGTGCAGCGGGACGAAGGTCTTGCCGGACTGCCAGGCGGTATCGCGAAAGTGCACCTCGCCGCCGGGCGGGTGTTCCAGGCCGGCGATGATGCGCAACAGCGTGGTCTTGCCGCAGCCGGAGCGGCCGAACAGGGCGGTGACGCCCTCCAGCGGGAAGGCGGTGTCCACGTCCAGCGCGAAGCCGGGGCGTTCCAGCCGGGCTTTGATGCGCAGCGTGTCGGGCTCGGGCCGGGTCACAGGCGCACCGTGTCGAAGCGGCGGTTGATCGCGTAGACGATGAACAGCACGGCGAAGGCAAAGATCAGCAGCCCGAAGGACAGGCGGTGGGCGGAGTCGAAGTCCATCGCCTCGGCGTGGTCGTAGATCAGGATGGACAGCACCTGGGTCTCGCCGGGGATCGCGCCGCCCAGCATCAGGATCACGCCGAACTCGCCGAGGGTGTGGGCGAAGGCGAGCGTGGCGGCGACGATGAAGCCGCCGCGGGTCATCGGCAGGATCACGGTGACGAAGCGGTCGATGCGCCCGGCGCCCAGCGAGCCAGCGATCTCCACCGGGCGGCGGCCGAGGTTGGCGAAGGCCTGTTGCAGCGGCTGCACCGCGAACGGCAGGGAGTAGATCACCGAGCCGATCAGGATGCCCTGAAAGGTGAAGGCCAGGTGGTTCAGGCCCCAGCTCTCCAGCGTGCTGCCGACCGGCCCGGCCGGGCCGAGCAGCACCAGCAGGTAGAAGCCGAGCACGGTGGGCGGCAGCACCAGCGGCAGGGCGACGAGGGCCTGCACCGCGGTGCGCACGCCGGGCGAGCCGCGCCCGTTGGCCAGCCACCAGGCGATCGGCGTGGCGATCACCAGCAGGATCAGCGTGGTGTAGAGCGCGAGCTTGAGGGTGACCTCGATCGCCATCCAGTCCGTGGGGCTCAGGTCGAACATCCGTTATTCGCCCCCGGGCATCTCGAAGCCGTAGCGCTGCATGATCTCGCGGGCGGTGTCGCGGCCCATGAACCCGGCGAAGCGGTGCGCGGTGTCCTTGTCCGCGCCGCGGCGGGTGATCACGAAGCCCTGGGTCAGGGGTTCGTGCAGCGCGTCGTCGATCAGGTAGTGCGGGTGCTCGGCGAGATCGGGGAACTCCGCGAGCGACAGCGCGATGATGCCGATGTCCGCGCCGCCGGCCTGCACCATGCGTGCGGTCTGGGCGATGTTGTCGCCGTTGACGATCTTCGGCTGCAGCGCGTCCCAGACGCCGGCGGCCTGCAGCGCCTCCTTCGCGCGCACGCCGTAGGGGGCGTGCGTGGGCGAGGCGATGGCCACGCGGCGGATGTCGTCGCGCGTCAGGTCCTCCAGCGTCAGCTCGGAGGCATCCATGCGGTTGCTCCACAGCACGATGCGGCCGATTGCGTAGACGGACGGCTCGGTGACGGCGGCACCCTCCGCGTGGAGCCGCTTCGGGTAGGCGATGTCGGCGGAGAAGAAGATGTCGTAGGGCGCGCCGTTCAGGATCTGCGTGGTCATGCGGCCGGAGGAGCCGTAGGTCACGCGCACGCGGTCGTCCGGATAGGCCTCGCGGTAGGCCTCCACGATTTCGTCCAGGGCGAAGCGCAGGTCGGAGGCAGCGGCGATGGTCAGCGGGCCGGAGGCATGCGCCAGGCCGGGCAGCAGCAGGACGAGGGTCAGGAGGAGGGCGCGCAGGTGCATGCTGTGGGGGCTTCCCGGTGGTTGGGTCCAGGTGGGTTCGGGTGGTTCCAGTCGCGATTACTCGCTGCGCTCGCCCTTCGGGCCGGCCTTCGGCCGTTCAACGCAGCTTCGCTGCTTTTGTGCTTCGTCGCGGTGCTCCTCGCAGTGACGGTGAGGCTGGGGATATGCTGTTCGTTATATTTCAGTTTGCATATCGACAGGCAGAAGCCTACACCGGAACGGCCTCCGGCTGCCAACCGTTTGGCAGACCCTGCCGCGTGTCAGGCGATATGCACGATGCCGACCACGGCGCCGGTCATCAGCGTGGCCAGCGTGCCGGCGACGATGGCGCGGATGCCCAGGCTCACGATCTCGCTGCGCCGCTCCGGCACCAGCGCGCCGAGGCCGCCGATCAGGATGCCGAGGCTGCCCAGGTTGGCGAAGCCGCTCAGCGCATAGATCAGGATCAGCTCGCTGCGCGCGGACAGCGCATCGTCCCCCAGCTCCGCCATCTGCAGGAAGGCGACCATCTCGTTGAGGATGGTCTTGACCCCCAGCAGCGAGCCGGCGGTGGTGGCCTCGGCCCAGGGGATGCCCATCAGCCAGGCCAGCGGGGCGAAGAGCCAGCCCAGGATGCGCTCCAGACTCAGCGTGGCCCCGGCGACCTCGGGCAGCGCACCCAGCATCACGTTGACCAGCGCGACCAGGGCGATCACCACGATCAGCAGCGCGATGATCTGCAGCAGCAGTTCCAGCCCGCGCAGGGTGCCGCGGGTAATCGCGTCCATGGCGCTGGTCGCGCCCTCGGTCTCGGGGAGCAGATCGCCGGCGGTGGAGGGCGCGGTCGGCGGGATCATCACGGTGGCGATCAGCAGCGCGGCCGGCAGGCTGATCAGCGAGGCGACGATCAGGTGGCCCAGCGCATCGTCCAGCACCGTGCCGATGATGGTCGAGTACAGCACCAGCATCGTGCCGGCGAGCGTCGCCATGCCCACGCTCATCAGCGCGAACAGCTCGCTGCGGTTCATCTGGCGCAGATACGGGCGGATTACCAGCGGCGATTCGACCATGGAGAGGAACACGTTCGACGCCGTGCCCACGCCCAGGGCACCGCCAATGCCGAACGCCCGCTGCAGCACCAGCGAGGCCCCGCGGATCAGCACCGGCAGCACGCGCCAGTAGAACAGCAACGCCGACAGGGCCGAGAGCACCAGCACCAGCGGCAGCGCCTGGAACGCGAGGATGAAGTTGTTGGCCGGGTCGTCGACCGCGAACGGCGGGTCGTCCCCGCCGATATAGCCGAACACGAATGAGGTGCCGGCCTGGGTGGCATCGGTTAGCGCGATCACGACCTGGTTCAGCCACAGGAACGCATGCTGTGCGCCGGGGACGCTCAACAGCAGTACGGCAATACCGAACTGCAGCGCCAGCCCGGCGAGCACCTCGCGCCAGGGGAAGCGTGTCTTGTGTTCGCTCAGCAGCCAGGCGATGGCCACGAATACGAGCAGTCCCAGCCCGGCTTGCAGTGCGAGCATGCGCCTTCCTTTATTCTGTGACGGCGTTCAAAAACCGCACAGGATACCGGCTTTGGCTCGGATGCCAATGGGGGCGGGCGCAGGGGCGTGCACATTGGTAGGGTAGGCCCATTACACGGCGCTCACATGGGGCACAAGGAGCAGGGGTGACGCAGTCCGGCGAGCTAGAGCCAGGGATGGTGGTGCTGCACGGCAACCATCTGGAGTCGCTGCGTGCCCTGGTGGTCGATTGGATGCAGCGTGCGCCGCTCGGCCCGCTGGAGAACGAGACCCTGCTGGTGCAGAGCAACGGCATGGCGCAGTGGCTGCGCTACGCCCTGGCCGCGCACCCGGATGCCGACCCGCCCGGCTGTGGCATCGCCGCCGCGCTGGACATGCAGTTGCCTTCGCGCTTTGTCTGGTCGGCCTATCGCGCGGTGCTCGGGCTCGAGGCCGTGCCGCTGGAATCCCCGTATGCCAAGCGCCCGCTGATCTGGCGCCTGATGCGTCTGCTGCCGGAGTGTCTGACGCGCCCCGAGTTCGCCCCGCTGGCGCGCTTTCTCGCCGATGACGACCCGCGCGACGGCGGCGATCTGCGCAAGCGCCACCAGCTCGCCGAGCGCCTGGCCGACCTGTTCGACCAGTATCAGGTCTACCGGGCCGACTGGCTGACCTCCTGGGCCGCCGGGCGCGATGTCCTGCGCGACGCGCGTGGCCGCGAGACCCCGCTGGGAGAGGACGACCGCTGGCAGGCCGCGCTGTGGCGCCTGCTGCGCGAGGACATCGGCGAGGGCGCGGCCGACACCAGCCGGGCCACGGTCCATGCCCGCTACCGCGAGGTCGTGCAGGGCCTGAGCGAGCGCCCGCCGGGGCTGCCGCGGCGGCTGATCGTGTTCGGCATCTCCTCCATGCCCGGGCAGATCCTGGAGGCGCTGGAGGGGCTGGCCGGCGTGTGCCAGATCCTCGTCTGCGTGCACAACCCCTGCGAGCACTACTGGGCCGATATCGTCGCCGACAAGGACCTGCTGCGCGCGACGCGCCAGCGCCAGGCGCGCAAGGCCGGCATGCCCAGCGTGCTGGACGACGCCGAGCTGCACCAGCACGCGCACCCGCTGCTGGCCGCCTGGGGCAAGCAGGGCCGCGACTACATCGGCCTGCTGGACGAACACGACGACCCCACCGCCTACGACGCCGTGCTGCAGACCCTCGCCTGGAAGCGGGTCGACTACTTCGAGCCGCACGGCGGCGACTGCCTGCTGCACCAGTTGCAGGAGGACATCCGCGAGCTGCGCCCGCTGGGCGAGACCCGCGAGGCCTGGCCGGCGGTGGCGCCGGACGACGACTCCATCCAGTTCCATGTCGCCCATGGCCCGCTGCGCGAGGTGGAGATCCTGCACGACCGGCTGCTCGCGCACTTCGACGCCGACCCGAACCTGCGCCCGCGCGACGTGATCGTGATGGTGCCGGACATCGACGCCTACGCCCCGCATATCGAGGCCGTGTTCGGCCAGCTGCCGCCGGACGACCCGCGCTACATCCCCTACACCCTGTCCGACCAGGGGCCGCGCGGGCGCGACCCGGTGCTGATCGCGCTGGAACGCCTGCTGTCGCTGCCGGAGAGCCGGATGGGCGTGGCCGAGGTGCTGGACCTGCTGGATGTGCCCGCGCTGCGCCGGCAATTCGGGATCGCGGAAGAAGACCTGACCACGCTGCACCGCTGGGCCGAGGAGTCGGGCGTGCGCTGGGGGCTGGATGCCGAGCAGCGCGCCGGGCTCGGGCTGCCGGAGGGGCTGGAGCAGAACACCTGGCGCTTCGGCCTGCGGCGGATGCTGCTGGGCTATGCGTCCGGGGGGGGCGGGGCCTGGCAGGGGCTGGAGCCGTTCGACGAGATCGGCGGGCTGGATGCCGTGCTGCTGGGCCCGATGGATGACCTGATCACCGCGCTGGCGGAGGCCTGGGGCTGGCTGCGCCACGCCCATACCCCCGGCGAATGGAACACCCGGCTGCGCGAGCTGCTGGATACCTTCTTCGCCGGCGAGACCGATGCCGAGCTGTTCACGCTGGGGCGCCTGCGCGAGGCGCTGGACCAGTGGCAGGCCGACTGCGCAGAGGCGGAACTGGACGACCCCCTGCCGCTGGGCGTCGTGCGCGAGCAGTGGCTGGCCAGCCAGGAGGACAGCGGACTGGGCCAGCGCTTCCTGGCCGGTTCGGTCAATTTCGGCACGCTGATGCCGATGCGCGCGATCCCGTTTCGCATCGTCTGCCTGCTGGGCATGAACGACGGCGACTATCCGCGCAGCCCGACGCCGGTGGACTTCGACCTGATGCGCCGCGACTACCGCCCCGGCGATCGCTCGCGGCGCGAGGACGATCGCTACTTGTTCCTGGAGGCATTGCTGTCCGCGCGGCGACAGCTGCATGTCAGCTGGGTCGGCCACAGCGCGCGCGACAACGAGTCGCAGCCGCCCTCGGTGCTGGTCGCGCAGTTGCGCGATCACCTGGCCGCCGGCTGGCGGCTCCAGGGCGCGGAGGAGGTCGACGGGCAGGCCCGGAAGGAGCCGCTACTGGACCACCTGACCACCGTGCACACCCTGCAGCCGTTCTCGCCGGCCAACTTCCCGCCCGACCCGGCACACGCCCGGCACTACACCTACGCGCGCGAGTGGGAGGCGGTCCACCACGCCGACGAGACCCCGGCGCCGGACGCGCTCGAACTGCCGCCGCCGGACGAAGCCGACGACGAACGCGTGCTGGGCCCGGATACGCTGATGCGCTTCCTGCGCGACCCGGCGGAGGCGTTCTTCCGCCACCGGCTGGGCGTGGTGTTCGATCGCGAGGAGGCCCCGAGCGAGGACCTGGAGCCGTTCACCCTGGCCGGGCTGGAACAGTGGCAGGTGCGCGAGGCCCTGGTCGCGGCCGCGCTGGACCACGGCGAGGACCCCGAGGCCTGGGGCCCGGTGCTGGAGGCCGAGGCCGCGCGGCTGCAACGCGCCGGTGCGCTGCCGCTCGGCGCGGCTGGCGAGCTGGAACGCGAGGCGATGATCGCCGAGGCCGCACGTCTGCTGGAGCGCATCGGCCTGCGCCTGGCCGCCTGGCCGGAACGGCTGCCGCCATCGCCCGCCGTGCGTCTGGGGCAGGGTGGCTGGATGCTGGAGGGTGCCGCCCCGCCCCTGCGCGGCGGGGCCGGGCAGGCCGTGCTGCTGGACTACACCGTGAGCCGGCTGAAACAGAAAAAGGACTGGCGCGTGGACAAGGTGGCCAAGCCCTGGCTCGAACACCTGCTGGCGAACCAGGGCACGGGCGCAGGCGGCCGGGTCGCGACCGAGGTGATCGGGCTGGATACCGGGATGCGCCTGCCGGGCGTGGGGCCGGAGCAGGCCCGCGAGCACCTCGGGGCCCTGGTCGAGGGCTGGGTGGCCGGGCTGGAGCGGCCGCTGCCGGTGGCCTGCGCCACTGCCTTCGCCTGGCTGCAGGCCGAGGCGAAGGACGACCCCGACCCACTGGCGCGGGCGCGCAAGGTGCTGGTCGGGGACGACTTCAGCCCCGGTGAATGGGCGCGCAGCCCGGCCCTGGCGCGTGCCTGGCCGGACCCGGAGGCGCTGCTGCAGGATCCGGCGTTCGGGCACTGGCGCGACCGGCTGTACCGGCCGCTGTTCGAGGCGCTGGCCGCCGGGGAGGAGATGGAATGAGTGCAGGCGCGCAGCCGCTGGAGCTGATGGAACTGCCGCTGCACGGCAGCCGCCTGATCGAGGCCAGTGCCGGCACCGGCAAGACCTACACCATCGCCGCGCTGTATCTGCGGCTGGTGCTGGGCCACGGCGAGCTGCCGGAGGGTACCTGCGAGCTGACCCCGCCGCAGATCCTGGTGATGACCTTTACCGAGGCGGCCACCCGCGAGCTGCGCGAGCGCATCCGCGCGGTGCTGGCGCGCGGGGCGCGCATCCTGCGCGGCGAACCGGCCCCGGCCCACGAGGCGTTGTGGCCGGCGCTGCTGGACGCCTACCCGGATCCGGCCGCACGCGCCGGGGCCGCGCGGCGGCTGGAGCTGGCCGCCGAGTGGATGGACGAGGCGGCGGTCTCGACCATCCACTCGTGGTGCTATCGCATGCTGCGCGAGCATGCGTTCGACAGCGGAAGCCTGTTCAACCAGCGCCTGGAGGCGGACCAGAGCGAGCTGCAGGCCGAGGCGGCACGCGACTACTGGCGCCGCTTTGTCTACCCGCAGCCGGCGGATCACCTGAAGCTGCTGCGCCAGGCCTTTGGCGAAGGACCCGACGAACTGCAGGCCCGGGTGCGGCCGCTTCTCGGCCATCTGACAGACACGGCGGGGCTGGAGCCCTACCGCACGCCGGACGGGCTGTATGCGGAGCTGGCCACGCGCCTCGCACGCCTGGCCGAGCTGAAGGCCGTCTGGCGCGAGGATGCCGCCGAGGTGGAGCGACAGTTCCGCGAGTTGCTGGCGAACGTGCTGCTCGGCACGAAGTACCAGAAGCCGGACGAGTTGATCGAAGTGATGCGCGCCTGGGCCGAGGACCCGGCCGCACTGCTGCCGGACAAGGTCGGCACGACGCCTGTGCTGGAGCGCATGTGCGCGGCGGGGATGGCCGAGCGGCTGAAGAAGGGCAAGTCCCTGCCGGACGACCTGCACCCGGCGTTTACCGCGCTCAATGCCGCCGCCGAGGTCTGCGCGGACGACAGCGAACGCCTGCTGCAGGCGGCGGCGGTGGAGATCGATCTCCAGTTCCGCCAGGCCCAGCGCGTGCGGGTGCAGATGGGGTTCAACGACCTGCTGCTGCGCCTGCGCGATGCCCTGGAGGGTCCCGGCGGCGAGGTGCTGGCCGAGACCCTGCGGCGCCAGTTCCCGGTCGCCCTGGTGGACGAATTCCAGGACACCGACCCGGTGCAGTACCGCATCCTCGAACGCGTCTACCGCATCGAGGACAACCCGTCCGAGCAGGGCCTGCTGCTGATCGGCGATCCGAAGCAGGCGATCTACGGCTTTCGCGGCGCGGACATCCACAGCTACCTGAAGGCGCGTCGCGCGACCGCCGGGCGTCACTACACGCTGCCGCGCAACTTCCGCTCGACCGCGCGCCTGGTCGGCGCGGTGAACCGCCTGTTTGCCCATGCCGACGGCTGGTCGGAGGGGGCGTTCCTGTTTGGCCAGGGCGATGACGGCGAGCTGCCGTTCCACGCGGTGGATGCCCAGGATCGCGGCGAGCGCCTGGAACAGGACGGCGCCGAGGTGACGGCGCTGACCCTGTGGTGCATGGACCCGGGCACACCGGTCGGCACCGGTGTCTATCGCGAACAGATGGCCACGGCCGCGGCCGAGCAGATGGTGCGCCTGCTCACTGGCGGGACGGACGGGACCTGCGGCTTTCGGGATTCAGACGCGCTGCGGCCGGTGCGTCCGCGGGATATCGCCGTGCTGGTGCGCAGCAAGGTGGAGGCCCGCATCATGCAGGAGGCGCTGCGCGCGCGGGGGGTGCGCAGCGTGTACCTGTCCGAGGGCGAATCGGTGTTCGTGACCCCGGAGGCGGGCGACCTGCTGCGCTGGCTGCGGGCCTGTGCCGAGCCGACCAGCGAGCGCCTGCTGCGCGCGGCGCTGGCGACCCCGACACTGGGGCAGTCGCTGGCCGACTTGCACCGGCTGACCACCGACGAACTGCGCTGGGAGCACCGGGTCGAGCAGTTCCGCGAGTATCGCCGCCTGTGGCAGACGCGCGGTGTGCTGCCGATGCTGCGCCGCCTGCTGCACGACTTCGACGTGCCGCGCCGGCTGCTGGCCAGTGCCGATGGCGAGCGCGCGCTGACCAACCTGCTGCACCTGAGCGAACTCCTGCAGCGCGCGGCCGCCGAGCTGGATGGCGAGCAGGCCCTGATTCGGCACCTGGTGGAGCACCGCGAGGGCGAGCGCGCGACCGCGGAGGAGCAGGTGCTGCGCCTGGAGAGTGATGAGGACCTGGTCAAGGTGGTCACGCTGCACAAGTCCAAAGGGCTGGAGTACCCGCTGGTGTTCCTGCCGTTTGTCTGCGCGTTTCGCGCGGTCGACCCGAAGAAGGATGTGCCGCGTATCGATCGCCCGCCGGGCGGCAGGCCGCGCTGGATCTTTCGTATGGATACACGCGCCCAGGAGCGCGCCGATCGCGAGCGCCTGGCCGAGGACCTGCGCCTGCTGTATGTGGGCATGACCCGTGCGCGCCACGCCTGCTGGATGGGGCTGGTGCCGATCGTGTCGGGGCGAAGCAAGGAGAACGAGCTGCATCGCAGTGCGGTCGGCTATCTGCTGAGTGGCCCGGAGCCGATGCCGAACGGCGAGCTGGAGGACCGGCTGCAGGCGGCCCGTGGCGACGAGGCGGCGATTGCGATCGAACCCCTGCCCGAGATCACGGGCGCGGGCGTGCGGCTGGCACAGCACACGGCCGCCCCCGGGCGGGCGCGTACCCCGACGCGTCCGGTACGCGAGCCCTGGTGGGTGGCCAGCTACAGCGCGATTGCGCACCCGGACGAGGCCGATGCGCCGGCGCCGCTGGTCGCCGACCCGGTGGCGCCCGATTCCGCGCTGGAGGACATGCTGCGCGAGAGCGCAGTCGGCTCCGGGGCCGGGTCCCAGGCCGGGCACGACCCGACGCGGGCGCTGCCGCTGCCCGAGGTACCGGTGGCTGGAGGGCTGCACGACTTCCCGCGCGGGCCAGCCCCGGGGACCTTCCTGCACGGCCTGCTGGAGTGGGCGGCCGAGCAGGGCTGGTCGGCGGTCGTCGCCGATCGCGCCCGGCTGGACGACGAGGTGCAAAAGCGCTGCGAACAACGCGACTGGGGCGACTGGACCCCCGTCGTGCAGGACTGGATGCGGCGGCTGATTACGGCCGAGTACGCGCTGGCCTCCGGTGGCGTGTTCCGCCTGGACGGACTGGGCGTGTATCAGCCGGAGCTCGAGTTCCTGTTCGAGACGCGCTGGCTGCAGAGCCGCCGGCTGGATGCCGCCGTGCGCGAGCAGTTGCTGCCCGGACAGCCCCGGCCGCCGGCGGGCGACCGGCTGCTGAACGGGATGCTCAAGGGCTTCGTCGATCTCGTCTTCGAGCACGAGGGCCGCTATTACGTCGCCGACTACAAGTCCAACTGGCTGGGGCCCGGCCCCGAGGCCTATGTGCCCGAGCGCCTGCGCGACGCCGTGCTGGAACACCGCTACGACCTGCAGCTGGTGATCTACACGCTGGCCCTGCATCGCCAGTTGCAGGCGCGGATGCCGGGATACGACTACGACCGCCACATGGGGGGCGGGGTGTACCTGTTCCTGCGCGGGATCGATGCGCCGGGGCGCGGCGTGTTCCACGACTGCCCGCCACGGGCGCTGATCGAACAACTGGACGACTGGTTCGCCGAGGGGCCGGACCGGCCGCGGGAGGCGCGGGCATGACGGCCGACCGCGCATTGCAGGACACCGGGGCGCTGCTGGATCTGCTCGGGGAGTGGGAGCACGCGGGGTGGGTGCGCGGCGTCGACCGCGTGCTGGTGCGTTTTCTGCGCGAACAGGTGCCCGCCGCACCGCCGCTGATGCTGCTGCTGGCGGCGCTGACCAGCCACCAGGCCGGGCGCGGGCATGTCTGCCTGGACCTCGACGGCCTGCTGGAGGCCCCGGACCGGATGCTGTCGCTACCGCCGGAGGGCGCGGAGCGGGGATTGCCACGGCCCTCGGATGTCCTGCGCGGCCTGGACCGCGCGGCACTCGACACCGCGCTGGAAGGCCATCGAATCTGCGGCGTCGACGCGGACACGGGGACCCCCCTCGTGCGGGCACAGGACCGGCTGTACCTGCGCCGCTACCGCGAGGCCGAACGCCGGATCGGGGAGGCGGTGGCCGGACGCCTGCGCGAGCAGCCCGCCTGGCGCGACGGGCTGGATACGGATGCGCTGCGCACCTGGCTCGATCGGCTGTTCGGTCCGGCCGAGGAGGGCGACGGCGAACCGGACTGGCAGCGTCTGGCCTGCGTACTGGCGGCCGGGTCCGCGTTCAGCGTGATCACCGGCGGGCCGGGTACCGGCAAGACCTACACGGTGTTGCAACTGCTCGCGCTGTTGCAGGGCCTGCAGGGGGAGGGCGAGCCGCTGCGCATCCGCCTGGCGGCGCCGACCGGCAAGGCCGCCGCGCGGCTGAATGCCTCGGTCGCGGGGGCGGTGGATGCGCTGGGGCTGGAACGCTTCCCCGGTGGTGAGCGCCTGCGCGCCGCGATCCCGCGCGAGGTGGTTACGCTCCACCGCCTGCTGGGCGCGCGACCGGATACCCGGCGCTTCCGCCACGATGCGCGCAATCCGCTGCCGGTGGATGTGCTGGTGGTGGACGAGGCCTCGATGGTGGATCTGGAGCTGATGGCCAGCCTGATGGCCGCGGTGCCGGCGCATGCGCGGCTGGTGTTGCTGGGGGATCGCGACCAGCTCGCCTCGGTAGAGGCCGGGGCGGTGCTGGGCGAGCTGTGCGCGCGGGCGGACGGCGGGCAATACACACCGCAGACGGTCGCCTGGCTGCGCGAGGTAGCCGGGCTGGCGCTGCCGGCCGGCTACGTCGACGAGGACGGGCGGGCACTGGACCAGCACGTGGCGATGCTGCGCCGCAGCCGGCGATTCGGCGCGGACAGCGGGATCGGTCGTCTGGCCGCGGCGGTGAACGACGGCACGGCCGAGGTGGCGGGCCACCCGGGCGAGGATGTACACGCGGCGGTGCTGCAGGGCCCGGACGATCCGGCCCTGCTGCGGCGCGTGCTGGACGGGGCCGGGCATGCCGAGGCGGCACCGTTCGGGGTCGTCCGCTATCTGGAGCATTTGACGGCCGGACGCCCGGCATCCCGCGATGCGCGCGGCACGTGGGAGGAATGGGCGCGCGGCACGCTGCGCGAACACGGGCGCTTCCAGTTGCTGTGCGCCGTGCGCGAGGGGCCCTGGGGTGTGGACCGGATGAACCGCCGCGTTGCCGGGGCGCTGACGGCGAGGGGTGTATTGCAGGCGGAGGGCGTCTGGTACGAGGGGCGCCCGGTGATCGTCACGCGCAACGACTACGCGCTGGGACTGATCAACGGCGACATCGGCGTGACCCTGCGCGTGCCCGCCTGGCTGGCCCGGGGTGATGCCGAACCGGGCGCGGACGATGCGGCGGAAACCGCCCTGCGGGTCGCCTTTGTCGCGGCGGACGGGCATGTGCGCTGGATGATCCCGCAGCGCCTGGAGTCCGTGGAGACGGCGTTCGCGCTGACGGTGCACAAGTCCCAGGGCTCGGAGTTCGAGCATGTGGCCTTCCTGCTGCCCCCGCCGGAGAGCCCGCTGCTGACGCGCGAGCTGGCCTACACCGCGATCACGCGCGCGAGCGGCTGGCTGAGCCTGTTCGAGCCACAGGCGGGGGTGCTGCAGCAGGCGAGCCGGCAACCGACCCGGCGCAGTGGCGGCTTGCTGACCTGGCTGTAGCGGCCCTTTCTGGAGTGGGTGCGCAATAACAAGGGTTGTTTACGTGCGACATCGGGGCACGCTACCGTGGTTCCAAGCACCGTCATGGCGCCGTTTCGGCCGGGTAACGATCGTATGCCGGCCCATATTTTCGACGACTGCGACTTTTTGGCGTGACGGAAATCACAGTTTTGCGCCCCTGACGGGGGTGGACTCCGGGCGCGCCCGGATCAGCGGGAGAAGCATTCATGCACCACCTGCGACTGGCCGCCCCCCTTTCGGCCCTGAGCATTCCTCTACTGGCCCTTTTGCTGGCCCTTGTCCTGCCCGGTTGCGCGGCGGAATCCGACGACGAAGACGATGCTGAACCCGAGGCGGTCGAGGTGCCGGTACGGGAGATGGAGAGCGAACTGGTCTCGATCTCCCGAACCTATACGGCGCGCACCCGCAGCCCGCGCGAGGTGGAGGTGCGCGCGCGGGTCGCGGGCGTGCTGGAGAGCCGGCGCTACGAAGAGGGCGAGATGGTGGAGCGCGGTACCGAGCTGTTCCGCATCGACCCCTCGCCCTATGCCGTCCAGGTGCGCAGCGCGCAGGCCAGCCTTGAACGCGCCGAGGCCGAGAAGCGCCAGGCCGAGCGCGAGTGGGAGCGCGTGCTGGACCTGTACGAGGACAACGCCGCCAGTGGCCGTGAGCGCGATGAGGCCCGCTCGCAACTGGAGCTGGGTGACGCCGCGGTCGCTGAGGCCGAGGCGGCGCTGGCGGAGGCCCAGCTGGATCTGGACTACACCTCCGTGACGGCGCCGCTGGAAGGGGTTGCGGGGCTGGAGGAGCGCCCGGAAGGCAGCCTGTTGCAGGCGGGTGACCTGCTGACCACCGTGACCCAACTCGACCCCATCCGTACCGACTTCGCGATCCCCGAGGGCCATCTGACGGCCTATGGGCCGCAGATCCGTTCCGGCGTTGGCCTGACCGTAGTGCTGACCCTGCCGGATGGCTCGTTGTACCCGCATCAGGGGCAGATCGACGTGACCGAGGCCGCGGTGGACGAGGCCACGGGCATGGTCGAGGTACGCGCGCTGTTCCCCAACCGCGAGGTCCAGTTGCTGCCGGGGCAGTTCGTGCGCGTGACCCTGAGCGGGCTGATGGCGGGGCATGGCATGCGCGTGCCGCATGCCGCGGTCATCGAGGGCTCTGACGGGGCCGCGGTGTATGTCGTCGACGCCGATGACATCCCGCATGTGCGGCCGATCCAGGTTGGCATGGACCTCGACGAGGACTTTCTGGTCACCGCCGGGCTGAGCGATGGTGACCGGATTGTGGTCCGGGGCGTTGAGGGCGTCGAGGAGGGCGAACGGATCGATCCCCGGGACGCCCCGCGCGAGACGGAAGAACCCGTGTCGCCGGGCGTGCTGCCGGAGGTGGCGCCGGATCTGCTGGATGAGGTGATGGATCCGGAGACCGAGGCCGATGCGGTCGAGGACATCCTGGATGGGCTGGGCAATGGCGCCGAGCCGGGTCTGGATGATTCCGACGCCGACGAGGCGTCCGACTAATGCTGCGCTTCTTCATCGGCCGGCCGGTACTGGCCTCGGTCATCTCGATCCTGTTCGTGCTGGCCGGGCTGTCTTCGGCCCTGCTGCTGCCGGTGGATCAGTATCCGGACATCCTGCCGCCGAAGGTGATCGTGACCGCCAGTTATCCGGGCGCGAGCGCCGAGGCGGTGGCGGAGACGGTGGCCGCCCCGATCGAGGCGACGGTCGATGGCGTGGACAACATGGCGTACATGCGCTCGAAGTCCACCGATGATGGCGACATGGAGCTGATCGTCACCTTCGAGGTGGGGACCGACCCCGACATCGCCGCGATCAACGTCAGTAACGAAGTCGAGGGCGCGATGGGGCGCCTGCCGGAGACGGTGACCGGCGCCGGGATCGCGGTGGAGAAACGTGCCCCGTCGATGCTGCAGATGATCACGTTCACCTCGTCGGACGGCAGCCTCGACAACCGCTTTATCAGTGACTACGTCTGGCGCAATGTCTATGCCGAGCTGCGGCGCGCGCCGGGGGTTGGCGACCAGACCTTCTTTGGCGCACAGATCTATTCGATGCGGATCTGGCTGCAGCCGGACCAGATGGCGGAGTACGACCTGACCGCCAGTGACATCCGTTCCGCGATCCAGGAGCAGAACGAGCAGTACGCGGCCGGCCAGTTCGGGGCCGAGCCGATGGACAACGCGATCGACTTTACCTACGCGGTGACGACCCCCGAACGGTTCTCCGAGGAGGAGGAGTTCGAGCAGGTGATCCTGCGCAGTGCACCGGACGGCTCCGCGTTGCGGCTAGGGGATGTGGCGCGCGTGGAGCTGGGCGCGCACTTCTACAACTTCGAGGCCAAGCACAACGGCCAGTCCACGGTGCCGGTGGGGATCTACCTGGAGCCCGGGGCCAACGCGCTGGAGACGGCGCGCGGGGTGCGCGAGATCCTGGAAGAGCTGGAGCCGCGTTTCCCGGATTCGCTGGAGTACTCGATCCCGTTCGATACCACGATATTCATCGACCAGTCGGTGCAGCGCGTACTGCTGACCCTGGTGCAGGCGCTGATCCTGGTGGTCGCGGTGGTGTATCTGTTCCTGCAGACGTTCCGGGCCACGGCCGTCCCGATTATCGCGGTACCGGTGTCGCTGATCGGGACGCTGGCTGGAATGTACGTGCTCGGCTTCTCCGCGAACATGCTCACGCTGTTCGGGCTGGTGCTGGCGATCGGGATCGTGGTGGATAACGCGATCATTGTGCTCGAGAACACCGAGCGGCTGATGCGCGAGCAGGGGATGAAGGCGGTCGATGCGGCCTATCAGACCGTGGACGAGGTGGCCACGCCGATTATCGCGATGACGCTGGTCACCATCGCGGTGTTCGTGCCGGTGGCCTTTATCGGCGGATTCAGCGGGCAGATGTACCAGCAGTTCGCGATCACCATCGCGGTATCGGTGGGGATCTCGGGGATCGTCGCGCTGACTTTGAGCCCGGCGATGTGCGCGCGGCTGTTGTCCGACAAGCCACGCCGCCCGGCCCTTCCGTTTCGCTGGTTCAACAGCGCGTTCGACCGCTTCACCGCCGCCTACATGGTGGGGGTGCGCTTCCTGCTGAGACGCAATTTTGTGGGCATGGGGCTGTTCGCGCTGCTGCTGGTGGCGATCGTGGTGCTGTTCCGGATCGTGCCGGGCGGGCTGGTGCCGCAGGAGGACCAGGGCTATGTGTTCGCGGCCGCCGAACTGCCCGCTGCGGCCTCGCTGCAGCGTACCCGTGGCGTGATGGATCGCCTGGGCGAGGAGGCACTGGAGTACGACGACACCGCGGATGTCGTGGCCTTCTCCGGGATGGACCTGCTGTCGGACGGCATGAAGACCTATGCCGGTGCGGCCTATGTGACGCTCAATGACTGGTCCGAGCGTCGCGGCGATGATCAGAGCAGCGATGCGGTGATCGACCGTCTGGTCGCCGATGGCGAGCGCCAGCCGGAGGCGACGATCCGCGCGTTCAATCCGCCGCCGATTTCCGGGATCTCCACTACCGGCGGATTCGAGGCCTACCTGCAAAGCCGGGTCGGGGATGACTCGGAGACCATGCGGGCGCGGGCCGAAGAGATCATTGAGGCAGCCGCGGAGCGCCCGGAGCTGGCGGATGTGCGTACCTCGCTTAATGTCGAGGTGCCGCGTTACGACGCCGATGTGGATCGCGAACGCGCCTTTGCGGCCGGAGTGCCACTCGGAGACGTGTTCGATGCGATGCAGAGCACCTTTGGTGCGGTCTACATCAACGACTTCTCGCTGTTCGGCCGGGTGATGCAGGTGCAGATGCAGGCCGAGGCCGATTATCGCCGGAGCCCGGATGACCTGGACCGCATCTTTGTGCGCTCGGATGCCGGCGACCTGGTGCCGCTGTCCAGCCTGGTGTCGGTCGAGCGGGTACAGGGGCCGGACGAGGTGGAGCGCTTCAACGTGTTCCCGGCCGCGCGGATCATGGGCGATCCGGGACCCGGCTACAGCTCGGGCGATGCGATACAGGCGCTGGAGGAGGTGGTCGACGAGACCCTGTCGGACGACTACCTGCTGAGCTGGACTGGCGCGGAATATCTGGAGCAGCAGGCGGCCGGGACCTCGGTGCTGGCCTTCGTGCTGGGCGTGGTCTTCGTGGTGTTGATCCTGGCCGCACAGTACGAGCGGTGGAGCCTGCCGCTGGCGGTCTTGATGGCCGTGCCCTTTGCGGTCTTCGGGGCCCTGGTGGCGATCTGGCTGACCGGGCAGGAGAACGGGATCTACTTCCAGATCGGCCTGCTGGTGCTGATCTCGCTGGCGGCCAAGAACGCGATCCTGATCGTCGAGTTTGCGCAGAACAAGCGCGAAGAGGGACTGAGCCTGTTCGATGCCTCGGTGGAGGCGGCCCGGCTGCGTTTCCGGCCGATCATGATGACGGCGATGTCGTTCATCCTTGGCGCGGTGCCGCTGGCGCTGGCCTCCGGGGCGGGGGCGAACAGCCAGCACGCGATCGGTATCGGCATCATCGGCGGCATGCTGAGCGCGACCTTCCTCGCGCTGCTGTTCGTACCCCTGTTCTATTTCGTCATTTCCAGTGGCCTGGAGCGCCTGCACAAGCGCCCGCGCGACACGGACGACTCGAAGGAGGCCGGAACGCATGCGTAGGACGTTGTTGGGGGTTTCTGCGGCCGCGCTGCTAGCGGGCTGTGCAGTCGGGCCGGATTACGAGCGCCCGGAGGTCACGCTCCCGGACGAGTGGCCGGAGGAGATCGGTGACCAGATGGATGCCGACTACGCCGATGCCGAGTTCTGGTGGGAGATGTTCGAGGACCCGCTGCTGGATCGTCTGGTGCGCGAGGCGCTGGAGAACAACGTGGATGCCGAGATCGCCGCGGCGCGGGTGGTACAGGCACGCGCGGTGCTGGGCCTGAGCCGTGCCGAGCAGTTTCCCCAACTGGAAGGCATGGCGTCGGTCGAGCGCGACTACCCCGCGGGGGATGCCGACCCGGAGACCGAGATGACGATTGGGGCCCTGCTAAGCTACGAGGTCGATCTCTGGGGCCGGCTGTCGCGTTCGGAAGAAGCGGCCCGCGCGCAGCTGCTGAACACCGCGTTTACCCGTGATGCCACCCGTTTGGCGGTCGTGAGCGATGTGGTCAGCACCTATTTCGATTATCGCGCCACGCAGGAGCAGATCGAGACCACCGAGGCGACGATCCTGTCCCAGATCGAGGCCCTGGAGCTGGAGCGCTCGCGCCTCGAGAGCGGTGCCACGACGGATCTGACCGTGCGCCAGGCTCAGGCCGAGCTGGAGACCAGCCGCGCGGGCCTGCCCGACCTGCGCGCCGATGCCGCCCAGCAGCGCCGGGCGCTGGCAGTCCTGGTGGGGGATACCGAGGCCGTGGTCGAGGGCCTGGAAGGGCTCGGTGACGAGGGTCTGGAGGATCTGCCGGATACGATCTCCGGGCTTCCGCACTCGGTGCCGTCGGACCTGATGATCCGCCGGCCGGATATCCGCGCGGCGGAAGCCAGCTTGATTGCGGCCAATGCCGATATCGGTGTGGCCCGCGCGGAATGGCTGCCCAGCCTGAACCTGGCCGCGCTGTTTGGGCAGGAGGTCAGCCGGGTCAGTCAGTTTTCCTCCAGTGATTCGTTCTTCTGGGAGTTCCTGGCGGAGTCCACGGTGCCGATTCTCGATTTCGGCCGTCGGCGCGCCACCATTGAAGGCGTGGAGGCCGAGCGCGATATCGCCGAGCTGGAATACCGCGCGGCGATTCAGGAGGCCCTGGAGGAGGTCGCCAACACCTGGAGCGTGCTGAATGCAGCGCACGAACGGGTGGAGGTGCGCCAGCGCGAGGTCGGGGCGCGGGTCGAGGTCCTGGATCTCGCGGAGCGCCGCTATCTGGGCGGGTTCGTGGGGTATCTGGAGGTGCTGGATGCGCGGCGGGCCCTGCTGGATGCGCGCCTGACGCTGACCGAGGCCTCGCGCGATCGCCTGGCGGCCACCGCGACACTGTTCCGCGCCCTGGGCGGTGGCTGGGATAGCGCCGCCATTCCGCATGATGTGCTGGAGGACGGCGATCCGGATGTCGCCGAGGCGGAGGCCGAGGAACAAATCATCGTTCCGGCCGATTCGGAAGACTGACCGCCAGGACGCCTATTGCCGATCGCGCAGGGCATCCTTCATGCGGTAGAGGGCGTCCAGGGCCTCGCGCGGGCTCATCTCGTCCGGCTCCAGGGTGTCGAACAGGGCCTTCAGGGCTCGTTCTTCCGAGGGCCAGTCTTCGGCAACCGACTCGGGGGCCGCGGTCGCGGTGTCCGGGGCGGCGGCGAACAGCCCCAGTTGCGGCGAGTCCGTCGCGGCCGCCCGATCCTCCAGTTCGCGCAGGTGTTCCCGCGCGAGCTTGAGTACGTCGGCCGGGACGCCGGCCAGCTGCGCGACCTGCAACCCGTAACTCTGATTCGCCGGACCCTCACGGACCTGGTGCAGGAACACGATGCTGTGTTCGTGCTCCATGGCGTCCGTGTGCACGTTGGCCACGGCCGGCTCGCGCTCGGCCAGCGCGGTCAGTTCGAAGTAATGCGTGGCGAACAGGGTCAGCGCGCGGTTGTGGCGCGTCAGGCGCTCGGCGCAGGCCAGGGCAAGCGCCAGCCCGTCGAAGGTGCTGGTGCCGCGGCCGATCTCGTCCATCAGCACCAGGCTCTCGGGGCCCGCGTTGTGCAGGATGTTCGCGGCCTCGGTCATCTCCACCATGAAGGTCGAGCGTCCGGAGGTCAGGTCGTCGGAGGCGCCGATGCGGGTGAAGATGCGGTCCACGGGGCCGATCTGCGCACGCGCGGCCGGCACGAAGCTGCCCATGCAGGCGAGCAGCACGATCAGCGCCGTCTGGCGCATGTAGGTGGACTTGCCGCCCATGTTGGGGCCGGTGATCACGAGCAGGCGGCGCGTTTCCGGGTCCAGCTCGGTGTCGTTGGCGACGAACGGGGTGTCGAGCCCGGACTCGACCACCGGATGCCGGCCCTGCTCGATCTGGATGCCGGGTTCGCCGACCAGCTCCGGGCAGTGCCAGTCGAGGCGGGCCGCACGCTCGGCCAGGCAGGCGAGCACGTCCAGTTCGGCCACGGCGTCCGCAATGGTGCGCAGGCGCGGGGCACGCGCCTGCAGGTCGGCGATCAGGTCGTCGAACAGCGCGCGCTCGCGGAGCATGGCCTGCTCGCGGGCGGAGAGGATCTCGTCCTCGAAGCGCTTGAGTTCCTCGGTGGTGTAGCGCTCGGTGTTCTTCAGCGTCTGGCGGCGCATGAAGCGGCCGGGGAGCTCGGCCGAGCGGCTGCGCGAGACCTCGATGTAGTACCCGTGCACGCGGTTGTAGGCGACCTTCAGCGTGGGGATGCCGGTGGCCTCGCGCTCGCGGGCCTCGATCTCGCGCAGGAAGGTGTCGCCGTCGCTTTCCAGCGCGCGCAGGCGATCCAGCTCGGGGTCGTAGCCCGCGCGGATCATGCCACCGTCGGTCACCCGCAGCGGTGGTTCCTCCACCAGGGCTGCGGCGAGCCGCGCGGTCAGCTCATCCTCCGGCGCGAGCGCGGCATGCAGCGCGGACAGGCGCTCGGCGGCATCGGCCAGCGGCGCCAGGGCGGTGTGCAGGGCCGGCAGGCGCTCCAGGCTGGCGAGCAGGGCGGTCAGGTCGCGCGGGCGCGCGCTGCCCAGCACGATGCGCGAGAGGATGCGCTCGCTGTCGGCGCTGCCGGCCAGGGCGTCGCGGATCGGGGTGACGGCCTCCTGCTCCAGCAGGGCGGTGATCGCGGTCTGGCGCTCGCGGATGATCGCGCGCTCGCGCAGTGGCTGGTGCAGCCACTGCATCAGGCGGCGGGCGCCCATCGCGGACTGGGTCGTGTCCAGCAGGGCGAGCAGGGAGCCGCGGCGTTCGCCCGTCAGGGTGCGCGTGAGTTCCAGATTGCGGCGGGTGGCCGGGTCCAACACCAGCATCTGGCTGCGCTGCTCGTGCGCCAGGCTGGTGATGTGGGCGAGATCGCCGCGATGGCGGTTCTGCACGTAGGCGAGCAGGGCCCCGGCGGCAGCGATGCCCAGGTCCAGCCCCTCGCAGCCAAAGCCGGACAGGTCGCGGGTGCCGAAATGGGTGATCAGCAGGCGATGGGCGGACACGGCGTCGAAATGCCAGTCGGCGTGGCGCTGGGGGGCGAAGGACTCGGTGCCCGGGATCGCGCCCGCCTGATCCGGCATCAGCAGCTCCACCGGGTCGAGCCGCGCCAGTTCGGCGGCCAGCTCGGTTTCGTCGCCGACCTCCAGTACGCGGAACTGGCCGCTGGCGAACTCCAGGCTGGCGATGCCGTAGCCGGTCTTGCGGCCCTTTACGGCGGCGGAGGCGGCCGGGCAGACGGCGACCAGGCGGTTCACCTGGCGGGCATCCAGCAGGGCCTCCTCGGTAACCGTGCCCGGAGTCACGATGCGCACGACTTCGCGCTTGACCGGGCCCTTTTGCGCGCCCACCGCACCGGTCTGCTCGCAGATCGCCACGCTCTCGCCCATCTTCAGCAGGCGGGCCAGGTAGCTCTCCAGCGTGTGCACGGGGATCCCGGCCATCGGGATCGGCGCCCCGGCTGATTCGCCGCGCCGGGTCAGGGTAATGTCGAGCAGCCCCGCGGCGCGCTCGGCGTCGTCGTAGAACAGCTCGTAGAAATCCCCCATGCGGTAGAGCAGCAACGTATCCGGGTACTCGGCCTTGATGGCCAGGTACTGCTGCATCATCGGGGTATGGGCGGAGAGGGGCTCGGCGGTGCTCATCGGTTCGGCTGCGGTCGATCCGGGCTTGGGGAAACACTGATTAATGTACACGTTCGCGCTCGAGTCGCTTTTGCGTGCGAACAAGGCGCGGTGACTGCCGTGCAGTCATTCTGCACAAGGGAACCGCAACGCCGTTCCCACGCAAAAGCGGCCGAGCCCCTTGGGGTTGGCACCCCAGGTTCCCCGATTCTGCGTTGCGCCGCTTGCGGGTAGAACCACTACCCGCTGCACGACGCGCCTTGTCTCGGAAAACCTGGGGTACCAACGCGAGCGTGTACATTAATCAGTGTTTCCCTGCCGTGCAGTATACGGATGCGCGGGCCCGTGTGGCAGGTGCACCATCACGAGACGTGATGTGCCACACTCGGGTGGAGTCATGGAGGATGCGCATGCTGGGAGAAGATGACCGCCGGGGCTTCCGGCGCATGCAGGTCGACACCCCCGCACGAGTGACCTGGATGGCGACTGGTGCGGCGGACGAGGTGCGGCTGGAGGACCTTTCGGCCAGCGGCTGTGCCTTTCGCTGGCCGCATGCACCGCAGGCGGGCGAGCGTGTGAGCATCGCGGTCAACAGCCCGGACGGGCGACTGCCCTCCCTGGAGCGGGCCGGCCAGGTGGTGCGCAGCGAGCCCCTGGGCGAAGAGCGGGTGATCTGGCGTGTGGCCATAGCCTTTGACAGCGAGGGATGATCCGGACATGGAAGCGGAATCGACTCTGATTGCAAGCCCGCGCGAGGCTGATCTGGCCGGGCTCTCGGCGCTGGTCTACGACCTGGGCGAGCGGCTGCTCGCCAGCGAACGCAAGCTGTGCACCATCGAGTCCTGTACCGGCGGCGGGATTGCCCAGGCGATTACCGATGTCCCGGGCAGCTCGGGCTGGTTCGAGTGCGGCTGGGTGGCGTACTCCAACGCGGCCAAGACGCGGATGGTCGGGGTGCCGGCCGAACTGATCGAGCAGCATGGCGCGGTCAGCGAGGCCGTGGCGCGCGCGATGGTCGAGGGCGGGCTTGCCCACTGCGATGCCGACCTGGCGCTGTCGGTGACCGGCATCGCCGGGCCCGGTGGCGGCAGCGCGGACAAGCCGGTGGGTACGGTCTGCTTCGGCTGGCAGGAGCGCGGGCGGGACGCGCGCGTCGAGACCCAACATTTCGATGGCGAGCGCCACGATGTACGCCTGCAGGCGATGCTGCACGCGCTCAGTGCGTTGCTGGCGCACGAGGCGGCCTGACGCGTCGACCATTCCCCGGGGCATCGCGCCCCGGTGATCCCCTTCGAGCCGTGAACCCGGGTTGGGTCGCTCCCCGCCCTGTGGGATACTGCGGCCCCGTATCCGCCCCGCAACGGATCGGAAACCATCGCTGCAAGTATCGGGAGGCATACCGTGGACGAGAATCGCAAGAAGGCCCTGACCGCCGCACTGGGGCAGATCGAACGCCAATTCGGCAAGGGCGCGGTGATGCGCATGGGCGATCAGCAGGCGGTGGATGTGCCGGCCGTGTCCACGGGCTCCCTGGCGCTGGACATCGCGCTGGGCATTGGCGGCGTGCCGCGCGGGCGCGTAGTCGAGATCTACGGGCCGGAGTCTTCGGGCAAGACGACCCTGACCCTGCAGGTGGTGGCCGAGGCGCAGAAGCTGGGCGGCACCGCCGCGTTCGTGGACGCCGAGCACGCGCTGGACCCGACCTACGCCGAGAAGCTGGGCGTGAACGTCGACGACCTGCTGGTCTCGCAGCCGGATACTGGCGAGCAGGCGCTGGAGATCGCCGACATGCTGGTGCGCTCCGGCGCGGTGGATGTGGTGATCGTCGACTCCGTGGCCGCGCTGACGCCCAAGGCGGAGATCGAGGGCGAGATGGGCGACTCCCACGTCGGCCTGCAGGCACGCCTGATGTCGCAGGCGCTGCGCAAGCTGACCGCCAACATCAAGCGGTCGAACACCCTGGTCATCTTCATCAACCAGATCCGCATGAAGATCGGCGTGATGTTCGGCAGCCCCGAGACCACCACCGGCGGCAACGCGCTCAAGTTCTACTCCTCCGTGCGCATGGATATCCGCCGCATCGGCGCGATCAAGAAGGGCGACGAGGTGATCGGCAACGAGACCCGCGTGAAGGTCGTGAAGAACAAGATGGCACCCCCGTTCCGCGAGGCCTACTTCGAGATCCTCTACGGCGAGGGTATCTCGCGGGTCGGCGAGATTATCGAGATGGGTGTGAAGGAAGGCCTGATCGACAAGGCCGGCGCCTGGTACAGCTACAACGGCGAGCGCATCGGCCAGGGCAAGGAAAACGCCCGTCAGTACCTGAAGGACAACCCGCATATCGCCGAGGAAGTCGAAAAAACCCTGCGCGAACGCCTGCTGCCGAAGCGAAACAAGGCTGCGGTGGAGGACGAGCCGGCCGATGCCCCGGTCGAGGAGCAGGGCTGACCCGGCTGATCCGGACGCCGCACTGGAGGCCGGGCTCCGGCTGCTGGTGCGGCGCGAGCACTCCGCGCTGGAGCTCGCGCGCAAGCTGGCCGAGCGCGGGTTCGAGCGCGACGCGGTGGATGCCGCGCTTGAGCGTGCGCGCGAGCTCGATTACCTGAGCGACACCCGCTACGCGGACTTCATCGCCCGCCACCGCACCGAGCAGGGCTACGGCGAGCAGCGCATCCGTGCCGAACTCGCCCATAACGGCATCGGCAGCGACACCGTCAATGCCGCCATCGATGCCCTGGAGGTCGACTGGACCGACCAGGCCCGCGGCCAGCTCGAACGCCACTTCCGCCACCCCCCCGAGACCCGCGAGGACGAGGCCCGCTACCTGCGCCACCTCGCCGGGCGCGGTTTTCCCGGCGGTGTCGCCCACCAGGCCCTCGCCGCCTGGAAAGACGACGCTGGTGGTTCCTGACCGATTGCTTCGTCGCGTTGCTCCTCGCAATGACGGGTTTGGAGGAACGTCATTGCGAGGAGCAACGCGACGAAGCAATCTCTGGGCGCAACCACCAGTTTCAGGGTCTGTGCCGACCCAGCCGATTGCCACGGCCCCTTCGGGGCCTCGCAATGACGTATTTCTGACCCCGTCATTGCGAGGAGCCCTGCGACGAAGCAATCTGTGTCCAGAACCACCCGGCCCAGACGCCGAGTGATCCACCAGCGGTTGCCACTGCCCCTTCAGGCCATCGCAATGACGTGCTGGTATCGAGGACACGCGAGTGTCACCGGTGGTGAATGGCCGAAAGGATTCTCGGCCGCTGAGTACCAATGTGCAGTCGCCCACGGAGGGAGCGATGAAACAACCCTGTGTCTACATGATGAGCAACCGTCGTGACGGGACCCTCTACGTGGGTGTGACCAGTAACCTTGTGCAGCGGGTCTGGCAGCATCGTTCGGGAGAGGTATCCGGGTTCACCAGCCGCTACGGTCTGCATCGGCTCGTCTGGTTCGAGCAATGCGTGGAGATGGAATCCGCGATCGAACGCGAAAAGCAGTTGAAGGCGGGTCCGCGGCGCAGGAAGGTTGCGCTGATCGAGCAGGTGAATCCCGGGTGGCGGGATTTGTTCGACGACATTGTGGGTTGAACGCGGCTGGGGAGGTGCTTGCCGATTGCTTCGTCGCCGGGCTCCTCGCAATGACCGCGATCATGGTGCGTCATTGCGAGGCGTTGGAGGGACCGTGGCAGTCGTTGGTGGGTCACTCGGCGCTTGGATCAGGTGGCCGTGGATGCCGATTGCTTCGTCGCGTTGCTCCTCGCAATGACGTCGTCATTGTCCCGTCATTGCGAGCGCAGCGAAGCAATCGCTCTACGGAACCACCTGATCCCGATTCTGGCCAGGCCCAGCCGATTGCCACGCCCTCTTCGTAGCCTCGCCATGATAGGCAACATGGCCCGAAGGCGGGGGCGGCAATACGCGGGTTGGGGGCTTGCGTGATAGGATTCCGGTTTTGACCCCATATTCAATCGGAACCGCATGAAAAGCGCCGACATTCGCCGGAGTTTCCTCGAATTCTTTGAAGGGCATGGTCATACGATCGTGTCTTCCAGCCCGCTGGTACCGGGCAACGATCCCACGCTGCTGTTCACCAACGCGGGGATGGTGCAGTTCAAGGATGTGTTCCTCGGCCGCGAGAAGCGTTCGTACAACCGCGCGGTGTCCAGCCAGCGCTGCGTGCGCGCTGGCGGCAAGCACAACGACTTGGAAAACGTCGGCTATACCGCGCGGCATCACACCTTCTTCGAGATGCTGGGCAACTTCAGCTTCGGCGACTACTTCAAGCGCGATGCCATCCACTACGCCTGGCAGTTCTTGACCGAGACCATCGGTCTGCCGCCGGAAAAGCTGTGGGTCACGGTCTACGAGACCGACGACGACGCCTACAACGTCTGGGCGAACGAGATCCAGGTTCCAGCCGAGCGCATCGTGCGCATCGGCGACAAGCCAGGCGGCGGTTCCGACAACTTCTGGCAGATGGGCGACACCGGCCCCTGTGGCCCCTGCACCGAGGTCTTCTATGACCACGGCCCGGAGGTCGAGGGCGGCCCGCCCGGTTCCCCGGACGAGGACGGCGACCGCTATATCGAGATCTGGAATCTCGTGTTCATGCAGTACGACCGCGACGCGGACGGCACGCTGAACCCGCTGCCGCGCCCGTCCGTCGATACCGGCATGGGCCTCGAGCGCTTGGCCGCCGTGCTGCAGGGCGTGCACTCCAACTACGAGATCGACCTGTTCCAGGACCTGATCGCGGCCGCCGCGCGCGTGACCGGGGCAAAGGAGCAGGACTCCGCCTCGCTGCGCGTGATCGCCGACCACATCCGTTCTATCGCCTTCCTGATCACCGACGGCGTGTTGCCGTCGAACGAGGGCCGCGGCTACGTGTTGCGCCGCATCATCCGCCGCGCCGCACGCCACGGGTTCAAGATGGGCGCGCAGGACGCCTTCCTCTACCAGATGGTCGGCGATTTGGTGCGCGCGATGGGCGAGGCCTTCCCGGAGCTGGCAGAGGCACAGGCCCGGGTCGAGCAGGTGCTGGAGAAGGAAGAGCGCAAGTTCCTGGAGACGCTCGACAAGGGCATGAAGATCCTGGAAGACGATCTGCGTGACCTGAAGGGCACGGTGATCCCGGGCGAGACCATCTTCCTGCTGTATGACACCTACGGCTTCCCGGTGGATCTGACCGGTGACATCGCCCGCGAGCGCGGTCTGGAGCTGGACATGGCGGGCTTCGAGTCCGCGATGGCGGATCAGCGCGCCCGCGCCCGCGCGGCCAGTCACTTCTCCATGGACGACGGCGGCCTGCCGCAAGTCGACGTCGAAACCACATTCTCCGGCTACGAGACCGTCGACGACGAGGGTCGCGTGGTCGCGCTGTACCAGAACGGCGAGCCGGTCGAACGACTCGAGGTCGGCGCCGAAGGCCTGGTGGTACTGGACCGCACGCCGTTCTACGGCGAGTCCGGCGGCCAGGTGGGCGATGTCGGCACGCTCAGTGGCTCCGGCGTGCGCTTCCAGGTCGCCGACACCCGCAAGCAGGGCGCGGCACATATCCACGTGGGCCAGGTGCGTGCCGGCACGCTGGAGGTCGAGCAGACGCTGCAGGCCGCAGTCGAAGGCCCGCGTCGCGAGAACATTCGCCGCCATCACTCGGCGACCCACCTGCTGCACAAGGCCTTGCGCGACCAGCTGGGCGACCACGTCCAGCAGAAGGGCTCGCTGGTGGACCCCGATCGGCTGCGCTTCGACTTCACCCACATGGAGCCGCTGACCGACGAGCAGCTGCGCTCCATCGAGGCCCAGGTGAACTCGGAGATCCTGGCCAACGACGCCACCGATACCCGCGTGATGGACATCGAGTCGGCGATGGAGTCCGGCGCGGTCGCGCTGTTCGGCGAGAAGTACGGCGATCAGGTCCGGGTGCTGAAGATCGGCACCTCCGTGGAGTTGTGCGGCGGCACGCATGTGGACCGCACCGGGGACATCGGGTTGTTCCGCATCACCTCCGAGGGCGGGGTGGCCGCCGGTATCCGCCGCATCGAGGCGGTCGCCGGCCAGGTCGCGCTGCGCTGGGTCGACCAGCAGCTCGGGTATCTGGATGCGATCGCCGACCGCCTGCGCGCCGGGCGTGGCGAGGCGGCCGATAAGGTCGCTCAGCTGCAGGAGCGCTCGCGCGAACTGGAAAAGCAGATCGAACAGCTCAAGGGCAAGCTGGCCAGCCAGGCCGGCAGCGATCTGGCCTCGCAGGCGCAGGAGGTCGGCGGCGTGCAGGTGCTGGCCGCGAAGGTCGAGGGCGTGGAGCCCAAGGCCCTGCGCGACATGGTCGACCAACTCAAGCAGAAACTCGGCAAGGCGGTGGTGGTCCTGGGTACCGCGACCGGCGAGGGCAAGGTCAGCCTGGTGGCCGGCGTCACCAAGGCCGAGACCGGCCAGTTCAAGGCCGGCGATCTGGTCGGTCATGTGGCCGCGCAGGTGGACGGCAAGGGCGGTGGCCGCCCGGACATGGCGATGGCCGGCGGCCAAAGCCCGGACAAGCTTGAGGCCGCGCTGGCCTCGGTCGCCGACTGGGTACGCGAGCGCGCCTGAAGACCATCCGTCACCGCGGGGCCAGCGCCGCGGGGATGTCTGTCCGCCACCCTCGGGGCGCTTTACGCGCGTGCCCGTGGGTGCTCGCAATGAAGAACTGAATGATGTTTAATGCGCCGCCTTTCCGGGTGGCGGTGAATGGAATCGTGCAATGGCGTTGCTGGTACTGAAATTCGGGGGCACCTCGGTGGGCACCACCGAGCGCATCCAGGCGGTCGCGGAGCGGGCGCTGAAGCTGCGCGAGGAGGGCCACCAGGTGGTGATCGTCGTCTCCGCGATGAGTGGCGAGACGGATCGTCTGCTGGGGCTCGCGCATGCGCTGAACCCGCGGGCCGATGGCCGCGAGCTGGATGTACTCCTATCCACCGGCGAGCAGGTGACGATTGCCCTCCTGTCGATGGCGCTGGAGGCGCATGGTTGCCCGGCGCGATCCTATACCGGCGCCCAGGTCACGATTCGCACCGACAGCGCGCATAACAAGGCGCGTATCCGCAGTATTGACGATGCCCGTGTGCGCGCGGATCTGGAGGCCGGCCGTATCGTCGTTGTGGCCGGTTTCCAGGGCGTGGACGAGCACGGCGCGATCACCACGCTGGGCCGCGGCGGATCGGATACCACGGCGGTCGCGCTCGCGGCCGCGCTGAAGGCCGACGAGTGCCGGATCTATACGGATGTCGATGGTGTGTACACCACCGACCCGCGCCTGGTGCCGAATGCGCGACGCCTGCACAGCATCACCTTCGAGGAGATGCTGGAGATGGCGAGCCTCGGGTCCAAGGTGCTGCAGATCCGCGCGGTGGAATTTGCGGGCAAGTACAACGTCCCTCTCAGAGTGCTGTCCTCGTTCGAGGAAGGACCGGGGACCCTGATTACCACGGAGGAGGATGCGCAGGTGGAACAGGCGCTGGTTGCGGGTATCGCGTTCAATCAGAACGAGGCCCAGCTGACGGTTCAGGGCGTCCCCGATCAACCGGGGGTCGCGCATCGCATCCTCGGCCCGATCGCGGACGCCAACATCGAGGTGGACATGATCGTGCAGAACGTGGGCGCGGATCAGACCACCGACTTCACCTTTACGGTTCATCGCAACGACTACGACAAGGCGCTGGCGATTCTGCAGGATGCCTGCAGGGCGCTGAGTGCGCGTGAGGTCTCCGGGGACACCCACATCGTGAAGATCTCGGTGGTCGGCGTCGGTATGCGCTCGCACGCGGGGATTGCCAGCAAGATGTTTGAGGCGCTCTCGCGTGAGACGATCAACATTCGGATGATTTCGACCTCCGAGATCAAGATCTCGGTGGTCGTGGATGAGAAGTACCTCGAACTTGCAGTACGCGCTCTGCATGATGCCTTTGAACTTGAGCAGGAACCTGTCGGTCAACAGGAGGACGGTTAAGGATGACAGACCGTAAAACGGTTACCGGACGACCGACTGCGTCCGACACAGGCACTGCGGAGAAGAGCATGCTCATTTTGACTCGACGTGTGGGCGAGACCCTCATGATCGGCGAGGACGTTTCCGTCACCGTCCTGGGGGTCAAGGGCAATCAGGTTCGTATCGGGATCAACGCGCCTCAGGACGTTGCTGTCCACCGCGAGGAGATTTTCCAGCGCATCCAGCGCGAATCCAACGTAGCGGGCGACGATCAGGGTTCGTCCGGCGGTGGGTCCGCCCCGGGGGGGAGCGTGGCCGCTTCCTCGCGCGACGACTGACAGAGGTTGCCAGGCCCGGCGGCCCCAGTGGCCGCCGGGCCTTTTCTTTATGGGCACAAGTCCGTATCCTGTGCCGCGCATTCCGGAGAGTTGGCCGAGTGGTCGAAGGCGCTCCCCTGCTAAGGGAGTATGGGTCAAAAGCCCATCGAGGGTTCGAATCCCTCACTCTCCGCCAGATCCAGAAAGGGGCCCGAGTGGCCCCTTTCGCACGTCTGGCCCCCGAGGTATCGGGATTCGAACCCGAGATATCGAAAATGATGGTTCGACGGGTGACGCGTAGCGGCACCCGAACGTCGCCGCAGGCGACGGCCCGAAGGGCGAGGCGCGCGTCGCGCCGAGTAATCCTCACTCTCCGCCAGATCCAGAAAGGGGCCCGAGTGGCCCCTTTCGCACGTCTGGTCCCCGAGGGTTCGGGATTCGGACCCGAGATACAGAAAAGGTGGTTCGACGGGTGAGGCGCAGCGGTACCCGAACGTCACCGCAGGTGACGGCCCGAAGGGCGAGGTGTATTGGTTGGGGGTTCTAAGGGGCGGTATGGCGATAGTCGGCGCGCTGGAAGGCGTTTCCCGGGCTCAGTGACAGCGTGTACCGCCAAGCCCATCGCTGACGGTTTTGCTGAATGCCTGCACGCATTGGGGGTTCCACGCTCCCGAGCGTGCTAATCTTGTGCGAAATGGTCGACTTATAAAGGCCGGATCGGCCAAAGCGGATTTCCTATGTCTCTGACCCCCACTGTCCTGTTCAGCCTGCTGGCGGACGACACCCGCTTGCGTTCGTTGCTGCTGATTCACATGGAGCGCGAGCTCTGTGTATGCGAGCTGATGACTGCGCTGGAGATCTCGCAGCCGAAGGTCTCGCGTCATCTGGCCGCGCTGCGCCAGCAGGACGTGGTGACGACCCGGCGCGAAAGCAACTGGATCTACTATCGGCTGCATCCGCAACTGCCGGAGTGGGCCCGCGAGGTGCTGGCGTCGACGGCCGAGGCTTCGCGCGTCAATGGCACGCTGCGCGAGGATCATGCGCGCCTGCAGACAATGTGGCGTGATGCCGATCTGGGGCTCCCGGTTTCCCGGCGCTCGTCGGAGGCCTGATCAGCGTACTTCGGTGGGAGGCATGGCAATGCCGGCTTCCCGCAACCACTGACACAGGCGGATCAGCGGAAGACCCACCAGGGCGGTAGGGTCCGAACCCTCCATGCGCTCGAACAGGCTGACCCCCAGGCCTTCCGACTTGAAACTGCCGGCGCAGTCCACGGGATTGTCCAGCGCGACATAGGCCCGAATCTCGGCGTCCGACAGCCGGCGGAAGCTGACGACGTATTCCACGTCCTCTACCTGCGCCTCGCCGCTGGAGGCATCCAGCAGGCACAGCCCGGTGTGAAAGGTGACCGTGCCGCCGGACAGCGAGGCCAGCTGTTCGCGGGCGCGCTCGGGATTGCCCGGCTTGCCGAGGATGTGGCCCTGATGGCTGGCGCTCTGGTCGGAACCAATGATCAATGCGCCCGGGTGGGTGCCAGCGACTGCTCGGGCCTTGGCCTCGGCGAGGCGCTGCACGAGGGCCGCCGCGTCTTCGTCCGGGAGCCGCGTCTCGTCGACCTGCGGGGCCGCCGTCGCGAACGGCAGATGCAGCCGCTGCAACAGCTGGGCGCGATAGGGCGAGGTCGAGGCGAGGACGATTTCACGCATGGGGCTTACGCATCCGGGCTGTCGATCTCGATCAGGGCATCGTCCGGGTTGGCGGCCGCACCCTTGGCCACGTTTACCGCGCGCACGGTGCCGGCGATGGGCGCGGCGATCTCGGACTCCATCTTCATCGCCTCGAGCACCAGCACCGGCTGGCCGGCCTCCACGGTGTCGCCCTCGGCCACCAGGACGTCGATGATCGTGCCCGGCATGGACGTGGTGACATCCCCCGGGCGGGTGGCGCGGCGGGATTTCTTGCCCGTGCGCGGCGACTCGGCGCCACCGCTACCGCCGCCGGCGGTGTCGATGGTGTCGAGCGTCTCGATCAGGACCTCTTCCGGCATGCCGTCGATGGTGACGTACATCGGCCGCGTGTCCTCGCGGTGGTGGCCGCTGCCATTCACGCGGATATGGTACGACTCCCCGTGGAAAGTGACGTTGAACTCGACCGGCGCCGGGCAGCCCGCCTGGGTGTTCTCGGGCAGGTTCAATGGTTCCGGTTCCAGTGTCCCGTCGCGGCGCTGCTCGAGGAAGGAACGTCCCACCTCGGGAAACAGCGCGAAGGTCAGTACGTCCTCCGGCCCCTGCGCGAGGTCCCCGATCTCCCGGGTCAGGTGGTCCATCTCCGGCTTCAGCAGGTCCGCCGGGCGCACGTCGATGACCTCGGCGTTGCCGATCGCCTTGCGCTGGATCACGCGGTTGATCGGCCCCGGCGCGCGGCCGTAGTGCCCGGTCAGGTACTGCTTCACCTCGTTGGTGATGGTCTTGTAGCGCTCCCCGGCGAGGACGTTCATCACCGCCTGGGTGCCGACGATCTGCGAGGTCGGCGTGACCAGGGGCGGGTAGCCGAGGTCCTCGCGTACGCGCGGGATCTCCTCCAGCACGGCATCAAAGCGATCCAGCGCGTTCTGGTCGCGCAGTTGATTGGCGAGGTTGGAGATCATCCCGCCCGGGACCTGGTTCACCTGCACCCGGGTGTCGACGCCGGTGTATTCGCTCTCGAAGCGCTGGTACTTCTTGCGCACCTGGTGGAAATACAGCCCGATCTTCTGCAGGGCCACGAGGTCCAGGCCGGTGTCGTGCCCGGTGCCGGACAAGGCCGCGACCAGGCTCTCCGTGGGGGGGTGGCTGGTGCCCCCGGCGAAGGCGGAGATCGCGGTCTCGATGTGGCGGCAGCCCGCCTCGATCGCCTGCCAGTGGCACAGCTCGGACAGACCCGAGGTGGCATGCGCATGCAGGTGGATCGGGACATCCAGTGCGTCGACCAGCTCGGTTACCAGTTCGCGGGTGGCCGTCGGGGTCAGCAGCCCGGCCATGTCCTTGATCGCGATGCTCTGTGCCCCCATGTCCACCAGCTCGCGGGCGAGGGCGACGAATTGGGCGGCGGAGTGTACCGGTCCGGTGGTGTAGCACAGCGTGCCCTGGGCATGGCCGCCTGCCTCGCGGGTGGCCTCGATCGCGGTGCGCAGGTTCCGGGCATCGTTCATCGCGTCGAAGATGCGGATGATGTCGATGCCACCGGCCACGGACCGCTCGACGAAGGCGCGCACGACATCATCGGCATAGTGGCGGTAGCCGAGCAGGTTCTGCCCGCGCAGGAGCATTTGCAGCGGGGTGTTGGGCAGCGCGGCCTTGAGCTGGTGCAGGCGCTCCCACGGGTCTTCCTTGAGAAAGCGCACGCAGGCGTCGAACGTGGCCCCGCCCCAGGCCTCGAGGGAGTGAAAGCCGATCGCGTCCATCTGCTCGCAGATCGGCAGCATGTCCTCGGTGCGCATGCGCGTGGCGATCAGGCTCTGGTGGCCGTCGCGCAGGGTGACATCCGTAATGTGAACTCGATCCATGGCTAGTCCGGTGTTCGGGCGGGGCAGTGTTTCCCTAAAGCCCGTGGTGGGCGGCGATTGCGGCGGCGATTGCGACGGCCAGCTGGCGGTCGGAGCGCTTGGCCGGTAGCTCGGTCAGTTCTGGGTGCTCGGCGATGAAGCCGGTATTGAAATCCGCGCGGCGAAAATCCGGGTGGTTCACGATCGCCAGGTGATACGGGATGGTGGTCTTGACCCCGAACACGCCCATGTCGCGCAGGGCCCGGTTGCTGCGCGCCAGCAGGTCGTCCCACTCCAGCGCCCAGCAGATCAGCTTGGCGCACATCGAATCGTAGTGGGGCGGGATCTCGTAGCCGGTGTAGATCGCGCCGTCGGTGCGCACGCCCGGCCCACCCGGGGCAAAGTAGCGCGTGATGCGACCAAAGCTCGGCAGGAAGTCGTTGGTTGGGTCTTCCGCGTTGATGCGAAATTCCATAGCGAAGCCGCGCCGGGTGATCTGCGACTGGTTGTAACGCAGGGGTTCGCCACTGGCGATGCGCAACTGCTCCTGCACGATGTCCACGCCGGTGATCATCTCGGTCACCGGATGCTCGACCTGCAGGCGCGTATTCATCTCCATGAAATAAAACGTGTCATCGCCGTCCATCAGGAACTCGACGGTACCGGCGTTCTGGTAGCCGACGGCCTGGGCGGCGGTAACGGCCAGTGTGCCCAGGTGCTCGCGCTGGGCCTCGCTCAACTGCGGCGAGGGGGCGATCTCCACCAGTTTCTGGTGGCGCCGCTGCACGGAGCAGTCGCGCTCGTACAGGTGCACGGCATTGCCCTGCGTATCCGCGAGGATCTGTACCTCGATGTGGCGCGGGTTGACCACGGCCTTTTCCAGGAAGATCTCGGTGCTGCCGAACGCACGGGTCGCCTCCGAACGCACGCGGTCGAAGTTGCGCCGCAGGGCGTCCGCGTCGTCGCACAGGCGAATGCCACGTCCGCCGCCGCCACTGGTCGCTTTGAGCATCACCGGATAGCCGATAGCCTCGGCGGTCTCCAGTGCGGTCTCCAGGGTTTCCAGGTTGCCCTCCGACCCTGGGGTGACCGGGACCCCGGCCTCGATCATTGCCTTTCGCGCGGCCACCTTGTCGCCCATGCGGCGGATGACGCTGGCGTCCGGGCCGACCCAGGTGAGCCCGCGCGCGTCGCAGGCCGCGGCGAAATCCGCGTTCTCCGAGAGAAAGCCGTATCCCGGGTGTACGGCGTCGCATCCGGCCGCCCGGGCCACACTGAGCAGCCGGTGGATGCTCAGGTAGCCACCCATGCTGTCGGGGCCGATCGCGTAGGCCTCGTCCGCCTTTTTAACGTGCAGGGCGTGGCGGTCGGCGTCGGTATGCACCGCGACCGAGGTAATCCCCATCTCCGCGCAGGCCCGGATCAGGCGTACGGCGATCTCGCCCCGGTTGGCTATGAGCAGCTTGCGGATCAAACGGAAGGCCTTGGGAAGGTCAGTGAAAGCCCGAGTATCGGCATGCAGTCGAAGGCCTGCAAGTTTCTGTTTCGCTTTGACAGAACGGCCCTCTCGCGCGTATATTCCGCGCCCTTGTATTTGAGTGTTCTATGAGTCGTATTCCCGTATCTCTCGACCCGTGGCAGCCACGGGCCCGGCACCAGGAATTCGAAGGCGATTTGTCTGCGGAGGACCTGCCGCGCCTGCGGGACGAGGCGCTGGCCGAGCACCCGCTGCGAGTCCATGTCCGTTTCGGGCTGGAGCGCGGTGCGCTGGACGAGGTGCGGCTGGCCGGTGTGATCACCGGCGAGCTCTGGCAGACCTGCCAGCGCTGCCTGCAGCCGATGGCCTGGGAATTCCGGCTGGAGACCGATGCGGTGATCCTGCCGGCGGGCGGCTCCGTAGAAGGCCTGGGCGCGGACGAGGACATCCTCGAACTCGAGGACGACGGACGGCTGCACCCGGCGGTCTGGGCCGAGGACGAGGTGCTGCTGGCCTGGCCGCTGGTGCCGCGCCACGTGGACTGCGAGCCCGCAGTGGAACCCGAGTTTGTTCCCGGGCAGCGCGAGGACAACCCGTTTGCGGTGCTCGAGCAGCTAAAGGGCAGCTCGAGCGACGGCGAGGATCGGTAGGCCGGGCGGAGCAGGGCGCCGCCCGGCTCGAAACGCTATACTTGCGCCCGTTTTTGATTCGGGCTAACCCCGCACAGGCGGGATTTGATTAATCTGGAGATTCATCATGGCTGTGCAACAACGCCGCAAGACCCGTTCCAAGCGCGATATGCGCCGTTCCCACGACGGGCTGAAGGGCGCGACCCTGTCCACCGATCCGACCACCGGAGAGGTCCATCGCCGGCATCACGTGACCCCGGACGGGTTCTACCGTGGTCGTCAGGTGATCCAGCAGGACGTCGAAGTCGAAGACGACGAAGACTAAGCTCGGCGTGATGACCTTGCTGGGGCCACGGCTGCGGCTGCACCGTGGCCTTTCCGCGTTTAATCGGGCCCGGTCGTTGGGTGTCTCGCGGGCGCGCGCATGAGCCGAGAATTCACCATCGCCCTGGACGTGATGGGTGGCGACCATGGGGCCCCCGTGGTGTTGCCGGCCGCCCGCCGTTCGCTGAAGGTGGCGGACGACTTCCGCCTGCTGCTGGTGGGGGACGAGGCGACAATCGAATCCGGTCTTGCCGACTGGACGCCTGCCGAGCGCGAGCGTGTGGAAATCGTGCATGCCAGCCAGGTAGTCGGCATGGAGGAGTCGCCGGCTGTCGCCCTGCGCACCAAGCGCGATTCCTCGATGCGGGTCGCCATCGATCAGGTCAAGAAAGGCACGGCCCAGGCCTGTGTGTCCGCCGGTAACACCGGCGGGCTGATGGCCACTGCGCGCTATGTGCTGAAGACCCTGCCGGGGATCGATCGTCCGGCGATCGCGACCGCGCTGCCGTCGCTTTACGGCCATACCCACATGCTGGATCTTGGCGCCAACGTGGACGTCGAGGCGGCACACCTGTACCAGTTCGCGGTGATGGGCTCGGTGCTGGCGAATGCGGTGGACGGGCTCGAGGCCCCCAAGGTGGGACTGCTCAATATCGGGTCGGAGGCCATCAAGGGTAACGATCGGGTACGCGAGGCCGGGCGCATGCTGGAGGAATCCAGTCTGAACTATGTCGGCTTCGTCGAGGGCAACGACGTCTACTGCAGTGATGTCGACGTGGTCGTCTGCGACGGCTTTGTCGGCAACGTCGCGCTGAAGGTCAGCGAGGGCGTGGCCAAGATGATCTCGACGAACATGAAGGCCGAATTCCGTGCCTCGCTGTACTCGCGTCTGGCCGGACTGTTTGCCCTGCCCGTGCTGCGCCGGTTGCGCCACCGCTTTGACCACCGACGCTATAACGGGGCCTCGCTGCTGGGGTTGCAGGGCGTGGTGATCAAGAGCCACGGCAGTGCCGATGCGCTGGCATTCGAATACGCGATCCGCATCGCCCGGGTCGAGGCGGAGGCGAACATCTCCAGCCGCATCGACAAGCAGCTGGGTCAGCTACTGGGGCAGGAGCACGCGCAGTGAAGCATGCACGCATCAGCGGGACCGGGAGCTACCTGCCCGAGAGGATCCTGACCAACGCCGATCTCGAGGCCATGGTGGATACCTCGGATGCGTGGATTCAGGAGCGCACCGGGATTCGCGAGCGCCACATCGTGGCCGAAAACCAGGTGACCTCCGACCTGGCGCTGAAGGCCGCCGAGCGCGCGCTGGATGCCGCGGGCATCCGCCCTGCCGACCTGGACCTGATCATCGTCGCCACCACGACCCCGGACCAGATTTTCCCCAGTACCGCCTGCATCCTGCAGGCGAAGCTGGGGATCGGCGGCTGTCCGGCATTCGACGTGCAGGCAGTGTGTTCCGGTTTTGTCTACGCACTCGCCACGGCCGATCGCTTCATGCAGAGCGACGAGATCCGGCATGTGCTGGTCGTCGGGGCCGAGACGCTCTCGCGCATCACCGACTACACCGACCGCGGCAACTGTATCCTGTGGGGCGATGGCGCGGGCGCGGTGGTGCTGTCGCGCTCGCCGGACCCGGGCATCATCTCCACCCACCTGCACGCGGATGGCCACCACAAGGGCCTGCTGGAGGTCCCGGGCGGGGTCTCGCAGCCCGGCGACAACCCGGATCTCGAGTTTATCCGCATGGAAGGCCGCGCGGTCTTCCGGGTCGCGGTCAACACCCTGGACCAGATCGTCGACGAGACACTGGAATACAACGGGATCGAGAAGTCCGAGCTGGACTGGCTGGTCCCGCACCAGGCCAACATCCGCATCATCCAGGCCACGGCCAAGAAGCTGAACATGTCCATGGATAACGTCGTGGTCACGGTCGACCGGCATGGCAACACCTCCGCCGCGTCGATTCCGCTGGCGCTGGATACCGCCGTGCGCGACGGGCGTATCAAGAAGGGCGACCTGATCCTGACTGAGGCCTTTGGCGGCGGCTTTACCTGGGGCTCCGCGCTGATCCGGATGTAGCGCGCGCCGCTTCGCGATTCCATTCCTGTGGGAGCCTGCTTGCAGGCGAAGCCCCTGCCAAAGACTGATACGAAGCGGTTCGCCGAAAGACGGGAGTCGACGACATGGGTCGCGAGATCGAACGCAAGTTTCTGCTGGCCAGTGATACCTGGCGCGAGGCCGTGGTGCGCTCGCAGCGCATGCGCCAGGGCTATCTGTGCGGCAATGATCGCGCCTCGATCCGCGTGCGCGTGGACGAGGAGGGCGCGAACCTGAACATCAAGAGCGCGACCCTGGGGGTCGAGCGCGACGAGTACCAGTACGCGATCCCGGTCGAAGAGGCCCATCGCCTTCTCGACACCCTCGCGGGTCCGCAGGTCGAGAAGACGCGCTACTGGGTGGATGTGGACGGCTGGGAATACGAGATCGACGTGTTCGAGGGCGCCAATGCCGGCCTGATCGTCGCCGAGCTGGAATTGCCCGCGAGCGATGCCGACTTCCCGCGCCCCGAGTGGCTGGGCGAGGAGGTCTCGCACGACCCGCGCTACTACAACACCGAGCTGGCCCGGAACCCCTACCGCGACTGGCCCGATGCAAGCTGATTCCTTTCCCGTGTTCGATCCGGACTGCCGGCGCTGTCCGCGCCTGGCCGGTTTTCTGGAAGACGTGCGGGTGAAGCACGCGGACTACCATGCCGCTCCGGTGCCCTCGTTTGGGCCGCTGGACGCGCGGCTGCTGATCGTTGGTCTCGCCCCGGGGATGCACGGGGCCAACGCGACGGGGCGGCCCTTCACCGGGGACTACGCCGGGGTGCTGCTCTACGAGACCCTGCACCAGTACGGCTTTGCGACCGGCCCCGAGAGCGTGAGCGCGGACGACGGGCTGCAACTGCTGGACTGCCGCATCACCAATGCGGTCAAGTGCCTGCCGCCGCAGAACAAGCCCACCACCGAGGAAATCCGTACCTGCAACGGTTTCCTGGCCGCGGAGATGGATGCGATGCAGCCCCGGGTGATCCTGGCGCTGGGCAAGATCGCCCATGACGCCGTGCTGCGGGCCCGGGGTCTGCCGCTGTCCAGCCTGCGCTTTGCCCACGGTGCCGAGCATGACCTGGATGGCATGCGGCTGATCGACTCCTACCACTGCTCCCGCTACAACACCCAGACCCGCCGCCTCACCCCGGCCATGTTCGGCGAACTCTTCGCCCGCATCCGTACCCACCTCGAGTAGAAAAGCCTGTTTGGTCCGGCTGCTCGCGATGGCGTGGGGCCCAAAGGTGTCGAGGTACCAACGTGCGAAGGGCATTGAACGCCCTCTGCTGACATCTCTCACGCCCAGTTGCCCTGCAGGTTTGGCCGACTCCCTTGGCCGTTCCGGTATCCTGAAGCTGTCATGAGTGCCCCCGACACCAGTTTCGATTCCAAGGCCTTCCTGAAGACGCTGACGCAGTCGCCCGGCGTCTATCAGATGCTGGATGCCAGCGGCGGCGTGCTGTACGTCGGCAAGGCGCGCAATCTCAGGAGCCGTGTGGCCAGCTACTTTCGCGGTGCGGATGATCGCGGGCCGCGGATCCGGTCGATGGTGCGCCAGATCGCGGACATCCGCGTCGCGGTCACGCACACCGAGGCCGAGGCCCTGCTGCTCGAGGCCAACCTGATCAAGCGCCACCGGCCGCGCTACAACGTGCTGCTGCGCGACGACAAGAGTTACCCCTACATCTTCGTGTCCGGTCAGGAGTACCCGCGTCTGGGTTTTCACCGGGGCGCGAAAAAGAAGGGAGTGCGCTATTTCGGTCCGTACCCGTCGGCCGGGGCGGTGCGCGAGAGCCTGGCGCTGCTGCAGAAGCTGTTTCAGGTGCGTCAGTGCGAGGACAGCGTGTTCGCGCACCGCTCCCGGCCCTGCCTGCAGTATCAGATCGGGCGCTGTACGGCGCCCTGCGTGGGCTACATCACGCCCGAGGAGTATGCCCGCGACGTCGAGTCTTCCGTGCAGTTCCTGCAGGGCAAGAGCGAGGTGGTGATCGCCGATCTGGTGCAGCGCATGGAGGCGGCCTCCGAGCGCCTCGACTTCGAGCATGCGGCCCGGCTGCGGGACCAGATCGCGCGGCTGCGCCAGATCTCCGAGCAGCAGTTTGTCTCCGGCGGCGAGGGCGATGCCGACGTGATTGCGCTGGCGCAGGAGGCGGGCGCGGTGGCTGTGGAGATCTTCTTCGTGCGCGGCGGACAGAACCTGGGCAACCGCGAGCTGTTCCCGAACGTGCCGGAGGCCACTGACACCGGGGAGATCATGGCGGCGGTGCTGGCGCAGTACTACGCCGAACGCGAACCGCCGGCGCGCGTGCTGCTGTCGCACGAGCCGGAAGGCGCGCCGGCGCTGGAGGCCTTCCTGATGGAGCGCCGCGGGGGCCGCAAGGTCCAGGTCGCCTGGTCGCTGCGCGGGGATCGCGCGCGCTGGCTGGATATGGCGCGGCGCAATGCCGAACTGGCGCTGAAGACCCGCATTGCCAGTCAGGCCGGACAGACCGCGCGCCGGGACGCCCTCACCGCCGAACTGAATCTGGAGAATCCCCCGAAGCGCATGGAGTGCTTCGACATCTCGCACACCGGCGGCGAGCGCACGGTCGCTTCTTGTGTGGTGTTCGGGCCCGAGGGGCCGATCAAGTCCGACTACCGGCGGTTCAACATCGACGGCATCGAGCCCGGCGACGATTACGCCGCGATGCATCAGGCCCTGAGCCGGCGCTTCGCGCGGCTGAAGAAGGGGGAAGGGCAGGAGCCGGACATCCTGTTCATCGATGGTGGAAAGGGGCAGGTTACGCAGGCGCTCAATGTGCTCGCGGACCTCGGGCTGGATCACATCCGCGTGATCGGCGTCGCCAAGGGCGAGGAACGCCGGCCGGGTATGGAAACTCTGATATTGAGCGGGGTGGAGGCCCCCTCTATACTCCCCGCGCACTCGGGTGCGCTGCACCTGATCCAGCAGATTCGCGACGAGGCGCACCGATTCGCGATCACTGGGCACCGTGCGCGCCGTGCCAAGGCGCGCAAGGAATCGACCCTGGAGTCGATCCCGGGGCTGGGGCCGAAGCGCCGCAGCGCGTTGCTGCGCCACTTCGGGGGGCTGCGCGGAGTGGCCCGGGCCGGCGTCGACGAGCTGACCAAGGTGCCGGGCATCCACCGGCGGCTCGCGCAGGCGATTTACGACCAGTTTCACGAGGGCTGACCAGCAGATGATCCGTGAACTCCCCAACTGGCTGACCTGGTCGCGGATCGTCATGATCCCGCTGCTGATCGTCGTGTTCTACGCGCTGCCGATGCCCACGGCCGGCATCGTCGCGGCGATCGTCTTTGCGCTCGCCGCGATCACCGACTGGGCGGACGGCTACCTGGCCCGGCGCTGGGAGGTGACCAGCCGCTTCGGTGCGTTCCTCGACCCGGTGGCGGACAAGTTGATCGTGGCCGCCGCGCTGGTCCTGGTCGTGGATCACAACCCGGGCGTGGGCCTGGCGCTGGCGGCGGTCGTCATTATCGGGCGCGAGATCGCGATCTCGGCCTTGCGCGAATGGATGGCCGAGGTCGGCGCCAGCGCGAAGGTGGCCGTATCCTGGGTCGGCAAGGTCAAGACCACCGCCCAGATGGTGGCGATCTTCCTCCTGCTGTGGGCGGAGCCGGTCGCCGGGCTGCCGATTTTCGCGATCGGTGAATGGCTGCTGTATCTGGCGGCCATCCTGACGCTGGTTTCGATGGTGCAGTACATGCTGGCGGCTGCG
Organism: Thioalkalivibrio sp. ALJ15; assembly: GCF_000383695.1. Lineage (NCBI taxonomy): Bacteria > Pseudomonadati > Pseudomonadota > Gammaproteobacteria > Chromatiales > Ectothiorhodospiraceae > Thioalkalivibrio > Thioalkalivibrio sp. ALJ15. The sequence goes on from NZ_KB912058.1 coordinate 477,354, forward strand.
CGCGGACGCTGATCGGCCGCACGGAAACGCTGGCGGGGTATTGACGTTCGCCCCCGGTGCGGTAGAATACGCGCCGTTAACGAAGAGCGGGAATAGCTCAGCTGGTAGAGCACAACCTTGCCAAGGTTGGGGTCGCGAGTTCGAATCTCGTTTCCCGCTCCAACAGATTCCTGAAACCCCGGTTCGGCCGGGGTTTTCTGTTTCGGCCGCCGCCTGTCGCATCACGCGGGCATCATGCGGACCGGGACCCACCCGATACAGGCTGGGTGGCAGAGTGGTTATGCAGCGGACTGCAAATCCGTGTACGCCGGTTCGATTCCGACCCCAGCCTCCATCATCGCGCTTCGCGCCAGGGCCGCCTTCGGGCGGCCTTTTCTTTTGTCGGTATGGCGTGCCAGCGCGGATCGAAATCAGTATGGAAATTCTCGTCCCAATAAGGGTTACAGGGTCTATGCTCTTAACTCGATAACCACAACAAGACGGGGACGCAAGATGCTGATTGTTGGCCTTATTATCGTCGTGGCGGCACTGGTGTTTGCCACCGTGAAGCTGCGAGTCCACCCCTTCCTTGCCCTGTTGCTGGCGGCCTTCGTGATGGCACTGATCGGGGGTATTGCCCCGAAAGAGGCGATCAGCGTCATCAACGATGGCTTCGGCGGTACGCTCGGCTATATCGGGATCGTGATCGCGCTGGGTACGATCATCGGGGTGATCCTGGATCGCACCGGGGCGGCGATCGTGATGGCGGAGGCGATCATCCGGGCGCTGTCGGATCGATTCCCGAACCTTACGGCCACGATCATCGGCTACATCGTGTCCATCCCGGTGTTCTGCGACTCCGGCTACGTAATCCTGAACTCCCTGAAGAACGCGCTGGCGAAGAAGGCGGGCGTGTCCCTGGTGGCGATGAGTGTGGCACTGGCGACGGGTCTGTTCGCCACGCACAACTTCGTCCCGCCGACCCCGGGCCCGATCGCCGCGGCCAGCAACATCGGCATCGCCGATGCGCTAGGGCTGGTGATCCTGTTCGGCCTGTTGGTGGCCGCCGTGGCGGCGGCAGTGGGCTGGCTCTGGGCGAGCCGCTATACCCACGCGAACGACGACGAACTGCTCGAGCCGGACCCGATCGAGGAGGCGACTGGCCAGGAGGTGAAGAAGCCGGAGCCCGATCTGGCCCATCGCCCGTCCACCCTGGCGGCATTCATGCCGATCCTGGCGCCGATTGTACTGATCTCCATCGGTTCGATCGCGTCGCTGGCCACGCGCGATGCCGATCCCGGCATGTTCGCGGAGGGGCTGATCTTCCTCGGCCAGCCGGTGGTCGCCTTGGCGATTGGCGTGGTGTTCGCCCTGCTGCTGGTCAAGGGTGGTGACAAGCGCGGGCGTTTCCACCAGATGACGGTCGATGCGGTCCTGCTCGCGGCGCCGATCCTGCTGATCACTGGGGCCGGCGGCGCGTTTGGCTCCGTGCTGCAGGAGACCCCGATTGGTGACCAGCTCGGCGACATGCTGACCGGTCTTGGACTGGGGCTGTTGGTGCCGTTCCTGCTCGCGGCTGCGCTGAAGTCGGCCCAGGGTTCGTCGACGGTTGCGCTGGTGGCCGCCTCGAGCATGGTGGCACCACTGCTGCCCTCGCTGGGCCTGGACTCCGACATGGGCATGGTGCTGGCGGTGATGGCGGTCGGTGCCGGCGCTATGACTGTCTCCCACGCGAACGACAGCTTCTTCTGGGTGGTGACCCAGTTCAGCCGCATGAAGGTGTCGACCGCCTACAAGGCCTATACGACCGCCACGCTGTTGCAGGGTGTGAGCGCGATGATCGTGATCTACCTGCTGGGGCTCGTCTTTGTCTGAGCTGAGGCGGGTCGTGCTGTGTCCGGACAGCTTCAAGGGCAGTCTGGATGCGGCAGACGTGGCCCAGGCGATGGCTCGCGGTGTACATGCCGCGAGTCCATCCACCCGCATCCGGGCGTTGCCGATGGCGGATGGGGGAGAAGGGACGGCGGAACTGGTCAGCCATACCATGGGTTGGGCCTGGCATTTGTCCGATGTCCGTGATCCGCGTGGGCAGCATGTCTCGGCGGGCTGGGGGTGCGATGCCGTCACCCGACGCGCGGTGATTGATGTCGCCTCGGCCTGTGGGCTGGGCCTGGTGCCCGAGGCCGAGCGCGATCCGTGGAGGCTCGATACCCGCGGCGTGGGGCACCTGATCCTTGCCGCCCTGGATGCCGGTGCCCGGCATGTGCTGATCGGCCTCGGGGGCAGCGGCACGGTGGATGGCGGTGCCGGGATGCTGCACGCACTGGGGGTCCGCTTTCGGGACCGAGAAGGGGCCGAGCTGGATCCTGTCCCGGACCGGCTGGAGCACCTGGAAAGTGCCGATTTCTCTGGTCTGGAGCCACGGCTTGCGGGACTCCGCATCACGGTGCTGAACGATGTCGACAACCCGTTGACGGGCAACCGGGGTGCTGCGGCGGTGTTCGGCCCGCAAAAGGGCCTGGCCACGAAAGACGTGCCACGCATGGATGCCTACATGGAGCGGCTGGAACGCGCGATTGACGAGGCGGGGGAGTTGCGCCGCCCGGGCGCCATGCCCGGGGCGGGGGCTGCCGGCGGACTGGGCTTTGCACTGGCCTGTGTCCTGCGCGGGCAGTCACGCATGGGGGCGGTGTACCTGGCGGATCTGATCGATCTCGATGCGGCGATCGCCGGGAGCGATCTGGTGATCACGGGCGAGGGGCAGGTCGACGGCCAGACCGCGCATGGCAAGGTCGTGGCCGAGGTGGTTCGGCGGGCACGGCGCTGCTGTGTGCCGGTCGTCGCCGTGGCCGGTTCGATCGATGCTACCCCGGAGGAACTCGAGGCGGTGGGGCTCGCCGACGCGCGCGCCCTTTGTGATGGCACGATCACGCTGGAGCAGGCGATGGGCGAGCCCGGGCGCTGGATCATGGAGCGTACGCGCGCACTGGTGGAGGCGCGAGGGGCGCGATCGGTCTAACGAACGGATAACAACGGGCGGTCCGTGGCCTGGCCATCCATGGCACTATGCGGTACCGAACGCACAGGGGCGCGTCGTGCCTGATTGGAAACCCAGAACCAGGAGCAAATGGACGCGATGGCGCCGTGCGGTCATGCCTGTCCTGCTGGCGGTGTCCCTGTGCCTGCCCGCCGGGGCCGGCGCGGATGATCCCCTGCGCATAGGGCTGTACGAGAACGTGCCCAAGGTCGGCACGGGTGACGATGGGGCGGCAGGGGGCGTGTTCGTCGAGTTGCTGGACGCCATCGCGCGACGCGAGCACTGGCGGCTGGAGTATGTCTCGTGCGAGTGGTCGGCCTGTCTGGAGGCCCTGGAGGCGGGCGAGATCGACCTGATGCCGGATGTCGCGCTGACGCCGGAGCGGCGCGAGAGCCTCGCGTTTCACTCGATCCCGGTGGCTCAGGCATGGAGCCAGGTGCTGGCGCCGATCGATTCGGGGCTGGATCGCATCGAAGCGCTGGAAGGCCTCCGCCTTGCGGTGCTCGATGGATCGATTCAATACGACTACCTGCGCGAGTACGCACTGGACACCGGCCTGGACTGGACCCTTGTGACCCGTGGCGACATGGAATCCGTGCTGGCTGCTGTCGCGTCGGGCGATGCCGACGTGGCCATCACAAACAACTTCTATGCGCGGCGTCATGCACGCCAGCATATGCTGGTGGAAACCCCCGTCACCTTCGACCAGGTCGGTCTTTACTACGCCGCTGCTCCTGGGCGGCAGGATGACCGACTGGAGGTTATCGACGCCTACCTCCAGCGCTGGAAGGGCGACGCGGGGTCGCCCTATCAGCACGCGATGGAGCAGGCACTGGAACCACCCCTCGGGGAGGGGGAAATCCCGACGTGGGCCTGGTCGGCGCTGGCGTCCGCCGCCGTGATCGCACTCGTCCTGGGGCTGATGGCGGTCTGGTTGCGACGCACCGTGCGCGCGCAGACACGTGCCCTGCGCGAGGCCAATCAGCGTCTCGAACACCTGCTCGAGAGTGGACCGGTCGTGCTCTATCAACTCAATGCGCTGGATTTCAAGCCGCTTTGGGTGAGTGGCAACTTCGCGCGGCTGTTTGGATTCAATTCCAGGGTGGCGCTGCAGCCGGGCTGGTGGGAGCAGCAAGTCCATCCGGAGGACCGGGCCACGGCCATGCGCGAGAACCGGCGTTTGCAGGAGGAACGCCACATGGTCCGTGAACTGCGCCTGTTCGATGGCTGGGGCAAGCTGCGCCATATTCGCGACGAGATGCGGATCATTCCCGGCGGCAATCAGGGACAGCGCGGGGCCGAGGTGGTCGGCAGCTGGACGGATCTCACCGCCAGCATGGAGCAGAAAGAAGCGCTGCGGCAGATGGCCCATTACGACGCGCGTACCGGCCTCCCGAACCGCGTGCTGTTGCACGACCGGCTGGGACACACCCTGGAACGCGCGATGGCCGATGGTCTTGCGCGCTGGGTGGTGCTGATCGACCTGGATCGCTTCCGCAATGTCAACGAGACCCTGGGAACATCGGCGGGCGACCGCGTGCTGGAAGGTTTGGCGGAACGGCTTGGGGGGTTACTGGGGCCGCAGGATACGGTGTCTCGCGTAGGAGCAGACGAGTTCTGCCTGATTATCGAAAACCCGCCGATGGATGGCGGCGCCGAGGCCTTCCTCGAGCAGCTGCTGGAAACCTTGCGCGAACCCTGCGCTATCGGTGGGCGTGCGCTGGTCACCACGGCGAGCGTCGGGCTGGCGACGTTCCCCGAACATGGCAACACGCGTGACGAATTGTTGACCGCCGCGGAACTCGCAATGGCGGCCTCGCGCAGCGTTGGCGGGGACACCTGGCATGTCTACGAGCCCGGAATGGGGGCGCAGACGGAACATCGTCTGTTCCTGGAAAACGACCTGCGTAGCGCCATCGCCAACGACGAGCTGCTGCTCTACTTTCAGCCGCAGCTGGAGATGCAGTCGGGCCGGCTGGTGGGGATGGAGGCGCTGGTGCGCTGGCGTCATCCCGTTCGCGGAATGGTGTCCCCCGCGGAGTTTATCCCGCTGGCGGAAGAAACCGGGATGATCCAGGCCATTGATCGCTGGGTGTTGAACGCGGCCTGTGCCCAGCTGGCGCATTGGGACCAGGACGGCCGAGGCGTGCCGACCGTGGCCGTGAACCTGTCCGCGCGCGAGCTGCATGACGAAACTCTGGTGGCGGCGATCCAGGAGATCCTGGAGCACCACGGTCTGGAGCCCGACCGGCTGGAGCTGGAACTGACCGAGACCATGATGATGGAGCAGCCAGAGCGGGCGCTGGCCGTGCTGCACCGCCTGGAAACGCTCGGCGTGACGCTGGCCATGGATGACTTCGGTGCGGGCTATTCCAACCTGGCGCATCTGCGTCGCTTGCCGCTGCGGCGGCTGAAGATCGACCAGTCACTGGTCCGCGATATCGGGCACTCGCGCAACAACGAATCGATTATCCGCGCCATCATTGCCCTGGCCGACGCACTGGGGCTGGACCTGATTGCCGAGGGTGTGGAAGAGGCGGGCCAGCAAGCGTTCCTGCTACGCGAGGGCTGCCGTTTCGGGCAGGGCTACCTGCTGGGCCGCCCGGCCCCGGCCGATAATGCCTTGCAAGGCATTGGCGCATAGTCTGCTGCGAGGGCGGGACGGGACCGTAAACCGGATTCAGGATCGGGCAGTTCGACGCCCGAAGTCGGATTCCGCCTGTAGCAGGTCCGCGAGGGGGGAGGGGTGCCCGAACAGGAAGCCCTGCATCATCGGGCAGCCAAGGCGGCGCAGATACTCCTGCTGGGCTGCGGTCTCCACGCCCTCCGCGACGATGTTCATCTGCAGGCCGCGCGCCATCGATACGATCGCGTTAACGATACAGGCCTCCCCGTCAGTACAGATGGTGAGGGTGAAGCTGCGATCAATCTTCAGGGTGTGGACCGGCAGCTTCTGCAGATAGCTCAGCGACGAATAACCGGTGCCGAAGTCATCCACCGCCACCTGGACGCCGGCTTCGCACAGGCGGTTGAGTTTGGCCACGGTATCGTGGGTGTCGCTCATCAACAGGCTTTCGGTGATCTCGATCTCCAGCAGTTCTGCGGGGAAGCCGGTCTCGACCAGCAATCCCAGCACGCCGTCGACAAAGTCGTCGCGCTCGATCAGCACCGGTGACAGGTTCACCGCCAGGCGCAGGTTGGGTACGTGTTGATGGGCTTTGCGTATGTCGCCGAGGGCGTTGCGCAGGGTCGCGCGATCGAGGTCGACGATCAGACGTGTGTCTTCGGCGACCGGGATGAATTCGGCTGGGCCCAGCATGCCGCGATCGGGGTGATTCCAGCGAACCAACGCCTCGACGCCCAGGAGCTGTCCTGTCTCGCCATCGACCTGCGGCTGGTAGAGGATGTGGAACTCTTCGCGCTCCAGGGCCTTGCGCAGGTCCTGCTCCAATTGCAGGCGGTGTGGCGTGTTGCCGTGCATCTCCGGTGCGAACAGGCGGATGCCATTCTTGCCCGTGTTCTTTTCCCGGTACATCGCGATGTCGGCATGCCGGATCAGGGTCTCGAGCGTGTCGCCCCCCTCGGGGTAGATCGCGATCCCGATGCTGGCCCCGACATACAACTCGTGGTCGCCCCCCAGGTGGAACGGTTCATTGAGGCTTTCGAGGATCTTTTCGGCTACATCAACCGCGGCCTCCTGGCGGCTGATCTGAGGGAGCAGCAGGGTAAATTCGTCGCCGCCGAAGCGCGACAGCGTATCCCCTTTGCGAATGCAGCCCAGCAGGCGCTGGGCGACGGCCTGCAGCAGGCGGTCGCCGATGGTGTGCCCCAGCGAATCGTTGATGACCTTGAAGCGGTTGAGGTCGATGAACATCACGGCCAGGGGGTGACCCTGGCGCTGTGCCTGGGCGATGGCCACATCGACCCGGTCGCGGAACAGGGCACGATTGGGCAGGCGCGTAAGCAGGTCGTGGTAGGCCTGAAAGTTGATGAAGGCTTCTGACTCTTTGCGGTCGGTGATGTCGCGGGCAGTCCCGTAGACCAGGGTCTCGCCTGTATCGTCGCTGGCCGCTGTCGGCCAGACCGCGACCTCGAAATAGCGCCGGGTGCGGGCCATCTCCCGCGGCTTGAGCGCGAGCTCCACGGAGCGGATGTGGGCATGGCTGCGCCCGGCCTGCTCGAAGAAGTACTCCGCCTTCTCGTGGTCGTCGGTTTCGACCAGATCCAGGACACGGGTGTCCAGCAGGTCCTGACGGGAATAGCCGAGCAACTCGTGGACGCGCGAATTCACGAAACGAAACCGACCGTCGCGGTCCAGGATGAACACGATGTCCGGCGAGTTGTTGACGATCAGCCGGTGCAGGCGCTCGGAACGCTCCAGGCGTGCCCGCATGTGGCGGTTGGCGTCTTCCAGGTCTTTTTTGTGCAGGGCATTGCGGACGGTCGCCAGCAGCTCGTCGGGCTGGTAGGGCTTTTTCAGGTAGTCGGAGGCCCCGTCGCGCAGGGCGCCGGCGACATCGTCCACCGAGGTGTTGCCGCTGATGACCACCACAGGGACCGCGAGCCCGGCGGCCTGGATGAAGCGCAGGACATCACGCCCCCCCAGTTCCGGCATGCACAGATCGAGCAGCAGGAGATCGGGCGGATCCCGCCGCAGGGCCTCGATGGCGCTGCCGCCGCCCGGCGCGGTTTCCACGTTGAACGTTTGCAGTTCCAGCAGCTGGCGCACGCTTTCCAGAAGGCGCGGGTCGTCGTCGACGACGAGGATGCGAGGGGTCTGTGGTGTGCCGGGTTCGTTCATGTGCGGCTCCCGCCGTGGTCTCGCATCATCGCGGGGGCTATCCCTGTCCCGCCCCGAGGGCTCCGGTTTCGGCCTCGCGATGGGGGAGCCGAATCTCGAACCGCGTTCCTTCGCGGTCGCTGTCGCACTGGATGTGAGCGCCGATCTCGTCCGCCAGGCGGCGGACAATACTCAGGCCTAGCCCGGCGTGCCCCCCGCCCTTGGCGGATTCTACCGGGCGATAATGGGCCGCGCGGACCTCCGGTGGAAGCCCGGGGCCGTCGTCGGCGACCACCAGTGCCACCACGCTGGTCCCATTGAAGCTCTCGGGGTCGCGGGTCTGCAGCCGAATGACGCCCCCCGGCTGCAGGGCCTCGGCGGCGTTTTTGAGCAGGTTCGTCAGAATCTGGCGCACATGGTCGCTGGAGACAGACAAGGGCGGATCGCCGGGTGCCAGATCCAGTTCCAGGCGGATGCCCCGCGTGTGGCAAAGAGAGCGGTCCACGATGTCGGCCACGTCCTGGACCAGCCGATTAAGCGAGGATGGCGGCCCGTCCACTGCCTGGTCGGGTTCCTTTAGACGCAGCAGGATGCGGCCGACGCGATCAATCTCCTCCTTGATCAGGGCCAGTTCCTGGCTGGCCTCGTGCTCATCGCCCAGCTTTGTGTTCAACACACCCAGATAATTCTGGATGATGCTGAGGGGGTTGCCCGCCTCGTGCAGCGTCTCGCGGATTCGCTCTTGCGTCGTATCGTCGGTGTGCGCTTGCTCGGGCGGGTCGGACTGCGAGGTGCACAGCACGCGTGCAATCTCTCGCGCCAGGGCCCGGACAAATCCGGTTCGGGGTTCCAGGGTCTGGGCACGTTCTCGGTCCAGTCCCAGGATCAGCACCCCTGCGGGCGAGGAGTTGGCATCCGCCAGCAGAGGGAATGCCCAGATCACCTCGGCACCGCAGAGCCGGAACAACTGCTGGTCGATGACCGGTGTAGGTGTCTCGCCATCGGGTTTGTGCTGGCGCATCTCGCGGTCCAGCAGGGTGTCGGTCACAAGGCTCCGTCCCGGCAGCAGGGGCAGGGTGAAGTCGGGCTCGTCTTCCTCGCCGAGCCAGGCGGAGACCGATGCACCGTCCGCGTCTGTCAGGAACATCAGGCTGTGTTCGACACCCAGGGTGAGAAACAGCGTTCGCTGGGCGGCCAGACAATGTTCTCGGGGGGTCCGCGAGGCGCGAAGCTCGCCGGACAGCCGCTCCAGCTCGGTGAGGTCGCGGACACGCATCCCCAGCGCCTCGCGCGCCGCCTGATCGGGGTGATGTGCCTCGATATTCGCGGTTTCGGCTCCCGCGTCCAGCTCAATACCCAGGGAACCGGCAACCCGGGTGACATCGTCTTCGATGCGGTTGCGCAGTTCCCGGGTCAGGCCGTCATTGAGCCCAAACAGGTCGTGGGCGGCTGCCAGGGCCGGGTCGCCGATGGCGTCGGGTGGTTCGTCGCCAAGTCGGCTGGCGAGATGGACAATCTTCACTAGGTGGTGTGCATCGCGCACTTGTGCCGTGGGTTCGAGGTGGAAACGCACCGCATCGGTGACGAAGCCGTCCAGGCCCCATTGGTCCAGGTGTTCGGCGGCCAGTTCTGCATGGTGTTGACCGTAGGTCGCCTGTTCACGGGAGACCAGTTCGCGGTGGTCGCTGCTGGCCTCGAGCAGCGGCCAGTAGCGCGCTTCGTCGGACGCCAGTCGCATCAGCTTGCCGAGATCAACCAGAAGCCCTGACAGATACGCCTCTTCGGGCCGTGGGTGGCGTGTCAGGGAGGCGAGGACCTGGCCGAGCATGGCGGTGGTCAGCGCACGGCGCCAGATGGTCCGAAGCGTGCTGGTGCGCTTGGGCTGGTAGCGGCCGAAAAGCTGCTGGATCGCGGCGGTCAGGGCGAGGCTGCGCACGGTGTCCAGCCCCAGGCTGAAAAGGGCTCTATCGATGGTGCGACACGGCGAGCCGCGGTAATAGAACGGGGAGTTGGCTGCCGCGAGGAGGCGTGTGGTCATGCCGGTGTCGCGCAGAATGGCACGGCTGAGGGCCTCGAAATCGGCCTCCGCCGCCTGGCCCGCATCGAGAACGGACGTCAGGGCCTGTGGCAGGCTGGGGATGGTTTCGGTTGCCGTATGCGCCGTGGCCATGCTTCTCCCCGGGACCCGAGAGGGTGCCCTTGTATTGCCCCGATCCGTTGCTGCGTCGCGGCTTCTCGCCCTGGTTCCCGACTATACTGCTGGGACTTGCGTTGCGCCAGCGATTCCAGTAGACGAGACGTTAGGCGTGCGTGAGGCCTATCCCGTGAGGCCACTTCGGAGGCAGGAAGCTTTGAAGCCCATGATCGACAGGCAGTCTGGCACGGCTCGCGTCCAGTCAGCTCAGCCGCGTGTCCTGACAGTGACCAGCGGCAAGGGCGGGGTGGGCAAGTCCAGTATCGCGGTCAACCTCGGGATTACCCTGGCCCGGGCGGGGCGCCGGGTCTGCATCCTGGATGCCGACACGGGGCTTGCCAACGTGAACATCCTGCTGGGGCTGCACCCGCAAAAGGGGCTGGCCGAGGTCCTGACGGGGGAGTGTCCGGTCGAGGATGTCCTTCTCGAGGGCCCCCATGGCCTGAAAGTCATCCCGGGGGCCTCGGGTATCCGCGATTGCGTGGAGTTGTCGGCGGCCCGACAGCGGCGGCTGGTGACCGAGCTGGCGCGGATCGAGCAGCATTTCGATGACCTGATCCTGGATACCGCTGCGGGGATTGGCGATACCACCCTGGATTTCGTCGCCGCCGGACATCAAGTGCTGCTGGTCATTACGCCGGAGCCGACCTCGCTCACCGATGCCTTTTCGTTGCTGAAGGTCGCGCTACGGCGATATCCGCTCACCTGTCAGGTGGTCGTGAACATGGTGGCCGACATCAGTGAGGCGCGGGCGGTGTATCAGCGCTTCAGTGGTGCGGTGGAGAAGTATCTGAAGATCTCGGTGGGCTTTCTCGGGTTCATTCAGCGCGACGAGAGCCTGCGTGCGGCGGTGACCCTGCAGCACCCCGTAGCGATGTTCTCGGAGCATGATCCGTCAGTACGTCCGTTTCAGCGGCTGGCACAGGCCTTGAACGATCTCTCCTGGGACCCCTCGAGCCAGGCCTCGTTCAGCCGTTTCTGGTTCCGGCATCTATTGCGCAAACCCGCATCGAGCGAGCCAGTGGCGGTTGACGCCGGGGCGGATGACACCCCGTCGGAGCGGCTGCTTGCCGAACGGGGTGGCACTCCGGATGTGGAAGTCCCGGCACCGGAGTCCGGCAGTGAGGTGAAGAAGCGGTTCGAGGCCCTGCGGCGGGAGTTCCGTGCCCTGGCGAGCGCGGTCGACGAGCCCTGCGCGCTGGCCGAGTGGATCCAGACGCTGGAGGCCGATTATCGCGATCGCTTTGGCATCCCCGCGGTGGATCCGGAGGCGCTGATCGAATGGCTGCTCGAGCACCCTGAGACCTCCGAAGACGTACTCGAGCGCATCGGCGTGCGTCTGGAACAGGCAACCCGCGGAGAGGATGCCGCTTGCCCGGAGCCGCCCGAAAACGTGGTGACGCCCGACTTTGGCCGCTACGGCCCGCTGGCGGCGAGCGAGCGCCCAACGCCGATCCCGAAACCCGATGCCATACACCGGGTGGATGTGGCGGTGTTCGGCTCGCAGCAGGACCTGTTGCAGTGGTTGCGCGATTCCCGCGACGAGGGACAGCTACTGATCGAGCAGCTCGAACGGCGCGGGGACGGTGTAGCCCCGTCCCCGCCCATCGGCAACCCGAACGGCGATGATTCGACCGATCCGTCTTCCGGGCTACTTGGGCCCGAGGAGGAGCCAGGCGATCAGCCCCGCCACTGGCAGGAACAGCAGGATCAGAATCCACAGTAGCTTGACCATCGGCCCAGCCGGGCTTTGCGCGGTGCGGACGATGGCCCAGATCACGATGATCAGCCAGATCAGACCGAGAATTCCGGTGACTTCGATACCCATGGGGGCTCCTTGTCGGCGCGAGTGCCGTGTCCGTTGAGCGTAGCACCATGGCATGCGGCCGGGGGCAGGGCCAATCGAAAAGCGGTGGAGTGTGTTGCGCTTCGCCGAACCGGCTATGCTGCGGAACTTCTCTCGAATCGACGATCGGTGAGCATGAAGATATGGGTAGACGCGGACGCCTGTCCCGCGGTGATCAAGGAGATTCTTTTCCGGGCGGCCAACCGCACTCAGGTGCCGCTGACCCTGGTGGCCAATCAGCCGCTGCGCACCCCACCGTCGAAATGGATCGATGCCATTCAGGTGGGTGCCGGCTTCGACGTGGCCGACAACGAGATCGTGCGGCGGCTGGAGTCGGGGGACCTGGTGATCACCGCCGACATCCCGCTGGCGGCCGAGGCCATTGCCAAGGGCGCCCAGGCCCTGAATCCGCGCGGCGAGCTGTATACCGAGGGGACGATCCGCGAGCGCCTCAGCATGCGCGACTTCATGGAGACCCTGCGCTCCAGCGGCGTGGATACGGGCGGTCCCGCCGCCTTCAGCCAGGCCGATCGCCAGGCCTTCGCCAACCAGCTCGACCGCTTGCTGACCCGTCAGGCAAAAACCCGGTAGGCGGCTCGTTCAGCGTTTCCCAAGTGGGGTCGGCAGGTCGTCGATGCTGACCGCATTCTTTTCCTCCCAGTAGCGTTCCAGGCCCTCGGGGCCCTTGCGTTCGCTCCACTCGGTCAGGGTGGGGCGTGGCTGGAGTTCGCCTTCGGGTACACCGAAGCCACAGGAGGTCTGAATGCGGTGGATCTCGATGTCGATGATCTGCCGCATTCCTGGATGAGCAGGGAACGCGCTGTACAGGGATTCCCAGTCGCCATCGGTCGGGAGCACGGTCCGCCCGCGGCCGTATAGCCGGAGAATCTTCGGTTTTCCGGAAAAGGCGCAGAACATCAGCGTGATGCGGCCGTTCTCCGCGAGATGGGCGGAGGTCTCGTTGCCGGAGCCGGTCAGGTCGAGATAGGCCGCGCGGCGAGGACCCAGGACGCGCAGGGTGTCCAGCCCCTTGGGAGACAGGTTCACGTGGCCGTCGGCCGCGAGCGGGGCGGAGCCCACGAAATAAACCGGCTGTTCGAGGATGAAGCCCGTGAGTCGTTCGTCGAGGGCAGGGAAGGTCTTGGCCATTGGCATTACCGGCTTGATTGGGGTGAATCGAGACGTTGAAGGCATGTTTCGGTACCCTCGCGAGCGTACTACAACGTTGCTTCGGCCCGGAGATTCACATGAGACATTCGCTGCGCCCCCTGCTCCTGACGCCCATCCTGGTGGTGGGGCTTGCCGCCTGCGGGGGTGGTGAGCGTGTGTCCGAGGTAACGCTGGCCCAGTTGGCGGGTGCGGCGGGCGAATTCAACGGTGAGCTGGTGCAGACCGAGGGTGTGGTCAAGCGCTTTGACGAGGACCCCGAACGCTACCACTACTGGCTGGAAGACGAGGATGTGAACCGCGTGGCGGTCGAGCCTCACGACGAGGTATCGGATCGGCTGGGGGAACATATCCGCGTGGTCGGGCGCTTCAGCTACCACCCGGAAGAAGGCCGCCTGATCGAGATCGACCCGGCCGCAACGGCAGCCCTGGATGCGACGCCTTAGGGACAGTGTTTCCCAAGATGGAGATTCGCTGGGCGGCAAGTTGAAGCCCAACCACAAGGCCCTGGAGGAGAGATGAGCGAGTGGATCGACGTGGCACCGGTCGACAGTATCGCGGACGGTGAACATCGTCTGGTAGACACGGCGGGAACCGAGGTTGCGATCTTCAACCTCGACGGCGAGTTCTTCGCGGTCGAAAACCTCTGCACGCACGAAGAAGTGCCCATCGCCGATGGCGAGCTCGACGATGACTGTATCACCTGCCCATTGCACGAGGCCCAGTTCTGCCTGCGCACCGGCGAGGTGATGGAGCCCCCGGCGGAGGACCCGCTGACCCGTTTCCCGACTCGCGTGCATGGCGGCATGGTTCAGGTGGGTTCCGAGCCGCTGGACGACTAAGCTCTCCAGTTAACCTCCCGCGCTACGGTGCAAAATAGCAACTTGTGGCTGTTTTGCCGCTTTCTGACCTGTACACTGGCCGATTAACACTGGGCTAACGGCCGCGCCGCGGCCGGTCGCGAAGGCAGGGCGCATGGCGGGAAAGGACTCCAGAGAACAGGGAAACTACCAGGACGACACGGCGATCTGGAGCGGTCTGTCGGGGCTGTCCGAGGCACAGCGTTCCGAGCTGGCCGCCGGTGTCGCCCCGCGCGTGGTCGATCACCTGGATCAATGCATGGAGTGGGTCGCGACCGAATGGAGCGCCGGACGCGTCTGGGGCGACCAGGAAAGTGATGCGGTCGAATGGGCCAACCAGTTGCATGGCTATCAGTACGTCCTGCGGCGTGAGTTCGAGGAGGCACTGAACCGCGACCTGCGCACCACCACCTATCCGCCCGAATACGATTTCTCCGGCACGCGCTATGCGGGTGGTGATTCCGGGCTGCAAGTGCTCGACGACTACCAGTCCACCCGGCGCTCCCTGCGGCACAAGCTCGAGGGCGTGATCCGCGAGCACAACCGCTACTCCTACTACATGTTCCAGCAGGCCGCGCGCGAGGAGCACCGCTTCGAGCACCCGGGCTGGGCGCCCTGGTCTCCGCTGCACTGGTACGAACGGGTGATCGAGGCCGCCGAACGGCAGTTCGGCCGCACGGCCATGACCCTGGACCTGATGCGGGCCTACGTGAAGTGCATGGGGCGCACAGGCGCCCCGATGCTGGCCTTCGTGGTGGAGACAATTGACGAGTGCGGGCTGGTGACCGAGCCGCCTCGTAGTCCGGAGGCGCACGAGTCCGAAAGCGTGCCCCAGCAACGCGCGAGCTGGGCCCATTACACCGCGGGCAGCCCGCCGCGATCCGCCTCCGAATCAACCGCCGGCGGAGACCCGGCGGCGCTCGGGTTGGGCGCTGCGGGCTCCGCCGGGAAACACGAAATGCCCCCGCCGGATGCCGACCCCACCGCCTGGGCACAGTGGGCACGCGCCCTGGTGCAGGCCCAGGGGTTGCCCGCCAGTTCGCCGCATGCGGCCGGCGTGGCCGATGGGAGCGGGGCCGGGGGCGCAGGCGGTGAGCGGGCGGACCCGGAATCCGCGGAATTCTCGCGCGAGTCCTTGACGCCATTCATCCTTGATCTCTTGCAGGGGATGTTTGATCACATCTTCCGGCAGGTCGGGTTCAACTCGCGTGTGCGTGCGGCCATTGCCGACATGCAGTTCTCGCTGGCGCGCGTGGTCATCCGCGATCTCTCGTTCTTCCGCGATCGCTCGCACCCGTTACGCCTGTGGATCGGCAGCCTGATCAATACCGGCGTGCGCGTCAGCCCGGATGACCAGGCCGAGGGCAACGATGCCATCGAGGCCTATCTGCAGCATATCCAGCAGTCGGTCAATCGGCTGCGCCACGAAGCCGACAGCATGGACCGTGATGCCGCGCAGGCCCTGGTGGACGACTGGCTGGCGGCGATCGAGGAAGAGGATGCGCGCTGGCAGGAGCTGCAGGATCCCCATATCGATCCACTGCGCCAGGAGGAGCGCGCGGCGCGCGCGCGGCGCAGCCTGACCATCTGCGTGCTGGAGACCGGCGCGGAGCTGCCGGAACGTTCGGCTGAGCAGATCGCCGAGGCCTGGGAAGACCTGCTGGCCGCCGATGGTGACTCGGCCGAACGGCTGGACCAGGTGGTCAAGGACGTGGCCAAGGCCATCTGCAACCGCGCGACCCCGAAGGAGGTCAACCCGATGGTGCAGCGCATTGTGGCGACCGCGCGCGAGGCCGGGGTCTCCGAGGAGCGCGTGAAGGCCGTGGTGCAGCACCTGGGGCAGGCCCACCTGCAGCGGATCCGGGCCTCCGGGGACGAGCCCCGTTTCGACCCGCAGGAGCGCATCCGGGCCCGGCGTTCCATACGCTTCGAGGACGACGATCCGGACCTGCTGGCAGACCAGGACGACCCCTATGTTTTCGAGGCCTCGCGGGTACAGGTCGGGGACTGGTTCGAGTTCATCGACAAGGCGACCGGCGAGACCCAGCGCATGGCGCTGGTCTGGCGCGGGGAGGCCACGCGCCGCTTCCTGTTCCTGTCGCTGGATGGCGTGACCAGCCGTCGCCACAGCCTGCAGGGTGTGGCCCACGAGATGCGCGAGGGCCGCATGCGCGCGCTACCCCGAGACAACCCCCTCGACGCGATGATCCGCTAGCGCCAGCAGGGCCTTCGGGCGGGTTGTGGGAGCGGGCTCGCCCGCGAAGCCTCGGTCCACGCCTTCATCTGGCGCATTCCCCATCCCCCGGGCAGTAACGCAGCGCCAGCACGGTAATGTCATCCGCCTGTGTAGCACCATCCGCGAAACGCTCGACGGACTCCAGCACCGCGTCGACTTGCTGTCGTGCTGGCTGGGATGCGATCTCCCCGTACAAGGCGAACAGCCGATCCTCGTCATACAGCTTCTGCTCCCCGTCCGCTGCCTCGGTCACCCCGTCGGTATACAGCAGCAACGCATCACCGGGCGCCAGGCGGACGGTCTGCACCGGGTACTCCATGTCTTCCATCGCCCCCAGCACCAGCCCAGGCGGCAGCTTCAGCCAGTCGTAGGTGCCATCGGCGCGGTGGATCAACGGCGGGTTGTGGCCGGCGTTGGCAAAGCGGACCTCGCCGGTGCCCAGGTCCAGCACCCCGCACAGGTAGGTCACGAACATGCCGTTGTCGTTGTTCAGGCACAGCTCGTTGTTGACTCGGGTCAGGATCTCGCCCGGGTCGCGCGGGTCCTGCTCGGCGATACCCTTGACCAGGGTCTTGGTCACGGCCATGAACAGCGCGGCGGGAACGCCCTTGTCGGAGACATCGCCGACCGCGAAGAACAGGGCGTTGTGCTCGCGCAGGGGGAAGAAGTCGTAGAGATCACCGCCGACCTCCTTGGCCGGGATCAGGCGGGCCGCGAGGTCGATACCCACATCCAGGTCGGACAGGTCCAGTCGCTTGGGCAGGAAGCTCATCTGGATGTTGCGCGCGATCTTCAGCTCGCTCTCCATGCGCTCCTTGGCGGCGGTGGTCGCGGTCAGGTCGTTGATGTAGTCCTTCAGCGACAGGCGCATCTCGTCCAGCGAATGGGCGAGCTGGCCCACCTCGTCGCCGGTGCGGATCGGCGGCAGCGGGCGGTCCAGATTGCCGCGGGCGATCTCGCCGGCGCTGCTCGCCAGGCCCTTCAGCGGGCGGGTGATGCCGCGCGAGATACCGATGATGGTGCCGAGCAGGATGAAGAAGCCGATCGCGGCGATGATCAGCACCCAGTGCATCACCCGCAGGATATCCCCGAACAGTTCGCGCTCGGGGATGATCACGCCCACCGCCCAGTTCGCCTCGGGCAGGCGCACGTGATAGAGCCGGGCGGGTTCCTCCAGCAGGGCCTCCGGCACGCGGGAGAAGCCTTCGTCGGTTTGCTGGATGCGCCGTCCGAGTTCGCGCAGTTCCGGCTCGCCCAGGGTTTCGGCCAGGCTGAACAGGCTCTCGCGCATGATCCAGTCGCGCTGTGGATAGGTGATAAAGCGCGTACGCGGGCTGACCAGAAACGCAAAGCCGCTGTCGAAGATCTCCACCTCGTCCACGCGCGCGGTCAGGGCCGGCAGTTCGATGTCCATGGTCACGATCCCGCGCAGTGCCTCGGCGTCGTCGGGGTCGAAGAACGGGCGCGAGTAGGTGGTGATCAGGCGGTTGGGGTCGGCGGCCGATGGAAAGGGCTCGGTCCAGAAGCCGCTGCGCGTGAGTGCCGGGATCTGGTACCAGTCCCGGGTAAAGTAGTCGAAGTCGTCGCCGCCCAGGTGCATGCGCGCGATGCCGTTGAGCGTCTCGTAGGAGAATGGGCCGTAGTAGCGCTCGTCGGGGTCGGCGGCATAGGGCTCGTAGGTCACGGCGGCGCCCTGGACCGCGTCCGACTGGAGCGTCACGTTGTCCAGCACGGGAAACAGGCCGTCGGGTCGAATCTGTCCCGAATTCAGGGCGCTGGCGAGGCCTTGTGCCGACCCGGCCACCTCGTTCAGTGACGAGCGGATGCGGTTGGCCGTCGCGTGGGTCAGCTCGCGCGCCTGGTCCTCGGCGTGCTCCAGCATGATATCGCGCACCATCAGGTACAGCGCGCCGGAGGAGATGAAGAAGATCGACCCGGTCGTCAGCAGGGTGACCAGGGCGAGGCGGACGGCGAGGCTCTTGCGGCCGTTCATTGCGTCACGTCCTGGTGAAACTGTTCGTACGGCACCGGCTCCCATTCCAGGTGCCCCAGGTTGCGCATCAGACTGACGGCCAGCTGGTAGTCCTGCCGATCCAGGTGCGGACCGCGGAGCGCCTCGTCTTCCAGATACAGCGGGCGCAGCGCCTCCAGCATCAGACGCTGGTGCGCCCGATTGGTCGGCTCGCCGGCCTGGATGACGCGATCCATCACCGCGTCCACTGCGGCGTCCGGATGGGCAAACGCGTACTCCCAGCCCCGCAGTGAGACCTCGACGAACGTGCGGACGGCTTCGGGGCGTTCGCGCAATGTCGACTCCAGGACATAGATCCCGTCCTCGGCCAGGCCCACGCCGTGATCCTCTAGCGGCATCACCTCGATCTCGTCCGGATCCAGACCGCTGAGATACAGCTCGACCAGTTCGTTGTAGCGCGTGGCGGTGGCGGCCGCGACCGCACCGGTGCGCAATGCGGCCATCGTCGCCCCCTGGTCGACCGTGTCGGGGTGCACCCCGTAGGTGCGGAACAACGCCTCCGGCTGAAGGCTGAAGCTGGCCCAGCGCGAGACGCGCTGCCCGTCCAGGTCTTCGGGCACCAGGATCCCGGACTCCGCCAGCGATACCAGCACTAGAGAGGAGTCCTGGATCAGTTGTGCTACGTTGACCACGTCCACGCCCTGTTCACGCAATTCCAGGGCCTGGGTGAGGTAGAGCAAAGCCACATCGGCCTCCTGGCGGGCCAGCGTCGCGGGGGCGGGGTGCTCCGCGCCGTGCGGGAGTATTTCCAGCTCCAGTCCGGCGTCCTGGTACCACCCCATCTCCTTGGCCAGGTAAAAGCCGGCGAACTGCGCCTGGGGGACCCAGTGCGGCTGAAAGCGCAGGGTCTGCGTGTCGGCCAGCGCGGTGCTGGCGCAAAGGAGCAGGACAGCCGCCAGGGCCAGTACGCGGTGCAAGGCGGTACCCAGGCCATGGGCCGCAGAATTGGGGAATCGTGCGTATGCAGCGTCCATGGGGAGGGAGTCGGCCGTGGGGGATCTTAGACGGCGACAGCATACCGAGGTGTTCCTGCGGGCGCATCCAGTCGCGCGCTAGCCGTCAGGCGGGCGTTATTCGGGCGTCGCGGTGGCGCCAGAGAAGCGGTTGGGAGCGGCCGCGGGGCCGACGTTCGCGGGTTGCGCGTTGGCTGGGGGGGCTGTGGGTGGGGTTGGCGCTGGCCATCCTCGCGCCGTTCACGGCCGGTGCGTCCTCGCCCCCGTCCGCGGCCGATATCGGCACCCCGATCCCGATCGCGCAGCAATCGGCGCCCGAAACGTTGCGCTCTGGCTGGTTCGAACGTCCCCCGTATCAGGCCGGTTCCGACAGCGCATCCCGGGCATCCCCGGCCGGGCTCGACGTGCGGGTCGCGCAGGAGGCGCTGGCCGGTGTCGGGCATGGCGCCGAGTTCACGCCGCTTTCCTGGAACGACCAGCTCGCCGCACTGCGCCACGGCGCGATCGACTTCGTCATCGGCAGCTATTTTGATTCCGGTCGCCTCGACTATGCGCATTACTCGCAGCCCTACCGTCAGGAACGTAACGCCCTCTATGTGCGCGCCGGCGAGCGCGGTGAATATTCATTCGAGGACCGCGCCGCCCTGGTCCAGACGGTTCGCGACGGAGACTTCCGGCTGGGAGTGACCACGGGTTATGCCTACGCCTCCAGCGAGCTGGCTGACCTGGTCGCGGATCCGGGGGAGGCCGCGCGCCTGTATCCCGCGGCCGGTGACGAGGCCCATATCCAGGCGCTGATCGAGGGTCGGATCGACGGCTTTGTCGCGGACCCCGTGATCGTGGACCTGCTGCTGGCGCGGACGGGTCGCGCCCGCGAGATCCAGACGTATCCGCTGGACCTGGGGACCGTCGGCGTGCGGGTGATGTTCTCCCGTGCCACCGTTCCCGAGTCCTTCGTCGAGAACTTCAACGCGCAGTTGCAGGCCCTGGAGGACAGCCGCCGGATGGCCGCGCTGGAAGTCGAGCATGTGCTGCCCGCGTTTCTCTCGATGGCTACCAGCGAGACCTGGTTCAATACGCTCACCCTGCTGGGGATTCTCGCGTTCTCCGCCTCCGGGCTGATCCTCGCCCGGCGCGAACGCTACAACCTGTTCGGTGCCCTGGTCCTGGCCTCGCTGCCGGCCATCGGTGGCGGCGTGCTGCGCGATCTGCTGCTGGGCCGCGACCCGATCTTCATCTTCGAGACGCCGGAGTTCCTGCTGGTCCCGATCGTGGTCGTGGGGGTCGGCTTCGTGCTGTACAAGCTGCATGACCATGTGCTGGTGCGCTGGCATGTCGTCCAGGAACTCCTGGCGCGGCAGCAGAAGGGGCTCGGCGGGCGCGTGGTGGGCAATCTGCAGCGAGGTCTGGATGCCTGGGCCGTGGCCTCGTTCACCGTGATCGGCGTCGGGGTGGCGGTCGAGTCGCAGGCCAGCCCGTTGTGGCTCTGGGGCCCGGTGATGGCCGTGGTGACCGCCTCGTTCGGCGTGATCATGCGCGATGTGGTCCGCTCGGACTTCAACATCGACATGCTCAAGCGCGACTCCTTCGCCGAGATCTCGGTCCTGGGCGGCATTCTCTATTCGCTGATCCTGCTCTGGCCCCCGGTCGAGCTGAGCCTCGGATTCATCCTGATCGCCACGCATGCGGTGATCGTGCTGCTGTTCCTGGCACGCCTCGGGGTTCTCTACTGGGGGCGGCCCAACCCGTTGCAGATGGGGGATCCGCATACCCTGCCGGAACGGCGTCTGGAGACACTGGCGCGTCGCGAGCCGCAGGCCTGGTCCAGTCTGACCCGCTACCTCACCGAGGATGCCGAGGGGCGGGCCCGCCCGGCCGGCCCCGGGGAGCTGGAACGCCTGCACAAGGACTTCGAATACCTGCTGCAGCCGGTGTTCGCCGAACTGGACCGGCTGGCGGGCGAGCCCCTGCTGGAGGCCGCCGCGCGCCGGCACGAGGCCCTGCGTGACCGCTTCCGGCTGGTCGCGCGCCTGGAGCAGCAGCTGTATGACTACCTGCGCGCGACTGTGACGGATATGGAGACCGCAGCCGACGAGGTGGCGTGGGCCCTGGAAGGCCGCGTTCTTGAGGCCCTGCGGGGATTGCTGGATGCCACGACCATGGCCGCGAGTTCCACGGACCCCGACGACCTGGCCTGGCTGCGCGACATGACGGCCAATCAGCGCAGCCGCTTCGATGCCCTGCGCGCCCGCTACCTCGACCCCGATCATTTCCAGCCCGGGGGTGCACTGGACCGCGTGCTGCAGCGCACCCACCGCGTGGAGCGCATGCTCTGGATGCTGGCGGAGTACGCGGAGCGGCGGCTGGAACCGACGTTGAGCCCGGTTCAGGGGGATCGGCGTGCACTGCAGCGGCGTTTCCTGCGCGCCGAATGATTGCCTGGTCGGTGGTCTATGGGGTTGCGGCCAACTGCCGTGTGCGCAGGTGTGTGGCGCCGATCACTGCGGCGGGCACCAGCAGCAGGTTCACCAGGGGTACCATCGCCAGCAGCGTCGTCCCGGCGCCGAATGCGAGGGTCTGCAGGCGGCGTTCGCGCAGGCGCCGGCGCACCGTATCGAATGCCAGGCCGTCGTTGGCTAGCGGGACCTCCATGAACTCCACCGCCAGGACCCAGCTGCCATAGAGGAACCAGGCAGCGGGTGCGAGCAGGTTGAGCCCCGGAACGAAGGTGATGATCAGCACCGGGATCAGTAGCAGGGCGTAATACCCGAGCTTGCGCGCCGCGGTGGCCAGCGCGTGTACGGACTCCGCGGTCAGCGAGCGCGGCGCGGCCAGCGGCGGATGGCCCAGGCCTTCGGCCGTGCGGTAGGCCAGCGGCCCGGAGAAGGGGCTGGCCACGATCGCGGCCAGGGCCACGGCGGATATCCCGACCACCAGCAGCAGGAACAAGGCGAACAGCGGCCACAGCAGCCAGGCCAGCCAGTCCAGGGTCTGCGGCAGCCAGGCGGCGAGCAGGGCGTCAAAGCCCACCGCCGCGGCTGCGACCAGCGCACCCACCAGCAGGACATTGATGATCAGCGGAATGATCACGAGCCCGCGCAGGGCGGGCTCGTGAACGCGTGTCAGGCCCCGGAACGGGGCGAGGAACGCGTAAAGCGGCGAGAGGGGTCTTGTCCGCTGGTTCAGCGGCGGGCCCCGAACAACGTCAGGACCAGACCCACTGCGGCCATGATGCCGCCACCGATCAGGTACATGCGAGTGTCGTCCGTGTAGCGTCCGGTGAAGGTCTCGTGCAGCTCTTCACCCAGGCTTTCGGTCGCGTTGTAGCCCATCACCAGCAGGATGACGCCACCCACCAGCAGGGCGATTCCGAGAATACGGCTCCAGTGCATGTCTACGTCCTTTCTTGTTGTGGTTCTTTGCCTGAATGTAGCACCGATCACCGGCGCTGGCGGTGACGTATCCAGAGAAACGCGAGTCTCCCCGGTTGCGTAGGAGGCCAGCCCCCTGGCCGATGGGGCGTGTCTGGAGTCGTATCGCGCAGTGGGCTGCGCTCCTACAGGGGGTGTCTTGCGTAGGAGGCCAGCCCTCTGGCCGATGGGGCGTGTCTGGAGTCGTATCGCGC
Organism: Thioalkalivibrio sp. ALJ15; assembly: GCF_000383695.1. Lineage (NCBI taxonomy): Bacteria > Pseudomonadati > Pseudomonadota > Gammaproteobacteria > Chromatiales > Ectothiorhodospiraceae > Thioalkalivibrio > Thioalkalivibrio sp. ALJ15. The sequence continues at coordinate 500,063 of NZ_KB912058.1, forward strand.
AGTGGGCTGCGCTCCTACAGGGGTGTATCTTGCTTAGGAGGCCAGCCCTCTGGCCGATGGGGCGTGTCCGGCGTCGCATCGCGCAGGGGGCTGCGCTCCTACAGGGGTGTGTCATGCGTAGGAGGCCAGCCCTCTGGCCGATCGCCGTTGGCTTCAGCGAGAAGGCGAGAAGGCCTCCAGTCCCATGCCGATGCGCGCCAGCCGTGCGGCGCCGTGTGCGGCGTCGTCGTTGTCCGCGCCCGTCACCGGGATCTCCAGGATGCGCTCGCGGATGCGCGTCCACGTGGGGTTCGCGGCACCGCCACCGAGCGTGATCACGCGCTCCACGCGCGGTGCCCCAAGCTCCGTCAGGCGCCGGTAGCCATCACGCTCGATGCGCGCGATGCCTTCGAACAGTCCTTGGAGAAAGCGCGCGTCGTCATCCGGGCGCGGCGTCAGGCGTGGCTCCAGTTCCGGATCGCTGACCGGAAAGCGCTCGCCCCGTCGGGGCAGGGGCAGGTAATCGAGGCCCGTGTCCGTATCCGGGGCCATCTGCTCGCTCAGCCGCTTCAGCGTGGTGTCGTCGAAGTGCTGGCGCAGTACCGCGCCGCCGCTGTTGGAGGCGCCGCCGACCAGCCACTGGCCGAACAGGTGATGGCTGTAGATCCCCAGCTCGGGCGCAAACACGGGCTCCGACGAGAGCTGCTTGATCACCATGGTCGAACCCAGGCTGGTGACCCCGGTGCGGTCGTCTTCAACCCCGGAGGCGAGAAAGCCGGCGATACTGTCGGTGGTCCCGGCGATCACCCGCGAGGCGGGGTTCAGCCCCAGGTGCTGTGCCATCTCCGGGGCAATCGGCCCCAGGTTGGTTCCCGCCGGCACGACCTCGGGCAGCAGGTTGGCATCCGTGGTCAGGATGTCCTCCAGCCAGTCCGGCCAGCCCTGCCAGAGGGCGTCGTAGCCAAGCTTCAGCGCATTGTTCTCGTCCATCACGTCAAAGCGCCCGCGCAGCCGCCCGGCGATCCAGTCGGCCTGATGCAGCACGCGCCGCACCCCAGAGAGGCTCTCGTGGCGGCGCACCCACAGCAGCTTCGCGGCCGAGGAGCTGGGGCTGTGCACCGCCGACCCGCTGGGCGCGACCCCGGCGAGGATCGCGGTCATGTCGGTGGCGCGGGCGTCGTTGTACATCATGGCCGGCCGTACCGGCCGGCCATCGGCATCCAGGAACAACAGCGTGGCGGAGGTGCCGTCCACCGCGATCGCGACGGGTTCGCCCTTCAGGTGCTCGGCGGCCTCACGCAGCAGTTCGCGTACCAGGGTCCACCACTGGGCGGGGTCCTGTTCCGCGATGCCGTCTCCGTCCGTCTCCGACTCCGGCAGATCCCGCGCGGCCGAGTACACCCGCTCGCCGTCCGGATCCACCAGTGCCAGGCGGATGCCGGAGGTGCCCAGGTCAAGGCCGATCGCGTGCATTGGAGTCGGCTACAGGCCCGAATGCAGTGGGCTGCGCCCCGGCGGCGGGAGCGTGACCCGCTCCGGCGGGGTCCAGCCGGGCTGGCGGTGTTCGGCCACGACCGAGGTATAGATGCCGCCACGCACGTTGAAGTACGAGGTCAGGCGCATGAAACGTGGCTCGGTGGCCGCGACCAGATCCGCCAGGATCTGGTTGGTCACCGCCTCGTGGAAGGCGCCTTCATCACGGAACGACCACATGTAGTTCTTCAGCGACTTCAGTTCCACGCACTTGTGGTCGGCCACGTACTCCAGGTGCAGCTCCGCGAAGTCGGGCTGACCGGTGGCCGGGCACAGGCAGGTGAACTCCGGGATGCGGATATAGATCGCGAAGTCGTTCTCCGGCGCCGGGTTGTCGAAGGTCTCCAGGGTCTTGCTCGGCTGGCTGGGCATGTCGGTTTCTCGTTGCGGGTCCATTCATGTGGGAGCGTGCTTGCACGCGAACGTTACCGGCACAAGCGTGTACCATTCTACCCCCGAGTGTCCTGACCGCGGATTACGCCGAACGTGCGACTCGCCCGAATCAAGCTGGCCGGCTTCAAGTCCTTCGTCGACCCGACGACGCTGGTGCTGCCCGGAAACCGGGTGGGCATCGTCGGGCCGAACGGCTGTGGCAAGTCGAACACCATCGACGCCGTGCGCTGGGTGATGGGCGAGTCCTCGGCCAAGCACCTGCGCGGCGACTCCAGCGAGGACGTGATCTTCAACGGCTCCTCCAGCCGCAAGCCGGTCGGGCAGGCCTCGATCGAGCTGATCTTCGACAACTCCGACGGTCGCCTGGGCGGCGAGTACAGCGCCTACGGCGAGATCGCCGTGCGCCGCGCGCTGACGCGCGATGGCCAGTCCAAGTACTTCCTCAACGGCCAGCGCGCGCGCAAGCGCGACGTGGTGGACCTGTTCCTGGGCACTGGCCTCGGCCCGCGCAGCTACGCGATCATCGAGCAGGGCATGATCGCGCGCCTGATCGATGCCCGCCCCGAGGAACTGCGCGTCTATCTCGAGGAGGCCGCCGGCATCTCCAAGTACAAGGAGCGCCGGCGCGAGACCGAGAACCGCGTGCGCCACACCCGCGAGAACCTGGAGCGCCTGGACGACGTGCGCGACGAGGTCGCCAAGCAGGCCGAACGCCTCAATCGCCAGGCCGCCACCGCCGAGAAGTATCAGACCCTCGCCGCCGAGCGGCGCCAGAAACGCGCCGAGGCGATCCTGCTGCGTCTGCGTGCGCAGGAACAGGAACTGGAAGGGAGCCGACAGCGCCTGCAGGCGGCCGAGACCGAACTGGCGGGCACCCAGGCGGAGGCGCAAAAGGTGCGCACCGAGACCGAACAGCAGCGCCAGACGCGCGTGGACCTGGAGGCGGCCACTACCGAGGCGCAGTCCGCCTACTACGACCGCGCCGCCGAGGTCTCGCGCCTGGAGCAGTCGATCCGCCATGCGGAGGACGAACTGGCCCGCGAGCGCGCGGAACTGCGGCAGCTGGAAGAGCGCCTGCAGACGGCCGGCGAGGCGTTCGCGGCGCTGGAACAGCGCATTGCCCAGGCCGAACGCGAACGCGACCAGCGCCAGCAGGAGGCGGAGGCCGCCGAGGCCGAGCGCGAACGCCTGGAGGCCGCAGCGGAGCAGGCCGAAAACGAGTTTCAGGCCGCTCGCGAGGCCCAGTCCGAGTGGGAACGCGCCCTGGCCGAGCCGCGCCAGAATGCGCAGCTCGCGCGTTCGCGCATGGATCACGCCGAACACCAGCTCGCGCGGCTGGAGCAGCGCCGCGAACGCCTCGACGCCGAGCGCGCGGCCCTGCCGCAGACCCATCCGGGCGAGGAGGCCGAACGGATGCAGGGCGAACGCGATGCCCTGGCCGAGCGCCTGGAGCAGCTGCGCCAGCAGCACGAGCAGCAGCAGGAACAACTGAACCAGCTCACCGAGGCCCGCCGCGAGGCCCGCGACGCCCTGCACCAGGCCGAGCGCGAGGCGCGCGAGGTCGCGGGGCGTCTGGCGGGGCTGGAACACTTCGCCGGCGAGGACGACCCGGCGCAGACACGCGAGCGCCGTGAGGCCTGGGCACGCGAACAGGGGCTGGACCTCTCGCGGCCCCTGGTGCAGCAGCTGGAGGTCGACGACGGCTGGGATACGGCCGTGGAGCTGGTGCTGGGGGCCTGGCTGGAGGCCGCCGTGCTGGACGCGCCCGAGGCCACGCAGGACTGGCCGGATGCCGCGCTGCGCCTGGTGAGTACGCAGGCGGATGCCGCCGCGGCGACCTCGGACGACTCGCTCGCCGGCCGCGTGCGCGGCTCCGCGGCGGTGACGCAGTGGCTGTCACGCATCCACTGCGCGCAGGATCTCGGCGAGGCCCGGGGCCGCGTTGCGAACCTCGCACCGGACGAGAGCGTGATCACGCCCGATGGCACCTGGATGGGGCCGGGGTGGGTCGCGCATCGCACCCTGGAAGGTGGGGCCTCCGGCGCGGTCGCGCGGGTGCGCCTGGCGCGCGAGCTGCGCGAGCAGGAAGAGCAGCTGCAGGGGCAGGTCGAGCAGCACCAGGCGACCCTGGCGGAACGGGGCGAGGCCATCGATGCCGCGCAGGCCGAGCGCGACCGGCTGGATGCCCAGCTGCGCGAACAGCAGGGCGAGATCGACGAACGCGACCGGCGCATCCAGCGCCTGCGCGATCAGGCCCGGCAGCTGGAACAGCAGCAGGCGCGGATCGACCGCGAGGCGGGCGAACTGGAAGAAGAAACAGCTCGCGCCCGGGAGCAATTGGAGACCGCGCAGCAGGAACGCAACCAGGCCCTCGCCACGCTGGAAACACTGGAGGCCGACCGCGGCACACTGGAGAGTCGACTGGAGGCCGCGCGCGACGCCCACAGTCAGGCCCGCGATGCGGTCCGCGAGGCGCGCGATGTTGCCGGGCGTTCACGCATGGCGGAGCAGGAGGCGCGCCACCGGCTGGAGCGCGAGCAAAGCGAACGCGAGCGCCTGGAACGCCAGCGCGCGGAGGATCGCGAGCGCCTGGAAAAGCTGCAGCAGGGCCTGGCCGGGCGCGAGGGGCCGCTGGAGCAGTGGCGTGGGGATCTGCAGGCCGCCGCGGAGCAGCGCCAGCAGGCGGAAGAACGCCTGACCCGGGCGCGCGCGGATCTCGAGGCCTGCGATGCGCGGCTGCGGGAACTGGCCACGCAGGCCAGCGAACTGGACAGCCGGGTCGAGGCGCAGCGCTCCACCTGCGAGGAGCTGCGCCTGGATCAGCGCGAGCGCTCGGTGCAGATCGAACAGCTGAAGAGCCAGTTCCAGGAGTCGGGATTCGAGGCCGGCCCGCTGGCGGAGGGGCTCGCGGGGGATGCGACGGTACCGGCCTGGGAGCAGGCGATCGCGGAACTCGACCGCAAGATCGACCGCCTGGGGCCGATCAACCTGGCGGCGATCGACGAGGCGCGCAGCCTGGAGGAGCGTTCACGCTACCTCGAGGAGCAGCATGCCGATCTGATCGAGGCGCTGGAGACGCTGGAGGCGGCGATGCACCGCATCGACCGCGAGACGCGTCAGCTGTTCAAGCAGACCTTCGACCAGGTGAACGCCGGGCTGGGGCAGAAGTTCCAGCGCCTGTTCGGCGGCGGCGAGGCGCGCCTGGAGATGACCGGTGACGACCTGCTGGATACCGGCGTGAACATCATGGCCCGCCCGCCGGGCAAGCGCCTGTCCACCATCCATCTAATGTCCGGAGGCGAGAAGGCGCTCACAGCATCGGCGCTCGTGTTCGCTATCTTTGAGTTGAATCCGGCACCCTTCTGCATGCTGGACGAGGTGGATGCGCCGCTCGACGAGGCCAACGTCGGGCGTTTCTGCGAGCTGCTGGAGGACATGTCCGAGCAGATCCAGTTTATTTTTATCACCCATAACAAGGCCACGATGGCGATGGCGGAACAGCTGATCGGCGTTACCATGCACGAACCGGGCGTCTCGCGCCTGGTGAGCGTGGATATCGACGAGGCCGTCGAACTGGCCGAGGCCTGATCCCTGCGATCCCACGGGTTGGGGCGCGGTCGTACAACCGGAAAGACGAGGTATTGAGTGGATTGGATGCGCATCAGTCTGGTGATCCTGGGGATCGTGCTGGTCGCCGGTATCTGGATGGCCCATCGCCTGCGCACGCGCGATCGCGCGCAGGATCTGGATGATGACGCCACCGACTGGAGTGACGACGCGGTGCACATTCGCGCCCAGGACGACCCCGCGCCGCGCAGACGCGAGGGCGATTCCGACAGCCTTGGGGCCGAGGCGGGCTGGGCCGATCCCCTGGAGACCTCGCGCGAGTACACGCGGGACGCCGATACTGCCGATCCCGATGAAGACTTCGACGACGTGCGCATTCCCCAGCACGACCGCGCGGAGCCGCACCTGGGCGTGACCTCGGCGGACGACGGCGAGCCCCTGGCGCCGGGTGAGCGCCATGCCGACCGAGCGCAGGATATCTACGGCGTCCTGGACAACGACGAAGAGCCGGTTCCGCCGCCGCCCCATGGCGCCTTCGAGCCGGACCCGGAGGATGCGCCGCGACGCCGAGCCAGGTCGAGCGCCGCGGAAACCGCGAAGGGCGTGATGGACCAGTTGAGTGGCCGTATGCGCTCCGGGATCGCCGCGCTGCGCGGGACGCGCCTGCGCCGCCCGCGTGCGGAAGAGACGCTCGGCGAACAACTGCACCCGGATCACGAGGTCGACCCCGAGCTGATCGAGGAGCCGGCGCCCGACATGGAGACCCTGGGCGAGTTTGTGTCCGAACCGCGTGTGGTGGGGCGCAACCCGCTGCGCGGTGGCCCGGGGTCGGACGAAAAGATCCTGCTGCTGCATGTGGTCGCGCCGCGCAACCGGCCGTTTACCGGCGTCGCCCTGGGGGCTGCGCTGCAGCGCGCGGGCCTCAAGCCGGGCGCGATGGACATCTACCACTACCACGATGCCGAGATCGACGGCCGCCAGGCCCTGTTCTCCGCCGCGAACATGGTGCCGCCGGGCACGCTGCGCGAACAGGATCTGACGGACACGATGACCCCTGGCATCACGTTGTTCGTGCAGGTGCACAACAGCGCCGATCCGCAACGCGCGTTCGAGGCACTGCTGGAGAATGCGCACGGCCTGGCGCGGGATCTCGGCGGTTCCATCCTTGATGCCCAGCAGTCCACTGCCACCAACCAGACGCTCGCCTACATGCGCGAGGATCTGAACGAGTGGCTGATGCGCCACCGTCCGGACCTGCTGCGGCGGCGGAGGGCGCGGTGAGTTCGCCCTCCGCGTCCCGCGAGGGCGCGGCGGGGGAGGCGGGCGCACGGATCGAGCAGCTGCGGCGCCAGATCGAGCACCACAACTACCGCTACTACGTTCTCGACGACCCGGAGGTCTCCGACGCCGAGTTCGACACGCTGATGCGCGAACTCGAACAGCTCGAGGCCGAACACCCTGAACTCGTCTCCCCGGATTCGCCCACCCAGCGTGTCGGCGGTGCCCCCGCCGCCGGTTTCGACACGGTGCGGCATCGGCTGCCGATGCTGTCCCTGGCCAACGGCTTCGAACCCGACGAGATCCGCGACTTCGACCGCCGCGTGCGTGAGCGCCTGACCAAACAGACTGGCGAGCCCGACCGCGTTGAGCAGGCGGTCGCCTACATGGCCGAGCCCAAGCTGGACGGCCTGGCGATCAGCCTGATCTACGAGAACGGCCGCCTGGTGCAAGCCGCGACGCGCGGCGACGGCGAGACCGGCGAGGACGTGACCGGCAATGTCCGCACCGTACGCCCGATCCCCCTGCACCTGGGGGACCGCTATACCGACGATGCGCCGGCCGTGCTGGAGGTGCGCGGCGAGGTGTTCATGCGCCGCTCGGATTTCGAGCGCCTGAACCAGGGGCTGGAGGCCGATGGCCAGCGCGGCTTCATGAACCCGCGCAATGCCGCCGCCGGCAGCCTGCGCCAGCTGGACCCGAAGGTGACGGCGCGGCGCCCCTTGAGCTTTTTTGCCTACTCCGTCGGGCATGTCGAGGGCGGCAAGCTGCCGGACACCCAGTCCGGCACGCTGGACTGGCTGCACCAGCTGGGCTTTCCGGTCTGCCCCGAGCGCGCGGTGCTGGAAGGGGTGGAGGGTTGTCTCGCCTACTACGAGCGCCTGGCCGAGCGTCGTCGCGAGCTGGACTACGAGATCGACGGCATCGTCTACAAGGTCGACTCGCTGGAGGACCAGCAGCACCTGGGCTTCGTCTCGCGCGCGCCGCGCTGGGCCATTGCCCACAAGTTCCCGGCCGAGGAGCAGACGACGAACCTGCGCGCCGTCGACTTCCGCGTGGGCCGCACCGGGGCGCTGACCCCGGTCGCGCGGCTGGAGCCGGTACTGGTCGGCGGGGTCATGGTCAGCAATGCCACGCTGCACAACATGGACGAGATCGCGCGCAAGGACATCCGTATCGGCGACCGCGTAATCGTGCGCCGCGCGGGCGACGTAATTCCTGAAGTGGTCGGCCGCGCCGGCGGCGAGCGCCCGCAGGACACCCGCGCGATCGAGATGCCGGCCCGCTGCCCGGAGTGCGATTCGCACATCGAACGCCCGGAGGGCGAGGCCGTCGCGCGCTGCACCGGTGGGCTTGTCTGCCCCGCGCAGCGCCGCGAGGCGCTGAAGCACTTCGTCTCGCGCCGGGCGATGGACATCGAGGGCTTCGGCGAGAAACTGATCGAGCAGCTCGCCGATGGCGGTATCGTGCAAAGCCCGGCCGACCTGTTCGCGCTGGACGCCGAGCGCCTGGAGGCCCTGGAGCGGGTCGGCCCCAAGCTTGCCGAGAACCTCGTCAACGCCCTGGAACAGGCGCGCGAGACGACGCTGGCGCGGTTCATCTTTGCTCTCGGCATCCGCGAGGTGGGCGAGGTCACCGCCCGCAACCTGGCCACGCACTACGGCGACCTGGACGCGCTGATGCAGGCCGACGCCGAGGCGCTGCAGGAGGTCCCGGACGTCGGCCCCATCGTGGCCGAACACATCGCCAACTTCTTTGCCGAACCCCACAACCGCGACGTGATCCAGGCGCTGCGCGACGCCGGCGTCCACTGGCCCGATCCGCCCCGGCCGCAAGCGGCAGAGTCGAGCGACGCGGCCCCGCTGGCCGGCAACACCTACGTCCTGACCGGCAGCTTCGACACCATGACCCGCGAAGAAGCCAAGGCCGCCCTCGAGGCCCGCGGCGCCAAAGTCACCGGCTCCGTCTCCAAAAAGACCACCGCCGTCATCGCCGGCGCCGACCCCGGCTCCAAGGTCACCAAAGCCGAATCCCTCGACATCCCCATCCTCGGCCCCGACGACCTCGCCCAGCTCCTCTCCTGACAAGACCTCCCGTGGGATCGGGTTGGAGGAAGTGGCTTGGTGGGATTGGTCTTGTGGGGCTGGTTTTGTGGGAGCGGGCTTGCCCGCGAAGCCCCTGCCCCGGGTCGGCTCTGGCAGGGGCTTCGCGGCCAAGGCCGCTCCCACACAAGTTTCGGGCAGTGGAAAGGGTATAGCTGTAACAATCACGGGAGGTTCGAATGCCACGGAAGGCACGATCCCACCGGCTGCGGTTTGGGCGGGTCAGCGAGCACGGAAGGGTTTACCTGGTCACGGCGGTTTGCGCCGACCGGGAGGCCTGGTTTTCGCGGTTTGAGCATGGGCGCTGTTGCGTCCATGCGATGCGTGAGCTGGAAGGCGAAGCAAATACGCTCTGCTTCGTGGTCATGCCGGACCATATGCACTGGCTGATGCAACTCGAAGCTGGAGATCTCTCCCGCGTTGTGCAGAAGGTGAAGGGTTCCACGACTCGCCGAATCGGGGAGTTGCGTGGCCGGCCGTGCCGGGTTTGGCAGCCGGGTTTCCATGACCGCGCTTTGCGCCGGGAGGAGGACCTCCAGGCCGTGGCTCGTTATGTGGTGGCCAATCCTCTGCGGGCGGGGCTCGTGAGCAACCTGCGCCACTATCCGCTGTGGGATGCGATTTGGTTGTAGGGTTCCGGCTCCAAAAGGGCTTCGCGGCCAAGGCCGCTCCCACAGCTCGGCCCATCCTGGGCGGCTCGAGTGGGTGTGGGAGCGGGCTTGCCCGCGAAGCCCTGCCAGCGCGAACAATGGCAACACACAGCTCCAAGAGATCAGCCCATCGCCAGAAGTGCATTTTCATCAGGGGTTGCTTATGCTTCGTGCGCCGCGATGGGGTGCGGCGGGCGCCAGGGACCGGCACTTGATGTAGTGTGGTCGGGCTGAGTTTTGTATATAGGGTTTTAGGTCAGGATCAGGATGCCGGACGCGCACAACACACCATGCTGAATCGTGGGCTGGAACGTCTGCTGAGACTGCCGCGCGGCAAGAAGCGCTGGCTGATGATCGCCGCGGATGTGGTCATGCTGCCGCTCGCCCTGTGGTCCGGATTCATGATTCGCCTGGCGGAACCCTTCCCGCCGATCATGCAGCAGACCTGGTGGCTGTTCCCATTGATCGTCATCGTGGGAATCCCGCTGTTTACCCGTCTGGGTCTGTACCGCGCGGTGGTGCGGTTTATGGGCTCGCGCGCCATCTGGGCGGTCAGCTCCGGGGTGGTGATCCTGGCGATGCTGATCTGGGCAGCCGTGGCGGTCGTCCAGCTGGAGGGTTTTCCTCGATCGGTTCCGATCAATTTCGCCATCGTGGCGTTTCTCTATGTGGCTGGTAGCCGCTTCCTGGTTCGGGCCTGGTATCGCTCGGTTGTGGATGCCGTGTCGGGCGCAGAACCCGTGGTCGTCTATGGCGCGGGCGAGACGGGGGTCCAGCTCCTCTCCGCGCTTAAGGCCGGTGGTCGTTTCCGCATCGTCGCGTTCGTGGACGAAGACCGGGCCCTGCAGGGGAGTTCGATCGACGGTGTGCCGGTTCATTCTCCGGATTACCTGCCGAAGCTGGTGAATCGATTCGGTGTGGGGCGTCTGCTGCTGGCGCTCCCCTCGGCTAGCCGCAATAAACGCCGACACATCCTGGAGCAGCTTGAGCATCTGCCGCTCTATGTCCAGTCCGTGCCGTCGATGGAGGCGGTCGTCTCTGGGCAGGCCAGCCTGGAACAGCTGGAAGACATCGATGTGGCGGACCTTCTCGGGCGTGATCCGGTCCCGCCGGAGCCCGAGTTGCTGCAGCGCAGCATTCGCGGTCGCGTGGTTATGGTTACGGGGGCCGGCGGCTCCATCGGCTCCGAATTGTGCCGGCGTATTGTGCTGGAGGAGCCCGCCGCGCTGATACTCTACGAGCGCAACGAGTTCGCCCTCTACAGCATCGAGCGCGAGTTGCAGGAGCGATCGGTGCCAACCGGCCGGATGCCGGTGATTCACGCAGTTCTTGGGTCTGTTGCCAATCCGCGCCGGGTGGCGGCGGTGTTGCAGGAGTTTGGCGTACAGACGCTTTATCACGCTGCCGCCTACAAGCACGTGCCGATCGTGGAAGCCAATCTGATCGAAGGCGTGCGGAACAACGTATTCGGTACGGCCATTCTCGCGGATGCCGCCCTCAAGGCCGGGGTCGAGCGCTTCATCCTGATCTCCACCGACAAGGCCGTCAGGCCTACGAACGTAATGGGCGCGACCAAGCGCATGGCCGAGATGGTCCTGCAGGACCGCGCCCGCGAGAAGCGCGGGACCATCTTCAGCATGGTGCGCTTTGGTAACGTCCTGGGCTCCTCCGGCTCGGTGGTGCCGCTGTTCCACCAGCAGATTCGCGATGGTGGGCCGGTCACCGTTACCCATCCCGAGATCACGCGCTACTTCATGTCCATCCCGGAGGCAGCCGAGCTTGTGATTCAGGCCGGGGCGATGGCCGAAGGCGGTGAGGTCTACGTGCTGGACATGGGCGAGCCCGTGCGCATCGTCGACCTCGCGCGCCGAATGATCCGGCTGCACGGGCGCCAGGTGAAGGAAGACGGCTACCCCGAAGACGGCATCGAGATCGTCTTCACCGGATTGCGTCCGGGCGAGAAGCTCTACGAGGAACTGCTGATCGGGGATAACGTGGAAGCCACGGTGCATCCTCGAATCATGCGTGCCCGTGAGGACTGCGTGGCTCCCGAGGATGTGCGTGCTGCGCTCGTACAGCTCGATCGCGCGGACCGCGAAATGGAAGTGGACCTGGCCTGCCGCGCACTGCGCAGTGTCGTACATGAGTACGCGCCGGCGGATCACGCCCCGCAGACGTACGGCCAAGTGGCGTCATCATCGGAATGACCGTATTACTCCGTGGCATGGAGGCTTGCAGCAGACAGGGTCCCGTGCTGCAATCGCCGTTCATTGAATGAACAGCCAGAGCCAAGCGGCCTTTCGCGCTGCTGAAACCGCGACTCCATGCCTTCCGACGAACTCCAATTCAAACTCCTGCGTTTGCTGGAGGAAGACCCCACGCGCTCGCAGCGCGCGCTGGCGCGCGAGCTGGGGGTCTCCATCGGCGGTACGAACCATGCCCTGCGGGCATTGCTCGCGCGTGGCTGGGTCAAGGCGCAGAATTTCACGCGCAGCGGCAACAAGCGCGGATATCTCTACAAGCTCACCCCGAGCGGCGTGAGTGAGAAGGCGCGACTGGCGTACTACTTCCTGCAGCGCAAACGCGCGGAGCATGAGGCCTTGATGGCCGAGATCGAACAGCTGCGGGCCGAGGTGCGGCGCCAGGAACGTGACTGAAGCCACGATAGCCCTTTATGGAACGCGCACCGTGCACGACACGCCATCGCCAGGCGCCGGTATTCTGCGCGCGCTAACCCAGCGAGTCGGTTGGGGCGAAGCCCGGCCAGCCATCGGGCTGTCGCTGTAGGAGCGCAGCCCCCTGCGCGATGGGGTGTTGGAAAGGCCCCATCGGCCAGGGGCTGGCCTCCTACGGTTTCGGGGCCAGAGGGCGGACCCTCGCCGATACGGTACTGGACAGCCGCAAAAGGTGGCTAACCGCAACCAATGCGCACATCAAAAAACGGGAACGACAAGGAATTCGGGATGAAGATCGCAGTCGCCGGTACCGGCTATGTAGGCCTTTCCAACGCGGTGTTGTTGGCACAGCACCACGAGGTGGTGGCGCTGGACGTGGTGCCCGAGAAGGTCGAGCAGATCAACCGCAAGGAATCGCCGATCATCGACGCCGAGATCCAGGACTTCCTGCAGAACCGGCCGCTCAACCTGACCGCCACGCTTGACAAGCAGCAGGCCTACGAGGGGGCGGACTTCATCATCGTCGCCACGCCCACGGACTACGACCCGCAGACCAACTACTTCAACACCAACACGGTCGAATCCGTGATTCGCGACGTGCTGGCGATCAACCCGCACGCCACCATGGTGATCAAGTCCACCGTGCCGGTCGGCTACACGCGCGAGATCAAGGCGCAGATGGAGAGCGACAACATTCTCTTCTCGCCGGAGTTCCTGCGCGAAGGCCGGGCGCTGTACGACAACCTGCACCCGTCCCGCATCATCGTCGGGGAACAGTCCGAGCGCGCCGAGACCTTCGCCAACCTGCTGGCCGAGGGTGCGATCGACGACGACATCCCGATGCTGTTTACCAACTCCACCGAGGCCGAGGCGATCAAGCTGTTCGCCAACACCTATCTGGCCATGCGGGTGGCGTATTTCAACGAGCTGGACACCTACGCCGAGACCCATGGCCTGGACACTCGCCAGATCATCGACGGCGTATGCCTCGACCCGCGCATCGGCAGCCACTACAACAACCCATCCTTCGGCTATGGCGGCTACTGCCTGCCGAAGGACACCAAGCAGTTGCTGGCCAACTACGACGAGATCCCCAATAACATCATCGGCGCCATCGTGGATGCCAACCGCACGCGCAAGGATTTCGTGGCCGACGCTGTCATTCGGCGTAACCCCAGGGTTGTCGGGATCTACCGTCTGGTGATGAAGAGCGGCTCCGACAACTTCCGTGCCTCCGCCATCCAGGGCGTGATGAAGCGCATCAAGGCCAAGGGCATCGAGGTCGTCGTCTACGAGCCGGAACTTCCGGACGACGACTTCTACCGCTCTCGTGTGATCCGCGACCTCGACGAGTTCAAGCGCATCGCCGACGTCATCGTCGCCAACCGCATCACCGACGACATCCGCGACCAGACCGACAAAATCTACACCCGCGACCTCTTCAACAGCGACTAACCAGAACCCAGCCAACAACCTGTGGGAGCGAGCTTGCTCGCGAAGCCCCCGCCAAAGCTATCCCTTGGCACCCCTTCGCGTGCAAGCACGCTCCCACAAAACCGCGCCCGATTCACCCTCCAATGGATCCATCAATCCATCGGAGGCGTACCGCCATCTCGGCCGCCGCCCCCATACACCCCGTCATCCCGGCCGTAGCGCAGCGAAGAGCCGGGATCTCCGGTGATGCGGCGCCCCCAACATTAAAGACCCCGGATAACCGCTATGCGGTTTCCGGGGTGACAGGGGAGGGTGGTGCGGCTTGGGCCGAATAAGCGGTGCGAGCTTCTAACTGTTCTCCGCGGCCCGTACGTTCGCCAGGAACTCCCTGAAGAACGCCACAAACACACCCAACATGAGTCCCAGCACTACAGAAAGTGCAATGATCAGGCCGCGGCGGTCCTCAGCCGGGGAGGCCGACATCACGGCGATCTCGCCGATTTCCGGATTGGCGTGGCGCTCAATTACAGGTTCATGTTGCAGCCGCGCATACTCGAACCAGTCTCGATCCAGTGTGCGAGCGAAGGGCAGTTCCTGCAGCGCCATGGTCTTGCGCTCCGCCTCCTGTTGTAGTGCTTCCCGTGCGGCGGGAATGCTGACCTCAATCTCCTCTCGCAGGCGATGTGCCCGCTCCATCAGGCTTGAGCGGGTGGTCTGCTGCTCGACACGGGCGTTGGCCGACAAGTCACCACCGAGACCGGCCAGGTCGTCAAGAAGCAATTGCACTTCCGACAGTTGTTCGCCCAGCAACTCCTCGCGTGCCGCAAGGCGCTCCAGTTGGCGCTCCGCGGAGTCCAGCGCCAGGCCGAACTCCTGCTCCTTGTGATCAAGCGTTGCCTGACGGAACTGGTGCTGCCGTTGCAGTGCCATCCATTCGCCTTCGAGTGCCTGCCGTGTCACAGCAATACGTTCCGCGGCCCGTGCGTACAGGGCGTCCGTAACTCGGGCGTGCAATGCCTCCACCGACGAGGCTCGTTCTTTTGGAGCCAGCGTCGAGAGTTTCACCACGGGCATTTTGCCCAGTCGCTCCAGCGTGGCCGAAAGCCCGCGTACGTCGTGTTCGCCGACTAACTCTGCGATGGCCGTGCCAACCAACTGGAGTTCCGTCTCTTCGCGCAGGGTCGCCACGTCCACCAAGGGCTTACCCTCGAGATCCGATGGCAGGGTAATGTGTGTGTCGAACGCATAGCGCGGAGTCTGCATCAGTGCATACACCACGCCTGCCAGCAGTACGGCGAACGCAATCCCGAACAACCACCACTTGCGCTGCTCCAGCACCTTCCACAAGTCGACCAGGCTGATCTCGTCGTCGTAGGGACCAGAGAGTCTCTCGTCGCGTTCTCTGGGAGACGCGGATGGGCTGGATTTGTCGTCGTTCGGGGGCATCGGGTGGTCTCGAGTCATTGTTCAAGCGCACGCATTTTCCGGGTTTCGCCGAACAAAGGGAACCAGGAAGCGATGCGGCCGTTAGTTCCGTCGCAGAAGTCTGTCGGCCCCCGCGTTTGCCCATCCTGCGCGTGCGTGGTCAAATTCGCAGCCTCCCATGAGCATCCTGTTGGAGCCTGCTTGCAGGCGAACGCTCATGCCCGCGTCGGATCTTGGCAGGGGCTTCGCCGCCGAGGCGGCTCCTACAGGTGCCGGACGCGTCAGGAGCTTCTGCTCCGCTAACGCGCGTTGTATGGGCTTTCCGCGGCGTAATCGGCCAGAGGCCTGGCCTCCTGCCTGGGTACTATAATCGGTACCGAAAGAGGTACCGGAGGGTGTATGGAGAACGTGATTTCGGCGCAGGAGATCAAGCGGCGCGGCATTAGCGCAGTGGATCGGGCGCTAAAGAAGGGGCCGGTGCACGTGATCCAGCGCAATCGTCCGCGTTACGTGATCCTGAGCGAGGAGTCGTACCAGCGTTTGGCCGAGGGCGCCGAGGCCAGGGGACGGTTGTGGCACCGATTGCTGGAAGACGATGCATCGCCGGCCGCACCCCGAAGCCGGGCGGATCTGGACCGCGAACTGCAAGCGGAGCGCGAAGGCTGGTCCGATTGATGCTGGCGTTTCTGGATGCCAGTGCCATCATCTACCTCCTGGAGGGTGATACCCGTACCCGAGAGTCGGTCCGACAGGTGCTCAGAAATCTGGAGCAGAGCGACGGCCCTCCGGCGCTGGCGGTATCCGCCTTGAGTCGTCTGGAATGCCGCGTACGCCCGCTACGCGAATCGAACACCCGGGTTCTTGAACAGCTAGATGTGTTTTTCGGCGACCCGGGGTTGTCGGTCATCGCGCTGGATACGGCCGTTCTGGACGAGGCAACAAAACTGCGTGCGCACCATGGCCTGCGAACACCTGACGCTATCCAGGCCGCGTCCCTGCTCGCGGCCGACCCGGAAGGCGCATTCGTGACGGGCGATGGCGACTTTGAAAAGGTACCGGGCCTGCGCGTGCACCGCATTCCAGGGTGACCCGGAAACTCCCGCACGGCGTCATCTGGCCGGAACGGTAGGAGTGCAGCCCCTGCGCGATGGGGCGTATCCAGACCCCAATCGGCCAGAGGGCTGGCTTCTTACAGAATGCAATACGAGAACGGATGACGGAATGGAATTGATTACGCCGTATGGCGGCACGCTCTGCGAGCGGTATGTGGATGAGGCGACTGCGCGCGACCTGAAAGAAGCGGCGCGGGATATGCCCTCCTGGGACCTGACCTTGCGCCAGCAGTGTGATGCGGAGCTACTGCTGAATGGGGGCTTCTCCCCGCTGACGGGCTTCATGGGCCCGGCGGATTACGAAGGCGTGCTCGAGAACATGCGCCTGGCCGACGGCACGCTGTGGCCGATGCCGATCACGCTGGACGTGACCGAAGCCTTCGCCGCGCAGGTGGAGGAGGGCAGCCGCATCGCGTTGCGCGATGCCGAGGGGATGCTCATCGCGGTGATGGACGTGGAGCATCGCTGGACGCCCGATCGCACGCGCGAGGCGGAACAGGTGTTCGGCATCACCGATACCGCGCACCCGGGCGTCAACGAGCTGTTGCATCGCACGGGCCCCGTCTATCTGGGCGGCACGCTGCACGGCCTCGAGGCCCCGGTCCACCACGACTTTCGCAATTACCGCTACAGCCCGAGAGAGCTGCGCGAGTACTTCCAGAAGCTTGGCTGGAACCGCGTGGTCGCCTTCCAGACGCGCAACCCCATGCACCGCGCCCAGGTGGAGCTCACCCGCCGCGCCGTGCGCCAGACCGAGGCCAACCTGCTGATCCATCCGGTCGTGGGCGTGACCGCCCCGGGCGACGTGGATCATTACGCCCGCGTGCGCTGCTACGAGCATGTGCTGCGCCAGGCACCGGAGCAGACCACCCAGCTGAGCCTTCTGCCGCTGGCGATGCGCATGGCCGGCCCGCGCGAGGCCCTGTGGCACGCGATCATCCGCCGCAACTACGGCTGCACGCACCTGATTGTCGGCCGCGACCATGCCAGCCCCGACGCAGGCCCGGACGAACAGGCCTTCTACGGCCCCTATGAGGCACAGGAACTGATCCAGCGCCATGCCGCAGAGATCGGCATCGAGATGGTCCCGTTCCAGGCCATGACCTACGTGCAGGACCGGGCGGACTTTGTTCCAGCAGATGAAGTGCGCGAGGGCGAACACACCCTCAGCCTCCCCAGCTCGGAATTCCGCCGCCGCCTGCGCGAAGGCCTGGAGATCCCCGAGTGGTTCTCCTATCCAGAAGTGGTGCAGGAGCTCCGCCGCAGCTTCCCGCCGCGCGACCGCCAGGGTTTCACCGTGTTCTTTACCGGCCTGTCCGGTTCCGGCAAGTCCACCATGGCCAATGCCCTGCGGGTCAAGCTGATGGAGCTGGGCGGGCGCGCCGTCACGCTGCTGGATGGCGATATCGTGCGCAAGGAGCTCTCCAGCGAGCTCGGCTTCTCCAGGGAGCACCGCGACATCAACGTCCAGCGCATTGGCTATGTCGCCAGCGAGATCACCAAGAATGGCGGTTGCGCCATCTGCGCCCCCATCGCGCCGTACACCGACATGCGCCGCCGCGTGCGCGAACGCATCGAGCGGGTAGGGGGCTTTATCGAGGTCCACGTCGCCACACCGCTGGAAACCTGCGAGGCCCGCGACCGCAAGGGCCTCTACGCCAAGGCCCGCGCCGGCCTCATCAAGGAATTCACCGGCATCGACGACCCCTACCAGGAACCACAAAATCCCGAACTGCGCCTCGACACCCGCGAGATGACCCCGGACGAAGCCGCCCATCGCATCCTCCTCAAACTCGAAGCCATGGGCTTCATCCGCAACCCTTAACGCACAATCGGCCAGAGGCTAGCCTCCTCTACGGAAGATTTTATGGAACGCAATGGAATGCATTCCCAGAGATTTGAACGGCAGGTAGCGATCACTCGCCACGCACAAGAGCGCATGAAGCAGCGCGGTATCTCTGAACACGAACTGTTTGAATTGATTGAGCGCGGCGACTTGCGTTACAAGGACGAGATACGGCTTTGGGTGGCGAAACACTTCGAGGGGCGGTCCGATAATCTTATCTGTGCAGCCGTGATCCTTGAGGAGCAGTTGGTGGTCAAAACCGTTATGCACCACTTTGACTGGGGAGAGTGACAATGCGCACTACTTATGACGAAGGGGACGACATTCTCGTACTCCACCTCTCGGAAAAGCCGATTACGCGGGAATGCTCACAGGACTGGAATACGCACGTGAGCTACGCAGAAGACGGAACGATCGTCGAAGTCGTGATCCTTGAAGCATCCAAACAGGGTGCCTGGCCGCTCCTGCGATCCCGGGCCGCTTGATTCCCGCCACACCCAGAGGTCTCAACCCCACCTGTAGGAGGCCTGGCGTCCCCTACCCAATGCTAGCCCCCCTGTGGGAGCGGCCTTGGCCGCGAAGCCCCTGCCCGCGTCGGACGCCGGCAGAGGCTTCGCCTACAGACACGCTCATACGGCAAAGAACCGCCATCACAGAAGCGCGACCCCCTGCGCGATGGGGCACAACCCGAATCCATCTGACCAGAGCACTGGGCTCTTCATCGTTACCTGCGGCCGGTCAGCGTGCTTTCTGGTGCCCGAGCCACCCCCCAAACCTTGAGCCCAACCCCCCAACCATGGTCCAATCTGCGTTCAACCGCTGAACACACCCCTGTAGGAGCGTGCTCGCACGCGAAAACCCAGGCGAGCCATACCCCCTCTCGCACGCGCTGCCCCCTCCAGAACCAGCACCCGGAATCCAGTACCCAGCAATGTTCAGCACCTACCGCAAAGCCCTGGCCCTCCTAACCCCCAAGGAAAAACGCCGCGGCAGCCTCGTTCTCGGCATGGTCATCGTCATGGCCGTGCTGGAAACCGCCGGCGTCGCCTCGGTCATGCCGTTCCTGAGCGTGCTGGGCAACCCCGAAGTGGTGCAGACCAACCCGGTGCTCAACACCGTCTACGAAGGCCTCGGCTTCACCTCGGTGGATGCCTTCATCCTCGCGCTGGGCGCGGCCGCCTTTGGGCTCATCCGGTTCTCCGCCTTCTTCCGCTCGCTCACGCACTACGCGATGAACCGCTTTGTGGTGGCGCGGTGGCATCGCTTCGACGATCGACTGCTGAGGGGTTCCGGTGGCACTGGCCCTTTGGCTGCTTTTCGGCCTGGTCGGCCAACTTTGTTTCAGGAAGCGGGCAGGTGCCCGGATCCGACCCTGACGACACAACCGCAAGAGCGAGTGAATGACTGCCGTTAACTCATCCGAACCCCTTGCCATCATCGGACTTGGCTACGTCGGCCTGCCGCTGGCCGTAGCGTTTGCCCAGCAGCGCCCGGTGATCGGCTTTGACGTCAACGCAAAACGCGTCGACCAACTGCGCGATGGCCACGACACCACCCGCGAGGTCGAAGACGACGAACTGGCCGCGGCCACCCACCTCACGGTTACTACGGACCCGGCAGACCTGACGGCGGCGACTACCTTCATCGTGACCGTGCCGACACCGATAGACAGCGCCCGCCAGCCTGATCTCACCCCGCTCATCCGTGCGAGCGAAACAGTGGGCCGAGCCCTCAAACCGGGCGACCTGGTCATCTATGAATCGACCGTCTATCCCGGCGCCACCGAAGAAGTCTGCGTTCCGGTGCTCGAAGCCGCATCCGGCCTGCGCTACAACGCAGATCGCAACGGCTTCTACGTCGGCTATAGCCCCGAGCGCGTCAACCCCGGCGACAAGGCCCACCGCGTCACCGACATCGTCAAGGTCACCAGTGGCTCCACACCGGACATCGCCGAGCGTGTCGATGCCCTCTACGCTGCGATCATCACCGCCGGCACCCACAAGGCCAGCAGCATCCGCGTCGCCGAAGCCGCCAAGGTCATCGAAAACACCCAGCGGGACGTCAACATCGCCCTGATCAACGAACTGGCACTGATCTTCAACCGCCTCGGCATCGACACCCACGAAGTCCTCGCCGCCGCCGGCACCAAATGGAATTTCCTGCCCTTCAAGCCGGGCCTGGTCGGTGGCCACTGCATCGGCGTCGATCCCTACTATCTGACGCATAAGGCGCAGCAGATTGGCTACCACCCGGAGATGATCCTCGCCGGCCGGCGCATCAACGACGGCATGGGTGCCTACGTCGCCGGCGAACTGGTCAAGACCATGCTCAAGCGGCGCATTCAGGTCGACGGCAGTCGCGTCCTGATCCTTGGGCTCACCTTCAAGGAAAACTGCCCCGATCTGCGCAACACCCGTGTGGTCGACATTATCAGTCAGCTGTGCGACTACAGCATGACCATCGACGTCCACGACCCGTGGGCCGATCCGGAAGAGGCGCACGACGAGTACGGCATTGAGCTGACCGAGCGCCCGGGTAACGGCCAGTATGATGCCGTGCTCCTGGCCGTCGGCCACCGCGAGTTCGCGGAGCAGGGCGCTACGGCCCTGCGCGATTACGGCCGCGCCACCCACGTGCTCTACGACATCAAGGGTCTGCTGCCTCCCGATCAGGTCGACCTGCGCCTGTAAACGACAAAAAAGGAAGACGATGTTCCCCACCATCCACAATCGCAAGATTCGCGTCGGCGTCGTCGGCTGCGGTCGCATCTCGAAGAACCACTTCGGCGCCCTTGAAGTGCACCACGACGACATGGAACTGGGCGCCGTCTGCGACATCGACAGCAGCACCCTTGAGGCCCATACAAGTCAGTATGGCGTCCCTGGCTACATCCACATGGAAGAGATGCTGCAGAAGGAGGATCTCGACCTCGTCTGCATCTGCACGCCCAGCGGCCTCCATCCGGATCAGGCCGAGCTCGCTGCCAGCTACGGTGTCAACGTCATGACCGAAAAGCCCATGGCCACCCGCTGGAGTGATGGCTTGCGTATGGTCAAGGCATGTGACAAGGCCGGGGTGCGCCTGTTTGTGGTCAAGCAGAACCGCCGCAACACCACGTTGCAACTGCTCAAGCGCGCGGTGGAGGAGAAGCGCTTCGGCCGCATCCACATGGTCACCATCAACGTCTTCTGGACGCGCCCGCAGGAATACTACGACTCGGCCAAATGGCGCGGCACCTGGGAGCTCGATGGCGGCGCCTTCATGAACCAGGCCTCCCATTACGTCGACCTCATCGACTGGCTCATCGGCCCGGTGGCCGACGTTCAGGCGATGACCGGCGCCCTGGCGCGTGACATCGAAGTGGAAGACAGCGGCGTCCTCAACATCCGCTGGCGCAACGGCGCCCTCGGCTCCATGAACGTCACCATGCTGACCTGGCCGAAGAACTACGAGGGCTCCATCACCATCCTGGGCGAGAAGGGCAGCGTCCGCGTCGGTGGCGTTGCCGTCAACGAGATCCAGCACTGGGACTTCGCGGACGAGCGCGACTACGACGAAGACGTGCTCCAGGCCAACTACGAGACCACCTCCGTCTACGGCTTCGGCCATCCGCTTTATTACAAGAACGTGGTCGATGCCCTGCGCGGCGAGGCCGAGGCCGAAACCGACGGCCGCGAAGGCCTGCGCTCCCTGGAGCTGCTGATCGCCGCCTACCTCTCCGCCCGCGACGGCAAAACCGTCTCCCTGCCGCTGGAGTATTGATCCTCACGCAAAGGCGCTAAGTTGAGTCCCCTCAAGGATGAGGAATGGAAGAGGAAAACAGGATCGCCAGAGAGATTGTTGATGCGGCTTACAAGGTCCATGTGCAGACGGGGCCGGGATTGCTCGAGTCGGTGTACGAATCGATCCTCACGTACGAGCTAAGGGCACGGGGGTGCCAAGTGGATGTGCAGGTGCCCATTAGCATCGATTACGAGGGCCTGAATATTCGCGATGCCTTTCGTGCTGACCTGATCGTGGACGGGAAAGTGATCGTAGAGCTCAAATCCGTAGAACAAGTGCAGCCTGTTCACAAAAAGCAGTTGCTGACGTACCTGAAGTTGTCGAACAGCCGCCTGGGTCTGCTCATCAACTTCGGTGCCCCCATGCTCAAGCACGGTCTGATCCGGATCATCAACTCAGCAGGCACACCGTGAGAGGTACGATTGGCACAAGAGCTTCACCACCTTGGCGCCTCCGCGACTTGGCGAGAAAACACAAGACCATGAATTACCAAGTACACGAAACGGCCATCGTTGATGATGGCGCGACCATTGGCGAGGGCAGCCGCATCTGGCACTGGGTGCACATCTGTGCCGGCGCCCGCATCGGCGAGCGCTGCTCATTCGGCCAGAACGTCTTTGTCGGCAACCGCGTGGTGATCGGCAATAACGTGAAGGTACAGAACAACGTCTCGGTCTACGACGACGTCACCCTGGAAGACGACGTCTTCTGCGGCCCGAGCATGGTCTTCACCAACGTCTACAACCCGCGTTCCGCCATCCCGCGCAAGGATGAATACCGCACCACCCTGGTCAAGCGTGGCGCCACCCTCGGTGCCAACTGCACCATCATCTGCGGTGTCACCGTGGGCGAGCACGCCTTCATCGGTGCCGGCGCGGTGGTCAACAAGGACGTCAAGCCCTACGCCCTGATGGTCGGCGTGCCGGCCAAACAGATCGGCTGGATGAGCGAACACGGCGAACAGCTCGACCTGCCGCTGGAGGGCGATGCCACAGCGCAGTGCCCCGCCACGGGTACCCTCTATGTCCTCCGTGGCACAACGCTTGGCAGAGAGTGAGCTGCCCCAGCATTCCGAGGTGAAATCATGAAAATCGAAGCCACACTCGACGACAAAGGCCACCTGCAGTTTGCCCGTCCGCTCAAGCTCCGCCATCCGCGGGTGCGCGTTCAGGTCACGGTGCCCGATGAAGAAATCGAACCTGAGGAAGAAGGCGCCACCACCGGCGGACAGCCCCCCCTCGCGGGCCACAGCGGAACCGCGAAGAGCGCCAATTTCATTGCCCGGCTTCAGTCGACCCAGGCCCCCATCCGGGAGGCCCTGCAATCGGCAGAGAACCGCGCGCTGAGCAAGAGCGAAATCCGCGAGCGCCGGGCGCAAGCCTGGGAGGACAAGCACCGTGGCTGATCGGCACTGGATCCTCGACGTCAGCGCTATCCTCGACATGTGGCTGGACGCGGACGTGGAAAACAACCCCACGGCGCGGCTCCTCGAAGAGGCGGTGGAAGCGGGCAGCATGCTCTGGGTTGGGGCCAGCGCCCTCAGCACCCTGGAATTTGTCGCCGTGCGGCGCCTGCAGGAGCTGGGAGTGGAGCCCGAGACCGCCCGCTCCACGGTGCAGCAACTCATGCAGCAACTGCTGGCACAAGTCGCGGTGCTGAGCCTGTGCGGGCACGAACAGGCCGAACTCTACGCCGACGCGCATGATTTCGAGGATGCCCAGATCGCCGCCGGGGCACGCAGCCTGCGCGGCGGTGAAGTGGCCATTGTCACACTGGACGCGACCTTCGACACGCTTGGCGAATGCGAGACGCTGCAACCGAGCGAGGCACTGGCCCGACTGCAACGCGGGGCCGGCACGGAACAGACAGCAATCCCCTTCATCGACCTGGCCGCCCAGCAGCGGCGGATCCGTCCGGAAATCGAACGCCGCGTCGAAAGCGTCCTGCGCCACGGCCAGTACATCATGGGCCCCGAGGTCGGCGAACTGGAAGAACGCCTCGCCGCCTACACCGACAGCAAGCACTGCATCACCGTCAGCAGCGGTACCGACAGCCTCCTGATCGCCATGATGGCGCTGGGCATCGGCGCGGGTGACGAGGTCATCACCACCCCGTTCACGTTCATTGCCACCGGCGAGATGATTGCCCTGCTGGGGGCGAAGCCGGTGTTCGTCGATATTGACCCGGCCACCTACAACATCGACCCGAGCCGGATCGAGGCCGCCATCACCGCGAGAACGAAAGCCATCATGCCGGTCAGCTTGTACGGCCAGCCAGCGGACTTCGACGCCATCAACGCCATTGCCGAAAAGCACGGCCTGCCCGTCATCGAGGACGCCGCCCAGTCCTTCGGGGCCACGTACAACGGCCGCAAGAGCTGCGCGCTCTCCACCATCGGCTCCACCAGCTTCTTCCCCAGCAAGCCGCTGGGTGGCTACGGTGACGGCGGCGCGCTGTTCACCGACGACGACGAACTGGCCAAGGCCATGCGCGAAATCCGTGTACACGGTCAGGACCGGCGCTATCACCACCCGGTCATCGGCGTGAATGGGCGCATGGACACCCTGCAGGCCGCCATCGTGCTGGCCAAGCTGGACATCTTCCCCGAGGAGGTGGAACTGCGTCGCCAGGCGGGCGAACGCTACACCGCACTGCTGAATGCCGGGGAGCTGAGCGATATCGCCGCACCCCATGTAGCGGCCGGCAACACCAGCGTGTACGCGCAGTACACCATCCGCGCAGGGGACCGCGAAGCGGTGCAGGCGCGCCTGAAAGAGGGGGGCATCCCCAGCGCCATCCATTATCCGGTTCCGCTCTACCGCCAGCCGGCTTTCGCCGAGCTGGGCTATACCCCCGAGGACTTCCCGAACGCCGAGCAGGCCAGCCAGCAGGTCATCAGCCTGCCCATGCACCCGTACATCACCGAAGCCGAGCAGCAAGCGGTTGCTCGCGCACTGCTGGCTGGTTAAGGACATGGTACGCGTGGCATCTGAAACAAACTTAACACTGTGTTAATTTCTGAATGTCCAGGGACGGCATCGATCATCCACTCACAGCGGAGCAGGCCACGCGCCGGATTCACGAAATGGCGCGGGATCCACAAGTCTCGCGCACCTTCAGCGGTCACGCCCGCCAGAGAATGCGCGAGCGGCAGATCCATGCCGACTGGGTGGACCACGTGCTGCGAGAAGGCCATGTAGATGAAGCCCGGCATGAGAATGGTACCTGGCGGTACCGCGTCGCCTTCGTCGACGAGTGGGGGAGAACGGCTGTCGTCACGGCTATCCCCAACCACGACACCCTGGTCATCGTGACCGTTACGTGTTCGGAGTGAACAGCATGGACCAGTGCATCATCTGCGGATCCACCCAACTCGAGCACGACTGCATTACGCATCGCGCCGAAGAGTTCGGCGTGCACTCCGTCGTGTTTCTCAACACGCCGCGCACGCGTTGCCGCGAGTGCGGTGACGAGGCCATCCACATCCCGCGTTATGTCCAGGTGGCTCGCCAGATCCGGGACCGGCTCTGCGCCCTCAACCGCACCCTCACGGGGGCCGAGTTTGCGCTGTTGCGGCGAGAACTGAATCTGACCGCGAACGAGTTGGCCCGGCGCATCGGGGTGAGCCCGGTGACCGTGTCGCGCTGGGAGCAGGGGCATGTGTCCGTGCAGCAGATGGCCGACCGGCTGATACGGACCTGGACCCTGGGGGCACTCGGCTACGCCTGGCGCGACATCGACCACCTGATGCAGAACCTGCCGCATGACGGGATTGATCGGGTGCAGATCGATCTCGCCACCGGTCCCGATGGCGAATACTGGATCGAAACTCACCACCGCTTTGGCGGCATCGACGCCGCCTGGGTGATGGCCCGATGACCAGGGCGGCGCAGAAACACCCATCCCTACCTGAGTGGGCCACTCATGCGCAACTCCTCGATGCCTATCTGGATGGCATCGACTACGAACGCGGCCCGGCCTCCATGCCGGGAGATCGTCCCGGCATACTGAACAGCCGCCTGCATTCGAGCGATGAGAGCACCGGGCGAATGGCCGTCGGGGGCGAGAATGAGGGCCCGCTGATTCATGTGCGTCTGGAGCTCGACCTGAGAGGCCTGCACCCGGATGCAAAGACCTCGGCGTCGGCCGACGATGACCTGATCGTGTTCCATGCACGCCTGATCTACCGGGCGGAGTACACACTTGGGCAAGATGCCCAGCTTCCGCCGGAGGCGGAACGCCAGCAGTTCATCCATCAGGTTGTCGTGCCACAGGTGTGGTTACAGATGCGCCACATGGCCGATATCGTCACGGCACAAACGCACACGGGGCGTGTACTGCTCCCCGCCACGCCGCCGAGCATCCACCAGAAAGACAATCGGTAATCGGTGGATGCACGCAGATCAGCAGATTTCAATGTGACACAAGCCGATCGACTGCCCGTGCATCACCCTTGTCTGTGTTGATCCGTGTCTGTCCGTCGCCGATACGGCTTTCAACCGCAATGCTCCCAATCCATACAAACAGGGCCGAACCCACAACTCACATGCCGTATCGTCTTGAACACCATAAGCCCGTCCCGTGTGGTTCTGTGGCCAGCGGCGGCCGCGTAGTCGCGCGATGAAGGAACGCATCAAGCGCCTCCTGCCGAAGAACCGCTTCGCTCGCAGTGTCTCTGTCCTCGCCGGCGGAACGGCGGCCGGGCAGATTATCGTTGTCGCCGCATCGCCCATCCTCACGCGGCTGTACAGCCCGGAGGACTTTGGGCTTTTCGCGGTATTCGCGTCGCTGCTAGGGATCTTGGGTGTGATTGCCAGCTTGCGTTACCAGCTAGCCATCCCGCTACCGGAAGACGATGCCGACGCGGCGCGGGTCGCCATTCTGAGCGTTCTGGTGGTCGTCGGCATGGCTGGTCTGAGCGCCTTGGTGGTGTTGTTCTTCGGCGAACCAGTCAGCCATCTACTGAATGTGCCCCAGTTGGCTCCCTACCTATGGCTCTTGCCATTGGGTTTGTTTCTCCTTGGTGTCTATCAGGTTCTGAGTTACTGGGCCATTCGGCGAAGGGCGTATGGGCCGATTGCCCGGACCAAGCTCACCCAGTCCATCGTGATGACTGCGGTACAGATCGGTGGCTTCGCGCTCGGGCCGGTAGCGTTGTTGATAGGCCGGATTATGGGGCAGGCGGCTGGCATCGCCACCTTGTATCGCCTGGTTGTGAGACCGAAACGCCACCTACTCGGAGAGGTGCGCGGCCGTGACGTAATGTGGGCTGCTAAACGCTACCGGCGATTTCCAATCTATTCAACATGGGCCGGCGGATTCAATACGCTGGGAACAGAAACGCCACCACTACTATTCGCGGCCCTTTTCAGCCCGGCGGTGGCCGGCTTGTATATGCTCGCCCACCGGGTGCTGGCCATGCCAGCTCAACTGATTGGAAAAGCCGTCGCAGACGTCTTCTTTGGCGATGCGCCGGACAACCACCGTAACGATCAGCTTGGGACCGCAGTTTCACGCATCACCGCGACGTTGTCCCAAATTGCTCTCCCTCCCATCGTTCTGTTTTCCTTGTTTGCACCCAGCCTTTTTTCCGGCATATTCGGAGAAAGTTGGCGCGAGGCGGGTGTTTATGCGCAGTGGCTTGCACCTATGATCTACATTAATTTTATCACCTCGCCGATCACCACACTAACAACGGTACTTGAAAAGCAAGCTCATGCACTGTTCTTTCAGTCTCTTCTTCTGGTTATGCGGCTATCCGGCTTGGTAGTCGGCGCTCTTCTTGGCGATATAATATTAGCGGTTATCCTATTCTCGTTGGGTACTTTTATCGCACGGGGCATATTTCTTTCGTGGGCGCATTGGGTGACAAATCAGCCATTAGTGGAGCTGTTAACTAACCAGGCGTCCGCGATGGGATGGGCATTTATTGTGATTAGCCCAATTTTGGTAATTTCATGGGCAGATGATGTTCTCAGTCTGACGATGTTCGCCATCGTTGGAAGTATAGCCATCCTTGTGTATCGTCTCTGGATTTTGCAGCGCACAGTCGGGGCTCAGCATGAAAGATGACGGCCCGTTTAAGTCTAATTGGCGCGAGAGGAAATGGTTTCGCTCGAGGATTGTGTTTTATGGCTACGTAACGGATAGAAAACCGGTGGATCCTGCTCCGGTATCCGGGTTCGTCCTGAGTGAGCACGTACTGGGTTCGGAACGGTCTAGAAATAA
The DNA here is from genome assembly GCF_000383695.1 of Thioalkalivibrio sp. ALJ15. Lineage (NCBI taxonomy): Bacteria > Pseudomonadati > Pseudomonadota > Gammaproteobacteria > Chromatiales > Ectothiorhodospiraceae > Thioalkalivibrio > Thioalkalivibrio sp. ALJ15. The sequence continues at coordinate 528,068 of NZ_KB912058.1, forward strand.
TCTTCGAGAATGGTTGCCTCGCGTGATCACAGAAAAAGAGATTCCTGGTGTGAGGATGACGTGTCTCACCGTGGAGGAGCGAGAATCAAAGAGACGCGTCGGTGCAGCCACATTGATGTGTGCGGACACGGCGGGTATCTGGTACGACAACCTGCCGATGGCGCAGGGCGAATGCAGACTCGTTGGGCTGTACGTAGACCCCGAGTTCCGCGGGTTTGGTTTGGGTTCATGGCTTCAGCATGCACGCTTCCGTATGGCCGTGCTGGACCCACGATGCGGCCTGGTTTCTGCAGTGGTCGAGTCGCACCGACTACCGTCAATCCGAGCCCAACGTAGCCGTTTCAAGACCGAAACAAGGAATATTCTGATCAAAATATGCGGCCGGAACGTCTTGTCGGTTGTGAAAAATGGGCCCCACAAGGGCGTCTGGTATGTGGGTCCGTTCCGCGAACGGAAGTGGGTTCGAATGGACTGACCGGGTCCATATGGGTTCTTGTCCCGCTCGTTTCCGGGGAATGCTCGTGGGCCATACGTTAACTGACAATCGGTTGTATTGGAGTGGTTTGGAATGAAACACATTGGCAGGGCGGCGATGGCGCGTATTTCGGATCGCCTTTCTTGGGTCGACCGATATTTTTGTGAAGCGGGAGGATGTCATCCTGTTCCAATCATTGTTACGGGTCCCGCTCGTTCCGGTACCACGTTGCTTTATCAGAGTTTAGCTTCTGGTTTGGGCGTGTCGTATACACCAAGATTCTTGGACAGCTTTCCTGGTGCCCCTGTTTTAGGGGCGCTTGCATACAGGTGGTTTGTTAGGAAGCGCGAAAATGTGGAATATTGCAGTCAATATGGTAAAGAAGAGGGGGCAGCGGGCCTTTCACAATGTCACTCGATATGGGGTCGGTGGTTTGACGTTAACTGTCCAGGTGTTCTTCTCGAGGAACAGCGAAGTTTGGAATTTCGGCGCGTATTGTGGGGGCTTGAAGCGCAGCTGGGGAGGCCGTTGGCGCTGAAGTGGCCGGGGTTCGTGGCTCACTTGGAAGCACTTAATCAGGCTTTGCCGAGTGCGTTCTTTGTGTTTACGGATCGTGATACGTTCCCGTTGGCGCGTTCCATCGCTAAGGGCCGCCTGGATCTCAAAGGGAGTTTGGACTTCGGAATTTCGCGTTCGCCAAGCGGCTACCATCTTCACGAAGTGGAAGATGGGGTCAAGGATGTAGTGAGGTACATTCGGGATGTTCGGGGGGAGGTGGCGAGATTTTGTCAGTCCATAGATGATCGTCGGTTTTGTCATGTTCGGTATGAAGATCTTTGTGGTGGGCCGTATGGTGTTGTTGATAATATTGCGGCAATGTACAACGATTGGTCGAATGCGGATTTGCAATTGAGTAATCGTCTGCCGGTTGGGTTCAACTGTTCGCCAGGCCCGGATCTGGGTGAATTAGGTAATAGGATATGGTCGGAGATAGTGAGCTCGGAAAGTGAGTCGACGTCTGGTGGGGTAGGTTCTCGGGAGGGGGCGTGAGTTGGTGAAAGACTTGGAATGTGCATTTGTTTTTAACTGCGACTACAACGGGCTATCGGTTATCCAGTCGCTGGGTCGGCGTGGGATTCCAGTATATGCATTGGATGCGAAGCGAGGTATTGGGACGCGCTCGCGGTATGCGCGGTACCTGAATGTGCCGGACCCCTTGGTTGATGAGCGGGGATTTGTCGACAAGCTGAAGGAATTGGGTACGAAAGCGGGTGGTCGGCCGGTATTGTTTCCGACGAACGATCACTGGGCGGAGTCTGTCGCCCGCAATCGGGAAGAGCTTGAGGACATGTTCGATCTGGTAGTGGCGGATCGGGCGGTGGTGGAATTGTTTCTGGACAAGGAACGGTTTGGGCGGTGGGCGATGGAGCAGGACTTGGCCGTTCCCCGTGTATGGTCCCGTAGTGAACTGGAGGATCCGAGCACGGCGCTGCCGTTTCCGCTTGCCATCAAGGCCAATGCGAGAAGAAAGCCGGGGCAGGGCGAGGAAGGGCGTCAATGGGCGCGCGCGGCGGATGCCCTGCGGTTTCGCACCTGCGGTGATCGGGAGGAATTGGTCGAGCTGCTTGCCGAGGCAGCCCGGGTTGGGGTTCCGGTGTTTGGGCAGGAGATCGTGAGAGGCCGGTCGAGCGCAATGCATTCTATTGGTGTGTACGCGAGCGACGGTGACGTAGAGGGTTTAGTTTACGGATGGAAGGTGCGTGGGTTTCCACCAGGGTTTGGTGATTGCGTAACAGGTTTCAGTGCACCTCCACCGGAATGGGCGATTGATATGGCTAAGGAAGCCTGTGGGCGTGCGCGGTACACAGGCTTGGCTGAGTTCGATGTCATGATCGATCAAGAGTCAGGTGCGCGTAAGCTTATCGAGATCAACCCGCGAAGCTGGGGGTGGATAGGAGTGAGTCTACCAGCCGGGGTGGACCTCCCCTGGCTGGCGTATCAAGGGATACAGTCCAAGGAACCTGTCGGAGAGGTGGCGCTAGGTTGTGCGGACGGCGAAACCGTCTATTACGCGAAGATGCTGGCCGATCTGCAGAACACGTTGTTGTGGTATCGATTTAGTGATGCGCGGGACTGGGTGTTGTCACCGCGCCAATGGTGGGCGACGTTTCGCGGCAAGCGGGGCGTGTTTGCGGAGTTTGCCAAGGACGACCCGGCAATCGCTGTGTTCGCTCTGGTGCAGGCCGCCAAACAGTTTGCGGGCCGCGCCCGGCGGGTGCTGAAAGGCCAGCGATTTTGAGCCCAGGGCCCTTCCGCCACGACATCAACGGCCTGCGCGCCATCGCGGTGGTCGCGGTGGTGCTGTTTCACTTTCAGGTGCCGGGTTTCGATGCCGGGTATCTGGGAGTGGACATCTTCTTTGTGATCTCCGGCTTTTTGATGGCGGCGATCCTGATGCGGGGGCTGGAGAATAACCCTGTTTCGGGGGGGGGTATTCTGTGGTCCTTCTATCTAGCGCGAGCGCGGCGGATTGTGCCGGCGCTGGTGGTGCTGGTGGCAGTGCTGCTGGTGGCGGGGTGGTGGACCCTGTCGCCAGCGGATTACGAACAGCTTGCCAACCATGCGCGCTACGCGCTGGGCTTCGCCTCCAACCATCGGTTCTGGGAGGAGGCTGGTTATTTTGATGTGGCGTCCCACGAGAAGTGGCTGCTACATACGTGGTCGCTGTCGGTGGAGTGGCAGTTCTACCTGTTGCTGCCCATCGGATTTCTGCTGGTGTGGTGGTGGCGCCGGAGCCGGGGATGGTTGACGGCGGCGGTGCTGGTGGCGTTTGTGGTGTCGCTGGGGCTGTCGGTCTGGCTGACGGGGCGTTCGCCCTCCGCGGCGTTTTATCTGTTGCCGACGCGCGCCTGGGAGCTGCTGGCCGGGGTGCTGGTGTATCTGCTCGGCGATCAGCTAAGCGGGTCGGATCGGTTGCGTCGCGGGCTGGAGCTTGCCGGGCTGGGGCTGATCGTGGCGGCGCTGGTGGTGTTCGATGCGAACACGCCATGGCCGGGCGCGGCGGCGCTGCTGCCGGTGGTGGGCACGGCGCTGATCCTGTTGGCCATGCGCCACACACCCGGTTGGGCCACGCCGGTGCCGGTGCAGTGGTTGGGGCAAGTATCGTACTCGCTGTATCTCTGGCACTGGCCGGTGTTCGTGGCGCTGGTGTTCTTGGACTGGCGTGGGCTGCCCTGGGCGGTGGCGCTGGGCATGGGCGTGTCGCTGGTGTTGGCGGCACTGTCGTACCGGCTGGTGGAGCAGCCCAGCCGACGCTGGCTGACCCATGCGGGGCATGGCGTAGCGGTGGCAGCGCTGGTGGTGCCGGTCGTACTGCTGATGGCCTTTGCGCTGTGGGTAAAGAGCGCGGACGGCGTGGACGACCGAATGCCACCCCGGTTTGACGCGATCATGGCCGAGGCGCAGAACACCAACCCGCACCGGGACGAATGCCATGGCCGACCCGGCTGGGATGCCTTTCCCTGGTGCCATCTGGGGGGCGAGACCCCGCGCGCGGTAGTGATTGGTGACAGCCACGCATCGGCGATCGCCACGGCGGTGCTGGAGGCGGTGAGCGACACCCCGGATGCGGGCATTATTCAGGCGACTTACACCAGTTGCCAGACACTGTTCGGCGCCCGCAAGCCCAGGGAAGATCTGGAGTGCGCCGAGTTCAATCGCTTTGTGGAGCAACGCCTGGCGGAATTGCCTCCTGATGTGCCGGTCGTAGTGGGCAACCGACTGAGCAGCGCCGCCTTTGGCAGCCACATTCCCCATGAGCCGCGATATGGTATCCCCACCGTCTACTTTGGCGAGCGACCTGTGCAGGAGCCCGATGCGGCGTTTCTGGCGGAGTTTCGCCAGGAAGTTATCGACTCGGCCTGCCGCCTGGGCGAGGGTCGGCCGGTATACTGGCTGCGCCCAACGCCGGAGATGATGGTGGACGTGCCCCGCTGGTACGCCCGCCAGACGCTGCTGCGCGCCGGCTTCGACTTCGACGTGCGCCTGCCGCGGGAGGACTACGAGACGCGCCATGCCCTGGTCACCGAGGCGCTGCGGACCGCCGAGCGGCAATGCGACAATGTCCACCTGCTGGACCCCGAACCCGCCCTGTGCGAGGGCGGCTACTGCTACGGCACACGCGACGGTCTGCCTCTGTACTACGACGAACATCACCTGTCCGAGCGCGGCAACCGAGCCCTCGTGCCGCTGCTGCGCGAGGCAGTGCAACCAGAAGAGTCCCATGACACTGATCGTTGAAACTCCGGATACTCGGGCGCCGGAGCGGGATTACATCTTGGGCGTGGTGCTGGGCGAATTCCTCGGCTTGCCCTGGCGCCGGGTGCCGGCGGACCGGGTGGACACTCGCATCACCTTGGAGGGCCAGCCGGGTGAAATCCGATTGCCCGATGTGCTGCTATCAACCCAGGAACCCGATTGGCTTCAACCTGCTTCCCTGCCTCCACGACCCCTCAATCAGTGGGACACGGCGGAGTTGGGAGAGGACATCACGCTGGTGGAGCGCGTCATACCGGTTATCTATGGCGACTCGGCCGAGCGGGTCACGCCAATGCCGGACGAGGTTCGTCTGCCAATCGACATTTTCGGCTCCGCCTTCTTCATGCTCACCCGCTACGAAGAGCTGGTGGTGAACGACCGCGACGAACACGACCGCTTCCCAGCCTGGGCCTCGCTGGCGTATCAGGAAGGTTTTCTGGAACGGCCTATCGTGGACGAGTACGTGGAGATCCTCTGGGCGGCGATGCAGCGACTGTGGCCGCAGTTGGAGCGGAAGCAGCGTGAGCCGTGCACCTTTGTTACCTGCGACGTAGACAACCCGTATGCGGCTTATACTAAGTCCATGGCCGCGACAGTGCGCAAGATGGGGGGCGATGTCCTCAAGCGCCGCAGCGTACCCGAGGCCATCCGTACCCTGCGCAACACCCTCGCAACCCGCCGTGGTGACTACCGGCATGACCCGTTCGATACCTTCGACTGGATGATGGATGTGAACGAGGCGGCTGGTAACCGCATGGCGTTCTACTTTTTGGTCGACAAAAGCGTCCCGAGCATGGATGGCCACTATTCCATTGATGAACCGCGTATCCGCGAACTGATACGCCGGATTCACACGCGAGGACACGAGATCGGTCTGCACGGCAGCTACGGGACATATCGTGATGCTGATCAGATGGCGAAGGAGGCCGAGCGGCTGCGGCAAATCATGGATGAGGAAGGGTGCGTGCAGGATGGCGTGGGTATTCGCCAGCACTATCTACGCTGGGACAGTGCGCAGACCAGCCGTCATGTATCCGCAGCGGGCTTCCGCTACGATACGACGCTTTCGTTTGCCGATCAGGCCGGGTTCCGCTGTGGAACGAGCCAGTCATACGCTTTGTTCGATCTACTCGGGCGGCACTCGCTATCACTTCGGGAACGCCCCCTCGTGCTTATGGAATGCTCCGTCCTTTCGGCCTTATATGGCGGTTCTGAGTACACCGCTGACACGCTCACAGCAATGAATCGTTATAAAGAGTTGTGCCACCGTTTTGGGGGGGAGTTCGTCCTGCTTTGGCATAACTCGTTCTTCCAGCATTCCAGCGATCCTTTGTTTTACCAAGATCTTCTTGACGCGCGGAGAGCCTAGCGATTTATGGTGCTGAATGCCTCAAACACCGCTTTGGATCGGGCTGGCGCCCTGCGTGGCAACAATGACGCGACAAGCAGCAGCCTGATGCTTGCTCTTGTGTTTTTTCATGTGGCGGTCCTGTTTCTTTATCTGACGCTCAATATCGTCAACATCGGTGCGGGCGGTGTAGGCCTTCCTGTCTTGGCCGTGTATGTGACGCTGTCCGCCGCCATTGTCGCCAAGCTATGGATGCGGAACCAGGTGTATTTTCGTCTGCACCTGGTTGTGTTCTTCGCTCTCGTGGCTTGGGTTGCACTCCGAGTGTGGGCAGACGTTGGGGATGTTGAACGACTCAAGGCGATTACGATCGCCACCACCGGGGGCATGCTGCTGTTTTACCTAATGGGGGCTGCGCTTCGAGAAAGCTATCAGCGCTTACTGGTTGCGGATAAGGCTCGGTGGATGGTTGTGCTGCTGCTGGCGTTTGTAGCCATTCTTCTGGTGTGGGTGGCGGTCGAGTTTGCGGGGCGTCTACACACAAGGTTGTTTTTGCTGACAGGAATCGAAGGCGGGTACCAGCGGCCCGGTAACTTCCTTTCGATCACGTTTATCGTGTTTTCCTTTCTCTTCGTACTGCGCGCCCTGGTCGAGCTGGGTTCGTGTTTGCGTAGGGGATTGGAACTGTCCTGGTGGGTGTTCTATCTGAGTGGGACCCTTCTATCGCTCGCGATGAGTCAGGTTATGGGTTCCAATTCAGCCACGGCGGTGATCGCTGGCGTTTCACTGATCACGCTCGCGACGGCGCTAGTGGCGCCAAGAAGGCGGCTGCTTCGTGCGTATATCCATGGCCAGCTCGCATTGCCGTGGTCGAGACGGCTTCTCGTGCGGTTTGGTGGCGGGCTTGTTGCGGCCGGGGTCGTGACGGCCGTTGCGCTTGGCGTGCTGGTGGTTGTAACAGAGCTCGACGTTCGAGGGCTGCGGGTGCTTGGCTTCGGTTCGGGCTCTGCGACCTCATTAATGTCGCGCTTGGATATCATGCTGGAGCATGGCGTGGCGCAACTTTCTTACGCACCGTGGTTCGGCAATATGAACGTGGCATATCTGACGACGGGCAATGCGGGTAGCACGCTGCATAGCTTCTTGCCTTATGTCATGGCGAATCTCGGCTTGGTCGGGCTAATGTTGGTCCTCGTCCTGTATCTGATGGTGTTCGCCCAACTTCACCGCGAATCCCGCGCGCGGCCTACTGGAGGCGCGATGGCTTTCCGCTCTAGTGTTATTGCCATCTATTCGATCCTGATTCTTCTATACCTGTTCCTTTTCGCCAATCTGGCCACCGGGGTTTCATGGGTAGTGCTCTGGTTTGCCCTCGGTTTCATATCGAGACCCTTTGGCTTCAAGGCTTGCGGGCGCTATAAAACAGAACCTGTTAGGAGTACACCCCACTATGCATGACGCCACCTGCCTGCACATCGTCCGCAACCCGGTCAGCCACGACTCCCGAGTCCTCAAGGAAACCTGCGCCGTAGGGGAGTCCGGTCTTTTCGACAAGCTGGAAATCGCGGGTTTCCACGAAGCCGGCTTCGCCGAAGCCGAGGATCTCGACGGGCGTACGATCCACCGTGTGCGGCTAACCAGCCGCCCTTTGCCGAAGGATCTGCTTAGCCAGTCCGTAAAGTATGCGGAGTGGTACGCCCGGCTCGTGAGCCGCTATCGGCGCCAGTCCCTCCGGGTTATCCATTGCCACAATCTCTGGCCGCTTTCTATCGGTGTATTACTCAAAAGGCTCACCGGCGCGAAGCTGATCTATGATGCCCACGAACTTCAGACTGAAACAGTGGGCAATGGTGGTTTGCGCCAGAAAATGGCTCGACGCGCCGAACGGTTCCTCATGCCTCGTGTCGATGCAATGATTACCGTGAGTCCTTCTATCAAGGACTGGTATCAGAAACGGTATCCGAAAAAATCGATCCACTTGGTGCGCAATATTCCGAAAGTGCCTGATTCGTTGACGAATATCGTACCCCTGCGAGAGCAGTTTTCAGTCCCCAAAAACGCCTTACTCTTCCTTCACCTTGGCGGGTTGAGCGAGGGGCGGGGCATCGAGGCGACGCTTGACGCATTCCAGCGCCCTGAAGTGCCGCACCACATCCTGTTCATGGGCGCGGGACCGCTGGCCGCGCGGGTCAAGGAAGCCGAGCAACGTTGCGCACGGGTTCATCACCGCGAGCCTGTCCCGCCGGCGGAGGTATTGGCTCATGTGGCTGGCGCGGATGTTGGTGTCAGTCTGTACGAGGATACGTGTCTGAACCATCGCTACTGCCTGCCGAACAAGCTGTTCGAGAGTCTTTTGGCCGGTATTCCCGTAGTGGTTTCTGATCTGCCGGATCAGGCGGCAATAGTACGGGAGCGCCAAGCGGGCTGGGTGGTGTCGCCAACAGCCGATTCGATCGCGGAGCGTTTGGCCAGCCTGAGCTCCGAGGAGGGACGAGTGGTGCGGAAGAAATTGCCCGAGCGTGTAGCGGACCTACGGTGGCAGACAGAGGAAAACACACTCATTAGTGTCTATAGGAAATTACTGAGTGTGAGTACGTGATGTGTGTTTTGGGCGATTCGATTTGCTAATAGTGGTTCCCCAAAATTACCCTCTAATGCTTTACTCGAAAGACCGCGCATCTGAGCTTGATTAATCGCTTACAGATGTTTCGGACCCTGAGTCGACCAGTTTTTAGTGGTTCTCCTCCAGAATATAAGAATATGATTATGCAGAGCATCCATCAATTTGCTTATGATTTTATTTTGGCCAAGACTCCAATCGACTTGATGGAACTGTCTGAGACAATCAATCTTGGCGGCTACTATCTAAAACTCTCCTCGTATGCTCCAGTTAAGAGGATTTTAATTGGCCGTGCAGAATTAATCATAATCGGTGACTTCGTCCTCTCTGATGGCAGGTCGATATATGAGTTCGAGGAAGGCGCTCAGCATGCGATAGAAAAGGATTTTATCGAGCGCGCCGGGGCAATCATTGATGGCATGTTGGGGCATTTTGTCGCGGTGTTGAACGATCGTGGCAGGGTTTATGTTTTTCCAGATGCAACATCAAGCGTTCCTGTGTATTACCCAGTTCACACAGCGGACGTCCTTGCTTCATCGATAGAAACACAGATTGATCCGATTGGGTCCGATGGCAATGAGTCCACCATTATAAGAAGGATATTAAATTCTTCTTCTCCTGGGCAGGTTCTCCCGTATGATCTATGTCCAACCCCTGGGGTTAGGGTGTTGCTCCCAAATCACTATTTGAAGTTGTTTGGAGGCTATGCTGTGCGAAGAGACATAAACATTGAAGAGGATCGAAATAAATCGTTGGAGTCTGTGGCAAAAGATGCTGCTGCGATAATAAGGAAGGCTGCCGATTATTTTAGCTCGATGTATTCTGTGCGGTGTCCCTTGACAGGAGGGTTAGACAGCCGCGTTGTATTGTCTGCCTTTTTATCTTCTGGGTACACGGATGAGGTGTTCACCTTTAAGCATGAACGCTTGGGCGATCATTCAAAAGACGTAGTTATTCCCGTTGAGGTAAGTGAAAAATTCGGTCTGTCTCATTCTATGATTTCGATGCGGGCGGGTTGCCGAGTAGACGTATACGAAAATAAATGGGACAGAGAAATAAATTATCCAAAAAATTCTCACGCAATCAAAAACCTATGTAAAATTGTCGAGACATATGGCCGCGGGGTGGCTGTTCCAAATGGCAACGTTATTGGGCAAATTGGCAAGAGCTCAGTAGGGGGGTGCATCGAAAATAACTTATTTGGCCCTCGTATCTTAAGAGCAAAAAATCATTATTGCAGTCGTGCGGGGTTGGGGTTTGAAAAGAGATACTTGGAGTCACTCGAAAACTCAGCTGGCTCTATTTCCGACTTTTATTCTTGGGAAGTGCGCTGCGGAAAGTGGGGCGCCCTTTCGGGTAATTTTTATAGAAGGGCGGGGGTTCTATCCCTTAATTTGTTTAACTGCACAAATTTGATAAAGAGTTTTTGCGCTATTCCGCGAGAGTTGAGGGTTAAGGGGTTGTTGCATCGAGAGATAGTGAGAGAGCTAGATTCAGATTTTCTCCATAGTTTTCCGATTAAGGCGAAGAGTTCATATTTGCGCTCGTCATCAGTCCTGTTCGCAGCGGCTTCTCTTTTAAAATTTTATGGCAACCTGCTTCGCAGAAAGCTTCATCACTAAATTCTTTTTGATGTCCGACTTAAGGCTGACAGATTTTGATAATTCTCTCTACGACAGTACACGTACGAGCTGATACGCGCATCAGGGTAAAGGAATCCGCCTCGCTTGCCGTGGGCAGTGGAGCGGAGGTATTCCTGTACGTACAGGACGGCCAGGGGCCCGAGCGCGACGAGATCTCGGGTGTCGAGGTCGTGGATACCGGTCCACCGTCCCACGGACGGGTGCGGCGCATGTTGTTTGGTGCGTGGCGGATGTACCGTGCGGTACGTGCGGGGCGGCCGCGGGTGGCGCACTTTCATGATCCGGAGCTTATTCCGGTGGGGCTGGCGCTGAAGCTCTCGGGTATCAAAGTGGTGTATGACGTGCACGAGGATGTGCCGCGCCAGATTCTGGGCAAGCACTGGATTCCCGTCTGGTTGCGGCGGCCGGTGGCTTCGGCGGCGGCGGGCTTTGAGTGGCTGGCCGGGCGCGCGTTTGATGGCATCGTGGCGGCGACGCCGACGATTGCGCGGCGCTTTCCGGCGCACAAGACCGTGACGGTGCAGAACTTTCCCATCCTGGCCGAGTTGGTGGCGCCGGACCCGGTACCGTATGCGCAGCGGCCGCCGCACTTCGCCTATGTGGGCGGCATTACGGGTATTCGCGGGTCGCGGGAGATGGTGGAGGCCATCGGACGGGTGGACGAGCCCGAGTGCCGGCTGCAACTGGCCGGTGGCTTCTCGCCCGCCGGCCATGGGGATGAGCTGGCCGCGCTAGGTGGTTGGCAGCGGGTGGAGTTCCACGGCTGGGCCTCACGACCGCAGGTCGCCGCGATCCTGGGCAATGTCCGGGCGGGACTGGTGTTGTTCCATCCCGCGCCGAATCATCTGGATGCTCAACCGAACAAGCTGTTTGAATACATGGCGGCCGGCCTGCCGGTGATCGCCTCCGACTTTCCTCTATGGCGCGGGATCGTCGATGGGGCCGGCTGTGGCCTGCTGGTGGATCCGCAGGACCCGGATGCCATCGCCGAAGCCATGGCCTGGCTGCTGGCCCATCCCGATGAGGCCGAGGCCATGGGCCGCCGCGGCCGCGACGCCGTGGAGCGCCAGTACAACTGGGCGCCCGAGGCGGACAAGCTGCTTGCGCTATACGAACAGCTCATGAGTGGCCGTCGGGCGGGGTAGGGCCTTGTTGTTCCGGGACAAGCTGTTTCTGGCGAACTGCGATTCCGTTCGTGGTCTGGGGGCCGCGGAGGTCCGGCAGCGGCTGATGCTGGGCGTCGTGTTCTCTCAGGGTCTGGTGCTTTCGCCGAACATGCTGATGGATACGCCGGGGGTTGCCGAGTTCCTGCGGGGACGGATGGTGGGCAAGTATCTACGCGAGGAAGGGCTCGGGCAGGTTTCGGTTCGCGGGCGTGGTCTGGGGGTGGATTGCTCGCTGGTGGATTATTTCCGGGACTTGCCGGATGACTATCTGTTTTCCCGGTTTCCGGGCCGGCCGCGCAAGGCGGAGCTTGGTGCGGAACGACGCGAGGCGATCTATCGCGAGATGGAGCGCCTGGACCGTACGCTGCGGGAGTACGAGGTGGAGTGGCGGGATGTTCCGCTGCGGGCGGACAGTCTGACACAGGCCATCAATGCGCGACTGGCGGGTGAGGAGGCCAGGCGGTATTTCGATGGCGATGACGGGGACGACGACGGGGCGTGGGCCGGGTTTCGAGCGGGCGGTGAGGGCTGCGGGTCACGATCGGCCTGGTACGCACACGTGGAGAGGTCGCTGCCGGCCGAGGCGGGTGAGCGGTTCAAGCTGGAGGTGGTGGACGCGGCCTACAACGGCTTGTTTCTGGAGTCCGGCGAGGCGTTTGTAATGGACCGGATGCAGGGGCTGCAGCGCATACCCGGGGCCTTGCTGGAGCCGGCCGTGTCGATTCGCGCGCTGCGAAAGGAGATCGGATGGGTGCGCTATCCCGTGCGCATGTTCGAGTTCGTGGCCTCTGCGGGGTCGGGTGAAATCGCCAGGTGGTTGACCGATCGTGCCCTGGATTATCTGGGGGATCAGGCGGTGAAGCGTGGGGGTGCGGTGGCTACTCGGCGGAACTGGTTCGGGCTGTACCCCCGGCTGGAAGCCGCCATGGGCGTGGAGCGCAAGGCATGATCGAGTACTGGAACCCCTGGTTTCGCGTGCGCCGCGAGGGGCAGTACCACTGGGTGGAAGAGCCGATGGCCGAAAACGCGGCGGCGGTACTCCCGTTGTGGCGGGGTGGTGTTTTGCTGCTCGAACAGACGCGCCCGGCTCAGGGCGCAACGCCAACATTGGAGATTCCGCGGGGGTACGGTGAGCCGGGCGAAAACGCACTGCAGTGTGCCCTGCGGGAGCTGCGTGAGGAGACCGGTTTCGGGCTGCGACCGGAGGATATTCAGCATCTGGGCTATGTGCGTCCGAACACCGCGATCCTGGATTCCCGAGTGGCGCTGTTTGTCGCACGGGTGCCGGATGCGGCCGAATTCTGTCCGGGTCAGGGCGATCAACGGCCCTATCGTGTCGTGCCGCTGGGGGAACTCGATGCCGTGGTGAGCGGAGGTGTGCTGGAGGACGGGTTTACGCTTTCGGCTCTTGCGGTTGCTCGGGCCAGGGGGCTGTTGAGCTGAGGCGTCTCCGGCTGTCTGGGGGCAGGTGCGCCCGACTTAAAGCCACAGAACCCACGAAGCAATACGGCATGTTGTGGTAGGGGGCTGACCAAAACGGCCGTGTTCATGCCCAACACACCGTCCGTGTTCTTCCGTGTTTTTCCGTGGCTAAAGCATCGGGAGCCACGGAACAACACGGAAGGGCACGGAATGTAGGAGGGGAGACAAGACTGGCAAGGGTACGTGTTTTCACGCTATTGCCCTGTCCATGTCTTTCCGTGTTCGTCCGTGGCTCCCATCAATCCAATAAGTGAATGATTCATGACTGAGATAATGACCATCGTCGGGGCACGCCCCCAGTTCATCAAGGCCGCGCCGGTGTCGCGCGCGCTGGCGGCGGCCGGACTGCGCGAGCAGATCGTGCATACCGGGCAGCACTTCGACGCGGGGATGTCCGATGTTTTCTTCGAGGAGCTGGGCATCCCCAAGCCCGCCCACCATCTCGGCGTTTCCGGAGGTGGCCATGGCGTGATGACCGGGGCCATGCTGCAGGCGTTGGAGCCGCTTATGGAGGCAGAGGCGCCGGATTGGGTGCTGGTCTATGGCGACACCAATTCGACTTTGGCAGGTGCGCTGGCTGCGAGCAAGCTGCATATCCCGGTGGCCCATGTCGAGGCGGGCCTGCGCTCGTTCAACCGCCGCATGCCGGAGGAGCAGAACCGGATCGTCACCGACCACCTCTCCGATCTGCTGCTGACTCCGACCGATGGGGCCACCCGGCGGCTGCGCGAGGAGGGCATCCCCGATGAGCGCATCGTTCAGGTGGGGGACGTGATGTTCGACGCGGCCCTGTACTACGCCGACCGCGCGGCTGAACGCAGCGCGGTACTGGCACAGCATGACCTTGAGGCGGGTACCTACATCCTCGCGACCATCCATCGCGCCGACAACACGGATGCCCCGGCCCGCCTGCGCGCGATTGTGGAGGGGCTGGAGGCCGTGGCGAGCGAGCGCCCGGTGATCCTGCCGCTGCACCCGAGGACGCGCGCGGCGCTGGAACGTCATGGGCTTGCCCTGTCGGGCGTGCGTGCCGTCGACCCCGTGGGCTACCTCGACATGGTGGCTCTGGAGCGCCACGCGGCCCTGGTAGCCACGGACTCCGGAGGCGTGCAGAAGGAGGCCTATTTCCATGGCGTCCCCTGCGTTACCTTGCGCGACGAAACCGAATGGACCGAACTGGTCGACCTGGGCTGGAATCGGCTGGCACCGCCGACCCAGGTCGATATCGCCGTCGTGATCCGTGAAGCAGTGGGGACTTCCGGACAGGAGGGGCGTCCCTATGGCGACGGCCAGGCCGCGGAGCACATCGCACGGGCATTGCGCGACACCCGCACCGCTTAAGGCCGGGCACAGGTTAAAGCCGGGCACAGGGCGAGCGGTGGTCCCGCATGCCAACAGTGAAAGGAACAGACCCACGAATGCGAATCACCTATCTGCATCAGTATTTCAATACCCCCAGGATGGCGGGTGGCGCGCGTTCGTACGACATGGCTCGGCGGATGTCCCTTCTAGCGGAGGTATTCGAATGACGCCGGTGGTGTCGGTTGTGACGCCTGTGCACAACGGGGCGGCGTTTATTCGAGAGACGATCACCTCTGTCCAGGCGCAGACGTGGGGCGATTGGGAACTCCTTGTTGTGGACGACGCTTCCGAGGACGATTCGGCTGAGATCGTCGAGGCGCTGGCGGCCGATGACGAGCGGATAAGGGTGTTCCGGCTTGAGCGTAATGAAGGAGCCGCGGTAGCTCGCAATACTGCTATTGAGGCCGCGCGTGGTCAGTACATCGCGTTTCTGGATGGGGATGACTTGTGGTTGCCCCACAAGCTGGTTCGGCAGCTGGCATTTATGCGAGAGGCGGGGGCGGCATTCTCGTATGGGGCCTATGAGCGGGTTGACGAGAATGGGCGGTATCTCTCGCCAGTGGGAGTCCCTGACCGATTGCATTATCGAGAACTTCTGAAGACCTGCTACGTTGGGTGTTTGACGGCCATGTATGACACGAAGGTATTTGGTAAGCGGTATATGCCGTTGATCCGCCGGCGGCAGGATTATGCCCTGTGGTTGGACTTGTTGCGCGATGGCGAGACGGCGATGGGGCTGAACGAGGTATTGGGTATCTATCGAGTACGGTCTGGTTCCATTTCGTCCAACAAGGCTTCCACATCGCTGTATACATGGCGCATGTATCGGGAAGTTGAGGGGCTTTCTCTGGCGCGTAGTGCATGGTTCTTTGCGCATCAGACTGGGCGAGCGGCGGTTCGGCACCGGTTGCCTGGGTTAGCACGCCGGCTGGGGTGGCTACATTCGGTTGATGGGGCTGCGGCTGGGGATTGCCACAGGCCCTGCGGGCCCTCGCAATGACGGGATTTTGAGTGATGGTAGGTCGGGTTCTGGTAACAGGAGCGACGGGCTTCGTGGGCGGTGCCGTGGTGCAAAGGCTGGCGGCGGACGGCCGTCGGGTCCCCGTCGCGGGGTGTCGGCGCAGTGTCTCGGTGCCGGCGGGTGCGGAGCTGGCGGTGACGCCGTCGCTTGAGCCGGAAGCGGACTGGAGTGGCGCGCTGCAGGGCGTAGAGGCCGTGGTGCATGCGGCGGCCCGCGTGCATGTGATGGACGAGGACGCGGCCGATCCTCTTGCGGAGTATCGACGCGACAATGTGGAGGGCACGCTGGCGCTGGCGCGGCAGGCGGCGCAGGCGGGTGTGCGGCGGTTTGTGTTCGTCAGCTCCATCAAGGTGAATGGCGAGCAGACTGCGTCCGGCAGTGTGTTTTCCGCATCGGATGCGCCGGCGCCGGTTGATCCGTACGGCGTTTCCAAAGCGGAGGCGGAAGCGGGGTTGTTCGCACTGGGCCGTGAGACGGGGATGGAGATTGTGGTGGTGCGGCCGCCCCTGGTGTACGGGCCGGGTGTTGGCGGGAATTTCGCACGGATGCTGCAGTGGATAGCGCGGGGAGTGCCGCTGCCGCTGGGGGCGGTGGACAATCGGCGTTCGCTGGTGGGGCTGGATAACCTGGTGGATCTGCTGGTGACGTGCCTGGAGCATCCGGCGGCGGCGAATCGGGTGTTTCTGGCGGGGGATGGGGAGGATCTTTCTACCACCGATCTGTTGCGCCGGGTGGCGGCGGCGATGGGGCGGCGGGCGCGGTTGGTGCCGGTGCCGCCAGTGCTGTTGCGTGCCGGGGCGCGTGCGGTGGGGCGTGGGGAGATGGCGCGGCGGTTGCTGGATTCGTTGCAGGTGGATATTTCGCATACGCGGGAGACGCTGGGGTGGGAGCCTCCGGTGAGTGTGGATGAGGGGTTAAGGCGGGCGGTTGTGTCGTTGGTTGGGTAGGTTTGGTGGTTGTACGGCTTTGGCGGGGGCTTCGCGGGCGAGCCCGCTCCCACAGGGGGTAGCACTCGGCGTAGGAGGCTAGCCCTCTGGCCGATTGGGGCCTGTCCAACATCCAATCGGCCAGGGGGCTGGCCTCCTACAGGTTGATCGCGCAGGGGGCTGCGCTCCTTGTGTGTCGTTGCAGATTGGGGGGCGATCGTGGTGGTCGCAATGCGTTCGTTGAGGCACAAGAGTGTGGAGGAGTTTGTGGCCGCGGCGGTGCAGGCGCTTGTGGAAGACCCGGAATGGTGACAGGCCGTGGGGCGTGCCGGGCGGGCGCTGGCGGGGCGGGAGTTCGCGATCGACAAAGTGATGGATGCTCACCTGGAGATTCACGGGGGATTGTTGGTCTCAAGGCGGGCAGGAATGGATACCTGACCCCGTTACAGAGGAGGTACGCGGCGTGAGCTTTATGCTGTTCATGGATGAAAGCGGCCAGGACCGCAGGCATTCTCCATATGAAGTGTTGGCCGGCGTGTGTGTGGAGGATCGGGATCTCTGGAACCTGGTCTGTGAAGTACAGGATGCGGAAAGGACTTTCTTCGGGCAGCGGATCTCGCCGGATGAGCTGGAGCTCAAGGGCAAGAAACTGCTGAAGCGAAAGACGTTCCGCTTGGCGGGACAGATGGAATCGATCCCGCCGGAGCGAAGGGCCGCATTGGCGCGTGCGTGTCTTGAAAAGGGGGCGAGGCAGCGTCGTGAGGATGCCGGTGCAACCGGTCCCACCAAGGAAGAGCTTACGGCCTTGGCTCAGGCGAAGATCGCCTTCGTGGGGCACTTGCTGGAGATTTGTGCGCGTTACCGCGTGCGTACGTTTGCGAGCATCGTGGATTGCGAGGCTCCTCGGCCGGAGGGGCAGCTTCTGCGCAAAGATTACGCTTACCTGTTCGAGCGCTACTACCACTTTCTTGAAGAGCAGGCCGAGAGCGCGATGGGTGTGGTGGTGTTCGATGAGCTCGAGAAGGTGCAGGCCCATATCCTGCTAGGGCAAATGGCTCAGTATTTCCGGGAGACTGCCAAGGGGCGGATGCGTGCGGCCCGAGTGATACCAGAGCCGTTTTTTGTTCACAGCCATCTGACGACAGCGGTTCAGTTGGCGGACATTGTGGGGTACCTGGTGGCCTGGGGTGTTCGCGTCGGTACCATGGCGCGTTCGGCACGGAGCGAATTGTCGGGGCTGGCGGAGAGGGTTTGTGACTTGCGGTTCAGAACCCTGCGCGAAGACGGTGATCAGCGCTACCCGCTGTGGAGTTTCGCGGTCATCGACGATCTGCGGCCGCGAGAAGAACGCGATTCAATAAGCGGGCAATAAAAAAGGCAATGCCAGCGTCGCCGCCAACAAAGCCTCCACTGATTATTTTGGATGAGTCTGGTGGCGATGACAAGTCTGGTCGGGGCTTTGGCGGGGGCTTCGCGGGCGAGCCCGCTCCCACAGGGGGTGGCAGTCGGTGTAGGAGGCCAGCCCTCTGGCCGATGGGGCCTGTCCAACATCCAATCGGCCAGGGGCTGGCCTCCTGCTGGTGGACTAAACTGTGTGATGGGGTGGCGCGTAAGTGACTGTGTTGATGAGGCTAAAGGATCGGCGTAGGTTAAGGTAATAACTTTTACCTTAAGGTGTCTGTGTGGCGGGATCCGGGGAGTGGGCGTTTTACGGTCGGCAGACGGAGCTGGGCCAGTGCAGGAGATTCTGTCCCGGAGGCGCTGGTTTTTTCTGCAGATTTCGGGGCGGCGCCGGATTGGCAAGACGACCTTGATTCAGCAGGCGCTGCAGGCGGCGGGTGTCTCGAAGACGCTGTACATCCAGATTCCGGATTCGGACCCAGCGGGGGTGGTGGCGGCTTGCAACGGCTACCTGGAGACGTTCGGGCTGGAGGAGCGTGTCCATAGCCTGGGCGAGCTGGCCCGCTTGATCGCGAGTCTGGCGGAGTCGGGGTATGTGGTAGCGCTGGATGAGTTCCAGTACTTCCATCGCAAGCCGCTGTTCGACTTCTGCTCGCTCCTGCAGGCGGAGGTGGACCGGCTGAGCGCCCGGGCGGGGCAGGTTCCTGGCGGATTGATTGTGCTGGGGTCGCTGCATGCGGAGATGACAGCGCTGCTGGATGATCGGCGGGCGCCGCTGTTCAACCGGGCTACGGATACGCTCGAGCTGGGACATCTGGATATCGGCTCGGTGCTGGAGATTCTGCGCGCGCATGTGTAGTGGTCAAGTGATTTCGGACACCTCGATCGGTGTTTCGGCTGTCCATTTTCGCTCGTAGGCGTTGGGCGACAGGTAGCCCAGGGTCGAGTGCCTTCGGCGCTCGTTGTAGAAGCCGACGATGTAGTCGGTGATGTCCCGGGTGGCCTCGCCGTGATTGGCATAGTCCCGTCGCCAGACGCGCTCCATCTTCAGGTTTAGGAAGAAGCGTTCGGCCACCGCATTGTCCCAGCAGTTACCCCGCCGGCTCATGCTGGCCCGGGCGCCGTGCTGCACCAGCAGACGCCGCCAGGCGTCGCTGGTGTACTGACAGCCCTG